>DASUXC010000105.1:0-34094 GCA_036378095.1 Gemmatimonadaceae bacterium | reverse complement strand
TGATCGCGCAATCAGCACTCTGTTTGGGCGCCGTGGGGGAGGCGGCGCAGGCGGCAAGAGCGTAGGTGGCGAAAGCGAGAGCGAGCAGAGCAAGGTGACGGCGGACCATTTGAACCTCGCGGGCAGGGTGTGATTGGCGTCGCATCTGTCACGCAAGCTACGTTGGCGCGTCCTTTGGTAAATGCACATTTTAGGACAGCGATGTGCACTTTTAGGACAAAGTTGCGCCAACCGTGGAAGTCGCCGCACGCCTCTCTTCTCCCCTCCTCTCCCACCTCCGCATCGCCCTCGATGATGAGCATTCTCTAATCGTCACCGACGATTGGAGCACGCTCGTCGACGTTGCGCGCACGCGGCCCATCGACGTCGCTGTCGTCGATCCGCGCGCCGACGGAAGGATCGAGGTCGATGAGATACGCATGTTGCTCGGGCGGTATCCGACGCTCCCCGTCGTCGTGTACACGTCGCTCACCCCCGAGACGCTGAAGGCGACGGTCGAGCTGGCGAAGTGCGGTGTGCAGCACGTGATGCTCCGCGGGTTCGATGACGAGCCCCGGCGCGTCCGCGAGCTGATCGAGCGAGTGCCGGCACACCGGCTCGGCGAGATCGTGATGCGGGGGATGGAGTCGTGCCTCGATGGCGCGCCCCAGCTCCTGCGCCGAGCGATCGGGCAGCTGTTCGATGCACCGCACGCGTTTCACGGCGTCGAGGACCTGGCGGCCGCTGCCGGGATGACGCGCCGAAATCTCGATCGATGGCTCGACCGCGTCGGACTCGCGTCGGCGCGGACGCTGATCCTGGCGGCCCGCCTCACGCGCGCCATGCACTACATGCGCGATCCGGGCTTCTTGCTGGACGACATCACGAGGAAGTTGGGCTACGCGTCACCCCGGCTCTTCGCGCGCCAGGTGCGCGCGGCGACGGGGCTCACGCCCACGATGCTTCGGGAGCACGTGGAGCCGGAGAAGTTCATGGAGCAACTGACGGCACGGCTGTGCCGCCACGGGGAGAGCAAGGGATGATGATCTTCAACGAACGGGTTCGCGTCCTGGTGGTCGACGACGAACCGTCGATCTGCCGAGCCCTCACCATCGCGCTCACGCGCGCGGGGTTCGATGTGCGCTCCGTCGAGTCAGGCGAGGTCGCGCACACCCTCGTGCGGTCGGAGCACTTCGATTGCCTCGTGGTCGACCTCCGCATCCCCGACATGCGAGGCGACGTTCTGTTCGAGCTCGCCGCCTCCCTCCAGCCCCACCTCAAGCGCCGCACGATCTTCACCACCGGCGATGCGAGCGAGCGCGCCCAGGAGCTGATCGAGGCCTGCGGCTGCCCGGTGCTGCAGAAGCCGTTCGACCTGACCGAGCTCCTCACCGTCGTGCAGCGCCTGACGGCGCGCGGGGTGAGGGATGCGTCTGCCTAGGGGCCAGGGGCCGGGGGTCGGGAGCCGGGGGGGATGAAGCGGGGACGGGGAAGAGGGATCGGGGACGTCAACGACAGGGAGCGGCGGGGAGAGGAGCATCGGGGTGTGCCGTCCCGCCGCTCTTCATCCCCGCCGTTCCCCCCCGACCCCCGGCCCCTGATCCCCGTCCCCCAGCCGCTCCACCTCCCCCCACCGGTCGACCGCCCGCCGCAGATGCGGGATGACGATCGAGCCGCCGACGGTGAGGGCCACCGAGAACGCCTCGAACATCTCGGCGCGCGTGGCCCCCTCCTCGCGGCAGCGGATGAGGTGGTACGTGATGCAGTCGTCGCAGCGCAGCACCATCGACGCGACGAGACCCAGGAGCTCCTTGGTCTTCGCGTCCAGCGCGCCGGCCTCGTACGTGCGGGCGTCGAGCGCGAAGAACCGGTTGATCACCAGGTTCCCCTCGCCGAGGATCCGCTCGTTCATCCGCTCGCGGAACTCGCGGAACTCGGCGAGCGCCGAGCCGTCGTCGTGCCGGTGGCTCACAGCGTCCACCCCGTCAGGGTGGCGATGGCGTGCTCCAGCGCCTCCCGCTGCTCCGGTCTGGTCGCGGTGCGCAGGAGTCCCTGGTAGGTGTGGATCGCGAGTTGCAGCGCGCCACGATCGCGCTCCGTGGTGGCGAGGCTCGCGGCGTTGTCGGCCAGGTTGGCCCGCGCGAGCTCGTCGTCGGGGAAGCGCTCGGTCACCTGCTGCCAGCGTGCCACCCGCTCCGCGAGCTCCGGCTCGGTGAGGGCCCACAGGTGCCACGCGCCGCGGTTGGTGGGGTCGGCGGCGATCGCGCGGGAGGCGAGCTCCCCGACCGCGTCGGGGCCGCGCCCGGTGAGCCAGTACGAGTTGGCGAGGATCACGAGGGCCCGCGCGTCGTCGGGGCGCTCGGCCACGATCCGTTCGTAGACGGGACCCGCTACCTCGGGGATCTCACGGTACGGCTCGACGGCGGCCACGAGCGCATCCAGGTCGGCGGCGGCGGAGACCTCGAGCAGGCGGTCGAGCAGCGCGGCGAAGTTGTTGCTCTCCCGGTACTCCTCGACCGCGTTGGCGATTTCCGTGGCGGGGTCGATTGATGGCGAAATCATGATTACATTAAGATATCTCATGGCCAGAGGTCGCGTCAGCCCGTGACAGAGCCCTCCCCGAGGTCGTCTTCCACGGAAGCGACCCCGCCGCAGACCGAGCTCCAGCGACTCACCGCGGTCGTCCAGCACCAGCTCAACAATCCGCTCGCCGCCCTCCTCGCCGAGGCACAGCTCCTAGGGATGGAGCCCGCGCTCGATGAAGGGCAACGCGCGGCGGTGGACCGGATCATCGAGCTCGTGCGTCGAGTGATCGGAACGGTGCGCGATCTGGACTCCGTGGTGGAGCAGAAGCTGGCCGCCCGGTGAGACACGGGCGTACGATGCGCCGTGCCGCCGGAAGTGCGACGCTGGACTTCCGGATGCGAGACGCGGCCTGAAGGTTGCGCATTGGCCGGTGCAAGGTGATAATCGAGGTGGCCGCCGGATGGACTCCCCGGCCGCCAGTCGCGTGGCAGAGCCCACGTGACATCGCGCTACAGCCGGCCTCTCCGTCGAGTGCCGCGGTCGCGATGACGTTCGGTCGCTTGGTGGAGCGCGTGTCTCCACACCGGCCGGGTCGAGCCGCCCAGGGTGCGGCGCAGAGGAGCATGCATCGGCCCGCGAAAGCGAATCGGGGCTCGCCAGCTAATCCAGGCTCCATTCAGCCATCGGAATGATCGCGCTCGCCGCTCGAGGCGGCGGCCCATCCATGAGATTCGTGGCAACGGCGTGTCGGACGCTCCTCGCGTGAGCAGCGGTCCCAGCGTCAAGTATTCACCCATGACAATCAACGCTGCATGAACGATCGTCGACGTCCGACCCGGCGCGGCCGCGGGCCGCGTCCGCAGAACCGCGCTCCTCTCGACGCTCCTCCCGAGCCGAGTCCGTATCGCGATGACGCGCCCGCGCCCACCGGCGGCGACGCGACGCCCCAGGTGCCCGGCGCGGACGAGGGCACGATGAACGGAACCGGCTCGCCGGCGCCGTCGGGACAGCAGGGGCGCGACGGCCGATTCAACGGACGACGCGGCCGGCGCGGACGCGGGCGCGGAGGTCCGCGCCCCGATCACCACGCGAGTGGACCCGCCGTGACCGTCGTGGCCGACGGCACCACCGAGGGGTGGTTCGATGCGGCGCGCGACGGCGGATTCATTCGCCGCGCGGTCGACAGCTACCTCCCCGTTCCGGGCGATGCCTTCGTCCCGCCGCACCTCGTGCGCCAGTTCGCGCTGCGACGTGGCGATCTCGTGGAGGCGACCACGGGGCGCGATCACCGCGGTCGCACCACCGTCGCCGAGATCCAGCGCGTGAACGGGGGCGAGCCGGCCGCCGCCGCCCGCCGCCCCGATTTCAGCTCCCTCATCGCCAGCTACCCCGACCGCAAGCTCGTGCTCGAGACCGGCCGCCCCGCCAAGGGCGGACCGGAGCTCACGCGGCGCGCGATCGACCTGATCGCGCCGATCGGCTACGGCCAGCGCGCGCTCATCGTCGCGCCGGCTCGCGCGGGAAAGACGATGCTCCTCCAGGCGATCACCGAGGGGATCGCGATCAATCACCCGGAGGCGGTGCTCCTCGTGCTCCTCGTGGACGAGCGTCCCGAGGAGGTCAGCGAGATGATCTCCTGGGGGCGCGGCGAGGTCGTGGCATCGAGCTTCGACCAACCCGCGGAGCGTCACGTGGACGTCGCCGAGATGGTGCTCGAGCGCGCCCGCCGGCTCGTGGAGAGCGGACGTGATGTGGTCATCGTGCTCGACTCGCTCACGCGTCTCGCGCGCGCGCACAACACCGTGGAGCGAGGGACCGGACGCACCCTCTCCGGCGGCCTCGATGCGACGGCCATGGCGAAGCCGAAGGCGTTCTTCGGCTCGGCGCGGTCCGTGGCGCCGCAGCACGGCGGCGGCTCGCTCACGATCATCGCCACCGCGCTCGTGGAAACCGGGTCGCGCATGGACGACGTGATCTTCGAGGAGTTCAAGGGAACGGGGAACTGCGAGATCAAGCTCGACCGTGGTCTCGCCGAGAAGCGCATCTACCCCGCGATCGACATCGCCACGAGCGGCACGAGACGCGAGGACAAGCTCTTCCGCCCCGACCAGCTCGACGCGGTGTTCACGCTCCGCCGCGGCCTGCAGCAGATGCCGCCGCAGGCGGGAATGGAATGGCTGATCAAGCGCATCGCGAACACGCCGAACAACGACGCGCTCCTCTCGGGGCTGTGAGGGGGGGGCGAGTAGGGGCAAGGGGCCGGGGGCCAGGGGCCAGGGGATGACCGCGAGGGGGGCGGCGCGAATCATTCGCGCCGCCCCCCTCGCACAATTGTGCGACAGCGCAGCGCGGAGCGCTGCCTGTCGTGGTCCTCCCCCGGCCCCCGGCCCCCAGCCCCCAGCCCCTCGAGAGGTGGCCCCTAGCTTGCTCCATCAGCGAGCATGCCTCGCCACCCCCTGGGACTCTTCGGCCTGGGAGTCATCGGCGCCGTGCTCGCGGCCACCGCGCCACTGCGCGCGCAGGGGGCGGGAGGGGGGCGTGATGAGCGCGAGAGCCCCGAGGTCGAGGCGCTGTCGCTCACCGGCGTGCATCACGTCGACGCGAGTGAGCTGCGGCACAGCATCGCCACGCAGGCGAACGCGTGCAAGTCGATCCTGCTCGCTCCCTTCTGCTGGTTCAGCGACTCCAAGCTGTTCGTCGCCAAGCACTACCTCGATCGCACCGAGCTGAAGCGCGACGTCCTGCGCATCAAGGTGTTCTACTGGAGGCGCGGCTATCGCGACACCGCGGTGGACACCGCCGTCACGCGCAAGGGCGACGGGGTGCGCGTGCGGTTCGCGATCACCGAGGGCGCGCCGACGCTGGTCAGCTCGGTCACCGTCGTCCGCCCCGAGTCGCTGCTCACGAGGAAGGCGCTGCGCAAGGCGATGCTCCTGCACGCCGGCAAGCCGCTCGACCTGATCGCCCTCGACTCGAGCCTCGTGCTGCTCCGCAACGTCCTGTGGGACGACGGCTACTCCGACGCCGTCCTGCGCGACACGATCATCCTCGCGCGCGGCGATCGCTCCGCCGCCGTCCGCGTGACGGTCGATCCGCGCTGGCAGGCGCACATCGACACCGTCATCGTGCGCGGCAACGAGGGCGTGTCGCTCGAGACGATCCACAACATGATCACGCTCAGGGCGGGCGAGATCTACCGCCGCCGAGACATCGTCGAGAGCCAGCGCAACCTCTACGCGTCGAACCTCTTCCGGCGCGCCGTGATCACCATCCCGCCCCCCGGCGACTCGACGAAGCGGATCGCCATCGGCGTGGAGGAGTCGCCCTTCCGCGATGTCCGGCTCTCCGGCGGGTTCAACACCGTCGACTTCGGCCAGCTCGAGGCGCGCTACACCGACTACAACTGGCTGGGCGGCGCGCGCCGCCTGGCGATCACCGGGGTGGTGAGCAACCTGCTCGCCCCCTCGCTCAACGGCACCGGGATCTTCCAGAACGTCACCGGCAACCTGAACGACGTCGAGGCCGCGCCGTACCTGCGCCCGAACTTCCAGTCGAGCATCGACCTGACGCAGCCCTGGTTCCACGATCCGCGCAACACGCTCGGCTTCAGCATCTTCGCCCACCGCCAGAGCGCGCCGGCGATCTTCATCGACCGCGGCTACGGGGCGGCGGCGTCCTTCACCCGCGACGTGGCGCCGCGCTCCCCGCTCAGCCTCGTGTACCGCTACGAGCTCACCGAGGTCGACGCCGGCGGCATCTACTTCTGCGTGAACTACGGGGTGTGCGAGCGCCCCACGATCAACGCGCTGCGCGGCCGGCACGCGCTCTCCCCCGTGTCGCTCGACCTGTTCACCGACCGCTCGGACGATCCGCTCGATCCGACGACCGGCTACCAGGCGCGGCTCGACCTCGAGCACGCCTCGGCGTTCACCGGGTCGGATTTCCGGTACAACCGGATCTCCGGCGATGCCAGCCGCTACATGCCCTTCTGGCACGGCGTGCTCGCGGGCCACGTGCGCTTCGGGTGGGTGAAGTCGCTGCGCAGCACCGGGAACGCGCTCGGCACCCCGGGAGACACGAGCGGCGACATCCTCCACCCGCGCAAGCGCTTCTACGCCGGCGGCTCGCAGTCGGTGCGCGGATACGGGGAGAACCAGCTCGGCCCACGCGTCCTCACCGTGGACCCGCAGATCCTGATCGACAGCGGGTGCACCATGGCGACGATCGCCGACCGGAGCTGCGACCCCAGCCGCGTGCCGTCGAGCGCGTTCGAGCCGCGGCCCACCGGCGGGACGTCGGTGATCGAGGCGAGCATCGAGTACCGCTTCCCGATCTGGAAGCAGCTCTTCGGCGCGGTGTTCGTGGACGGCGCGTTCGTGGGCGAGGGCGCGCTCCGCGACGTGACCAAGGGCACCGGCGCGATCACGCCGGGGTTCGGCGTGCGCTACAAGTCGCCCGTCGGCCCCATCCGCGTGGACCTCGGGATCAAGCCGACGCTCGTGGAACGGCTGCACGTGGTGACCGAGCTCGTGAACCCGGACAGCACGCGCAGCATCGTCGAGCTGACGAAGACGAAGAACTTCGATCCGCTCGAGGACACGGGGAGCGGCCTGCGGAAGATCCTGAGCCGCCTGACGCTGCACCTCTCGATCGGGCAGGCGTTCTGATGCGGACGGCGCTGCGCATCCTCTTGGGCGTGCTCGCCGCCATCCTCGTGGTGGTGCTGCTCGCCATTCTCGTGTTCACCAACACGAGCTGGGGACGGGAGCGCGTGCGCCGCTTCGCGGTGAAGGCGCTGAACGAGAGCGCGCACGGGATCGTGCGCGTCGGGAACGTGCGGGGGAACCTGCTCTCGGGGATCGTGCTCTCCGACCTCTCCATCACCGACAGCGCCGGGAACCCGTTCCTCGCCGTGGACCGCGCCCGCGCGCAGTACGCCGTGCGCACCTTCCTCTCCAAGAAGATCGTGCTCACGAGCCTCGCGCTCGAGCACCCGGTGGTGGTGCTGAACCATCCGCCTGGCGGAGAGTGGAACTTCGAGCGGATCTTCCCGACCAAGCCCAAACAGCCGAATCAGCCCCCCGGCTTCGGCTCCTGGATCACGCTGGACAACGTCCGGATCACCGACGGCCGCGTGGTGGTGCGCATGCCGTGGGCGCCGAGCGACTCGCTCCGCGCCGCCGAGCGCGACAGCGTGATCCGCGCCGCGCTCGGCGGCGACACGCGCGCGCGGGTGGAGCGCGTCGCCGGCGGATTCCAGACCGTCATGGACTACCGCGACATCCAGGCCTCGCTGCCGCACATCCGGCTGGCCGATCCGGACAGCGGGAGTCGGCTCATCCGCGTGGCGGCGCTGCGCATGACGGCGCTCCCCTTCCGTCCGCCCGCGGCGGAGATTCGCGGGCTTCGCGGCGACTTCCACCTGGACGGCGACTCCCTCTGGTTCCGCGCCCTGGCGGTGTCGCTCCCCCACTCGCGGATGCGCGGCGACGGCACCTACCTGCTCGGACCGGGGGACATGCGGCTCTCGCTGCGCGCCGCGCCGGTGGCGCTCGGCGACATCCGGTTCATGTACCCGAGCCTCCCATCATCGGGACGCGGCTCGCTCGGGCTCACCATGCTGTACCGCGCGAAGGGGGAGAGCGACTACCAGGTGCGCGACGCGCACGTCACCATCGACTCCGCCTCGCTCGACGGATCGGTGGGGATCTCCACCGGCACCGGCGACGGGCCGATTCGCGTGCACGACACGAGTCTGCGATTCGCGCGAGTCGACACGCGGCTCATCGAGCAGCTCGCGCCGCGATTGAAGTCGCCGCGGCGCGGCACGCTCTCCGGACGAGCGACGCTGTCCGGAACGCCGACGGCGATGCGCGTGGATGCGGACGTGGCCTTCGACGCGGCGCGGGGCGGGACGAGCCACGTGGTGGCGGTCGGTGGCGTGGGCGTGGGCGAGGGGGTGCGGCTGGACGACCTGCGTCTCAGGCTCGAGCCGCTGCAGGTGGATCTCGCGCGCGCGGTGTCGCCGTCGCTCCCGGTGCGCGGGACGATCACCGGCACGGTGCGGGTGGATGGATCCACTCTCGGCCGCCTCGTGGCGAGCGCCGATCTCGTGCACCGCGACCGTGGCGCGGTGTCGCGGGTGAGCGGGCGCGGCACGGCGACGCTGCGCGGGCGCAAGTGGGTGGACGCCGACATCCGGCTCGCGCCGCTCTCGCTGGTCACGGCGGGGCGCTTCGCGCCGGCGCTCCGGCTGCACGGGACGGCGGCGGGGCGGCTCCGCGTGACGGGAGCGCTCTCCATGCTGCGGGTGAACGGCGACCTCCGCCTCCCGGACGGCGGCACGCTCGTGGCGAACGGGTGGGCAGACGTGGAATCTCCGGTCAAGCGGTACGACGTGGGGACGGAGCTCCGGCTGTTCGACCTGCGCTCGGTGACCGAGCGCGGCCCGCGGACCTCGGTGACCGCGGTGGCGCGGGCGACCGGCTACGGCACGAAGCCGGCGACGATGCGCGCGACGTTCGCCGCCGACGTGTCGCGCTCGTCGGTGGACAGCATCCCGTTCGACACGCTGCACGTGCGCGTGGCGGTTGGCGATGGCATGGCGCGGATCGACTCGATGTCGTTCACGGCGCCGACGGTCCGGGCGCGCGCGAACGGAACGTTCGGCCTCGCTCCCGGCCGGCACGGCACGCTCACCTACGCGGTGGAGATCGACTCGCTCTCGTCGCTCAGGCGCCTCCTCCCGGTGGACACGGGGGCGGTGCCGCCACGTCCGGGGCGCGTGGCCGCGGCGCTGGCGCGCGCGCGCGCCGACTCGGCGCGCACGGCGGAGGCGACGGCGGTGGAGCGCGCCGCCACCGGCGCGCCCGCCCCCGTGCTGCACGTGGACAGCGTGCGGGCGATCGCGCGCGACTCCGTGGCCGGCGCGGTGTACACCGCGGGAACCGTGCGCGGCGGTCTCGATGGGTTCGACGTGCGCGGACGCCTCGCCGCGCGCGCGGTGGTCGCGCGGGGGAGCGCGGTCAAGCGGGCGCGCGTGGAGTACGCGTGGAACGACGCGCGCACGCCGGGCAGCGCGATCGCCGTGGGGCTGGCGCTGGACACCGTGGTGGCGGCCGGCTTCGCGCTGGACAGCGTGGAGGTGCGCGCCGCCTACCGGAAGCCATCGGCCACCGTGCAGATGGCGATCTACCAGGACACGGCGGCCAGCTACGACCTGAACTCCGAGATCGTGCTCCACCCCGGCCGGAGCGAGCTGCGGCTCCGCGAGGTCGCGCTCCGCTTCGACACCACGCGGTGGGTGTCGGCGCGCTCCGCGACGGTGCGCTGGGGCGAGAACGGCGTGGCGATCGACACGCTCGACCTGCGGCGCGGATCGGCCGGACGCATCTTCCTGAACGGCGCGATCCCGAAGCGGGGCGATGCCGACGTGGAGCTCGAGATCACGGGGCTCGACGTGGCGAACGTGGTGGGATTGCTGCAAGGCGACATCGTGGCGCGCGGGATGCTCACCGCGAGCGCGCGCCTCACCGGCACGCGGGAGCGGCCGCGGCTGCGCGCCGCCGCCTCGCTCACCAACGCGAGCTATCGCGGCGCGCCGCTCCCGGCGGTGCGGGCCACGGTCGCGTACGCCGACACCAGGCTCACCGCGAGCGCCGACCTGCGGCGCGGGATGGGGCTGCCGCTCGCCACGATCCGCGCGGACGTGCCGGTGAACCTCGCCTTCGCCGGCGTCACCGGCTCGCGCCTGCTCGACCGCGCGATGCGCGTGGACTTCCGCGCCGACAGCCTCCCTCTCGATGCGCTCCCCAAGTTCACCGACGCGGTGGCCGATGTGCGCGGCCGGGTGATCGGCCTGGTCGCCGCGCGCGGCACGCCGCGGCACCCCTCGCTCGCCGGGCGTCTCGCCGTGGACTTCGCCTCCTTCCGCATCGTCCCGATGGGCGTCACGCTCCGGCAGATCAGCGGGATGGTGCACATGCTCGGCGACAGCATCGTGATCGACACGCTCTCCGGGATGAGCGGCGGCGGCGTGGTCGCGCTCCGCGGCGGCGTCGGCATCGCCACGCTCACGCGACCGAGCTTCGCGCTGCGGGCCACGGCGCGGGACGCGCTGGTGCTCGACACGGAGCAGGGACAGCTCCGCGCCGACGCCGACATCGGGGTGAGCGGCCCGTTCACCGACGTGGCGATCAGCGGCCGCGCGCGCATCCTGAACGGCGCGATCTACGTGCCCGAGGCGAGCGGGGGGAAGGTGCTCGCCCTGAGCGACTCCGCCGTGAGCAACGTGGCCGACACCTCGGCCGCGGCCACCCGCGAGCTGCTCCCGGCGCGGTCGCCGCTGCTCCAGAACATGCGCGTGGACATCGCCCTGGGGGTGTCGCGCGACACCTGGGTGCGGTCGCAGGACGCGAACGTGGAGATCTACTCCACGGGCGACCTCGCGATCTCCGTGAACCAGGCGAAGCAGGCGCTGTCGCTCGAGGGCGTGGTGAACACCGATCGCGGCGAGTACGCGTTCATGGGGCGGCGGTTCACCCTGTCGCAGGGCTCGGTCACCTTCACCGGCGACCCGGATCTCAATCCGCTCCTCCAGCTCACCGCCGTGCGCGAGGTGCAGCTCGCGGGGCGCGAGGCGCTCAAGATCCGCATCGTGATCGGCGGCACCATGCGCCAGCCCAAGATCACCCTGGCGAGCGACGCGCAGCCGCCGATCTCGCAGTCGGACCTGCTCAGCTATCTCGCGTTCGGGCAGTCCTCATCGTCGCTCCTGCAGGTGGGCGGCTCCTCGGGGCTCGGCGGGCAGAGCACGGGCACCGGAGAGCTCGCCGGACAGGCGGCGGGGATCGCGACGCGGCAGCTCGCCGCCGTGGCGGTGGACGTGCTCGCGAAGCAGCTCCAGGCCAACGCCGCGCGGTCGATCGGCGCCGACGTGCTCGACATCACGCCGGCGGACATCCCCACCGACTTCTCCCTCACCGGTGTCGAGACGCTGCTCGCGGGCACCCAGGTGCAGGTGGGGAAGTACGTGAACCGGCGCACGTTCGTCGTGCTGCAGGCCCGTCCGACGTTCGTCGCGCCGGGGCTGAGCATCGAGCACCGGATGCCGAAGGGCTACCGGATCGAGGCGAGCATCGAGCCGCGCTTCCTGCTCCGGCAGCCCACGTTGTCCGAGACCCCGAACCCTCGCGCGACGAGCGTGTTCGGGGCGTTCCTGATCCGGGAGTGGCGATTCTAGTGGGGAGTGGATAGTGGGGAGTGGAACACCAGAAGCGTGTGTAGGGTGAGGAAGGCGTAGGCGGTCGTGCGTGGGGTGTGGGAGACCCGTTCCACGCCCCACTCCCCACGCCTTCTTCACGCCACACCCGCCGTTCGCCGTTCCATGCCCCACTCTCCACTCGCCACCACACCCTACTCCCCACTCGGCACCCGCAGCACGAACTCGCTCCCCTCCCCCGGCTCGCTCCGCACCGTGAGCTCGCCTCCGAGAATCCGCGCGAGCCGGCGGGCGAGCGGCAGGCCGAGCCCCACGCCGCCGCCGCGGCGCCGGCCCGCCTGGTAGAACGGCTCGAAGATCCGCTCCTGCTCCTCGCGCGGGATCCCCGGCCCACGGTCGATCACCGACACGCGAGCGCTCCCATCCGCGTACGCGGCCACCACGCGAACCTCGCGGTCGGACGGCGAGTACTTGAGCGCGTTCGACACGAGGTTCATGAGGATCTGCCGCACGCGCAACGCGTCGGACACCACCGGGATCGCCGCCGGCGCCTCGACGCGCACGCGCCCATCGTCACGCACCGAGAGCGACGCCTCGCGCGCCACGTCGTGCACCACGGCGGCGAGGTCGAACGGCGCGTGCTCGACCGGGAAGTCGCCGGACTCCAGGCTCGCGGTGGTGAGCAGGTTGTCGGTGAGCGCCATCACGGTGCGGCAGCTCCGCTCGATCCCCATGAGCAGCCGCGCCCGCTCCGGGGAGACGCGCTCGGGATCGTCGCCGAGATCGTCGCCCAGCAGCTCGGCGTAGCCGAGCACGGCGCCGATCGGCCCGCGGATGTCGTGGCTCACCGCGCGCACGAAGTCGGTCTGGAGCGCCATGAGCTGCGCGAGGCGGCGCCGCTGCTCGGCGAGCGCGCGGCGCGTTCGCATCTGACGCGCCACGAGGTGCGCCACGCCGAGCATGGCGACCGCCGACAGTGCCCGGTTGACGAGCCCGACCCGGATGTCGCCGCCGGGGAAGAAGGCGAACAGGACGAAGATCGCGGCGATGACGATCCCCGTGAGCGTGTACAGCAGCCGCTCGCTGTCCAGCGAGATCCCGGCGACGATCGGGAGCACGTACAGCACCCCGACGGTGATCTGCTCGGGGAACACGACGTCCAGCGCGATGATGAGCCCCGCGATCCCGAGCACCCAGAGCGAGCCGTGCCGCGACCAGCGCGGCGCGCCCTCGGTGGGCGCGAGGGGCACCTGGGCCGCGGGGGGCGCGGCGACCACCGGATCGCTGGACATGCGCCGTCGAGCTCAGGCCCGCCCGAGCTCCTCCCACAGCGTGGCGACGGCGCGCATCCCGCGCACGAAGTTCTCGTCGCTCATCCACTCGTCGGGCGCGTGGGCGTTCTCGCCCGGGAGGCCGAAGCCGATGAGCAGCACCGGCACCCCGAGAATGCGCTCGAAGTCGCCGACCACGGGAATCGACCCGCCCTCGCCGGTGATCACCGGCTCGCGCCCGAACGCGGCGGCGAGCGCGCGGCGCGCCGCGTCGAACAGCGGGCCACTCAGCTCGGCGCGCCACGGCCGGCCGCCGTGCAGGTGCTCCACCCGCACGCGCACGCCGCGCGGCGCCACCCGCTCCACGTGCGCGCGCACGAGCCGCTCGATCTCCCGGGGATCCTGGTCCGGCACGAGGCGGCAGCTCACCTTGGCCATCGCCCTGGCCGGGAGCACCGTCTTCGCCCCCTCGCCGGTGTACCCGCTCAGCAACCCGTTCACCTCGCAGGTCGGGCGCGACCAGAGCCGCTCCAGCGTGGAGTAGCCGGCCTCGCCGACGAGCGCGGTGGCGCCGGTCTCCTCGCGGAAGCGCTCCTCGTCGAACGGGAGCGCGCGGATCTGCGCGCGCGCGGCGGGCTCCCACTCCCGCACGGCGTCGTAGAAGCCGGGAATGGCGATGTGCCCGTTCGCGTCGTGGAAGGTGGCGAGGATGCGGCAGAGCGCCATGGCGGGGTTCGCCACGGCGCCGCCGTAGCTCCCGGAGTGCAGGTCGCTCGACGGGCCGTCCACGGTGATCTCGAAGTACGCGAGGCCGCGCAGCGAGGACAGGATGGATGGAAGCCCCGGGGCGAACATCGCCGAATCGGAGATGACGCAGTAGTCGCACGCGAGGCGCTCGCGGTACTTCTCGATGAACGGCACCAGGTTGTCGCTCCCCACCTCTTCCTCCCCCTCGGCGAGGACGATGACGTTGACGGGGAGCGTGCCGCGCGTGGCGAGGTGCGCCTGGAGCGCCTTCAGGTGCAGGAAGAGCTGTCCTTTGTCGTCCACCGAGCCGCGGGCGAAGATCTTCCCGTCGCGCATCGTGGGCTCGAACGGCGGCGAGGTCCACAGGTCGAGCGGCTCGGCGGGCTGCACGTCGTAGTGGCCGTAGATGAGCACCGTCTTCGCGTCCGGACCCGCCCCCCGCCACTCGCCGAGCACCACCGGATGCCGCTCGGTGGGCAGGATCTCGGCGGAGAGCCCCGCATCGCGCATCGCGCCGGCGAGCCACTCGGCGGCACGCCGGATGTCGCCGTCGTGCTCGGAGCGCGCGCTGACGCTCGGGATGCGAAGGAAGTCGAACAGCTCCTGGTGAATGCGCTGGTCGTTCGACTCCAGGAACCGCGCGAGGTCGGGCGCGAGGGTGTTCGTCATGTCGAGATCATCGAACAGGTGAAGCCAGCAGGGCGGATCGCCAGCCATGAGCACGTCGCGATGGGAGACGACAGGATAATCCGCGCGCGCCGCCCGGAAGGCAAGCGGCGGCGCGGTTCGCTCACCTGAGCCATCGTCCACGCCATCCGGTGAGGACCCAGATGCGGCGGACGGCGCGGACCTCCGCGCCGCGGCGAAGCTCGGTGCTGCCGGCGAACCCCAGCCCGGTGAAGAGGGGGCGCAGCAGGATCAGCAGGCGGTTGCCGACCACGCGGCGCCGCGGCTGGAGCACGAGCACGAGCGCGTCACCCGCGCCGGCGCGCTCGGCGAAGCCGGGCCAGAAGTCGTACTCGTTCGGCCGCCCTCCGACGTTGAGCGAGAGCACCGGCGGGTGCGACGGCAGATGGAAGGCGAGCTCCGACGCCTCCTGATACCGATCGCCCGCGATCCAGACGCGGGCGCCGGTGGCCGCGTGCACGCTGTCGGCCACCACGCCCACGCGCCGCGCGAGCGCCGCCCACCCGGCGCCGCGCGCGGTGGGATCATCGTTCGCGGCGATGGGAAGGAACGGGCGCACCGCCTGCACGTACGTCGCGAGCACGAGCACGGCGCCGACCGCGCACCCCACGCGCAGCCAGCGCGCGCGCTGGCTGCGCCACCCGCCATCCCACCATGCCGCGGCCAGCGCGATCACCCCCGCGTACGCCGGCGCCTGCCAGTTCGGCTCGGCCGGCTTGCGCAGCGCGCTCGCGCAGAAGAAGAGGAAGATGAACGCCGAGACGATCGCCACCAGCCGCTCGCGCGGCGTCCCGCGGCGTGCCGCGCGAGCGGCGAGCACGACGAACACCACGAGCAGCACCGGCGAGACGATGCCCAACTGCGCGCCGAGCAGCGATGCCTCGCGCCCGAGCACCGAGCCCCCGCGACCGTCCAGGCCGTGCGCGAGCTGGAAGCGGAACGACGACCAGTCGTGTGCGGCGTTCCAGTGCAGCACCGGCGCGAACGCGGCGAGCGCGAGCACGCCGGCGAGCCACGGCCCGGGCGTGGCGAGCTGCCGCCGGAGCTGCGGCACGAGCAGGAACGCCACGAGCACGCCGGCGGGCACGAGCACGGCGTTGTACTTGGACAGGAGCGCCCCGCCGAGCGCCGCGCCGGCCACCAGCCACCAGAGCGTGGCGCGACGGCTGCCCGGCCGCTCGCTCACCGCGTGATCGAGCGCGAGCAGCGTGGCCGCGACGAACAGGAGGAGCGGCGCATCCGGCGTGGCCAGCACCAATCCGGCGGCCGCCAGCGGCACGCACGCGACGATCACCGCCGCGCGCACCGCCGCCCTCGCGCCGCCGAGCCGCCGCGCGAGCAGCACCACGCAGATCGAGGCGCCCCACCCGGCGAGCACGGAGCCGAGCCGCAGTCCGAGCGGCGTGACGCCGGCCAGCGCGACGCCGGCGCGCACGAGGACCGCGATCGCCGGCGGATGGTCGAAGTACGAGGCGGCGAGGTGCCGCGACCACTCCCAGTAGTACGTCTCGTCCGGTGGTGGAGGGATCACCGCCGCCAGCGCGAGCCGCGCCAGCATCGCCACGGTGACGATCGCGAGCGCCCCCCACATCGAGCGCTCGTCGGCCGACGGCCCGCCCCGAGGGGCGGCCGTCGCGCTCACCAGGCGGGGTCTCGCCTCCGGCGCGGAGCGAACATCGCGAGCGACGCCACCAACCAGCTCCAGACGATCCAGGACGCGCGCTGCGCGGGCGAGAGCGTGACGAACAGGTTCCATCCAACCGCGGGCAAGGTGGCGGCGAGCGCCAGACGCGACCGCCCCGGATCGGGAGAGCGGCGCGCCACGATCCGCACGGCGTGCCGGCGTTCGGCGCGAATCAGCTGCTCGATCGCCGCGCCGAGCGAATCCGGCGTCAGCGCGCGCCATCCAGGAATACGCACCACGCTCCATGCCACCGCGGTGCGCCCCCACCCGTGATTGTTGGACCCCGCCACCACGGCGAGGTCGAGACTGTCGGCGATGCGAAGAATGAGCGCGCGGTCGCGCTGCCCCTGCTCGATCCCGCGAGGCGCGCCATCGGAGAGCTCGATGGCCAGGACGCCGCGCCGTCCTTCGGCGTCGGGCGCGGGAACCGCGGAGAGGTCTTCGGGGATCGTCTGCACGAGTACCGGCTCGATCCGGCGGGCCGGCGGCAGGTGTGGACGTGCCCTTCGAATGTCGACGCGAATCCACATCGCGTTGCGCTCGGTCGCTCCGAGCGCGTTGATGTGATCATGGTTCTCGATGAACTCGAGCCCGCTCAGCGCCACCAACCCCTCCCCGGCTCGTGCCGGGTTCAGCCGCATTGCCTGGGCGGCGCCGTCGAAGCTCTTGTGGTCCGTGATGTAGACAACGTCGAACCCCGCCGCGCGGTGCCAGGCCAGGTTGGCGCCCACGTCGAAGTCGGCGCGCGCATCGTGCGACCAGTTGGTGTGGCTGTGGACATCCACCTTCACGGCGGCCGGATCGTCCAGCGCGAGCGCCGCCATCGGACGCGGCGCGAGGATGCCGAGGCCGTAGAAGGCGATCAGCGCCCCGAGCGCGCGGAGCGCCAGCCGCGCCTCGCGCCAGGCGCTCCCGCCGTGCCGGCGCCAGCGCGCCGCGCGCCACAGCACGTACAGCACGGCGAGCGAGGCGATGAGGGCGAGCGTCTGCCGCACGGAGAGCAGCGTGAGCGCGTCCATCACGTCGCACACGGGCGACAGGAGGAGGTACGATGCGGGGTGCAGGAGGTGCGCGCCGGGGACGGGCGCGCGCGTCTCCAGGTCGCCGAGCGGCGACACGGCGAGGGGCCAGGAGACGAGCACGAGCGCGGTGACGAGCGCGGCGGCGCGGGCGGCGCGGCCGCGAAACGGGCGTGGCGCGGTCACCCGGCGCGCGGCGAGCGATCGACTACATTGATGGATGGCGCGCCGACGGAGCGGCGCGCGCCGCGTCGCCGCGTGACGCCGCGCGGCCGGCCGCGCGCGAGCGTTCTCACGGCACCGCCGATGGCGACGTCGAAGAGCATCCGAACATGATGCACCCGCGCTCCGCGGCGTGCCACCCCCGCACCCTCACACCGCCGTTGCCGCGATGAACCGGCTCGCCCACGAGACCAGCCCGTACCTCCAGCAGCACGCGTCGAACCCCGTGGACTGGCACCCATGGGGCGACGAGGCGCTCGCCCTCGCGCGCCGCGAGGACAAGCCGATCCTGCTCAGCATCGGCTACGCCGCCTGTCACTGGTGCCACGTGATGGCGCACGAGTCGTTCGAGCGCGAGGAGACGGCGCGCGTGATGAACGAGCTGTTCGTGAACATCAAGGTCGACCGCGAGGAGCGCCCGGATCTCGATGGGATCTACATGAGCGCGGTGCAGGCGATGACGGGACACGGCGGCTGGCCGCTCACGGTGTTCCTGACGCCGGACGGCGTGCCGTTCTACGGCGGCACGTACTATCCGCCGGACGATCGTCACGGGATGCCGGCGTTCACTCGCGTGCTTCGCTCGGTGGCGGAGGCGTACCGCACGCGCCGCGGCGACGTGGAGCGCACCGCGGAGGAGGTACGGCGGCTGTACGCGCACGCGCGCGCCGCCGCGCGCCGCACGGGCGCGCTCGAGCCGGCGCTGCTCGACCGCGCCGCCCGGGCGATCGCCGCGCGCCACGACGCGGCGCGCGGCGGCTTCGAGGGCGCGCCGAAGTTCCCGCAGGCGATGGCGCTCGACTTCCTGCTCCGCCACTGGCGCCGCACCGGCGCCGGCGAGGGGGTGGAGATCGCCCTCGGCTCCTTCCGCGCCATGGCGCGCGGCGGGATCCACGACCAGGTGGGGGGCGGCTTCCACCGGTACGCCGTGGACGCCGAGTGGCGCGTACCGCACTTCGAGAAGATGCTGTACGACAACGCGCTCCTCGCGCGGCTCGGCGCGCACCTGTTCCAGGCCACGCACGACGACGAGGTGCGCGTGGTGACGGAGGGAGCGATCGAGTGGGTGGCGCGGGAGATGACGTCGCCGGGCGGCGGCTTCTACTCCTCGCTCGACGCCGACAGCGAGGGGAGGGAGGGCGCGTTCTACGTGTGGGACGAGCGCGAGATGGACGCGCTGCTCGGGCCCGATGCCGCCGCGGCGGAGGCGTACTGGGGGGTGACCGCGGCGGGAAACTTCGAGGGGCACAACGTGCTGCACGTCCCCTACCCCATGCGCGAGGCGGCGGAGCGCCTCGGGGTCGAGACGGCGGAGCTCGAGAACACGATCGCGCGCTCGCGGCGCACGCTGTACGCGGCGCGCGCGGCGCGACCGCACCCGGGGCGTGACGAGAAGGTGCTCGCCGCGTGGAACGGGCTCATGCTCCGCGCCGTGGCGGATGCCGCCCGCGTCTTCGGCCGCGAGGATTTTCGCGCGCTCGCGCTGGCCAACGGCGCGTTCCTGTTTCGCGAGATGGTGCAGGACGGCCGCGTGCGGCGCTCGTACAAGGATGGCGTCGCGCGCCCGAGCGGCTACCTCGAGGACCACGCGGCGGTGGCGCTCGGCGCGCTGGCGCTCCACGAGCTGACGTTCGATGCGGTGTGGCTGGCGCGCGCGCGCGAGCTGGCCGGCTCGATGCTCGACTGGTTCTGGGATGACGAGGCTGGCGCGTTCTTCGACACGCCGCGCGACGCCGAGGCGCTGATCGCGCGCCCTCGCGAGGTGACCGACAACGCCACGCCGTCGGGGACCTCGCTCGCCGTGGAGCTGCTCCTGCGCCTCGCCGAGCTGCTCCAGGACGACGACCTGCGCCGCCGCGCCACCTGGGTGCTGGAGACGCTGGCCGAGCCGATGGGGCGCTGGCCCTCCGCGTTCGGCCACATGCTGGGGAACGCCGACCTCGCCGTCCACGGCGCGGTGGAGGTGGCGCTGGTGGGAGATCCGGCGGCGCGCGACTTCCGCGCGCTCGACCGCGAGGTGGCCGCGCACTACCTGCCGGCGCTCGTCCTCGCCGGCGGCCCGCCGCGCGAGGGCGGCGCCGTCCCGCTGCTCGCCGGCCGCGAGGCGCTGGGCGGGGTCGCCACGGCCTACGTGTGCCGGCGTTACGTGTGCGATGCGCCGGTCACGGATCGGGAGGCGCTCGGCGCACAGCTCGAGCGCAGCTCGCGAGCGGAGCGTGGGGCGTAGCGCACCGAACGGCGGGGGTGCTGTGAGGAAGGCGCAGGCGGTCGTGCGTGGCGTGTGGTCGGCCGCGCACCATGCTCCACGCCCTACGCCTCCCTCACGCCACACCCGCCGTTCGGTGTTCCACTCCCCACTCCCCACGCACTACAGATCGCCGCAGCTCATCACGATCGAATGGCAGTCCAGGCAGACCAGCTTGCACCGGAGCCAGGCCGTGCGCTCGGAGCCGCACACGTCGCAGCTCGGGGCGGGGTCGGGGCGGCGCGCGGGGTGGGGCGGCTCGTCGGGCGGCGGGGCCGGCGGGGTGCCGGACGGGGGCGAGCCCCCGGCGTCGCGAGGCTCGGAGGAGTCGCTCACCCGCCGGCGATCAGCCACCAGACGCCCACGCCCACGCTGATCGCTCCGGCCACCGAGACCGCCACGCCGTGGACCCACCCGGACACTCGGGTGGTGGCGCCGAGGAGCCAGCCGGCGGCGGCGCCGAACAGCGCCATGGAGACGATCGTGCCGACGCCGAACGCGGCGAGAAAGACCAGCGCCGCCGGCGCGGAGCCGGCGATGGCGACGGGGAGCGCCACCACCAGCGCCCCGGTGCCCGCGAGTCCGTGCAGCATCCCGATCCCGAGGAGCGCGCGATGGTCGTGCTCGTGCGACTCGCCGCGCAGGTGCGAGTGCACGTGCCAGTGGCGATCCCCACCGTGCTGGTGCCAGTGGCCGTGCAGCCGGGCCGCGCGCGCGACCGCGAGCACGCCGAGCACGATGAGCGTGACGCCCACCGCGCGCTCGACGAGCGGGGAGAAGCGCGCCGGGAGGCGCAGGCCGAGCACGGCGAGCGTCCCCCCGACGAGGACCACGGTGAGCGAGTGGCCCATCCCCCAGCGCGCGCCCAGCCCGAGCGCGTGGCGCCACGACGGGCGCCGGCTGACGAAGACGCTCACCGCCGCGAGGTGGTCCGGCGCGAACGAGTGAAGTGCCCCGAGCGCGAGCGCCGTGGGGATGAGGAGTGGCGACATCCGCGATAATGTAGCGCCACGCCTCGCGAGGGGCGACTGGCGGCCGCGGCGGCACACCGCCGGACGACCCGCCCTCCGCCCCTCGCGTTCCGTGCCGCCCGGCCCTCGCGCTCGCGGGCTACTGCACCTCGGCGCTGTCCGCGGTGAGCAGTCCGAGCTTGAGCGCCAGCCGCACGTAGTCGGCCCGGTGCTGCAGCCCGAGCTTCTCGTTGATGCGCTGCTTGTACGTGTCCACCGTCTTCGGGCTGATGAACAGCTTCTCGCCGATCTCCGGCGCGGTGTAGCCCGCGGCGATGAGCCGCAGCACATCCCGCTCGCGCTCCGTGAGCTTCTCGTAGCGCGCGCGGTCGTCGGCGTGTTCGTCCTTCTTCTTCACGCCCTTGGCGAGCACGCGGGCCGCGGCCGGTCGCACGAACAGCTCGCCGCGCGCCACGGTGCGCACCGCGTCGACCAGCTCGCGGTCGGCGGCGCTCTTCACGAGGTAGCCCGACGCCCCCGCCTCGAGCAGCGGCACGAGATACTCCTCTTCCGCGTGCATCGTGAGCACGAGCACGCGCGGCCCTTCGTTCGCCGCGGCGAGCGCCTTCGTCGCGGCGATGCCATCCATCTCCGCCATGGAGAGATCCATCACCACCACGTCCGGGTGCAGCCGCTGCGCCAGGGCGATCGCCTCGCGGCCGTTGGACGCCTCGCCCACGACCTCGATGTCGCGCGCGGAGCCCAGCACCGCTTTCAGTCCAGCACGCACGATGGCGTGGTCGTCGGCGAGGACGACGCGAATGAGATCGGAGCTCATGGTTGCCTCTGCGGCACGAGGGGTACCGACGCGACCACCCGCGTGCCTTCTCCGGGTGTACTCGTCACGTCGAGATGTCCGTCCACCAACGCCACGCGTTCCTGCATCGAAAACAAACCCATCCCCGGGCGGCGGGCCTCCGCTTCCTCCACGTCGAACCCGCGCCCGTCGTCCGCCACCTCCAGCACCGCCGCCGACGCGCCCACGCGGAGCACGATCGACACGGCGCTCGCCATCGCGTGCCGGATGGCGTTGCTCAGCGCTTCCTGCGCCACGCGGTAGAGCACCGACGACGAGGCCGCCGGGATCGCCGTCGGATCGCCCACCGTCGCCACGGTCACGCGCAGCGTCGACGACTCGCGCGTGTCGCGCGCCAGCCACTCGAGCGCGGCGGCGAGCCCCAGGTCGTCCAGCACCCGCGGGTGCACGGTGTGCGACAGGGTCCGCACCTCCTCGAGCGCCGTGGAGGCCATCATCTTGATCTCCTCCAGCCGGATCGCGAGCGCCGGGTCGCGGCTGTCGCGCGCCGCCGCGCTGAGCTGCAGCACCAGCGCGGCGAGCGTCTGCGCGGTGGAGTCGTGCAGCTCGCGCGCGATCCGCGCCCGCTCCTCGTCCTGCGCGTTGATCACCTGCGACGCGAGGCGGCGCATGCGCGCGCGGTCCGAGACGAGGCCATCGAGCAGCACGTTGATCGTCCGCCCCACGCGCATCATGTCCCGGTCGGCGAGCAGCGACCGGGGCACGCGCGCCTCGAGGTCGCCCCCCCACACGCGCGACGCGGTCCGCTCCAGCTCCTCGATCGGCCGCAACGCCACGAACACCAGGCCGAGGTTCACCACGAGCGTGGCGACGAGCGATCCCACCATGATGGTCGCCACCGCGCGCTCCGGTCCGCGCAGGTCGTGCATGCCGAGCGCGATGGCCGATGCGATGAGGACGATGAGCGCGTTGGCGCCCACGATCTTCACCAGGAGCGGCACGCCGAGCAGGCTCCGGAGCCAGCGCGGCACGCGCGCGCCGCCGCCGGGCTCCTTCGACACCGCCCCGTCCACGCCGCGTTCCAGCGCGATTCGCGTCGTCACCGCCATGGAAGCATCCACTCGCCCGCTCAGGCCTCGACGATCAGCGCCGTCACCATGCCGTACATCCCGTGCGGGGATTCCGCGTGCGGCAGGATGTGGCAGTGGAACGCCCAGGCGCCCGGGTTGGTGCACTTGACGAGCACATCCCACCGCTCGCCGGGGGCGACGTTCAGCGTGTCGCACTTCCATGGCGTGGGCTGCGCCCACCCATCCTTCGCGATCACCGTCATGTGCATGCCGTGCAGGTGCATCGGGTGGATCATCATGCCTTCGTTCATGAACCGCAGGCGCACGGTCTGGCCGAGCTTCGCCTTCACCGGCTCGGTGGCCGGGAAGCTCTTCCCGTTCAGGGTGTAGCCGTGCGCGCCGTCGTTGAGGATGAGCACGTAATCCACGTCCGCGTGCGGCTCGGCCACGCGGTGCCGGGACTCCACGATGAACGCGCCGAGCAGCCCCAGCCCGACCTGCTGCGCCGAGTTGTGGTGCGAGTGGTACATGTGCGAGCCGGCGTTCGGCACCGTGAACTCGTACGTGTAGCGCGCCCCGGGCTTGACCGGCGGCTGCGTCATGAACGTCACGCCGTCCTGGGAGTTGGGCACCTCCAGCCCGTGAAAGTGGATCGACGTCGATTCGTCGAGCTCGTTCTTCAGGTTGATGCGGACGCGATCACCCTCGCGCACGCGGATCTGCGGGCCCGGGACGATGCCGTTGTAGGTCCACGCCTCGACCATGCGGCCGGGCTCGACCTCCCACTGCACCTTCTTCGCCGTGAGATCGTACACCTTCACGCCGTGTTCCAGCCGGGGCTCGAGCAGGGTGTTCCCCTTCCCCGCCGTCGCGGCGGGGAAGGCCTTCATCTTCGCCTCGTGCATGCGGTCCATCTCGTCGGCCGCGGCGCCTGGCGAGCGCGGCGCCGGCGCCGCGGCCGGCGCGTGCTCCGCCGCCTCGTGGGCGTCGCCATGCTCGCGCGACTCCGTCGCTCCGCCTGGCGTGGGGGTGCACGCGGCGAGGGTGGACACCGCCGCCGGGGCGATGACCGCGGTGAGCGCCGTCCGTCGGAGGAAGGCGCGGCGCGAGAACGGGGCCGCCGTGGTGAGCGGACGGGACTCTGCGGTTGCGTCGTTGGTCGGCATCGACTCGAAGTGTGTGCTTGTGCGCTGGTTGCGGCTGGTCGCGAAGAACGAATCCACCCCACCTCCACCCCTCTGCAACGGTCGTAACCTAGAGCCCGGGAACCCGGGGCTGCTGTCGGGAGAGGAGCGAAGATAGGTGAGGGAAAGCCCTACGCGGCACCCGGCCGCCGCGGAGCCGGCCGGGGGCGGACGAGGCGGGAGGCCGACGTCGCGCGCGACGTCACCCCCGCCCCGCCGCTCCCGCTCTCCCCCGGAACACCCCGAGCAGGTACACGAGGGATGGCAGCAGGGCGACCGCGCCTATCGCGAGCGCCCACAGCGTCAGCACCAGCGTCCGCCGTGGGGCCGCGGCGGCGCCGATGGAGAGATGGGGCGGGACGAGATAGGGGTACTGCGCGAGCGCCCACCCCCACAGGATGAGCGTCACCTGCAGGGCGGCGGCCACGCGTGCCAGGCGCCACCGACGCGTGTACAGCGCCCAGATCGCGCCGAGCGCGGCGATCCCGGTGAGCACGTGCACGGGGAGCGCCCACCACCGCGAGGTGAGCTGCGCCGCCACGCGCGGCGGACCGGCGCCGAGATGGGCGATGAGCAGCACGCCGAACGCGGCGACGAACACGAGGAGCGCCGTGGCGAGCGCGCGCCGCCGGAAGTCCTCGCGGAGCTCGTCGTCCGGCGCTTCCACCGTGAGGTACGTGGCGGCGAGAAAGGCGAAGAGCGCGAGCGCCAGCACCCCGACCGCCACGGAGAAGGGGGTGAGCCACGGCGCGATGTACAGCGCGCCGAACGAGGCGCCGCGCTCGGCGGCGGCGATGCGCAGCGCGGCGTGCCCCGGGCGCTCCGACGCCACCGCGCCGATGCAGATGCCGAGCAGGATCGGCGTGACCACGCTGGCGATCGCGAACGTGCGCCCCCACCGCCGCTGCGCGGCGCTCTCGTCGCCGCCGTACGTCCGGAAGGTGAACGCCGAGCCGCGCAGCACGATCCCGATGAGCATGAGCGAGAGCGGCACGTGCAGCACGACGGCGAGCGTCGAGAACGCCGCGGGGAAGCACGTGAACAGCAGCACGACCACGAGGATCAGCCAGACGTGGTTCGCCTCCCAGATCGGCCCGATGGCGTGGGCGATCAGGTCGCGCTGGCGGTCGCGCCGAGGGCCGGAGGCGAGCAGGTCCCACACCCCGCCGCCGTAATCCGCGCCCCCGGAGAGCACGTACGCGGTGAGCGACACGAGCATCACCGCGGCGAGGAGGGCGGGGAGCGACACGAGGCCGGTCACGGGGGCGTTCCCGACACCAGGCCGGCGCGCGCCTCGATCTCGAAGATGCGCGGGCTCCGGTGCACGTGCTCGTAGAGCAGCCAGACGACGATCACGCCGAGGAAGCAGTAGAGCAGCGTGAACGTGATGAACGGCACGACGAGCCCCGGCATGGGCGTCACCGCGTCCGCCGTGCGGAGCACTCCGTAGATGATCCACGGCTGCCGCCCCACCTCGGTGACCGTCCACCCCGCCTCGATGGCGATGAAGCCCATCGGCCCGGCGATCGCGATCGCGGCGAGGAGCGCGCGATTGGCGGCCACCCGGCGCTTCCGGAGCGCGGTCACCGCCGCCCAGAGGGAGACGAGCGCCATGTACGTGCCGAGCGCCACCATCACCTGGAAGGCGACGTGCACGATCGCCACGGGAGGCCAGTTCTCGCGCGGCACCGCGTCGAGCCCGCGCACCTCGGCGCGCGGATCGTGAAAGGCGAGGAGGGAGAGCCCGTAGGGGATCTCGATCGCGTGGCGTGTCTCGCGCGCGTTCACGTCGGGAATTCCGCCGAGGCGGAGCGGCGCGCCGCGCTCGGTGCGGAACTGCCCCTCCATGGCGGCGAGCTTGGCGGGCTGCCAGCGGGCCACGTAGCGGGCGCTGATGTCCCCCGAGATCGGCTGCACGATCGCCGCCGGCGCGCCGACGAGCAGCGCCACGGCGAGCGCGCGCCGGTGAAAGGCGTTCCCCGGATCGCGCAGCAGGAGGAAGGCGTGGATCCCGGCGACGACGAAGCCCGTGGCCGCGTACGCGGCGATGACCATGTGCAGCGTCTCGGGGAAGGCCGCCGGCGTGACCATCGCCGCCACGGGATCGATGTCCACCGGGCGGCCATTCACCATGCGAAAGCCGGCGGGGGAGTTCATCCACGCGTTGGCGATCACGACGAAGATCGCCGATGCCGCGCCGCTCAGCGCGACGAGCACGCCCGCGCCGATGTGCGCGCGCGGCGGGATGCGATCCCACCCGTACAGGTACACGCCGAGAAAGATCGCCTCGGTGAAGAAGGCGAACCCCTCGAGCGAGAACGGCATCCCGATGATCGCCCCGGCGAAGTGCATGAAGCCGGGCCAGAGCAGCCCCAGCTCGAAGCTGAGCACCGTGCCGGACACGGCGCCGACGGCGAAGAGGATCGCCGTCCCCTTCGCCCACCGCTTCGCCAGCTCCAGATGGAGCGCGTCCCCCGTCCGGCGCCACCGCACCTCGGCGATCACCATGAGCACCGGCATTCCGATCCCGACGACGGCGAACAGGATGTGGAACGCCAGCGACATCGCCATCTGCGATCGCGCGGCGAGGACGTCGCCGATCACACGGCCTCGAACTCCAGCGACAGCTCGAGCACCGCGGCGCACTGCGTGATCGCGGGCACGGCGATGCGGTCCACGCCGGCCTGGGCGAAGGCGCGAACGCCATCGAGCGCGACTGGACCGAAGAGCTCCGTCGTCGCGCGGCCGCGCACGTGCTCGACGCACTCGCGCGCCTGGGCCGGCGACATCTCGACGAGCACGACCGTGTCCGCCCCGGCGGCGATCGCCTGGCTCACCTGCTCGAGGGAGCGGCACTCCACCTCCACCGGGGAGCCGGGGGAGAGGAACTCGCGCGCGCGTCGCACGGCGAGGGCGACATCGCCGCCCACGGCCGCGAGGTGGTTCTGGCGCACGCGGATGACGCGGGTGGGATCGCCGCGGTGGTTGAGGCCGCCGCCGGCGCGAACCGCGTAGCGCTCCAGCTCGCGCAGCCCCGGCGTGGTGCGCCACCCATCGAGCACCTGCGCGCGCGTCCCGCGCACCGCGTCCACGTAGCGGGAGGTGGTGGAGGCCACCCCGGACAGGCGCTGCAGGAACGCCAGCGCCACCCGCTCGGCGGAGAGAATCGCGCGGGCCAGCCCCGTGATGCGCATGACGATCCCGTTCTCCGCCACGTACCCGCCGTCGTCGACGTCGATGCGGATGGCGACGTTCGGATCGAGCACCCGGAACGCGGTGATCGCCAGCGGCACCCCGGCGATCACGCCACCGCGGCGGGCGACGATCGTTCCGTGGGCGCGCCGGTCGGAGTAGACGCACGAGATGGTCGTGAGGTCGTTGAGCGCGCCGTCCTCGTGAAGCGCCGCGCGAACCACGGCGGCGAGCTGCCTCGGCTTGAGGGGGAACCTCACCCAGTCGTCCTCGGCGATCGGCGTCCCCACGAGCGGGGTGACCGCCCGCGAGATGCGGCGCTCGCCGGTCCGGCGATCGGGGGTGCGACGCTCATCGACGTCGGGGCGCCGTCGCGGGGTGAGTCGCTCGCCCCCGGCGCGCTCACGGTCGAGTGGTAGCGTGCGCTCCACATCTGGAACGCGAAACTCGGGTGTGTCCATGCGACGGGACCCTCCGTCAGCCGGCAACCCACCGGCACGCAATGGGGATGTCAAGGTGGCACGCGTACGGGGCGCGTGCAACCGGGCAGGGGGCGACGCGCAATGCGCGGGCCACGACGCCGGCACTCACGGGGCCGGCGCTCGCGCGGGCGAAGTGCTTGCAGTGAATCCGCGCCGGGCCGCGGCCCCGCCCGCCCCGCGCGCTTCCCGTCGTGGAGGGCGGCCCGGGCGATCCCCTGTGCCAGGAGGGTACGAGATGCGAGGCCATGTCATCGCGCGCGACGGCGTGATCGCGGGAGTGATCGGCGCCACGGCGGTCGCGCTCTGGTTTCTCCTCGTCGACACGATCGCCGGCCACCCGCTGTACACGCCGCGGGTGCTCGGGACCGCGCTCTTCTCCGTGCTGGGCCCCATCGGCGCCGAGGGCACGGGCGTCCACATCGTCGCGTACACGGTGTTTCACTACGCCGCGTTCATCCTCGTCGGGCTGTTCGCCTCCGTGGTCGTACACCTCGCCGACCGGGAGCCCACCGTGCTCGCCGGGCTGCTGATCCTGTTCGTCGCGTTCGAGCTGGGATTCTACGGCTTCACCGCGCTCCTCGCGCAGGCGCTCCCGATCGGCGCGCTCGCCTGGTACCAGGTGGCGGCCGGCAACCTCATCGCCGCGGCGCTCATGGGCGTCTATATCTGGCGCGCCAACCCGGCGCTGTCGCGGCACTTCTCCGAGGCGCTGGACGGACGGGCGGACTTGTAGGGGCCAGAGGTCGGGGGCTGGGGGCCGGGGGGGATGATGCGGGGATCGGGGTGAGAGGTGGGGGGTGGGGGGTGGCGGCACGACCCTCTGGTCCCGCCCCAATGCGCTGACCGACCGACGACGTAGCGCTCGCGCGTGATACCGCCCGCGGCGTGGCCGCGGGCGGTATTGCTCTATCGGCCGCCACAGATGAGCTTTCCAGTCCATGCGCAAGCTGCTCATCGTCGTCGGCGCTCTCCTCCTCGCTCACATCTCGCTCCTCTTCGTCCACCCCGCCGGCGCCGGCGGGGCGACGCGCGAGAGCGCGGGGCGGGACGTCGGGATCGTGTTCGACGTCGGGGGGCGCGGAGACAAATCCTTCAACGATGGCGCCTATCGAGGCGCCGAGCGCGCGGCGCGCGATCTCGGCGTGCGCCCTCACTTCATCGAGCCGGGCGAGGGATCCGACCGCGAGGCGGGGCTGCGGCTGCTCGCCGCCGAGCGCATGAGCCTCGTGCTCGGCGTCGGGTTCATCTTCACCGACGACCTCACGCAGACCGCGCTCGAGTACCCCGGCATCCCCTTCGCCGGCGTCGACTACTCGCTCAAGACCGACGCGCACGGCGATCCGGTCCCCCCGCCGCCGAACGTCGCGGCGCTCAAGTTCCGCGAGGAGCAGGGATCCTTTCTCGTGGGCGCTCTCGCCGCGCTCGTCGGCGGCTCGAAGAAGGTCGGCTTCGTGGGCGGGATGGACATCCCGCTCATCCACAAGTTCGAGGCCGGCTACCGCGCGGGCGTGAAGTACGTCTGCCCCGACTGCACGGTGATCGCGCAGTACGCGGGCGTCACCCCCGAGGCGTTCCGGAACCCGGGACGCGGGAAGGAGCTCGCGCTCAGCCAGTACCAGCACGGCGTGAACGTGATCTTCCACGCCTCCGGCTCCACGGGGCTCGGCGTGTTCGAGGCCGCGCGGCAGATGAACAAGCTCGCCATCGGGGTGGACGCCGACCAGTGGGCGGAGGCGCCGGGACACGTGCTGACATCCATGGTGAAGAAGGTGGACGCCGCCGTCTATGACCAGATCCGCCGCGTGCACGACGGCACCTTCCACGGCGGGGTGTTCGAGTACGGGCTGGCCGAGGGGGGCGTGGGCTACGTGTACGACGAGCACAACAAGGCACTGATCCCGGACAGCGTGCACGCGCGGCTCGAGGCGCTCCAGGCGGACATCATCGCCGGCAAGATCAGGGTGCCCACGGAGCGATAGCGCGATGACCCCGCCGGAGACCACGCCGCCCGCCGTCCGCATGACCGGCATCGAGAAGCGCTTCGGCGCCGTGCGGGCGAACCGCGGCGCCTCGCTCGAGGTGGCGGTCGGAGAGATTCACGCCCTCGTCGGCGAGAACGGCGCGGGGAAGTCCACCCTCATGCGCATCCTCGCCGGGCTCTTCCCCCCCGATGCCGGCACCGTGGAGGTGAACGGCCGGAACGTCACCGGGTGGAGCACGGCGAGCGCGATCGCCGCGGGGGTGGGGATGGTGCACCAGCACTTCATGCTCGTCCCCACCCTGTCGATCGCCGAGAACGTGGTGCTCGGGCGGGAGCCGCGGCGCGGGCCCAGCCTCGACATGGCGCGCGCGTTCCTCGAGGTGAAGGGGGTCGCCGGGCAGTTCGGCTTCCGGATGGACGTGCGGCAGCTCGTGCGCGACCTGAGCGTCGGGGAGGCGCAGCGCGTCGAGATCCTCAAGGCGCTCTTTCGCGGCGCGCGCACGCTGATCCTCGACGAGCCGACGGCGGTGCTCTCCCCGCCGGAGGTGCAGGAGCTCTGGCGCGTGCTCCGCTCGCTGCGCGATGGCGGGGGGACGATCGTTCTCATCACGCACAAGCTCGACGAGGTGATCGAGGTCTCCGACCGGATCACCGTCATGCGGCACGGAGAGGCGGTGGCCCGCATGCCGACGCGCGGCGCGACGCCGGCGGAGATCGCGAAGGCGATGGTGGGACGCGACGTCGCGCTCGCGCTCGACGCCGAGGGCGTGCACCCGCAGGCCACCGTGGGCGGAGCGGCGCTCACCGTGCGCGATCTCGTGGTGCACGGCGCCCGCCGCGAGCGCCGCGTGGACGGCGTGTCGCTCACCGTCGCCGCGGGGGAGATTCTCGGGATCGCCGGCGTGGAGGGGAACGGACAGACGGAGCTGGTGGAGGCGATCGCCGGGCTGCGCCCGGTCGCCTCGGGCGAGATCCGCGTGGGCGATCACGACGTGACCTCGCTGGAGGTGCGCCGGCGCTCGCGGCTCGGGCTGGCGCACATCCCGGAGGACCGCCAGCGCCGCGGGCTGGTGCTCGACTACTCGGTGGCCGACAACCTCGTACTCGGCCGCCAGGGGGCCTTCACCACCGGCCCCGTGCTCGACCGCGCGCGCATCCTCCAGAACGCGCGCGACCGGATCGCCCAGTTCGACATCCGCCCGCCGGATCCCGCGCTCCCCGCGCGGGCGCTCTCCGGCGGCAACCAGCAGAAGATCGTCATCGCCCGCGAGATGGGAGGAGAGTTCAGCGTGCTCCTGGCGGCGCAGCCCACGCGCGGCGTGGACGTCGGCGCGATCGAGTTCATTCACGCCCAGCTTCGCGCGGCGCGCGCCGCCGGCAAAGCGATCCTCCTCGTGAGCGCGGAGCTCACGGAGATCCTCGCCCTCGCCGACCGCGTCGCGGTGATGTACGGGGGGCGGATCGTCGATGTGCTCCCGCGCGCCGAGGCGAGCGTGGCGACGCTCGGTCCGCTCATGACCGGCTGCGCCCCGGCCGGCGCGAGCGTCCCGTGAGCCGCGCGCCGCTCCGGGCCCGGCTGGAGGAGGCGCTCCTCCCTCCCTTCGTCGCGCTGCTCATCGCCCTCGTCGCCGGCGACTTCCTCATCCTGAGCGTGGGGCAGTCGCCGGGCGCGGTGTACGAGCTGCTGCTGCGCGGCACCTGGGGGAACGCGTACGGCTTCGGCCAGGTGCTGTACAAGACGACCACGCTCATCTGCACCGGTCTCTGCGTGTCGATCGGGATGCGCGCGGGGCTGTTCAACATCGGCGGGGAGGGACAGCTCGCGGCCGGCGGGTTCGCCGCCGCCCTCGCCGGGCTCGCGCTCCCCGGCGGTACGCCCGCCGCGATCGCGGTGCTCCTCTGCACGCTCGCGGCGATCGCGGCGGGGGGGGTGACGGGGTGGGTGCCCGGCGTGCTCCGGGCGCGCTTCGGGGCGCACGAGGTGATCACGACGATCATGCTCAACTTCGTGATCCTCGCGCTGCTCAACTGGACGATCGCCACGAAGATCCGCGTCCCCGAGACGCTGCACACCCCCGACGTGCACGCCGGCGCGCTCCCCAGGCTCGCCGCGATCATCCCCGCGTTCCACGGCTCCGCGGCCAACCTGTCGCTCGCGATCGTGCTCGCCGCCGCCGCGCTCACCGGGTGGTACCTGTTCCGCACGCGCGGCGGGTACGACCTGCGCGCCGTGGGACTGCAGCCCGAGGCCGCCGAGTACGGCGGCGTGCGCGTGGGCGCCACGTGGATCCGCGCGATGACGATCTCCGGGGCGCTCGCCGGGCTCGGCGGGATCAACTTCGTGCTCGGCTACAAGCACTACTACGAGGAGGGATTCGCGACCGGATACGGCTTCCTCGGGATCGCGGTGGCGCTCGTGGGGCGCAACCATCCGCTCGGCGTCGTCCTCGCATCGCTCTTCTTCGCCACCCTCTCGCAGGGCGGGCTGGCGATCAACGCCATGGTGCCCAAGCAGATGGTGGACGTGCTGCAGGGCGTGGTGATCATCGCCGTGGCCGCGTCGGTGCCCGAGGTGCGGCGCGCGCTCCAGCTCCGCCGCCGGAGCGCCGAGGCATGATGCTCTTCGCCTTTCTCGCCCAGACCATTCGCATCGCGATCCCCTACCTGTTCGCGGCGGCGGGCGGGGTGGTGGCCGAGCGCTCGGGGGTGATCAGCCTGACGCTGGAGGGGTTCCTGCTCGGCGGCGCGTTCACGGCGGCGCTCGGGAGCTACTACGGCGCGAGCCCGTGGGTGGGCGTGCTGTGCGGCATCGCCGGCGGGCTCGCCCTCGGGCTGGTGCACGGCGTGGCCAGCGTTCGCTATCGGGCCGACCAGGTGGTGTCGGGGATCGCCATCAACCTGCTCGCCATCGGGCTCACGCGCTTCTTCCTGCACCTCGCCTTCGACAGCTCGTCCAACTCGCCGCGCATCCCGGGGTTCGCCGCCAACACCGCCGGCGGGAGTTACTTCGTCGGTCTCTTCCACAATCCGCTCATCCCGATCGGGCTCCTGGCGATTCCGGCGGTGGCATGGGTGGTGTATCGCACGCCGTTCGGGCTCCGCGTGCGCGCGGTGGGGGAGCACCCGGAGGCCGCGGCGACACTGGGCGTGCCGGTGGCGCGGGTCCGCTACGTGGCGGTGGCGATCTCCGGCGCGCTCGCCGGACTCGGCGGGGCGTATCTGGCGCTCGACCAGCACCAGTTCACCGATGGCATGAGCGCGGGGCGTGGGTTCATCGCGCTGGCGGCGATCATCTTCGGCCGCTGGGACCCGATGCGCGCCGGGCTCGCGTGCCTCTTCTTCGCGGCCGCGGAGGCGCTCCAGATCCAGCTTCAGGGAACACAGGTGATCGCATCGCAGTTCGTGCAGATGATCCCCTACGTGCTCACCATCATCGCGCTCGCCGGCGTGGTGGGGCGGGCCGTTCCGCCGGCGGCGCTCGGACGCACGGAGTGATCCGCCCCCTCGTTAGATTCCCCTCGTGACCACACCGCACCACGGCCGGCTCGAGGCGCTGCGCACGGGCTCGATGCGAAAGCTCTGGGTCCTCATGTTCACGGCGTTCGTGGACATGGTCGGCGTGTTGATGATCATCCCGCTCCTTCCGTTCTACGCCAAGCGGTTCGGCGCGAGCGGGCTCGAGATCGGGGTGATCGTCGCGATGTTCTCCGTGGCGCAGCTGCTGAGCGCGCCGCTGTGGGGGCGCGTGTCCGACCGGTACGGGCGCAAGCCGGCGCTGCTCATCGGTCTCGGGGCGTCGGTCATCGCGTACATCGTGTTCGCGTTCTCCAACTCCGTCTGGATGCTCCTCCTCTCGCGCGCGATCCAGGGCGCGGGCGGGGGGACGACGGGGGTCATCCAGGCCTACGTGGCGGACGCGGTGGAGCCCAGGAACCGGGCGAAGGGGCTCGGCTGGCTCTCGGCGGCGACCAACGTCGGCGTGATGCTCGGACCGGCGGTCGGCTCGGCGGCCACGTATCTCGGCTCGGCGGGGCCGGGGCTCATCGCGGCCACGCTCTGCCTGCTGAACATCGGCTTCGCTTATCGATTCCTCGGGGAGACGCACGGCGCCGATGCGCGGGCCCGCTCGCGCGGCAAATCGGGCTCGCCGCTGCAGGCGCTGATCCGGGTGACGCGGCACGCGGGCGACGTCCCGTCGCGCCTCATCTGGACGTACGCGATCTCGATCGGCTTCTACTACGGCACCAACCCGATCATCTCGCTCTTCCTCATGCAGCGCTACGGGATCACCACGCACACGATCGGCTGGTTCTTCGTGTACATGGGTGCGCTCAACGTGTTCTTCCGCGTGACGGTGCTGGGGCGCGTGGTGGACCGGATCGGGGAGGTGCGGTCGATCCGGGTGGGGCTGTTCACCCTGGCGCTCGGGCTGGCCACGATCCCGCTCACCTACCACTTCCCGCTCCTCGCGCTCGCCATCGCCCTTCTCCCACTCGGCGCGACGCTCACCTTCCCGGCGGTGACGGGGCTCCTGTCGCAGGTGGTCGGCGATCACGAGCGCGGCGTGTACATGGGGGTGCAGCAGACGTACGGCGGAATCCTCCGCGTGATCGGTCCGCTCGTCGCCGGGAAGGTGTGGGACGTGTTCGGCGTCGTGCCGCCCTTCGCGCTCTCGGCGACGGTGGTGGTGAGCACGATCGGGCTCGGGATCGGCCTCGAGCGCTACGTGCGGCGGACGGGGGAGCACCCCGTGCCGGCGCCGGAGATCGCCACGCCCGAGCAGGCCGAGCAGCGGGTGGCCGGGGAGTAGGTCGTCGA
>DASUXC010000104.1:0-125876 GCA_036378095.1 Gemmatimonadaceae bacterium | reverse complement strand
GGGGCCGGCGACTGCCGGCCCCGTGCCGCTCGGCTCCTGTTCTCACGCGCCCCGCGCCCCGCGCACCGCCTCCCGCCCCGCGCCCCCACGTTCTCCACTACCACCCCACACGCGCCCCGACCATCGCCGTCCGGCCGGGGGCGCGGAAGCCGTAGATCGGTGCGTAGCGGGCGTCGAAGATGTTGTCGATGCGGACGGTGAGAGTGAGCGAGGGAGCGCGCCACGAGGCGGAGGAGTCCCCGGACGACCCCGCCCCCCCACCCGACGTGAGCGCGGGGGCGAGCACGGCGAGCTCGGCGGCGAGACCAGCCGTGGTGTACGACGGCGCCTCCACGCGCACGAAGTTCCGGTAGTCGATGTCCAGCCGGTCGCCAACGTACGCGACGTCGGCGTGGAGCGCGACGCGCGACAGTGGCCGCAGCGAGAGGGCGACCGTGCCCTGCTCGGACGGACGGCGAAGCAGCCGGTCGCCCTGCACGTACGTGGCACTCGCCCCGGCATCGACGCCGGCGTCCAGCACTCTCGTGTCGAGGTGCGTGTAGCCCGCGGTGATCCCCCACGCGCGCGACGGCGCGATCCGCGCCTCCAGCTCCACGCCGTTCGCGTTCGCGGCGACGAGATTGTAGTAGTTGGGCGCATCGGCCGCGGCCGGCGCCGGGTCGTACTGGATCACGTCGCGGAAGCGCTGGTGGAAGTACGTGGCGGCCACCGTGAGCGCGCCACCCGCGAACCGCTGGTCCACCCCCGCCTCCCAGGTGGTCGCGTGCTCCGGGCGCAGGGCCGGGTTGCCACGCGCGAACGGCGACGTGGACGACACCTGATCGAACGTCGGCTCCTTGAACGCCGTGCCGACGGAGGCGCGCACGCTCGTGCCCGCATCGCGGCTCCCCCCGAGGCGCCACGCGGCGGCCGCGCGCCACGTGCCGAACGTGCCGAACGCGCTGTTGTCGTCGAGCCGCGCGCCCACGCTGTACGACACGGCGTCACGCACGGTGCCCACCGCCTCCGCGTACCACGCGCGCACGTCGCGCCGCATCGCCGGGGAGCCCCACGTGTGCTGGCGCTGCCCCTCCACCGCGGCGCCGCCCGAGACCACGAGCGCCGGCGTCACGCCGTAGCTCAGCCGCGCATCGAGGGTGCGGCGATAGGTTCCGGCGCGCGAGTCGAAGCAGAAGTCGCACGCATCGTCGGGCGAGTCCGCGCCATCGGCGGAGCGCGTGGCGCCGTTCGTGGCGCCGAGCACGAGGCGGGCCTCGAGGCGGTCGCCGATGCGGCGCGTCCCCTGCACCGAGCCGATCCAGCGCCGCTCCGTGTGCAACTGGTTGCTGTCCACCACCGCGCCGGTGAAGTCGGTCGGGATGTGCGCGCCCGCGTCGATGTACCGCACGCTCGCGCGCACCGTGGTGCGCGCATCCGGGGCGAAGCGTCCGGTCGCGCTGGCCACGTTGTCGCGCGCCTGACTGTTGAACGCGTAGATCCCATTGGTGGCGTGGTGCGCCGCGCTCACGGCGAAGCCCGCGCGCTGGCCGCCCGCGGCCACCGATCCGGAGAGGTCGCGGCCGCCGTAGCTCCCGCCATCCGCCGACAGCGTGCCGTGCAGCGGGCCGTTCCCCGTCCGGGTGAAGATCTGCACGACGCCCGTGACCGCGTTCGCGCCGTACAGCACGCTCGCCGGTCCGCGCACGATCTCGATCCGCGCCACGTCGTCCGTCGTCAGGTTGGCGAGGTCGATGAACCCGCCCGGATCGTTCACCGGCACGCCGTCCACGAGCACCTGCGCGTAGTCGCTCTGCCCGCCCCGCAGGAAGAGCGACGTCTGCGCGCCGAACGACCCGGCGCGCGGCGCGAACGCGCCGGGGACGGTGCGCAGCGCGTCCTGGAGGGTGGTGATGCCGCGCGAGCGCAGCTCGGCGCCCGTGAGCACCGCCGTCGTGGCCACGGACGCGGGCTGCGGGAGCGCGACGCGGGTGGCGGTGACGACCACCGGGTGCAGCTGCGCCGTGTCGGCCACGCCGGGCGCATCACGGGTGGTGTCGGCGGCGTGCTGCGCGCCCGCGGCCGGCGCCGCCGAGCTGAGCGCGACGGCGGTGGCGAGCGCGATGAGCGAAGGGATGGTGCGCACGGAGGGGACTCGTGGTGGAGGTGGATCAGCGAGTGCGCCCGCGCAACGGGAGGAGCGCGGGAGCGCCCACCGCCGGATCGCGGGTGATGACCAGGGGCCAATCGTACACGGGCTCCAGGATCGCGGCGCGCATCACGTCGGACGGCGCGCCCGCGGCGGCCACGCGGCCGCGGTGCAGGAGCACGATCTCGTCGGCGAAGCGCGCGACGAGGTTGAGCTGGTGGCTCACGAGCAGCACCGCCATGCCGGCCCGCGCGAGCCCGGCGAACAGCTCGAACATCGCCATCTCGTGCGCGATGTCGAGAAACGTCGTGGGCTCGTCGAGCACGATCGCGCCCCCGCCCTGCGCGAGCGCCCGGGCGATGCGCACGCGCTGCCACTCGCCGCCGGAGAGCTCGTCGGTGGATCGGTCGGCGAGCGCCGCGACGCCGGCCCGCTCGATCGCGCGCGACACGGCGTCGTCGTCCTCCGCGCCGGCGCCGCGCCACGCCCCCTCGTGCGGGTAGCGGCCGAGCGCCACGTACTCGCGCGCGGGCATGGCGAAGACCAGCGCCTCCCGCTGCGGCACCACCGACACGCGCCGGGCGAACGCGCGGCGGTCGAGCGCATCGAGCGGCGCGTCGTCCACGAGGATGCGCCCGCGCTCGATGGGCTGCATGCGGAGGAGCGCGCGCACGAGGGTGCTCTTCCCGCTCCCGTTCGGGCCGACCACGGCGGTCACGCGTCCCCGAGGCGCCGCGAACGACACGTCGTCCACCGCGGGGCGTGGCGCGCGCGCGTAGCGCACGACGAGATGCTCGAACCGGATCACGAGAGCCGCCGGAGCTGGACGAGGAAGAACGGCACGCCGACGATGGCGGTGACGGCGCCGAGCGGGAGCTCGGCAGGCGGGTGCGCCACGCGCGCCAGGAGATCGGCGAGCACCACGAGCGCGCCGCCGGCGAGCGCGGCGCCGGCGAGCAGCGGGCGGTGCCGCCTGACGCCGGCGCCGCGGACGAGGTGCGGGACGACGAGTCCCACGAACCCCACCAGCCCGGCCGCGGCCACCGTCGCCGCGGCGAGGAGGGAGCTCACGAGGTAGATGCGTCGCCCGGCGCGCTCCACGTCGATCCCGAGCCCCGCCGCGGGCTCCTCGCCCAGCGCGAGGATGTCGATGTCGCGCGCGAACCAGATGAGCGCCGCGGCGGCCACCGCCGTGTATCCGGCCAGCCACGCCACCTGCGACCAGTCGGCGCCCGACACGGAGCCCATCATCCACCAGAGCGCGCCCCGCACGGTGTTCGGCGGCGCGCCGGCGAGCGCCACCATGATCGCCGCGTTGGCGAACGCGCCGATGATCACGCCGGCCATGAGCAGCACCCGCGGATCGGCGCGCCCCCCGGCGGCCCGCCCCACGAGCAGCGCCGCTCCCACGGCGAGCGCGGCGCCGGCGAACGCGAACAGGGGGAGCAGCCCCGTGGCCGTCACCCCCGCCGCCACCGCCACCACCGCGCCGACCGCCGCGCCGCCGGAGACGCCGAGCAGGTACGGTTCGGCGAGGGCGTTGCGCAGCGATCCCTGGAGCGCGGCGCCGCTCATCCCGAGCCCCGCGCCGACGAGGAGCGCGAGCATCACCCGCGGCAGCCGCAGCGCGCGGACGATCGCCACCGTGTCGGCGTCGCCGCGCCCGAGCACCGCCAGCGCCACGTCGCGCGGCGCGAGCGGCACGGTCCCCCACGCCACCGCGGCGACGATGAGCGCCGCGAGCACGACGAGCCCGCCGATCCAGAACGCCGTCCGCCTCATGGCAGCGCGCCCGGATGGATGAGCCGCGCGATGCTCGCCGCCGCCTCGCCCATGCGCACCGAGGGCCGTCCGACGAGGTTGGTGTCGACGACGAGCACGCGTCCGCGCCGCACCGCCCCCACCGCGCGCCAGGCGGCGCTCGCGCGGATGCGCGCCGCTCCCACCGGGCCGGCGAGGATCACATCCGGGTCGCGGCGGATGATGTCCTCGATCGACGTCGTCGGCGACGGGCTCGCCGCGTCCGCGTACACGTTGCGCCCCCCGGCGACGTCGAGCAGCTCGTCGAGGAAGCTCCCGCGCCCGATCGTGATCACCGGCGCATCCCACACGTGCCAGAACACGCGCGGGCGCGGCAGGCCGGCGGTGGCCGCGCGCACGCGCGCGAGCGCGCGCGCCACGGTGTCCGCCGTCAGGCGCGCGCGCGCGAGCTCCCCGGTGGCCGCGCCGAGCAGGAGGGCCGCGCGGCGGAAGTCCTCGATCCGGTCGATCCGGAGGGCGATCACGCGCACGCCGGCGGCGCGGAGCCGGGCCGCGGCGGGGCGGTCGTCGTCGCTGGCGTACAGCACGACGAGGTCGGGGTGGCGCGCGAGCACCGCTTCCACGTTCGGCCGGAGCCCGGGGCCCACGTCGGGAACGAGCCGCGCCGAGTCGGGCCACACGTCCCACTCCGTTCGCCCGACCACGCGCGGCCCGGCGCCGATGGCGAAGAGCAGCTCCGTGGCGCCGGGGATCAGCGAGACGATGCGCGCCGGCGTTCGGGTGGTGCCGCCGGCCACCGGCGCGCCGAAGTCGTCGCGCACTCCCCCGCCGCCGACGGTGGCGGCGGCGCGCGGCTCGCCGCATCCGAGGGCGAGCGACAGCAGGACGAACGTCGCGATGCGCGAAAGCACGAAGGGCACCTCCGTCGAAGGGAGATGCCCGGTCGCGTATCGGCGCGATGGAGATCGCGCGGTCGACGCCACCAGCCCTTCCTCCGAGGGTCTGATCGAGTGGCGCGGACGCAGGGCGTCTCCTGGCTTCGGGCCGCGACGCTCGCCTTCCCGACCGTGGTCAGTGGCATGTGGAGCGTGCGTTGTCGCCCGTTACAGTGGCGGGACCGCGCCGGACTCGCACCGGCTTCCGGAACCCGCATCCGCTGGAATCGGTTGTCGCGCGGAACCTACGTACCCCCGCGCCGCGCGTCAAGCGCGCGCGCCAGCTCCGCCTTGAGCTCGGCCCGCCGAGCGGCGTATCGCGCTCGCTCCGCATCGGTCGGCGCCGGGCGCGCCTCGAACTCGCGATCCAGCTCGGCGATGGCGCGCGCCAGTCGCTCGGTCTCCGGAACGGTGCTCGCGCCGGCGGGGAGCGACGGAACCGCCGCGCGCCGACGCGCGAGCGCGAACGCCAGCGCGCCGACCATCACGACGCCCACCGCCACGACCATCCACCGGAGCCAGCGCTCGCGCTCGGCCGCGTTGGCCACCACCGGCACGTCGATGCGCACCACCGAATTCGCCGGCACGTCCTGCGCGAGGAAGCGGCTGAACGTGCGCCCCTCGATCGTGGCGGGCGCCACGCGCCGCAGCCGGGCGCCCTCGGCGCGGGCCGACGGATCCTCCACGAGCACCTCGAGCACGGATGCGTCGCGCTCCACCGGGATGCTCAACGGGAAGGCGCTCGTCGGCAGCCGGTACGAGAAGGAGAGTTGCTTCAGTCCCGGCGCGAACGACGCGACCGTGGTCACGCGCCCCGAGTCCGCCTGGAACGAGCTGGGCGAGAGGTCCCCCTGTCCCACGGCGAAGCCGGTGGCCTCGGCGGGGATGATGGCGCTCCACGTCGGGCGCTGGTCGTTCGGCGAGATGAGCGTGACCGACGTGTCGTTGGAGAGCTCGTAGACCTCGACGACGTCGCGCGTGCCATCCTCGCGCGCCGCGCTCACGACGATGTGCCGCCCGCGCACGTGCAGCGGCACGGGGCGGGACGTCGTGTCGAACACGGTGATCTCGGCGTCATCCCCGGTGACCCGTCCCGCGCGAAGCGGCGCGGAGAAGTACGCGACCCCCTGGTAGAGCGCCGACACGAAGTAGACCGCGTCCGCGCTCCCGGCGCGCCGGTAGCGGAACGTGTACCGCCCGCCCGGACCGGTGCGCAGGGAGTCCAGCGGGCCCGCGGTGTCGGAGCCCACGCGATGGAGCGTGACCCAGATCCCCGGCACCGGCACGACGTCGCGTCCCCCCGGGCGGACGACGCGGCCGCTCACCAGCTGCGGCCCGGTGTCGGCGGGCGACGGCGGAACGGCGCCGGTGCCGACGGCCGAGTCCCCGGCCGCGGGAGGCGACTGCTGCGCGGCGGCCGGAGCGGCGGGCAGCGCCAGCAGCGCGAGCAGCGCGAGCAGGGCGAGCAGGGCGAGCAGGGCAACGCAAAGGCGGCCGCTTCGCGCGGCCGCCCTGCTCATGAACGATGGATCACGCACCGATGCGAGGCGCCGTCACGGGTTGAACTTGCCGAAATCCTCGGGACGCATCTTCTCCAGGTACTCCTTGAGCTGCTCGGCCGAGAGGTCGCGCGTGTCGGGCGCGGCGCCCCCGATCTCCCCCTCGCTCTCGCCGAAGCCCATCCCTTCCGCCGCCCCCTCGTCCCCCTCCTCGACGGTGAACGACGTGAGCAGCGACTCCTGCGCGAAGATCGGCGCCGCGAGCCGCAGCGCGATGGCGATGCTGTCCGAGGGGCGCGCGTCGATGTGCACGACGTCGTCGCCGCGCTGGATGTGGAGCTCGGCGTAGTAGGTGTTCTCCTGCACCTTCGTGATCTGCACGCGGCTGAGCGCGCCACCCATCCCGGTGATCAGCCGCTTGCAGAGGTCGTGCGTGAGCGGACGAGGCGGCCTGATCTTGTTCATCTCCATCACGATCGACTCGGCCTCGGGCTGGCCGATCCAGATGGGGAGCAGGCGCTCGCCGTCCTTCTCCTGGAGAATCACCACGTAGGAGTTGGATGCGCTGTCCAGCCCCAGCCGTGCGACCTTGACTTCGACCATAGAGACTCCGCGGGTGAGTCGTCGCCGGGACGGGACCGAGCCCCGCCCGGCCGACGACGAACTGCAAAAATCACGTCCCCATGTCCCAGGATGCCAGATACTTCCGCTGCTCTTCCGTGAGGACGTCGATCCGGGCGCCCAGCGCCGCGAGCTTGAGCCGCGCGATCTCTCGATCGACGCTCTCGGGCACGCGGTGCACCTGCTTGCCGAGCGTCGCGCCGTGCTTCACCAGATACTCCGCGCCGAGCGATTGGTTCGCGAAGCTCATGTCCATCACGCTCGCCGGGTGCCCCTCCGCGGCGGCGAGGTTGATCAGCCGCCCCTCGCCGAGGAGGAAGATGCGCCGGTCGTTCACCACGAACTCCTCGACGAACGGCCGCACCTCGCGCGACGTGCCGCCGGCCAGCTGCGTGAGCGCGGGGATGTCGATCTCCACGTTGAAGTGGCCGGAGTTGCACACGACGGCGCCATCCTTCATGGCCCGGAAGTGCTCGGCGCGCAGGACGTGCATGTTCCCGGTGAGCGTGCAGAACACATCGCCGATCGGCGCCGCCTCCTCCATGGGCATGACGCGGAAGCCGTCCATGGTGGCCTCGAGCGCCTTGAGCGGATCGATCTCCGTGACGATCACGTTGGCGCCCACCCCCCGCGCGCGCATGGCGACGCCGCGCCCACACCACCCGTAACCGGCGACCACGAAGGTGGACCCGGCGAGGAGCAGGTTCGTCGCGCGGATGATCCCGTCGATCGTGGACTGCCCGGTGCCGTAGCGGTTGTCGAACAGGTGCTTGGTGAACGAGTCGTTCACCGAGATCACCGGGAACTGCAGGATGCCATCCTTGGCCATCGCCCGGAGGCGGATGACGCCCGTGGTCGTCTCCTCGGTGCTGCCGATGACCCGGTCGAGCAGCGCCTTGCGGCTGGCGGGATCGACGCCCTCCACCCACCGGCGCACCGGTCCCGGGAGGTCATCCAACCGGCCGAGCGCGATCATGTGGATCGCGCCGACCACGTCGGCGCCGTCGTCCATCGTGATCTGCGGGCCGTGCGCGATCGCCGCGCGGATGTGGTCGTAGTACGTGTCGTTGTCCTCGCCCTTGATGGCGAAGACCTTGATCCCGTGGTCGCGCACGAGGTGCGCGGCCACGTCGTCCTGCGTGGAGAGCGGGTTCGACGCGCAGAGCGCGATGTCGGCGCCGCCGGCCTTGAGCGTGATCATCAGGTTCGCCGTCTCGGCGGTGACGTGCAGGCACGCCGAAACCTTCTTCCCGGCGAGCGGCCGCTCGGCGGCGAAGCGCTCGCGGATGAGGCGCAGCACCTGCATGGAGCGCTCCGCCCACTCGGTGCGCCGCCGCCCCGCATCGGCGAGGCCGATGTCGCGGATGTCCGCGTCGGCTTGGGTCTTGGTGATGGTGGCCATGCTCTCTCGGTGAGTCGGTTGGTCAGTGAGTCGGTGGTCGGCGACGAGTCGTCACCGTACGGCCCGCTTGAGCGCCTCCACGCGGTCGGTGCGCTCCCAGGTAAAATACGTCACGTCGCGCCCGTGCACCCGCACGGTCTCCGGCTCGCGGCCGAAGTGGCCGTACGCCGCCGTCCGGCGGTAGACCGGGGCGCGCAGCCCGAGCGCCTCGATGATCCCGCCGGGCGTGAGATCGAACACGTCGCGCACCGCGCGCTCGATGCATTCCGGCTCGACCGCCTCGGTGTCGAACGTCTCGACCATCACGCTCACCGGATCGCGCACCCCGATGGCGTAGGCGAGCTGCAGCTCGCAGCGGCGGGCGAGGCCGGCGGCGACGATGTTCTTGGCCACCCAGCGCGCCGCGTACGCCGCCGAGCGGTCCACCTTCGAGGGATCCTTTCCGCTGAACGCGCCCCCGCCGTGGCGGGCCATCCCGCCGTACGTGTCCACGATGAGCTTGCGCCCCGTGAGCCCCGCATCCCCCTGCGGCCCGCCCACGACGAAGCGCCCGGTGGGGTTGATGTGCACCTTGAGCCCGCGCACGTCGAGGGCGTCGCCGAGCGTCGGCGCGATGATCTCCTCGCGCACGGCGGCGCGCACCTCGTCGGTGGAGATGGACTCCGCGTGCTGCGTCGAGATCACCACCGTGTCCACGCGCACGGGGACGCCGTCCACGTACTCGACGGTGACCTGCGACTTGCCATCGGGGCGGAGCCACGGGAGCGCGCCGGACTTGCGATGCTCGGCGAGCGCGCGCGTGAGCCGGTGCGCGAGCTGGATCGGCATCGGCATGAGCTCGGGCGTCTCGTCGGCGGCATAGCCGAACATCATTCCCTGGTCGCCGGCCCCGCCGGTGTCGACCCCCATGGCGATGTCGGGCGACTGGCGATCGATCGTGCTGATCACCGCGCACGTCTTGCCGTCGAAGCCGAACGCCGCGTCGGTGTAGCCAATGGCGCCGATGGTGCCGCGCACGACGTCGGGAATGGAGACGTACGTGCTCGTGGTGATTTCCCCGGCGACGCACGCGAGACCGGTGGTGACGAGCGTCTCGCACGCCACGCGCGCCGTGGGATCCTCGGCGAGAATGGCATCGAGCACGGCATCGGAGATCTGGTCCGCGATCTTGTCCGGGTGACCCTCGGTCACCGACTCGGACGTGAAGAGATGGCTGTTGGGCACGCAAAGGCTCCTGCCGCACGCGCGCACGCTGGCGCGGCCGGCATGGGGTGAGGTCGTTTCGTCATCATACCGTGCTACGAGAGGTCGGGCAACCCGTCGCGCAGCAGCGGATCGTCGCCGAACGCGGCGCGCAGCCGCGCCCGCAGCACGTCCGTCGCGTCCTCCGCGGTGCGCGAGGCGAGCGCCTCGCGCGCGGCGCTCTCCGCGGCGACCACGGTGATCCCCCGCACGAGCCGCTTGACGATCGGGACCGCGCGAGGCGCGACGCTGAGCTGCCGCACGCCGATGCCGATGAGCGCGAACGCCATCACCGGCTGCGACGCCATCTCGCCACACACGGCCACGTCGATGCCGGCCGCCGTCCCCACCTCCACCGTGCGCCGGATGAGCCGGAGCACGCCCGGGTGGAGCGGCGTGAACCGTTCGGCGAGGTTCGCGTTGCCGCGATCGATGGCCAGCGTGTACTGCGTGAGATCGTTCGTCCCGATGCTGAAGAACGCCGCCTCGCCGACGAACGTGTCGGCGGCGATCGCCGCCGCCGGCGTCTCGACCATGACGCCGAGGGGCACGTCGACGCGATGCGGCTCGCCGCGCGCGGCGAGCTCGGCCGCCGCTTCGACGAGCAGCGAGCGCGCCCGCCGCACCTCGTCCACCGTCACCACCAGCGGCAGCATGATGCGCAGGTCCCCGTGCACCGCCGCGCGCAGCAGCGCGCGGAGCTGCACCCGGAAGAGCGAGGGCTCGTCCAGGCACATGCGAATCGCGCGCCAGCCGAGGAACGGATTGGCCTCGGTCGGATACCCGCCCACGGGCAGCTTGTCCCCCCCGATGTCGTACGTCCGGATGACCACCGGGCGGCCGCCGAACGACTCGACCACCCGCCGGTAGGCGCGGTACTGCTCGTTCTCGTCAGGCATCGTCGTCCGGCCGACGACGAGGAACTCCGTGCGCATGAGCCCCACCCCCTCGGCGCCGCTGTGCACGGCCGCGGCCGCCTCCTCGGGGATGTCCACGTTCGCCCGCAGCGTGATGCGCACGCCATCGGCGGTGACGGGCTCCGCCCCCGCCTGCCGCGCCAGCTCCTCTCCCAGCTCCGCCTCGCGGCGCGAGCGCTGGCGGTAGACCTCGATCTGCTCCGGCGTCGGGTCCACCCAGAGCGTCCCCGCCGCCCCGTCGAGGATCGCCGTCTCCCCGCCCCGGAGCCGCTGCGTGGCCGTCCGGAGCCCCACCACCGCCGGGATGCCGAGCGAGCGCGCGAGGATCGCGACGTGCGAGATGCGCGTGCCGGCGTCGGTGGCGATCGCGGCGATCGCCTCGCGGTCGAGCTGCACGGTGAGGCTCGGCGTCAGGTCGTGCGTGACGAGGATCGCGTTCGCCCCCTTGGGGAGGTCCACCGGATCGTGGTCGGGAAGGCCGAGGAGCAGCGACAGCACGCGGATCTGCACGTCCGTGATGTCCCCCACGCGCTCGCGCATCATCGGTGACGCGTGGCGCGCGAAGTGATGCCGCCACTCGAGCATGGTGATCTCGAACGCCGATTCCGCGGCGAGGTTCTGCCGCACGAGCGCCTCCACGCGCCCGATCAGCTCCACATCCTCGAGGATGAAGAGCTGCGCGTCGAAGATCTTCGCCTCCTCCTCCCCCGCGTGCTTGGCCGCCCGCGCGCGCACGGTGCGGATCCGCTCGCGCGCGCGATCGAGCGTCGCGTGAAAGCGCGCGACCTCCGCGTCGATCTCCTCGTCGGCGATGATGCGCTGCGGCACCTCCGGTACCTCCCAGAGGAGCAGATGCACCGGGCCGACGATGATCCCGGGCGATGCGGGAATTCCGACCAGCTTGCGATCCACTAGCTCTCCCCGAACTTCGCGTCCACCAGCTCCACGATCGCGCGCACCGCCTGATCGGCATCGGGGCCATCGGCGCGCACGATCAGCTCGGCCCCGCACTCGGCGGCGAGCATCATCACGCCCATGATGCTCTTCCCGTTCACCTGCAGATCGTCGCGCACCATGGTGATCTCACTCTGAAAGCGCGAGGCGATCTTCACGAGCTCGGCGGCGGGCCGAGCGTGCAGACCGTTCTTGTTCGCGATGCGGATGGAGCGTTCGGTGGTCATCGGATGACGGAAAAGATGATCAGGGCGGCGAGCACGACGAGGGCGGCGCGCCATCCCTCGACGCGCCCGTGGAGCCAGCCCAGTGCCACACCGAGCGCCGCCGCACCCAGGATCGACGCCGCGGCCGCGGTGCTCACGGTGCCGACGATCGGTCCCGGCGCAGGCGCGAGCACCACGCCGGCCAGCGCGCGCCGGATGGCCAGGGGGATCGCCGCCCCGGCGAGCACGAGCACCGCTCGGGCGATGTATTGCGGTCCCCGGCGCAGCACCGGGTTCGCGAGCGCCGACGCCACGCGCAGCCCGTTGCGCCACCCCACGCGAAGCCCCCAGGCGCGGAGACCAATATGCCCCACGTTGTAGACCACGAGGAAGAGCGTCACGACCGCCGCCGCCCCGGCGCCGAGGCCGTACGCGAGGAGCGCGAGCATCGAGCAGCACGGGAGCCAACCCGCCCACACCAGGCGGTCCCCCACGCTGCCGAGCGGCCCGCACATCGCCGAGCGGAAGCGTTCGATCTGCGCCGGCGGCTGCCCGGCCAGCTCGGCGCGCGCCAGCGCGCCCACGGCGACGGCCGCGAGATACGGATGCGCATTGAAGTAGCGCGACTGCCGGGCGAGCGCCTCGTGGTACGCCGCCCCACCGAGGCCGCCGGGGAGGGACCGCAGCGCGGGCTCGGTGGCGTAGCCGATGCCGGTGCCGAGCATGAGCTCGTAGTTCCACGAGCCCTGCACGGCGAGCAGGCGCGCGAACATGACGAGCCACGTGCGCCACGGCAGCGACGGAGCGGGCGGGAGCGGCGGGACCGGCGCGGTCGCGGGCGTCGTCATCGCAGCACCACGGCCGCCGCACCCGCCGCGACGCCACCGAGCAGATACCACCGTGCGCCCGGCGCGCCGTGCGCCAGACGCCACACCGAGCCCCCCGCCACCGCCCCGGCCAGCGCCATGAGCACCGCGCTCGACGCGGCGAACGGGATCGACCATCGGCCCGACAGCCACACGACGACGGGGTGCCACGCGACGAGGGCCGCCACCGTGAGCGCCGCGCCGCGCAACAGGTCCGCCGTCAGGCCGCGCAGATGCAGTCCCGCGAGCGCGCGCCGATCGCCGGCCTCGAGCGCCGCCAGACGGCGCTCCGCCCAACTGCCGTTGAGCTTCCGCAGCGCGTACATGCTCCACCCCCCTGCCCACCCCGTCACGATCGCGGCGAACACGGCGATCACGAGCGTGCCCGCGCGCTCCATCCCCATGCCGGCGGCGAGTGCGCCGCCCACGACCGCCGCCGTCCCCCACTCGGGGTAGCGCGACGCGCCGACCGGGAGCGTCTCCATGGCCATGAGCTCGAGCACCACGCCGGCGAGCAGGCCGCTCCCCACATCGCCGGCGAGCGCGCCGCTCGCCGTCGCGGCGACGAGCGGCCGCGAGATCATCGCCTGCGGAAAGCTCACCACGTCCAGCCCGAGCAGCGCGCCGAGCAGCGCGAACGGGAGCAGATCGGTGGTCATGGCTTGTCCCCCCCGCCGAGCACCTCGCGCAGCGGCATCGGCCGAGCGGAGGGCACATCCTGGGCCGTGACGCTCACGCCACGCGCCTCGAGGGCGCGCAGCGCGCGCTCCTCATCGCCGGTGAGGAAGATGTAGCGCAGCCGCTCCACGCGGCCGGCACGGTGGTGCACCCCGCCCAGGTTCACCGCCCGGATGCCGTTGGCGCGCTCCACGAGCCGGCGCATGGTGTCCACGTCCCCCGTGAGCAGGATCCCCGGCCGCTGGTCGTTGCGCCACCGCTCGAGCGACGTCGCCGCCTCCTCCACCGTGGCGAAGAACAGGTCCATCTCCGGCGGCACGCCCATGCGGTAGAGCTCCTGCTCCCAGTCGCTGGTCGCGACCTCATCGTCCACGAGGGCGATGAAGCCGAGGCGCATCGGCTGCCCCCATCCCACCACGACCTGGCCGTGGATCAAGCGGTCGTCGATGCGGTAGAGCTCAATGCTCACGCGGCGATCCCGTGAGCACGGTGAGGGCGGTCGTGCCGCGCGCCGCCGCCGCCGCGGCGGCGTCCGGCTCGGGCACGGCGTCGTGCGTCGCGTAGTGCAGCAGCGCCGGAAGATTCACCCCGGTGACGACCACGAGATCCGCGCGCTCGCGCAGGAGCCGGCACGCGGCGAAGTTGCAGCTCCCCGCGGGCAGATCGGTGAAGATCACGCGCGCACCGGTGGCGTCCAGGCGCTCGCGCAGGAGCGCCTCGATCTCGCGCGTGCCGAGGCCGGTGTTGGAGAGCGCGAGGAACCGGTCGCCCCGCCCGGTGATCTGGTGCACGGCGGACACGAGCCCCGCGGCGAGCTCGCCGTGCGCGAGCACGATGGCGACCCCCGGCTCACTCATCGTCTTCGGCCAGGTACTGCCGCACGTCGGACGCGGCGCGCATGCGCCCGATGAGACGCTGGTTGAACGCCTCGGCCGGGTCGATCCCGCTGTAGCGCAGCAGGTGGTTCATCGCCACCACCTCGGCCACCACGGTGATGTTCTTGCCCGGGTTGAGGGGGATGGTCACCTTGGGGATGTCGACATCGAGGATGGTCGTTGTGGCGCCATCGAGCCCGGTCCGGTCGACCACCTCGGTCTTGTCCCACGGCTCGAGCTGCACCACCACCTCGATGCGCTTCTGCTGGCGCACGGCCCGGATGCCGAAGATGGACGGGATGTCGATCACGCCGACGCCGCGGATCTCCATGTGATGGCGCGCGAGCTCGTGCCCGCGGCCGATGATGATGTCGTTGCCGCGCCGCGTGGCGATCACGATGTCGTCGGCGACGAGCCGGTGCCCGCGCTCCACGAGGTCGAGCACGCACTCCGACTTGCCGATCCCGCTCCGCCCGACGAACAGGAGCCCCACGCCGTACACGTCGGCCAACGACCCGTGCAGCGTGGTGGATGGCGCGAACTCCTCGTCCAGCGCCGGCTTCACGCGCCGGTAGAACTCCGTCGTCTTGAGCGCGGAGCGCAGGATGGGCACGCCGTGCCCCCCCGCGATCTCCAGCATGTCGGCGGGCACCTCGAGCCCCTTCGTGATCACGGCGCACGGGACCGGGAAGGAGAAGAAGGTCTCGAGCACGTGACGCCGGTGGTCCGAGGTGAGCGACGCGAGATAGGTGATCTCGGTCTCGCCGAACACCTGCACGCGGTTGGCGGGAAAGCGCTCGACGAAGCCGGCGAGGAGGAGCCCCGGGCTGGAGACCTCGTTGCTCGCGATCTCGCGCTTGAGGCCGCTGTCGTCGCCGACGAGCTCGAGCTGCAGCGTGGCGCGGAGCAGCTCGAGCATGCGGCCGACGGTGAACGGGCGCTTCATGCGCGCGGCTCCCGCTCCGGCACGCGGGAGCGGCCGGAGCTCGTGGACACGGCGGGGGGCGAGTGCAAGGTGATCTCCATGGCGTCTCCTACCCGACCAGGCCCTCCAGGTGCTCCTCGGTGCGCCGCGCCGCCTCCTCCCACGTGAAACGCTCGGCGAAGCACCGCCCGTTCGCGCCGAGGCGGGCGACCAGCCCCGGATCGCGCGCGATCCGCTCCATGGCGGTGGCCAGCGCGGCGACGTCGCCGTGCGGGACGAGAAAGCCCGTCTCGCCGTCGCGCACCGATTCGCGCAGGCCGGGCGAGTCGGAGGCGATCACCGGCGTGGCGCACGCCGCCGCCTCGAAGTTCGTGATCCCCCACCCCTCCTTGGGCGAGGTGAAGGCGAGCGCCCACGCCTCGCGCAGCAGCGCGAGCTTCGTCCGGTCGTCGATGAACCCAAGAAACCGCACCCGGTCGGCGAGGTCAAGCGAGTGCGCGAGGCGCTCGAGCGCCGGTCGATGGTCGCCGGTGCCGGCGATCGCGAGCCTGGCGCCCGGCACGCGCAACCGGGCGAAGGCGCGGATGATGAGGTCGACGCGCTTGTAGCGCTTGAGCCGCCCCAGGTACACGAACAGCGGCTCGGCGGCCCGCGCCGACGGCTCGGGGGTGTAGGTCGCCGAGTCGATCCCCGGGTAGATGACGCGAACGAGGTCGCGCGGGATCCCGCGGGCCACGAGATCGGACGCGGTGCTCTCGCTGATCGCCTCGAAGGGAACGCCGCGGTACACGGAGGCCAGCGGCCGCTCGAGCGCCCACACCAGCGCCGCCATCCACACGGGCACCTCCTGGAACGCCGTGGTGCCGAAGAGGTGCGGCACGAGCGCCATGACGCGGCGGGCGCCCCACCGCGGCGTGCCGAGCGGCACCTTGTTGATGTCCTCCACGAGCACGTCGTGCCCCGCGCCGGCCAGGACGTCGCGCCAGTAGCGGCGGGCGTGGAGCTGGAAGGTGTAGCGCGTCCCCACGCGGTGCACGTCGATCCCATCGAGGCGCGCGCGCGGAGGCGAGCCGCGCCACCCCCCGCACAGCAGCGTGACCGCGTGTCCGCGCGCGGCGAGCCGGCCGAAGATCTCGTGCAGGTGGATCTCCGCGCCGCCGGCCTGCGGGTTCTCGCGGTCCTGCCAGTTGACGAGCAGGATGCGCACTAGAGCCGCCCCATCCGGCGCGCGAGCGCGTCCAGCACGCCGTTCACGAAGCGCGCGCTCTGCGCGCTCCCGAAGCGCTCGGCCAGGCGCACCCCCTCCTGGATCACGACGCGCGGCGGCGTGTCCATGCGCAGCAGCTCGGCCGCGCCGAGCCGCAGCACCGATCGCTCGATCGCGCCGAGTCGCTCCAGGCGCCAGTTGGTGGTCACCTCGCGCAGCTCACTGTCGATCTCCTTGCCATCGGCCGCGATCACGCGCACCAGCCGTCCCGCGCGCGCGCGCTCCTCGGGGGACACGTGCAGGTCGTCCCAGATCCGCGTCGCCACCCGCTCCAGCTCCTCTTCCCCGCGCACGTCCCACGCGTAGAGCGCCTGCAGCGCCCTGGCGCGGGAGCGCGTCTCAACTTTCATCCGTGACATGCAGACGGTCGAAGAGGTCGGCCATCTCGAGCGCGGCCAGCGCCGCATCCCACCCTTTGTTGCCGTGCTCTCCGCCGGCGCGCGCCTCGGCCTGCTCCATCGTGTCGCAGGTGAGCAGGCCGAAGCCCACGGGCACGTCGAACTCCGCGCTCGCGTCCGCGAGCCCGCGCGACGCCTCCCCGGCCACGTAGTCGAAGTGCGGCGTCTCGCCGCGAATCACGGCCCCGAGGGCGACGAGCGCGTGGTAGCGCTCCGACGCGAGCAGGAAGCGCGCCGCGGCCGGCAGCTCCCACGCGCCGGGAACCCACACGACGTCGATGTCGTCGAAGGCGGCGCCGTGCCGGGTGAGCGCGTCGAGCGCGCCGTCCACGAGCCGCTGCGTGATCGTTTCGTTGAACCGGCTGGCGACGACGGCGATCCGTCGCCCGTGCCCCGCCGGCTCCCCAGAGAACTCAGCCATTCAGTGCGCGAGAAGGTGTCCGAGCTTGTGCTGCTTGGTCTCGAGATAGCCGCGGTTCTCGCTGTTCGCCGGCGCGCGGATCGGCACCCGCTCGGCGACGCGCAGCCCGTACCCCTCGAGTCCCACCAGCTTGCGCGGGTTGTTCGTCATCGGACGGATCGAGCGCACCCCGAGGTCGAGCAGGATCTGGGCGCCGATGCCGTAGTTCCGGAGGTCGGGCTTGAAGCCGAGCCGCTCGTTGGCCTCGACCGTGTCGGCGCCATCGTCCTGCAGCTCGTAGGCGCGCAGCTTGTTGAGCAGCCCGATCCCCCGCCCCTCCTGGTCGAGGTACACGACGACGCCGCGCCCCTCCTCGGCGATCTGCTGCATGGCCGAGTGGAGCTGCCACCCGCAGTCGCAGCGGAGCGAGCCGAAGACATCGCCGGTCAGGCACTTGGAGTGCACCCGCACGAGAATGTCCTCGCCGTCCCGCACGTCGCCGTAGATGAGCGCCACGTGCTCGTGCGTGTCGACGTCGTTGTGGTAGCCGACGATGCGCCAGTCGCCGAACTCGGTGGGGAGGCGGGCCTCGGCCACCCGGTGCACGAGGCGCTCCGTCCGCAGGCGGTACGCGACGAGCTGCGCCACCGTGATGAACGTGAGCTCGTGCTCGGCGGCGAACGTCTCGAGCTCCGGCCGCCGCGCGGGCTGCCCGTCGGCATCGCGCAGGATCTCGCAGATCACCCCCGCCGGGTAGAGCCCGGCCAGACGCGCCAGGTCGACGGCGGCCTCCGTGTGTCCGACGCGCTGCAGCACGCCGCCGGCGCGCGCGCGCAGCGGCTGGACGTGCCCGCCATGGACGAGGTCCGATGGGACGGTGGCGGGATCGACGGCCACCTGGATGGTGCGCGCGCGGTCCTGCGCGCTGATCCCGGTCGTCACGCCGAAGCGCGGCGCCGCGTCGACGCTCTGCGTGTACGCGGTGCGATACGCGTCGATGTTCGCCTCGGCGATCGGGCCGAGCCCGAGCTGATCGCACCGCTCCGGCGTGAGGGCGAGGCAGAGCAATCCGCTCGCCCGCTTGGTCATGAAGTTGACGATCTCCGGCGTCACGAGCTGCGCGGCGCAGATGAGATCGCCCTCGTTCTCGCGATCCTCGTCGTCGGCGACGATGATCATCCGTCCCGCCGCGATGTCGGCGATCGCCTGTTCGACGGTCCCGAATGTCATGGTTGTCTATCTCGCGGCTGGCGCGAGGTATGGCGCGAGCAGGCGGCGCACGTACTTGCCGACGACGTCGGCCTCCACGTGCACGCGCGCGCCCGGCGCCAGCTCGCCCAGCGTGGTGTGATTGAGCGTGTACTCGATGAGCGACACCTGCACCGCGTCCGGCGCGGGGAGCGCGTTCACCGTGAGGCTCACCCCATCCAGGGCGAGCGATCCGTGCGGCACGAGGAGCTCGGCGAGCTCGTGCGGCAGCCGCACGTCCACGAGACGCGCGTCGTCCACATCGGCCACCGCCGCCACCGCGCCCACGCCGTCCACGTGCCCCTGCACGATGTGCCCCCCGAGCCGATCGCCGGCCCGCAGCGAGCGCTCGAGGTTCACGCGCATCCCCTCCCCCCACGCGCCGATGGTCGTGCGCTCGCGCGTGGTGCTCACCGCGGCGGCGGTGAACCACCCCGCGCCGTGCTCGCGCACGGTCAGGCAGGCACCGCTCACGGCGATGCTCTCGCCGTCGGTGAGATCGTCGTAGCGGCACTGGATGCGGAGCTCGCGTCCGGCCGGGGTGTCGCGCACGCACTCGATCGTGCCGACATCATCGATCAATCCGGTGAACACGTCGGGGCTCGGTGTGGTCGGGGTTCGGGAACGGGGCGCTCGGCGGCGATTCAGATGGCGCGCAGGGCGTACACGGTCATCACGTCGTCACCGATCGCGCGGCGCTCCAGCACGCGAAAGCGCGGCGCCTCGGCCAGGTCGGCGCTCCGCGCGTAGTCGAACGCGCCGAGCGCGCCGGCGCCCAACAGCACCGGCCCCTGAAAGATAATCAATCGGTCCACCAGCGCGCCGTCGAGCAACGCGCCGGCGAGCCGCGCGCCCCCCTCGACCAGGAGCGACCGGATCCCGCCCCGGGCGAGCGCCTCGAGCCCCGCGGCGAGCGATCCGGCGCGCACGATGCCGACGCCCGCCCCCTCGAGCGCGCGGGTCCGCTCCGCGTCGGGGCATTCGGTGACGAGCACGGTGGGCACCTCGCGCGCCGTGCGAACGAGGGCCGCGTCGAGCGGGGTGCGGGCGCGGCGGTCGAACACCACCCGCGTGGGGCTCACCCGCGGTGGCGGCGCCGCGCGCACGGTGAGGGAGGGATCATCGGCGAGCACCGTGCCCACCCCCACCCCCACGGCGTCGCTCCCCGCGCGCAGCAGGTGCACCTGCGCGCGCGCGCGCGGTCCGGTGATCCACCGGGAGCGGCCCGACGCGTCGGCGATCGCGCCGTCGAGCGAGACGGCGAGCTTGAGCGTGACCCACGGGCGCGAGGCGCCGTACGCGAAGAAGAACGGCGCGTTCAGCTCGCGCGCCGCCTCCTCCTCCACCCCCACCGTGACCGCGATCCCGGCCGCGCGGAGTCGCTCGATCCCGCCCGCGGCCGCCGGGTTGGGATCGCGCGCGGCCACGACCACCCGGGCCACGCCGGCGGCGATCAGCGCCTGCGTGCAGGGGGGCGTCTTCCCCTGGTGGTCGCACGGCTCGAGCGTGACGTAGATCGTGGCGCCGCGCGCCAGGGGACCGGCGGCGCGCAGCGCCGCGACCTCCGCGTGCGCCTCCCCCCACCGCGCATGATACCCTTCGCCGACCACGCTCCCATCACGCACGACGACGGCGCCGACCAGCGGGTTCGGCGCCGTCTGTCCCCACCCGCGACGAGCGAGGGAGAGCGCCCGACGCATGAACGCGCGATCGCGCGCGAGCCCCGGGCGCCGAAGCTCTCGCTCCCGATCAGAATCCAACGCGGAGTCCGAGCGATCCGTACCAGCGTGGATCGCTCGCATCCTGGTCGAACGTGTTGAACGTGGTCACGTCGCCGCCGGAAACCCGCCCCACCTCGCCGACGAGCTTGAGCACCGCGAGGTTGAGCGACACGTCGCCGAACGCGTTCGTCCGCGTCGGCTTCAGGTCGAGCGGGAGCGGGCCGTTCGGCGGGGTGAACCCGTCCACCTCGTACGTGAGCGCCGAGCGCATGTCGTAGGTGTCCTGGCCCACGCCCGCGGCGAGCCCCACGAACAGGAAGCTCTTGCTCGCGACGATGCGCCACGCGGTGGTGCGCACGTCGAGCTTCTCGATCGTCACCGACCGGGTGGACGAGGCGCTCGCCGTGACGGAGGCGGTGGGCAGATCACGCCGGAGCCAGGTGAACGAGACGCCAGGCACGAGCGCCGTCTCCTGGAGCACGCCCACGCGCGCGCCGAAGCCGAGCTTGAGCGCGTCGCCCGGAGTGCTCACGCGCACCCCATCGCTCGACACGTCGGGGAGGTAGGCCACGTTCACGAGCGCATCGATCCCGCCCACCGTGGTGATCCCGAGCGGGATCCCCTTGAAGATGCCGACCGACGCATCGACCGATGGCAGCGTGATCCAGGTGCGATTCACGGGCATGTCACTCCGCTGCGCCGGCCCGAGCGCCACGCCCGTGGCCGCGATGTCCGGCACGCTGCCGCGCATGACGTTGGCCCGCACCTCGACGGCGAAATGCCCGAGCCCCCCCATCGACCCGCCCTGGCCGAGCGTGGCGTTCCCCCCCGCGACGAGCGTCCCGAGCTGCATCCCCATGTAGCGGTACAGGTCGACCACTTTCTGGCATGCGTCTCCCCCTTCCAGCCCCGGCCCGACGATCGCGGGATCGCTGCAGCGCGGATCGCGCGGATCCTGTTGCGCGTGCAGGGCGGGAGCGGCGGCCATCAGGACGGCGGCGAGCGCACACGTACGAACGTTCATCGGCTGCGACTCCTAGATGAGTTTCACCTGCCCCGTGCCGGCCGCCACGTGCCCGAGCTTCCAGGCCGCCACGCCGGCGTGGCTGGCGCTCGCGATCACGGACTCCACATCCGCCGACGCGCAGAGCACCACCATTCCGACGCCCATGTTGAACGCGCGAAACATTTCGGCGCGTTCCACGCCGCCGGCGCGCTCCAGCACGAGAAACTCGTTGGGAATCGTCCAGCTGTTCGTCTCGACCACCGCGTCCAGCCCGTCGGGAAGCGCGCGGTTCAGGTTCCCCGGCAGTCCGCCGCCGGTGATGTGCGCCATGGCGTGCACCCGATCGAGCACCGGACGCAGCGCCGTCAGGTACGACCGGTGCACACGGAGCAAGACGTCGGCCACGCTTCCGGCCTCGCCGGGGAAGGCGTCGTGCGGCCCGAGGCGGAGCCGCTCGGCCACGATGCGCCGCGCGAGCGAATAGCCGTTGGTGTGCAGCCCGGAGCTGGCGAGCCCCACGAGCGCGTCGCCCGCGCGCACGCGCGCCGGTCCGAGGATGCGGTCCTCCTCCACCATCCCGACGATGAACCCCGCCAGGTCGTAGTCCGGCGGCGTGTACAGCCCGGGCATCTCCGCCGTCTCCCCGCCGAGCAGCGCGCACCCGTTCTCGCGGCACCCGGCGGCGACGCCGCGCACCACCGCTTCGACCACGGTCGGCACGAGGGCCCCGAAGGCGACGTAGTCGAGGAAGAAGAGCGGCGACGCCCCCTGCACGAGGATGTCGTTCACGCAGTGGTTCACGAGATCGTGCCCCACGCTGTCGTGACGCCCCGCCTCGATCGCGACCTTGATCTTCGTCCCCACGCCGTCCGCGCTCGAGACGAGCACCGGAGCCCTGGCATCCGCGGGGAGCCGGAACATCCCGCCGAAGCCGCCGAAGGCGCCGCGGGCCCCCGCGGTGCGCGTGGACTCCACGAGCGCCGCGAGGCGGTGCTTCGCCTCGTCGGCGGCGTCGATGTCCACACCGGCGGCGCGGTAGTCGAGCGGCTCGCTCACGCGTCGAGGTCCTCTTCGAACGTGACGAGGCGGTGGAACTCGCGCACGCGGTGCGCGATCTCCTTCGATCCGATCTCCAGGAAGCGGGCGATGGAGAACCGCTCGACGGCGAACGACCCCATCGCCGAGCCGTACACCACCGCGCGCCGCAGGTTGGGCTCGCTCAGGTCGCCGGTGCGCGCGAGGTAGCCCATGAACCCGCCGGCGAACGCGTCCCCCGCGCCGGTGGGATCGAACACCTCCTCGAGCGGATACGCCGGCGCGAAGAACACGGTGTTGGCCGTGAACATGAACGCGCCGTGCTCCCCCTTCTTGATGACCACGTGCCGCGGTCCGTGCGCCATGATCCAGCGGGCCGCCTTCACGAGGTTCACCTCCTCCGTGAGCTGTCGCGCCTCGGCATCGTTGAGCGTGAGGAGATCGACGTGGGCGAGGAGCTCGAGGAGATCGGCGCGGCGGCTCTCGATCCAGAAGTTCATGGTGTCGCACGCCACGAGTCTCGGCCGCTTCACCTGCTCGAGCACATCGAGCTGCAGGCGCGGGTCGATGTTGCCGAGGAACACGAAGGGCGCGGTGCGGAACGGCTCGGGGATCTTGGGGCGGAAGTGGGAGAAGACGCCGAGGCGCGTCTCGAGCGTCTCCGCGGAGTTCAGGTCGTGCCGGTAGCGCCCCCGCCAGCGGAACGACTCGCCGTCGGCGCGCTCGAGGCCGGTGAGGTCCACCCCCCGGCGGGCGAGCGGCTCGAGCTCGGCCGTGGGATAGTCGCTCCCCACGACGCCGACGAGCTGCACGGGAGTGAGCAGGCTCGCCGACGCGGAGAAGAAGGTGGCCGAGCCGCCGAGCACGTTCTCGGCCCGGCCGAACGGCGTCTCCACGGAATCGAGCGCGACGGAACCGACGACGAGGACGTTCATGGAAGGTCTCTGAGGGTGAGTCGAGAGTGGATCAGTGAGTCGGCACCGGCTGCCGCGCCGCCCGGATGCGCCGGGGACGGTGGGAGCGAGAGCAATGGACGGAGGCGAGGGGGACCGGCGGGGGGCGCCGTCCCGCTCCCCATCCCCGCATCACCCCCCCTGGCACCCGGCCCCTGGCCCCGGTCCCGCCCCTACATCCGCTCCGGCGCCGTGATCCCGAGCACGGCCAGACCGTTGCGGATCACGATGCGCGTGGCGCGCGCGAGGAGCAGCCGCGCCCGCATGATGGGCGCCGGCTCGTTGAGCACGTGATGCTTGTGGTACCACAGGTGCGCCAGGCGCGCCGTCTCCAGCAGGTAGTTGGCGACGCGATGCGGCTCGAGCGCGGCGGCCGCGCCGGCGATGAGCGCGGGGAAATCGAGCAGCGCCTTGATCAGCTCCTGCTCCTCCGGCTCCGCGAGCACGCCGAAGTCCACTCCCTCGGCGCCAATGCTCGCGGGGTCGATCTCGCCCACGCGGAAGATCCCGGACATGCGCGCGTGCGCCATCTGGATGTAGTAGACCGGGTTCTCCTCCGACTGCGACCGCGCGAGGTCGATGTCGAAGACGAGCGGCGAGTCCGCCTTGCGCATGAGGAAGAAGTAGCGCATCGCGTCGCGCCCCACCTCGTCCACCAGCTCGCGCACCGTGAGAATGTTGCCACTGCGCTTGGAGAACTTCACCTCCTCGCCACCGCGCATGAGCGTGACCATCTGGTGCAGCACGTACTCCGGGTATCCCGCGGGGATCCCCAGGTCCAGCGACTGCAGTCCGGCACGCACGCGCGTGACGGTGCTGTGATGGTCGGCGCCCTGCACGTTGATGGCGCGGTGGAAGCCGCGCATCCACTTCGTGACGTGATAGGCGACGTCGGGGACGAAGTAGGTGTACGTCCCGTCCCGCTTCCGCATCACGCGGTCCTTGTCGTCGCCGAAGTCGGTGGTGCGCAGCCAGAGCGCGCCGTCGCGCTCGTACGTGTGCCCCGCCGCGACGAGCGCGCGCACGGTCTCGTCCACCTTCCCGTCGGCGTACAGCGACGACTCGAGGAAGTACGTGTCGAAGCGGACGCCGAAGGCCTGCAGATCGAGGTCCTGCTCCTGGCGCAGCGCGCGCACGGCGAAGCGGGTGATCGCCTCGAGGTCGGCGCCGGCGCGGTCGTCCGGGGACTCGCGCACGTACAGCCGCGCGATCTCGCCGATGTACTCGCCGTGGTATCCCCCCTCGGGGATCGGCACGTCCCGGCCATCGAGCTGCGCGATGCGCGCCTGCACGCTGCGGCCGAGGTTGGCGATCTGCACCCCCGCGTCGTTGTAATAGTACTCGCGCGATACGCGCCACCCGCTCCACTCGAGCAGCGCGCAGATGGCATCGCCGATCGCCGCCTGCCGCCCGTGTCCCACGTGCAGCGGCCCGGTGGGGTTGGCGGACACGAACTCCACGTTCACCGGCGCCTGCGCGCCGGTGTCGGCGGCGCCGTACCGGTCCCCCTGCTCGACGATGCGAGCGAGACCGCTGGCGTTCGCGCCGGCGGCGATGTGGAAGTTGATGAACCCCGGCCCGGCGATGTCCACCGTCTCCACGCCGGCGGCGCCGAGGTCCAGACGGCCCACGAGGTCGCGCGCGATGTCCCCCGGCTTGCGGCGCAGCGCTCGCGCGAGCGTCATGGCGAGATTGGTCGCCCACTCGCCGTGCGCCGGGTCGCGCGGCCGCTCGAGCACCGGATCGATTGGCTCGGGCGCACCGAGCTCTCGCGCGGCGTCGATGAGCCCCGCGCGAATGCGGTCCCGCACGGTCATTCCGACGAACCGCTCTTCTTGCTGGATGCGGGCGCGCTGGAGGAGGAAGCGCCGTCCGTGGAGCTCGCCGAACCGGGCTTGCTCTCGGCGCCCTTCCCGTGCGCCTTGGCCGGCGAGCTCTGCGCCTTCTTGCCGTCCTTGCCGTAGTCGGTGATGTAGAACCCGGAGCCCTTGAACACGAGCCCCGCGCCGCCGGAGACCTTGCGCGCGGCGACCTCTCCGCACTCGGGGCACGGCAGCTCCCCGACGGCGTCGCTGATCTTGCGATAGAACTTGTCGAAAGTGTGCCCCGCGGGGCAGACGAACTCGTAAGTCGGCATAGAAAGAGAACTTAGAAAGACGGACAGATGCTGGAATGTACCACCGCGCCGAGGGGCGATCAAGCACGCCGCCACGCGCGCGGGAACTGTCCGTCTCCGCCAAGCTACGCGTTCGGGTGGTACTCCCCCCACACGGAAGCCAACGTCGCCGAGATCTCCCCGACCGTGGCGCGCGCCCGCACGGCATCGATGATTCGCGGCATCAGCTCCGCCCGCCCGGTGATGACGGGGCGCGCCCCCGGTGCCACCGGATCGGCGTAGGTCGCGGCCCCCTCGCGCAGCGCAGCCAGCGCGCGCGTCACGGCGGCGCCATCGCGCGCCGCGCGGGCGCGGCAGACGCGATCCACCTGCTCGCGCTCCAGCCGCGAGTAGTCGGGCGCGGGGATGATCGGCGGGTCCGCGGCGTCGGTGAAGCGGTTCACCCCCACCACCACCGTCTCCCCCCGCTCAACGCGAAGCTGGTGCTCGTACGCGCTCCGCGCGATCTCCTCCTGGAAGAACCCACTCGCGATCGCCCGCGCGGCGCCCCCCATGGCATCCACCCGCTCGAGCAGCGCCTCGGCGCGGCGCTCCAGCTCGTTCGTGAGGTGCTCCACGTAGTAGCTCCCGGCCAGTGGATCGACCGTGCTCGTCACCCCCGACTCGTACGCCACCACCTGCTGCGTGCGGAGGGCGAGCGTCGCCGCCTCCGCGGTGGGGAGGGCGAGCGCCTCGTCGTAGCCGTTCGTGTGCAGCGACTGCGTCCCGCCGAGCACCGCGGCGAGCGTCTGCACGGCCACGCGCACCACGTTGTTGAGCGGCTGCTGCGCGGTGAGCGTGACCCCGCCCGTCTGCGTGTGGAAGCGAAGGCGCGCGCTCGCATCCGCGGCGCCGAAGCGCGAGCGCATGAGGCGCGCGTACATCCGCCGCGCGGCGCGGAACTTCGCCGCCTCCTCGAACAGGTCGCTGTGCGCGGCGAAGAAGAACGACAGGCGCGGCGCGAACGTGTCCACGGCGAGCCCCGCCGCGATGGCGCGCGACACGTATTCCACCATGTTCGCGAGCGTGAACGCCAGCTCCTGCACCGCCGTGGCGCCCGCCTCGCGGATGTGATAGCCGGAGATGGAGATCGGATTCCACTGCGGCACCTCGGCGGCGCAGAAGCGGAACGTCTCCGTGACGAGGTCCAGGCTCGGCTCGGGCGGATAGATGTACGTGCCGCGCGCGATGTACTCCTTGAGGATGTCGTTCTGGATCGTGCCGCTCAGCGCCGCGCGCGGGATCCCGCGCTCCTCCCCCACCACGATGTACATCGCGAGGAGCGTGGATGCCGTGGCGTTGATCGTCATCGACGTCGACACCTTGTCGAGCGGGATGCCATCGAACAGCACGTGCATGTCGTCGACCGTGTCGATGGCCACGCCCACGCGCCCGACCTCGCCCAGCGCGCGCGGCGAGTCGGAGTCGAATCCCATCTGCGTCGGCAGGTCGAACGCCACCGAGAGACCCGTCTGCCCCGCGTCGAGGAGGAGACGGAAGCGGGCGTTCGTCTCGGCCGCGGTGCCGAACCCGGCGTACTGCCGCATCGTCCACAGCCGCCTGCGGTACATCGAGGGCTGCACGCCCCGGGTGAAGGGGAACGCCCCCGGTTCTCCGAGATCGCGCTCGTAATCGACGGCGGCGTCGGCGGGGTGAAGGACGGGAGCGATCGGGATGCCGCTCGGGGTCGTGCGGTCGTCGGCTGGTTGGTCGCTCGTTCGCTTCGCGGACTGGCGTGCGTCGGTGGATCGGGGCGTCGGCATGCCCGGGAATATAAGGGCGCCGATGCGCGCGCGGAGGATGCGCGAGCGCGGCGGCCCCGCCGCCCACGCGCGTCCGGCGCCGCGCGAAAAAAGGGGCGGCCCCACCCGAGGGGCCGCCCCACTACCCGCCGACGCGCGACCGGCCCCGAGCCGGCCGGCTCACCAGGTCACGCCCCCACCCCCGTCGGCACGCCCGTGAGCATCTCCGACGCCAGCTCCACCTCGTTCCGGCTCCCGATGTAGAGCGGCGTGCGCTGGTGGAGCTCGGTGGGGAGGACGTCCATCACGCGGCCGGAGCCGTCCGTGGCGGCGCCGCCGGCCTGCTCCACCACGAAGGCGAGCGGATTGGCCTCGTACAGCAGACGCAGCTTCCCGCGCGGGCTCTTGCTGTTCGCCGGATAGCAGAACACGCCGCCGCCGAGCAGGTTGCGGTGGAAGTCGGCGACGAGGCTTCCCACGTACCGGACGTTGAGCGCGCGGTGGTCGCCATCCATGCCGCGGTATCGCCGCATGAGCGCGCGCACCCGGTCGTCCCACACCTGCTCGTACGAGTCGTTCACCGAGAGGTAGCGCCCGCTGTCCGGGATCCGGATGTTGGGGTGGGAGAGCAGGAACTCGCCGATCGATGGATCGAGCGTGAAGCCGTGGACGCCCTGGCCCGTGGTGTACACGAGCATGGTGCTCGAGCCGTAGATCACGTAGCCGGCGGCGACCTGACGACGGCCGGGCTGCAGCAGGTCTTCCATCTCCGCGCGCGAGCCGCGCGTGATCTTCCTGACGACGGAGAAGATCGTGCCGACCGGCACGTTCACGTCGATGTTCGACGACCCATCGAGCGGATCGAACAGCAGGAGGTACTTGCCGCAGCGGAACCCCTCGGGGATGTGGATGATGCCGGGCTCCTCCTCCGACGCCATCCCGCACAGTCTTCCGCCGTGATCCATCGCCTTGACGATGATCTCGTTGGCGAGCACGTCCAGCTTCTGCTGCACTTCGCCTTGCACGTTCTGCGTGTCGTGCGAGCCGAGGATGTCGGCGAGCCCGGCCATGCGAACCTTGTTCGCGATCATCTTGGCGGCGAGCGCCAGGTCGTACAGGATGCCGGAGAGCTCGCCCGTCGCCTCGGGGTGCTGCCGCTCCTGCTCGATGATGAATCGCTCGATCGTGACGACCGAAACGGGGGTATGGTGGACCACGTTACACCTCTCCTCGACGCAGGTCGTTGGGCGACGCGCGCAGCCGTTCCTCGGCAAAGGCGCGCGCATCCGCCTCGTAGCGATTGGCGTGATAGCCGCGGCGGATGCTCTCCCAAAGATACAGCACCGGGAAGGCCGTGGCCGCCTCAAACTGGTGTACATGTCGTAGTTCGTGCAAGAGGAGTTCCGCCTCGAGTGGAACCTCGGGCGCCACGAAGATGGTCCGCCAGAGGGTGATGGCGGCCACGGTGGGGCGGCCCAGCGCCCACCCCGCCACCCGCACCGGGAGCCCGCCGCGCCGGAGCCGGAGCCGCGCGAGCTCGGGAAATCGGTGCGCGAGAGACGGCGGCAGCCGCGCCGGCTCGCCGATCAGTGCGGCGAGCGCCCGCCGGAGAGGGTCCACTGGTCACCTTCCTCGGTGATGGTGATGCGATGTCCGTCGGTGCGGACGACCACGCTCCCGAGCCGATCGGTCCGCAGCACGACCGCGCCGCGCCGCGCCAGCGCGCGCATGACTGCAGGGCTCGGCAGTCCGTACGCGTTGCCCGCGCCGACCGACACGAGCGCCACGCGCGCGCCCACGCGGTCGAGGAAGGGCGCGGTGCTGCTCGTCCCGCTCCCATGATGACCGACCTTGAGCACGTCGGCCCGCAGCGCGTCCGGCGCGTGCGCCAGCAGCCACGACTCCTCCCCGCGCTCGGCGTCTCCCATCAGCAGGAAGCGCACCGCCCCGTATCGCGCGAGGAGCACGACGCTCGCCTCGTTGGGATCGTCGAGCGAGGACATCCAGGTGGAATCCGGGGCGAGCACGGTGAGCACCACGCCATCCACGCTCACCGAGTCGCCGGGGTGCGTGCGGCGCCACTCGACGCCGGCATCTCGCGCGGCGGCGAGCGACTGGCGATACGGTGGACTCGTGCCGACGTAGGCGCCATCCCAGTACATCCCGGGGCGCAGCGCTCGCATCAGGCTCGCCGCGCCCCCCGCGTGGTCGGCGTGCGGGTGCGTGAGCACGAACAGCGCGACCCCTCCCCCGCGCCGGCGCAGGTAGGGGATCACGGTGGCCCGTCCCGCATCGCCGCCGCGCCAGGCGCGCCCGGCATCCACCACCACCCAACGCCCCGCGGGCGTGCGCAGCGCCACGGCGTCCCCCTGGCCGACATCGATGAGGTGCAGCTCGGCCATCCCCGAGCGCGCCGGAAGGAGCGGCAGCCACACCGCGCCGGTGAGCGAGAGGAGCGCCGCCACGAGCGCCCGCCCCGGAAAGGGGACGACGCAGGCGACGATGAGCGCCACGCTCGCCCCGCCGGCGAGCACCGCGCCGCGCAGCGTCGGCGCCACGGCGATCGAGGCCGCGGGAAGGCTCGCCCCCGCGCGCGCGATCCCGTCCAGCGCCATCACGAGTGGATGCGCGCCATCGGCGAGAAAGCGCGCGACGGGGAGCACGGGGGAGCACAGCGCCGCCAGGAAGAGGGCGGGCTGGAGGAGCACGATCACCGGCGTGGCGACGATGTTCGTGAGCGGCGCGGCGAGGCTCACGCGGCCGAAGCTCCAGGCGACGAGGGGCGCGGAGACCGCGGAGGCGACGGTGGAGGCGAGCGCGACGCTCGCGAGATTGGCCCGCCACCCTTCGAGCCGCGGCACGACCCAGCGCCTGACGAGGGCGCCGCTCGCGATGAGGCTCGCCATGCCGACCACGCTGAGCTGCCAGCCGATGTCGAGCACGGTGCGGGGCGCGGCGAGCGGCGCGGCGGCGCCGATGGCGAGAGCGGCCCAGGGCGAGGTGGGACGCTGCGTCACGCGCGAGAGGGCGGCGACGCCGAGCATCACGCCCGAGCGCACGGCCGGCGCCGGCGCGCCGATCACCGCGATGTAGCAGGCCGTGGCCACGCCGGTGGCGCCGAGCGCCGCGCCGCGGGGGAGACCGAGGGCGACGAACACCAGCTCCATCGCGCCGGCGATGATGGCCACGTGCAGCCCGGAGATGGACAGCATGTGCACGATGCCCGCGGCGGCGAACCGGTCGCGCAGCGCCGGGTCGAGCGCACGGGTGTCGGCGATGAGCAGCGCGCGCACGAGCGGCGCGTCGCGCCGGAAGACGCGATCGATGCGACTGCCGGCCGCCGCGCGCGCCGCGGGGAGGCGCGCGCGACCGCCCCCGGGAACGAGCCGCGCCTGGCGCACGACGAGGCGCCGCGCCGTCGGCGTGGCCGCGCCGTAGGCGAGCACCCGCTCCCCCGCCCGCGCGCTCCCGCGCCGGACGGACAGCGACGCGCGGACGACGCACCCCGGGGCGCTCGCCTCCGCCGGAGCGAACGCGCCCGGCGCGGCGGCCACGAGCAGCGTCATCCGCCAGACGCGTTGGTGCGCGAGCCGGTCGAGGCAGCGCGCCTCGTGCACCGCGCTCGTGCGCGCCGCGAGCACCCCGGCGGCGAGCACCGCCGCCAGCGCGCCCCACCGCCCGTCGCGCCGCAGCACCGCGACGGCGCCCCCCGCCCCCGCGGCCGCGAGCAGCGCCAGCCACGCCTCCGACCGCCCGGCGAATCCGGCGAAGAGGCCGGAGGCGTAGGCCATGGCCGCCTGGGCGATCAGGGGCACGGCGGACGATAGTTAGGCACGAGGAGTGGAGCGTGGGGCGTGGACGACCTGACAACGGGTGTGGCGTGAGGGAGGCGGAGGCGATGGTGCGTGGAGTGTAGTCGGCCACGCGCCATGCCCTACGCCCTACGTCTTCTTCACGCCACACCCGCCGTTCGCCGTTCCACGCCCCATTCGCCACCCCCCTCCATCAGACCTACGATGCACCGCCGTGGTGCCGCGGGTTCGACGCGACCCGCCGCATCGCGTCCATCACGACCACCGCGAGCGTCGCGCGCGTCTGGTCGCGCTGGAGGTCGACCGCGATGAGCGCCTGCCCCATGTCCGTTCCCGCGCTGTAGCGCGGACGTGCCGTGTTCAGGGCGAACGCGATCACGTCGGTCTGGCACGACTCGCACGCGCAGAACTCCGGGTACTTCGCCCGCAGCTCGCCGTAGATGGAGCGCACGGCGCCCTCCAGCAGGTTTCTCATCCGGCGAGCGGGAGCGAGCGGCGCTCGAGCGCCACGGCGCCGGTGAACGTGGAGCCCGTGGTGCCGGTGAGCTGCACCGTGAGGTAGCTGCCGATCATCGAGTCGTCTCCCGGCACGAGCACCGTCCGGTGATGCCGCGTGCGCGCCTGCAGCAGCCCGCCGCGCCGCGACACCTTCTCCACCAGCACCTCGTGCGTGGTCCCCAGCAGCGCGAGGTTGCGGGCACGCGACCCCTCGCGCACCAGCGCGATGAGCCGCTCGAGCCGCTCGCTCGCCTCCGCGTCGGGCACCGTCAGCTCCGCCGGCAGCCGCGTGGCCGGCGTGCCGTCGCGCGGCGAGAACTTGAACGTGAACGCATCGTCGAACCCGATCTCGCGCACCGCGCTCAGCGTCTCCGCGAAGTCGTCCTCCGTCTCCCCCGGAAAGCCCACGATGATGTCGGTGGTGAGCGCCAACCCCGGGATCGCCGCACGCAGCCGCTGCACGCACTCCAGGTACGTCTCGCGCGTGTAGCGGCGCAGCATGCGCTTGAGCGTGCGCGACGAGCCGGACTGCATGGGCAGGTGCACGTGCTCGCACACGGTTGGCGTTTCCGCCATGGCCGCGATCACGCGATCGCTGAAATCGTTGGGGTGCGGGCTCGTGAAGCGCACGCGCCGGATGCCCGACACGCTCCCCACCGCGTGCAGCAGGTCGGCGAAGTCCGCCTCGCCATCGTGGTACGAGTTCACCGTCTGCCCGAGCAGCGTGACCTCGGTGATCCCGTGCGCGGCGATCTCGTGCACCTCCCGCACGACGTCGGCCAACTTACGGCTGCGCTCCGGCCCTCGCGTCATCGGAACGATGCAGTAGGTGCACCGATAATCGCACCCGCGCTGCACCGGCACCCACGCGCGCACGCCGTCGAACCGGCGCGCGTTGAAGTCCTCGTAATGCTCCTCGAGGTCGAAGTCCACGCGCGCCACCCGCTCCCCCGCCCGCGCGCCCTCGATGAGCGACGGCAGGGCGCGGTAGCCATCGGGGCCGATCACGAGCTGCACGTGCTTCGCCTGGTCGAGCAGGCCGGCGCCCAGCCGTTGCGCCATGCACCCCGTCACGCCGAGCACGGTGTCCGGCTTCATGTGCCGCTTGAGCTCACCCAGACGCCCGATCACCCGCTGCTCCGCGTGGTCGCGGATCGCGCACGTGTTCACGAGGATCACGTCGGCCCCATCGGGCCCATCGACCGGCTCGTATCCGTACTCGGCGAGCCGGCCGTACATGAGCTCCGAATCGCTCACGTTCATCTGGCACCCGTACGTCTCGATGTACACGGTGCCACGCGAAGTACTCTGCATGCCGAAAGCTACCATGCCGCGGGGACGGCGAACAGATCGCTCCCCTCGAGCTCGAGCCGTGCGCGAAAGCGTGTACCGCGCGGGAGCGCCTGGTCGGTCGGAACGACCGTGAGATTGTCCTCGGTGAGTCCATGTCGTTGCGCCGACCCGCCGCCCCCGATCACCACGACGTCCGCCTTCCCCCCGTCGCGCGACCGCCGGTGCGCCTCCCCCTTCCGCTCTCCCGCCCGCCGGAGCTCCGCCGCGCGCTCGCGAATGCCCGCGTCGTGGACACGCTCGCCCAGCCGCTCGGCGGCCGTCCCCGGTCGCACCGAGTACGGGAACACGTGCAGCGCGGTGAACGGGAGCGCGTTCACGAGCGCCAGCGTGGCCCGGTGGTCCTCCGCGCCCTCCCCGGGAAAGCCGGCGATGACGTCGGCGCCGAGGCCGAGTACCGGCGCATCCCGCGCGATCCGCTCGATCGCCGCCGCGTAGCCGCCGGCGGTGTACCAGTGGCGCCCCATGCGCCGGAGGACGCGGTCGGACCCCGACTGCAATGGGGCGTGCAGCCACGGCACGAGCCCGGACTCGGGGTCGACGAGCAGCTCGCGCAACCGGTCGTCCACCTCCGTGGCCTCGACCGACGACAGGCGAAAGCGCGCCGCGGGCACCGCGCGCACGAGCCGCTCGACGAGCGCGCCGAGGGAGCCGCCGGTGTCGGCGCCGTACGCGCCGATGTGGACCCCGGTGAGCACGATCTCCGCGTGATGCTCGGCGAGCCGGCGCGCCTCGTCCACGAGCGAGCGCGGATCGCGCGAGCGGCTCGCGCCGCGCGCCAGGGTGGTCGCGCAGAAGGTGCAGTGCTCGTCGCATCCGTCCTGGATGCGCAGCAGGGCGCGCGAGCCCGTCTGCCGCGCGGCGCGCGCCGTGGCGAGCGCGGGGTCCACCCCGAGCGCGCGCGCGAGCTGCACCAGGTCGGCTCCCGGCACCACCGCGCGGACGCCGGGGAGCGCGCCGATCGCGCCGCGGTCGAGCGCGGCCGCGCACCCCATCACCACCGTGGCGAGCGCCGGGTTCTCCCGCGCGGCGCGCCGCACACCGTGGCGCAGATCGGCCTCGGCCTGCGCGGTCACCGCGCAACTGTTGAACACCGCGGTGTCGGCATCGGCCGCGGACGCGGCGATCTCGTGTCCCGCGGCGATGAGCATCGCCCGCACGGCCTCGCTGTCGTACTGGTTCGCGCGGCAGCCGTGCGTGGCGATGAAGACCCTCACGGCGCCGTCCCCGCCCCCGCCCCCGCGCCCGCCCCCGTCCCCGAGCTCGTACGCGAAGCCGGCGGCTCGATGGGGAGCGCGATGTGGAACTGGCTGCCGCTCCCCTCGCTGCTGCGCACCCAGATCCGGCCGCCGTGCGCCTCCACCGCCAGCTTGCAGAAGGCGAGGCCGAGCCCCGAGCTCCGCACGCGCGGGATCTCCGGGTGCTTCACGCGCTCGAACTTGCGGAAGATCAGCTCGTGGTACTCGGGCGGGATCCCGGGACCGTTGTCGGCCACCGTGAACAGCACGCCGCTCGCCGGATCGCGACGCGCGGTGAGCGCGATCTCCACGTTGCGCGCCGTGTGCGTGAGCGCGTTCTGGATGAGGTTCGAGAACACGCGCTTGAGCAGCCCGCGGTCGGCGTTGAACACGGGTGTCTCCTCGGCCACGTCCACCGTGACGCGCGCCCCCTCCTGCTGGAAGCGCAGCTCCCACTCGTGCAGCAGCTCGGCCAGGAACGCGCCCGGCGCGATCGGGTGCACGTCCAGCTCGAGCGTGGTCTCCTCGATGCGCGCGACCTCGAGCAGGTCCTCGATGAGCGCGAGGAGGTCCTCCGCCTTCGACTCCGCGTCGCCGAGCGCGCGGCGCACCCCCTCGCCGACCACGCCGAAGTCGCCGTCCAGCACCATCTCGAGCGACGCGAGCACGGAGGTGAGCGGCGTCTTGAGGTCGTGCACGATCATCTTCATGAGATCGTCGCGCACCTTCTCCAGCTCCCGCAGCTTGCGGTAGCTGTCCTCGAGCGCATCGGTGGCGAACTTGAGGCGGAGGAGCGAGCGCACGCGCGCGCTGAGGATCTGGCGGTTGTGCGGCTTGGTGAGGAAGTCGTCCCCCCCCGCCTCGATCGCCTTCACCCGGTCGGTGGTGTCGTTCAAGGCGGTGACGAAGATGACCGGGATGCGCGACGTGCGCGGGTCGCGCTTGATGCGGCGGCACACCTCGAAGCCGGTGGAGCGGTCGTCGCACCCCAGCTCCCCGGCCGGCATCGAGACGTCGAGGATGCACAGGTCGGGATTGTGCGCGAAGCAGGCGGCCACGGCGGAGGGGCCGTCGTGCGCGCTCGTGACGTGGTACCCCAGCGTCGTGAGCTGATCGAAGAGCAGCTCGACGTTCGCGGGTACGTCGTCCGCGACGAGGATCAGGGGCGACTGCGTCGCGTGCTCGGGCACGGGCTCAGGGACGGACCATGATGCCGAAGCTGACGATCCACGCGTGCTCCTCCACGCCCGCGACGGCGCTGCGGTTGGCGCGCTGGACCCCGACGTCGATGCGCGATGCTCCCCGCGAGACGGGGATGCCCACGCCCAGGGAGAGGGAATTCTCGCGCACGGCGGTGTCCTCCACGAGGAACGGCAGGGTGCGGCGCCGATACCCCACGCGCAGCGGCCACTGCGTGCCGAAGATGGCCGGGCCGCGCACCTCGGCGCCCACGCCCACGTCCCATGCATCCGTCGCGCCAAGCCCGGGATTTCCGAGCGGCGCGAGGCTGGACCACCCCTGCCAGTCGGCGCTCGCGGCGAGCACGAAGCCGGGGATCCCGGTGAACGAGACGCCCGCGCCGAACCGCTTGGGGACCTTCGCCTGGGTCAGGCTGGTATCGTTGCGGTACGACTTGATCGTCCCCCCCACCCGCCCGGAGACGCCGAGCGTGATGGCCGAGACCGGCTGCCAGATGATCCCCGCGCTCACCCCGCTCCCGGTGTAGCTGAGCGTCGCCTGCTGCGCGAACGACGAGAACGTCGTGTCCTGCGACGAGCGGGAGATCGCGAGGTGGTTGTCGCCGGTGAACAGATGCCCGCCCACCCCGATGTAGAGCGACCGGGTGATGGCGAACGACGTGGCGAGCCGGATGTCGTTGATCGCGCCGGAGCTGCGGAACGACTCGGTGAAGCGGACGCTGTCCGCCCCGAGTCGGTCGTACCCCGTCCGGTCGGTCTCCCACGTGCGATCGAGGTACCCGGCGAAGGAGAGAGCGACCACCCCGCGGCGCCCCAGGGTGAGCGCCCCCTCGGCGAGCGGGAAGCGCGCGGTCATCGTCTTGTCCTGCTGCCCCTCGGCGGTCACCCGGCGATACTCGGGCGCGTACTGCAGGTACAGCCCCGGCCTTCCCCACCCGGCGATCGCCGCGGGGTTCACCGGCGAGAGCGGGTCCGTCTGCGACAGCCCGCCCCCCATGCTGGCGGAGTGCGTGGACGTCTCACCGGGCGGATAGCCGAAGCCCTGCGTGCTGAGCGTGCCCTGGGCGTGCGCCGTTCCGGCGGCGAGCGCGACGAGCACGAATGCGGTGGCGAGCCTGTGCGTCACGGGAGTCCGAAGCCGCTCTTGGGGATGTAGCTGATGTGCAGCCGCGGACGCAAGCTGTCCGGTGTCGCGGCCGACGAGTAGATGTAGTACTGCCGCGGGTCGAGCGTCTCCCCCGACGCCTGCAGCACGATCGCCCGCTGCGACGCCGCCGCGCCCTCCGCCTTCCATGCCAGGAGCAGCCCCACGAGGGGGATCGTGTCCACGCGCGTGAGGGTCGGCGCCGCGGTGATGGCCGGCACGCGGATGCCGAGGCTCGAGGGATCGGTGGCGAGCAGGCTCGCCTTCGCCACGTCGGTGAGGCCCGGCTTCGCCCGCACCACCCGCGTGGAGAGGAACATGGAATCGGTGGACGAGAACGCCGAGTTCCCGAGCTGGTGCAGCTCGAGGTTCGCTCGCACGATCGTCGTCGACGAGTCCACCAGCGCCGGCGGCAGGGCGAAGCGCAGGAAGATGCGCGACGACGGGATCCCGCCCGCGGCGAGGACCCCATCCGGCGGAGGCGGCGTGCCGGCGAGCACGAGCGTGTAGTCGGCGAGACTGGGGATCGGCGGCCCGACGCTCGCCTCCGTGTTCACCGGGACGATCTCGAACACGCGCGTCGTGTCGTGGAAGCCGAAGTAGCGGAGCGATGCGCTCGATCCGCCCTCCGAGCTGGTGATGCGCACCTGCACGCCCTGCTTGCTCTGGACGGCGATCCCGAGCCGGATGCGCGTGCCATCGCGCACGTGCCGCCCGACGAAGCCGCTGTCCAGGTCGATGCGGATGCTCTTCCCGAAGATCGAGTCGGGGGGGACGACGCGCGACGCGATGGGGGGCGTGGAGAAGCGCTCGCGGACGGCGGCCGTGTCGAAGTCGGGGGCATCCACATCGACGTCGTACACGAGGAACGTCACCGTGTCCTTCACGAACTGCGCGGCCTTGGTGGAGTCGGGCGTGGTCACGTTGACCACGACCCCCGCCGAGTCCACGCGGTCGAAGTAGCGCGGCGCCGCCGTCGTGTCCGAGTCGGGGACGACGCGCAGGAGCGAGTCGAAGCGCAGCACCCCCACGGTGCGCACGGGGAGGGGTGTCTGGCTCCCCTGCTGGTAGTCGGCGAGGAGGATCTGCGACTCCGTGCCGAGCGGGGGGAGGGACACGGTGGCATCGGTGTCCAGCACCTCGCTCGCGACGAGCACCGTGTCCTTGAGGGAGAGCGTGTCGGGACACAGCGTGGCGCACGCCGCGCCCCCACCGAGATTCTCCTGACACCCCGCGATGATGAGCACGGCTCCCGCGAAGAGGGCCAGCGGACGCCAGGATTTACGCAAGTCGGACACTCCGGCCTCGTACGTCGTTACGGTGCATGATCGCCATGGTGATGAGGACATCCCTCCGCCGGTCGGTGCCGACCGGCCGCGGGCGCGCCAAGCGTAGGGTGATGGTCGGAGTGGGCGCGCCGGGCCTCATGCGCCCTCGAGCGACCGCGGGGTGAACGGCGACGCGAGCAGCTCCGAGAGAGTCCAGCGCTCGCCGCCGCCCGCGCGGGTGAGGCTCACGACCTCCAGCTCGGGCGCGAACTCCACGAGCATCTGCCGGCACAGGCCGCACGGCGGGGCGGGCTGCTCCCCTTCGGTGGCCAGCACCAGGCGCGTGAACGCGCGCGCGCCGTGCGCCACGGCGGCGACGAGCGCCCCGCGCTCCGCGCAGATGGTCGCGCCGTACGACGCGTTCTCCACGTTGCACCCCACGAACACCCGGCCGTCCGCGGTCGCGAGCGCGGCTCCCACGCGGTAGCGCGAGTACGGCGCGTACGCCCGCTCGAGTGCGGCGAACGCCGCGTCCCGCAGCGGCTCCACCTCGCGCGCATCCATCACGAGCCGAGGAGCGCCGCGAGAAAGGAGGTGCCGCGCCCGCGGAAGCCGCACCCCAGCCACTCCGCCACCGTGGCACCGAGATCCGAGAACGTCGCGCGCTCCCCGAGATCGCACGGACGCACGCGCGCGCCGAGCACCAGGAGCGGCACGTACTCCCGCGCATGGTCGGTCGATGGCGTGGTGGGATCGTTGCCGTGGTCGGCGGTCAGGAAGAGCAAGTCGTCCTCGCGCAGCGCTGCCTCGATGTGTGGGAGAGCCTGGTCGAAGGCCCGGACACCCTCGTAGAACCCCGCAACGTCGTTCCGGTGCCCCCAGAGCTGGTCGAAATCTACTAGGTTGGCGAACACCAGCCCACCATCCGGCGCGGCGAGGAGGCGCAGCAGGGCGTCCACGCCCGCGGCGTTGTTCGCCGTGTGCACCGACGCGAGGTTCCGTCCGGCGAACAGGTCGTCGACCTTTCCCACCCCGGAGCGCGGGATCCCCGCCGCGGCCAGCGCATCGACCAGCGTCTCGGCCGGGGGCGCGATCGCGAAGTCGCGCCGGTTCGCCGTGCGCGTGTAGCTCCCCGCCCGCCCCACGAACGGGCGCGCGATCACCCGCGACACGTCGTGCGGCGGCACGAGCAGCTCGCGCGCCGTGGCGCACGCCCGGTACAGCTCCTCCAACGGCACCACCCCCTCGTGCGCCGCCACCTGGAAGACGGAATCCGCGGAGGTGTAGAGAATCCAGCTCCCCGTGCACTCGTGCTCCGGCCCGAACCGCGCGATCACCTCGGTGCCGCTCCCCACCACGTTCCCGATGACACCGCGTCCGGTGCGACTCGCGAACGCGCTCACCACCTCCGGCGGGAAGCCGTGCGGATAGGTCGGAAAGGGGCGCTCGAGGTGCACCCCGGCGATCTCCCAGTGTCCGGTGGTGCTGTCCTTTCCCGCCGAGGCGGGACGCATGCGCCCCCACGCCCCGCGTGGCCGTTCCACCGGCGCCACGCCGGCGAGCGGCGCGATCCGGCCGAGCCCCGCCGACTCGAGGTTGGGGACGTCGAGCCCTCCCACCGCGCGCGCGAGGTTGCCGAGCGTGTCGCTCCCCACGTCGCCGTAGTCGGCCGCATCCGGCGCCTCGCCGATCCCGACGCCGTCGAGCACGAGGATGATCGCCCGGCGGCTCACGCGTCCTCCCGGTACACGCGCGGGAGCCGGCCGCGCAGCCCGGTGAGCAGCTCGTAGGGCGAGATCCCGCCTATCGCCGCCACCGTCTCCACGTCCATCCGCTCCGCGCCATCGGCGCCGATGAGCGTCGCGACATCCCCCGCCTCGCACGCGACGCCGGTCACGTCGACCATGGTCATGTCCATGGTCACGAGGCCGGCCACCGGCACGCGTCGGCCGCGCACGAGCGCCACGCCGCGATTGGACAGCGCGCGGCGATACCCGTCGGCGTAGCCCACGGCGAGCGTGGCGATCCGGCGCGCGCCGTCGGCTCGGTACGTCGCGTCGTAGCTCACCGACTCGCCGGCGCGCACGTCGCGCACCTCGACCACGCGCGCGCGCAGCGCCACCACCGGCTCGGGGCGCAGGCGTGCGCCCGGGCCGCTCGAGACGCCGTACAGGAAGATCCCGGGGCGCGCCAGGCTCCAGCACGAGCGCTCCGCTCGCGCGAGCGCCGCCGAGTTCTCGGCGTGCACGAGACGCGGCCGCGCGGGAAGCTGGGCGAGCGCGTCCTCGAAGCGCGCGAGCTGCTCCGGCATGGACGCATCGTCGAGCTCCGCCGAGTGGAAGTGCGTGAACGCGCCCTCGGGGGGACAGGCGGCGACCGCATCACGAAGGGCGTGCACCGCGTCCCAGCGCACGCCCGCCCGGCTCATCCCGGTGTCGATCGCCAGGTGCCACGGACCGCCGGAGAGCGCCGCCCAGCACCGCACGTCGCCGGCGCTCGACAGCGAGGGGGTGAGCCCGGCATCGCGTACCGCGCTCAGCTCCTCGCGCACGACGGGGGTGAACACGAGCACGGGGCGCCCGATCCCGGCGGAGCGCAGCTCGATTCCCTCGCCCACCGTGGCGACGCCGTACCCCCACGGCGCGAGCCGTTCCAGCGCGCGCGCGACGGGCACGGCGCCCAGCCCGTATGCATCCGCCTTGACCATGGGGAGGATCGCCGCGGCGCGCGCGGCCAGTGCGGCGCCATTGCGGCGCAACGCGCCCAGGTCGATCTCGACCCAGGCGCGCGTGGTTGGTTCTCTCATTGACGCGTGTTCACTCGGCCGGGTAGTATACCGGCCCGGGAGGAGTGATGCAAGATAAACCAACGCTTGAAGATGCGCTCGCGCTCATGCGCGATCTGCGCGCGCGATGCGAGTGGGATCGAGCGCAGACCCACGAATCGCTGCGCCCGTACCTGATCGAGGAAGTGCACGAGCTGGACGACGCGCTGCGCGCCGGCGAGACGCGGCACGTGCGCGAGGAGCTCGGCGACGTGCTGCTGCAGGTCCTCTTCCACTCGGTGATCGCCGAGGAGGCGGGGGCGTTCGATGCCGGCGACGTCGCCGAAGCGCTGATCACCAAGATGCGACGCCGGCACCCGCACCTGTACGGCGGCGGGGAGCGGGAGCCGTGGGAGCGGATGAAGGCGAAGGGGCGCGGCTCGATCACCGAGGGGCTCCCCTCCGGCCTCCCCGCCCTGCACCGCGCGCACCGGCTTCAGGACCGCGCCGCCGGCGTGGGGTTCGACTGGCCGGACACCGACGGTCCGGCGCTCAAGGTGGAGGAGGAGCTGGCCGAGGTGCGCGAGCAGCTCGCCGCGCGCGCCGCGCACCCTCGCGACGCGGCGCCGTCGGTGGCGCTCGACGAGACGCAGCGGGCGCTCGAGAGCGAGCTCGGGGACCTCCTCTTCGCCGTGGTGAACCTGTGCCGCCGCGCCGGCGTGCACGCCGCGGTCGCGCTCGACCGGGCGAACGAGAAGTTCGTGCGCCGGTTCGAGGCGATGGAGCGCCTGGCGCGCGAGCGCGGGCTCGCGATGGGTGACGCGGGGCTGGAGGAGCTGGATCGGTTGTGGGAGGAGGTGAAGGCCGGGGAGTAGGGGCCGGGGGCCGGGGGCCAGGGGGGAGTGGGGAGAGACGGGATGAGAGGCGGGGGGAACGGCACACCGCGCCGGTCCCTGGCCCATCCCTGACCCCTCCCCGGCCCCTCGGCAAGCCGTACATCGATCACCGCGCTCTCGGCGTGCGCCGAGAGCCGAGAGCCGAGAGCCGATGGCCGATGGCCGCCGGCCCACGGCCGATCGCCCCTCAGGGCCTCAGCCGGTTCATCATGCGCGGGAACGCGATCGCCTCGCGCAGGTGCGGGAGGCCGCAGATCCAGGCGATCGTGCGCTCGAGGCCGAGGCCGAAGCCGGCGTGCACGAACGTGCCGTACTTGCGGAGGTCCAGGTACCAGCCGTACGCCTCCTCGGGGAGCCCCTCCTCGCGGATGCGATGGAGCAGCCTGTCGTAGTCGTCCTCGCGCTGGCTGCCGCCGATGATCTCGCCGTACCCCTCCGGCGCCAGGAGGTCGTCGCACAGCACCGTGCGCGGATCCTCCGGGTTCTCCTTCATGTAGAACGCCTTCGCCTGCTTGGGGTAGTTCATGACGAAGACCGGCCGGTCGTAGTCCTCCACGATCAGCGCCTCGTCCTCGGCGCCGAGATCGTCCCCCCACACGATCGCGCTCCCCTTCCGCTGCAGCAGCGCCACCGCGTCGCCGTAGTCGAGGCGCGGGAACGGGGGCGAGACACGCTCCAGCTTGGTCGTGTCGCGCTCCAGCTCCTTCAGCTCGTCCGCGCACCGCTCCAGCGCGCGCGCCACCAGGTGGGAGACGAACTCCTCCTGCAGCCGCATGTTGGCGTCGGAGTCGTTCCACGCCACCTCCGGCTCGATCATCCAGAACTCGGTGAGGTGGCGGCGCGTCCTGGACTTCTCGGCGCGGAAGGTGGGGCCGAAGGTGTAGATCTTCCCGAAGGCGGCAGCCGCCGCCTCGCCGTAGAGCTGCCCGGTCTGGGCGAGGTAGGCCTTCCCCTCGTCGAAGTAGTCGGTGTCGAACAGGCCCGATCGCTCGCCGATGGCGGCGGTGAGGATCGGCGTGTCCACGCGCAGGAAGCCCCTGGCGTAGAAGAAATCGTGCACCGCCTGCTCGATCTCGTTGCGTACCCGGGCGATGGCGAGCTGCCGGCGCGACCGCAGCCAGAAGTGGCGGTTGTCGAGCAGGAAGTCGATCCCGTGCTCCTTGGGCTGGATCGGGTAGTCGAGCGGGCTGGTACCGAGGATCTCCAGCTCCCGGATGGCCATCTCGTATCCGCCCGGAGCGCGGCTGTCGGCGCGGATCTCTCCGGTGACGGCCACGGAGCTTTCCTGGGTGAGCTCCCCGAAGCGGCACCACACGCTCTCCGGCAGGTCGTTCTTCACGAGGACGGCCTGCATGATCCCGGTGCCGTCGCGCAGGACCACGAAGGCCACCTTCCCCTTGGAGCGGAGGTGGGTCACCCAACCGCGCACGGTCGCCGTCCGGCCCGCGTACGCGTGCAGCTCGTCGATGCGAGGGGTCGTCAATGTCATTGATTTCACGAAAGTTACGTCGGAACTCGGCAACCTATCCGGGGCGCGGTGCACTGTCAACGCCGCGCGGTCGGCTCGACACGGCCGGTTCCGCTCGACCGCCGGCCGGCGGTCGAGCGCACGGCGGCGCGCCGCCGTGCGCTCGGCGCGAGCGGCTGGACACTAGCGCGCATCGTCACGTCCTTGCTACCATCCGGAACCGGTCGGCGCGGCCGCCGCATCGCCGCGGCGGCGTACTCGTTGCAAGGAGCCGAGCGTGGTGCGCACTGGCACCTCGCGTCATTCACGCATCCGCCGGCCGGACTCGAACCCGACTCGTCCGTCACGCGGCCACGCTCGGCGTTGGCCGGCGTGACACGTACGACCACACGGTGCCTGCCATCCCTCCGATTTCCGCCCGTCGCCTCACGAGAGGTGCCACGCGCCGCGCCCCGGCGTGCGCCAGCGCGCGTGCCCGTCGAGTCGCCGCGGCCCGCCGAGCGGCCTGCCGATGCCGGCAAGAGAGCATGACGTGGCGCGCGTAACGATCCGCTCCAAGCTCGCCCTCGGGCTGTTCGGCATCGCCGTCGTGCTCCTGGTCCCGCTCGGACTGGCGCTCCAGTCGTTGCAGCGGCTGCACGAGACGACCACGCAGCTGCAGCGCCACGAGTTCGCCGCGTCGCTCCTGCTCAACAAGATGCGCTCGGCGACCGACGAGCTGCGCCGCCTCGACCTGTCGCTCCTCTTCGTGCACACCACGGAGGTGCGCGCCGCGGTGGACTCGCAGGTCACCGCGCTCGCCATCTGGTCGGACTCGCTGCGGCTCGCGGGGATGTCCAACGCCGCGACGACGATCGGCGGCGCCACGCAGGATCTGGCGACGTACGTGCCGCAGGAGTTCGCCGCGGCGATCGCCGGCGACACCGCGCGCGCCGACTCGATCTCGGCGCACCACTACCTGGCCACGATCACCCGCACCGAGCGCGCGCTCACCGCGGCGGAGCACGATCTGCGCGCGCGCACGAGCGAGCGCGTCACCGCCGCCAACGAGGAGATCAGCGCCGCCCGCAGCGCCGCGGGGCTCGGGCTCGCCGTGGCGGCCACGCTGGCGCTCATCATCGCCATCGTCCTCTGGCGGAGCATCTCCCGCCCGGTGCGCGACCTCGAGCAGGGGATGGCCGCCGTGGCGGATGGCAACTTCGGCTACCGGCTGCGCATCGCGCCCAAGCGGCGCGACGAGTTCGGGCGCCTGGCCGAGAGCTTCCAGTCCATGGCCCAGCAGCTCGCGCAGCTCGACCGGCTCAAGGCCGAGTTCATCTCCATCGCCTCGCACGAGCTGAAGACGCCGATCAACGTGATCCTCGGCTACCTGCAGCTCATCGACGAGGGCGTGTACGGCACCATCTCGCCGAAGCTGCGCGAGACGCTCCGCACCATCGACACGCAGACGCGCGCGCTCTCCCGCCTCGTGCACCAGCTCCTCGACATCAGCCGCTTCGAGGCGGGGGGCGGAAAGCTCGACATCCGCCCCATGCGGTTGGATGCGTTCCTGGCCGAGCTGGAGGAGACGTTCCGCGTGCTCTCGATGCAGCGCAGCGTGGGCTTCCGTATCGAGCGGCTCGGCACGCTCCCCGAGGAAGTGGCGTGGGACCCCGACCGCATGAGCGAGGTGCTCGGCAACCTGCTCTCGAACGCGTTCAAGTTCACGGAGCGCGGCGGCACGGTGGAGCTGCTCGTGGAGGCGACGGACCACCAGGTGCAGCTCGCGATCCGCGACACGGGCGCGGGGATCCCGCCGCAGCAGATCGCGCGGATCTTCGAGAAGTTCTATCAGGCGGACAACCAGGGATCGGCGGCGCACGGCGGCACGGGGCTCGGCCTCGCCATCGCCAAGCAGATCGTCGTCGCCCACGGCGGGGAGATCTCGGTGGAGAGCGCGCTCGGCATCGGCACCACGTTCCACATCGTCCTGCCGGTGCGCGCCGGCACGCGCGCGCGCGCGCGGCGGCTCACCCCCGGCGTCGGAGTTCCCGCGTGAGGCGTTCGATCGCGCTCCTCCTCGCGCTCGCCCTGTCGGCGTGCGCGAGCGCCGTTCGTCGCTCGATGCCCCCGACGGCGCGCGACTGGCTCACGACGCTCTCCACGGCCAAGGCGGCGGCGCGCGATGGGCACTTCGACGACGCCGACCGCACGCTGTACGACTACCAGCTCCGCCACGCCGGCACGGCGGAGGCGCACGAGGCCGTGTACTGGCGCGCGCTGTTCAAGCTGGACCCGGCGAACCGCGGCGGGAGCACGCGCACGGCGTCGGAGCAGCTCGACAGCTACCTCGCCGACACGACCACGAGCACGCTCCACCGGACGGAGGCGCGGCTCCTCCTCCACCTCGCCGCGTCGATCGACTCGATCGGCCGGAGCCGCCTCGCCGCGGCCAACTCGTCCGACGACGCGCGCGCCGAGGAGGAGGAGAAGGCGCAGGCGCGCGAGGAAGAGCTGCAGAAGCAGATCAAGACGCTCAAGGACCAGCTCGACAAGACGACCGCGGAGCTGGAGCGGATCAAGAAGCGGCTGACCGACCGCACGCCGTGAGCGGCGGCGGGCTCCCCGCTCACCCCACCCGGAACAGCTCGATCGCCCGCGCGTAGCGCTCCCCCAGCGCCTGCCGGATTCCCGCGTGCTCCGGGCGGGCGAGCGTGGGATCGGCGTCGAGCAGCAGCGCGGCCTGCTCCTGCGCCAGCGCGTTCAGCGCCTCGTCGCGCAGCGGATCGGCCACCTTGAAGGTGGGCACCCCGCTCTGGCGCTCGCCGAACAGGTCCCCCATCCCGCGCAGCCGCAGGTCCGCGCGCGCGATCTCGAAGCCGTCCTCCGTCTCCACGAACACGCGCAGCCGCTCGGCCGCCTCGGGGCTCACGTCGCCGAGCAGGATGCAGAAGCTCTCCTCCGCGCCACGCCCGACGCGCCCCCGGAGCTGGTGGAGCTGCGAGAGGCCGAACCGCTCGGGGTGCTCGATGAGCATCACCGTGGCGTTGGCGACGTCGATCCCCACCTCGATCACCGTGGTCGCCACGAGGACGTCGATCTCGTGGTCGCGGAAGCGGCGCATGATCGACTCGCGCTCGTCGGCCGGAAGCCGGCCGTGCAGCAACGCCACTCGACGGCCGGCGAAGACGCCGCCGGCCAGCTCGGCGAACATCGTCGTGGCGGCCTTGAGGTCGGTCTTCTCCGACTCCTCGATCACCGGGTACACGATGTACGCCTGACGCCCCTTGGCGAGCTCGCGGTCGATGAACTGCAGGATGCGCCCGCGCGACGACTCGGGGCGAAGCGCGGTCTTCACCGGCTGCCGCCCCGGGGGGCGCTCGTCGAGGATGCTCACGTCCAGGTCGCCGTACAGGGTGAGGGCGAGCGAGCGCGGGATCGGCGTGGCGCTCATGAGCAGCACGTCGGGGCGCGCCCCCTTCTCCCCGAGCGCGGCGCGCTGCTCCACGCCGAAGCGGTGCTGCTCGTCGATCGCGGCCAGCCCGAGGCGGCCGAAGCGCGTCCCCTCCTGCACCAGCGCGTGCGTCCCGACCGCGATCAGCGGCTCGCCGCTCGCGAGGCGCTCGGCCGCCGCGCGCCGCTCGCGCGCGCCCATGCTCCCCGTGATCAGCACGGGCTCGATCCCGAGCGGCGCGAGCAGCCGCGCGAACGTTCGCGCGTGCTGCTCCGCGAGCAGCTCGGTGGGCGCCATCACCGCGGCCTGGTAGCCGTTCTCCACCGCCAGCAGTGCCGCGAACAGCGCCACGATGGTCTTCCCGCTCCCCACGTCGCCCTGCAGGAGGCGATGCATCCGCCGGTCGCCGCACATGTCGGCCACGATCTCGCGCGTGGCCCGCACCTGCGCGCCCGTGAGCTCGAACGGCAGCGCCGCCTTGAGCCTCGACGTGAGGGAGCGCTTGTTCTCGAACGCGATCCCCTCGCGCCGCGCGCGCGCGAGATCGCGCGCGCGCCGGTGCAGGATGTGCACGAACAGCAGCTCCTCGAACGCCAGACGCGCGCGCCCGCGCATCGCCTCGGCGATCGACTGCGGCCGGTGCACCATGCGCAGCGCCTCGCCGAGCGGCGGGACGCCGGCGGCCCGGAGGAGCGGCGCGGGGAGGTACTCTCGGACGCCGGCGAGCAGCGCGTCCAGGTGCTGCTCGATGAGCGCCCGGATGACCTTGAACGACAGCCCTTCGGTGGCCGGGTACACGGCGAGCACGCGCCCGCCGCTCGTCCCTTCCGCGCCGGCGCCGAGGTTCACCCACTCGCGCGGCTGGAGCTGGCGCCCGTGGAAGAAGCGCACCGGCCCGGTGAGCAGCAGCACGTCGTCCTTGCCGATCACGCGGTCGAGGTACGGCTGGCCGGGCCACGACACCTCGATCATCCCCGAGTCGTCGCGCACCACCGCCTGGAAGATGCGGAGCCCCTTCCGCGTGGGAATGATCCCCTTCGAGATGACCGTCCCGATCACCGTGGCATCCATCCCCGGCTCGAGCGACGCGATCGGCGAGACGGTGCTCGCGTCCTCGTACCGGTGCGGCAGATGGAAGAGCAGATCCGTCGCGCGCACGATGCCGAGCCGCCGGAGTGCCTCGGCACGGCGGGGGCCGACGCCCTTGAGATAGGTTACGGGGTGATCCATCGTCGGGGGTCAGGGGCCGGGGATTGGGGGCCGGGGGGGATGAGGCGGGGATGGGGGAGAGGGGTCGGGAACGTCCACGGCAGGGAACGGCGGGAACGGGATGTCGGGGTGTGCCGTCCCGCTTCTTTCCAGTCCCGCCGTTCCCCCCTGGCCCCCGGCCCCTAATCCTCCAGCAGCTCCCGCGCGTACTCCTTCGCATCGAACGGCGCCAGGTCGCCCGGCTGCTCGCCGACGCCGACGAACTTGACCGGGACGTCCAGCGCCTCGTGGACCGCGACGACGATGCCGCCGCGCGCGGTGCCATCGAGCTTGGTGATCACCACGCCGGTGAGCGGCACGGACTCGGCGAACGACTTCGCCTGCGCGACGGCGTTCTGTCCGATGGTACCATCGAGCACGAGCAGCGTCTCGTGCGGCGCGCCCGGAAGGCGCTTGGCGATCACGCGCCCCACTTTCTGCAGCTCGGCCATCAGGTTCCCCTGCGTGTGCAGCCGCCCCGCGGTGTCGACGATCACCACGTCGGCATCGCGGGCCACCGCGCTGTCGATGGCGTTGTAGGCGATCGCCGCCGGATCGCTGCCCGGCGCGCTCCCCACGAACTGCGCTCGCGTGCGCTCCGCCCACACGCGCAATTGATCGATCGCGCCCGCGCGGTACGTGTCGCCGGCCGCCACCACCACCGACTTCCCCTCCTTGGCGAGGCGCGCCGCCAGCTTCCCGATGAACGTCGTCTTCCCCGCGCCGTTCACCCCGACGACGAGGATCACCGCGGGTCGCTCGGCCGGCAGGTGAAGCGCGGGATCGCTGTTCCCCGCGGTGAGCGCGCGCTCCACGCCCTCGCGCAGCGCGCCGAGAAACTCGTCCTGCGTCTTCACCTTGCCGCGGCTCGCCAGCGTCTCCACCTCGGAGACGAGCCGCACGCTCACGGGGACGCCGAAGTCCGACTCGAGAAGGATCTCCTCGAGCCGCTCCAGCGAGCCGGCGCTCGGGCCGCCGCGCGCGAGGACGCCCACGTCCATGAGCGCGACGTCTTTGATCTTCTGCCAGAGCGACTTGCGCGGGACGTCGGCCGCGCGCCTGAGTATGCGCATGGTACTGCTGGGGTTGGGGGTTAGGGGCCGGGGGCCGGGGGGATGAGGCGGGGCTGGGGCAGAGGGATCCGGAACGTCCACGACAGGGCACAGCGGGGAGAGGGCCATCGGGGTGTGCCCTCCCGCCGCTCTCCACCCCCGCCGTTCCCCCCTGGCCCCCGGCCCCCAGCCCCCAGCCCCTACTATCTCATCCCCCCACGCCGACGCAGGAGCCATTCCGCGCACAGCGCGGCCAGGAGCAGAAGATACGCCAACCCCTGGTCGCGAAGCCGCGGCTGGTCGCCGTAGGCGACGGCGCCCCCGACGGCACCGGCGCGGACCGTGGGGGATCGCGGAAGCAGCTCGCGCGATGCGTTCACCACCACGACCGCCGTCCCGCCGGACACCCGCGCGTCGTACACGCCGGCCGGAAGCGGATCGCTCTCCGCCACCGTGCCGCCCCGGCCGAAGCGCAGCGACACCGAATTCTCGCGCGTCGTCCCACGTCGCCGCACGACGACCACGACCACGGAGTCCTTGCCGCTTCCGCGCCGCCAGCGGATCGGATCCCCCGCGCGCACCACCCCCTCGGCGGGGATGGCGCCGCGCGGGTCGGGGCGCTCGGCCGACAGCCAGTCGAATATACTACCCCACAGCGCGGCATAGGCGTCAGCGCTCGCGCCCCCGCGAAACTGCCACCGCCAGAGCCCCGCGGCGGCGATCACGGCCACGCGCCGCCCCGTACCCGAGCCAACGATCGCGGGACGACGCTCGAACTGGCGCGCGCGCGCGACCACCACCCCCTCCCAGTCGCCCGTGAGCGGGCGGGCGGAGATCGTCACCGGGGGCAGGCTGTCCCACTGGATCCCGGAGAGGGCGGCGGCGATCGGCGATGGGGGCGCGGCCACCGCGTACCACTCGCCGGTGGAATCCGCCGGCGGCGCGATGAGGGCGAGCGAGCCGGTGGTGACGGCGCGCGGAGCGCCGAAGTAGCTCGTGTCCCCGTGCAGGATCGCCAGCGGCGCATCGTGCAGCGCGCCGCGCACCGCGCTCTCCGCCACCGGCGTGAGCGAGCCCTCCTGCCGCCACTGCCCCGGCGCGACGCGAAAGTAGGCGCGCGTGGGGAGCGCGACCGCGCCGCGGAGCACGGGAATCACGAAGCGCGCGTCGTAGTCCGGGGAGGTCGAGGCCAGCACGGCGCCGGCGGCGCGCGACACGTCGAGCGGAACGGAGAGCGTGTCGTTGCGCGGCTCGGCATCGCCCGGCACGTGCACCACCGCGGAGAGCACGGTGGGGCCGGGCGCGCCGGCGAACGGGACGCGCACCGTCTCGGTGCGCTCGGCGTTCGGCGCGAGCGAGTCGACCGGCCGCGTGACGAGCACGCGCGCGCCGGCGCGCATGCTGAGCGAACCGGCCGGTACGGCTCGCGAGCCGGCACGCAGCGCCACGCGCACCTCGAGCGTGTCGCCGCTCACCACCGCGCGCGGCGCATCGAGCGTCACCAGGCCGACGTCCAACGCCGGCGGCCTCGCCAGCACCTCGAGGCGCGATCCGGCGGGAAAGGTGGGAAGCGCCGCGGGGTCGTCGAGCTCTCCGTCGGTGATGAGGACGAGCGGGCGTCCCGCGCCGAGCGCGCGCTCGGCGAGCGGGCGGGCGCGCGATGCGGCGTCGGACGGGGCGCGCGGAAGCGGCGCGCGGCGCACCGAGTCGCCGAACAGCACGATCGAGTCGCCGAAGGAGCGCGCGCGGTCGCGCGCTCGGCGCCAGAGCGCGCTGTCGCCGTCGCGCAGCCAGCTCGCGGATGCATCGAGCGCGACGAGCGGCGGCAGCGGATGTCGCGCTCCGGCCGGCGCATCGAGCGCGAGCGCGACGAGGATCGCGATGGCGAACGCCCGGAGCGCGACGAGCGGCAGCCGCCGAGCGAGAACCCGCGGCTCGCGCCACCCGTACACCCCCACCGCGATCACGACCCCGCCAGCGACGGCCACGAGCCAGGGAAGCATGCCCAAACGTACTACCGTGCCACGCGATTGCGAAGCGACGGGCATGATGCGGCTCTCGGCCATCGGCTCTCGGCGTGTGCCGTAGCCGAGAGCCGATGGCCGAGAGCCGATGGCCGTGTCCTCGCCCCAGCGGCCGCCTACCGGCGGCCGCCCTCACCGCATCGCGAGTTGCTCTCCGCGGCTGGTGGAGTCGAGCTCGGCGAGCATCGCCACTCGCACGGCATCGAAGCGGGCCCGCTCGCCGGCGGGAAGCGGCTCCCCGCCCTGCCGCTTGAGCGCCACGCGCGGATCGCGCTGCACGCCGTTCACGAGGATCTCGAAGTGGAGATGCGGCCCGGTGGCCAGTCCGGTCATCCCGACGTAGGCGATCGTCTGGCCGATCGTGACGGCGCGCCCGCGGCGCATCCCCTTCGCGAAGCCGCGGAGGTGGCCGTAGCGGCTCACGAAGCCGTTGCGATGCCGGATCTCCACCACGTTCCCGTATCCGCCGCGGCGTCCGACGTACACGATGGTGCCGTCGCCGATCGCGCGCACCGGCGTCCCGGAGCTCGCGGCGTAGTCGATCCCCTTGTGCGCGCGCCAGGTGCCGAGGATGGGGTGCTTGCGCCGTCCGAACACGCTCGAGATCCGCCGGAAGGCGAGCGGCGCGCGCAGGAACTCGGCGCGCATCGAGCGCCCGTTCTGATCGTAGTACTCGGTGCGCCCGCTCCGCGTGACGTAGCGCACCGCATCCATCTCGGAGCCCGAGAGCGTGAAGCGCGCGGCGAGGATGTCGCCCACCCGCACCACGCCGCCGGGACCCACGGAGCGCACGAACAACACGCTGAACCGGTCGCCGGCCTGCAGCTCGCGGCTCATGTCCACGCGGTACTCGTAGATGTCCGCCAGCGACCAGGCGAGCTCCGATCGCGCGCCGCTCGGCAGCAGCTTCGAGGCCGAGTCGTCCAGCGCCTGATAGAGGTTCGCGTCGATCGTGCCGCTCACCGCGATCGTGTCGGTGGTCCAGGGGAGCCGCTCCTCGCGGCTCGTCCACGAGGAATCGCCCGTCCGGACCACGTGCAGCAGGCGGTCCACGGCGAGCTGGAAGACGATCTCGGAGGGTGTGGAGTCGGCGCCGCGCGACCGGACGAACACGGGCATCCCCGCGGGGACGCGGCGCTCATCGATCGCGTCGGCGGCGTCGAGGATGCGCGTCATGGCCACGGTCGACACTCCGCCACGGGCGAGCAGACCGGAGAGCGTCTCGCCGGGGTGGAGCGTGTCGGCGTGCACGCGCCACGGGCTCACCACCGGCGGCGCCGGGCGGGCGCTGTCGGCGGTGAGCTGGGCGAAGGGTTGTGCGGCGCGGGGCTGGGGGAGCTTGACGGAGAGGGCGACGATGGCGAGTGCGCCGACCACCAGGGAGGTGATCGCGCGGGGCGATGGTCGTTTCAATCCATCTGCCTCCGGATGAAGGTCGGGATCTCCATGTCGTTCAGGTCCTGCGCTCCCTTCTCCTGCCCGTTGCTCGCGGGCGTGCCGGGACGCCGGTTGAGCTCCGTGGTCGGGTTGGCGCGCGGCGTGGGCATCGTCACCCGCGGCGGCCGCTGCGCGGGGAACGGGATGACGGGCGTGGCCATCGTCCCGCGCGGCGGCACCGCCTGCGTCTCGACCGGCATCGCGACGACCCCGCCCTGTACGGCGCGATCGAACCCGGTGGCGATCACGGTGACGCGGATCTCGCCCTGCATCGCCGGCTCGTTCACCGCGCCGAAGATGATCTCCGCGTCGTCACCCACCGCGTCGTGCACGATCTCGTTGATCTGGTGCACTTCGCCGAGCGTCAGGTCGGTGCCGCCGGTGATGTTCACCAGCACGCCGGTGGCGCCGCTGATCGACACGTTGTCGAGCAGCGGCGAGGAGATCGCCTGCTGCGCCGCCTCCATCGCCCGGTTCTCGCCGCGGCCGATCCCCGTCCCCATGAGCGCCGAGCCGCCGCTCTGCATCACCGTGCGCACGTCGGCGAAGTCCACGTTCACCAGCCCCGTCACGCTGATGAGGTTCGAGATCCCCTGCGTGGCGTGCAGCAGCACCTCGTCCGCCTTCTTGAGGGCGTCGCCGAACGGGATCCCTTTGCCGACCACCGCGAGCAGCCGCTCGTTGGGCACGACGATCATCGTGTCCACGTGCTTGCGCATCTCGGCGATCCCCATCTCCGCCTGACGCATCCGCTTCCGTCCCTCGAACAGGAACGGCTTGGTGACGATCCCCACCGTGAGCGCTCCGGCGTCGCGCGCCATCTCGCACACGATCGGCGCCGCCCCGGTTCCCGTGCCACCACCCATGCCGCACGTCACGAACACGAGGTCCGCGTTCGTGAGCACGCGTCCCACCTCGTCGCGGTTCTCCTCGATCGCCTGACGCCCGATCTCCGGCCGCGCCCCCGCGCCGAGCCCCCGCGTGAGCTTCTTGCCGATCTGGATCTTGACGTCCGACTTCGAGTTCAGCAGCGCCTGCGCGTCGGTGTTGACCGAGATGAACTCCACACCTTCCAGGTTGTCCTCGATCATCCGATTGACCGCATTGCCACCACCGCCGCCGACGCCGACGACCTTCATTCGGGCGTTCTGCGATGTGGTCTCTTCGAACTCGAAGATCATTGCGGGGGGAGCTCCGGCTGGTTGGAAGGATGTCTACGCGGACTGACGAGTGTGGACTCGTCGATGCCTGGTCCCAGCGCTGATGTCCGGGCCGACGGCTCGCGCAATATAATGCCTTCGGCCCCGGAACACACTACGAATAACCGCCCACGCCGAGTGTGGATAACTCGATTAGAAGAAATCCTGCAGCCACGTCTTGACACGCTGCGCCAGGCGGTCCATCCCCGGCGCGGAGACGCCGCGGCGCTTGCCGCCGGCGGATCCGGCCACGCCGAGCGCCATGCGGTTGGCGCCGTAGAGCGCGAGCCCCACCACCGTCGCGAACCGTGACGCCTCGACGGAGTCGCTCAACCCGCCCACGCTCTCCGACGGCGTCCCGACGCGCACGCCGGTGCCGAACACGTCGCTCGCCAGCTCCGTGGCGCCCTGGATCGCCGCCGCGCCGCCGGTGAGCACCACTCCGGCGCTCAGGCGCCCCGTGAACCCCGCATCGACGATCTCGCGGTTCACCAGCCCGAAGATCTCGTCCATGCGCTGATGAATGATGTGCGCCAGCAGCTCGCGCGGGATCTGCCGGTCACCCTGGGCCACCGTGCTCGGGAGCTGGATGACCTCGTTCGAGTCGGCGAGCAGCGGCTCGTACGCGCACCCGTACCGCTCCTTCAACCGCTCCGCGTCCGCCTGGGTGACGCCCAGTCCGTGCACGATGTCACTCGTCACGTTGTTGCCGCCGAAGCTCACCGTGCCGAGGAAGCGGATCTTCCCCTCGTGGAACACGGCGAGGTCCGTGGTCCCCGCCCCCATCTCGACGAGCGCGACCCCCAGTTCCTTCTCATCTTCGGTGAGCACGCTGAGCGCGCTGGCCAGCGGCTCCAGCACCAGCTCGCGCACGCGATACCCCGCGCGCTCCACCGACTTGCGCAGGTTCATCGCCGGCGAGGCGCCGATGGTCACGAGATACATCTCCGTCTCGAGCCGCATCCCGATCATCCCCACCGGGTCGCGGATCCCGTCGTTCTTGTCCACGCGGTATTCCTGCGGGATGGCGTGCAGCAGCTCGCGGTCGGCGGGGATCGCCTGGGTGCGCGCCACCTCGTTCGCGCGCTCCACGTCGGCGCGCGTCACCTCGTCCCCGTTCACCGCCACCACGCCGGAGCTGGTCATCGCCTGCACGTGCTCGCCGGCGATGCCCGCGTACACGAACTCGACTTCCACGCCGGCCATGCGCTCGGCGTCCTGCATCGCCTTCTGGATCGAGCGCGTGGTCTCCTCGATGTCGGAGACCACGCCCCGCCGGAGTCCCGAGGTGCGAGCCTGTCCCACGCCGAGCACCTTGATGCCGGGATGTTTCGGAAGGTCCCCCACCACCTCGGCGATCACCGCCGTGGTGCGAGAGGAGCCGATGTCGAGGCCCGCGACCAATCGTTCGGGGTTCATTGCAGCCTGGCGATGACCTGATCTCGAAAACGGAGGTCGAGCTCGGCCACGTGCGCGTGCCGGCGCGCGAGGTCGTGCTCGACGGGAATGATGTCGGCCAGTCTCCGCGCGGAGACATCGGCCATGGCGCGAACGGTGAGACCGGGGAGGGCGAGCGCGAGCTCGTCCTTCCCCGTCCGCCGCACGGTGCTGATGCGGTCGTACAGCTCGGGCGTCCGCCCGCGCACCTCGTCGAGCAGCCCGAGCACGGCCGGATCGGCGGTGGCGACGACCGGAAGATCCACGCCGGACCGGCTCGGGTCGATGGGGAGGGTCCGTCCGGCCGCATCGACGGCCCGGAGGCCCTGCGTCGCGGGCACGAACGCCACCGGCAGGTCCTCCGTGATGCGCACGACGAGGGTGCCCGGGAGCCGTCGCTCGATCTCGACCGATCGCACCTGTGGGTGGGCCGCCACCCGCCGCTCGAGCACGCCCAGATCCGTCCAGACCGAAGTGTTGGTGTCGACCCGCAGGCGCGCGAGCACGTCCGCGGGCTCGATGAAGCGCCGGCCGTACAGCTCCACGCGCCGCACCCGGAAGTACGCCAGGTGGGCGAGCAGGCGCGTGCCCCACCAGGGAGCGGACGCCGCCACGGCGATGCCGCCCGCGACGACCGCCGCGCGCCAGCCGAGACGCCGCGCTACATCGAAGACGCGCGTCATGCCGCCGCCGTCAAATGGGCGAGCAGCTCCGGTCCGGTGCGGGTGATGTCCCCGGCGCCGATGGTGAGCACCACGTCCCCGCTCCGCACCGCGCCCGCCAGCGCCGCGGCGAGCGCGGCGCGCTCCCCGCGCCAGGCCAAGGTCCCTCCCGCCGCCCGCGCCGCGCGCTCGATGAGCCCAGCGCTCACCCCGTCGATCGCCTGCTCGCGAGCCGGGTAGATCTCGGTGAGGAAGATCGCGTCGGCATCGGCCAGCGCCGCGCCGAACTCGCCGGCGAAGTCGCGCGTGCGGGTGTACAGGTGCGGCTGGAAGGCGGCGACCAGCCGCCGGCCGGGGTACGCCGCGCGGGCGGCGGCGAGCGTGGCGCGGATCTCCGTGGGATGGTGAGCGTAGTCATCCACGATGACCACGCCGGCCGCCTCCCCCACGCGCTGGAAGCGGCGCTCCACGCCGCCGAACCGCGCGAGGCCGGGGGTCATGCTCGGCACGCTCACGCCGAGCGCGATCCCCGCCCCGAGCGCGGCGAGCGCGTTGAGCACGTTGTGCCGCCCGGGCACGCGCAGCGCGACCTCGCCCACCGGCTGGCCATCGTACACCACCGCGAAGCACGACCCGCCGTCCACCGCGCGCACGTCGCGCGCGACGAGGCGCGCCGAGGGCGAGCGGATCCCGTAGCGGATGATCTCCGCCGTGGACGGCGTGGGGAGCGTGTCCGCCCCCTCGTCGTCCGAGCAGAGCACGATCGCCCGCGCGCCGCGCGCGAACTGCGTGAAGGCCGCGCGGATGTCCGCGAGGTCGGCGTAGATGTCCAGGTGATCGGCCTCGACGTTCGTGACCACCGCGACCGTGGGCGCGAGGGCGAGGAAGGAGCGGTCGTACTCGTCCGCCTCCACCACGAACAGCCGGTCCCCTCCCGCGCTCAGGTTCCCCCGCCAGCTCCCCACGCGCCCCCCCGCCACGCCCGTGGGCTCGAGCTCGGCGGCGGCGAGCGCCTCCGTGGTCATGACGGTCGTGGTCGTCTTGCCGTGCGTTCCGGCGATCGCGATCACCTCGCCCACCGAGACCGCCTCGGCGAGCGCCTCGGCCCGCCGGATCACCGGCACGCCGAGCGAGCGCGCCCGCTCCAGCTCCGGGTGCGACCGCGGTACGGCGGAGGTCACCACCACAGCCCGCGCGCCGTCGACGTGCGCCGGATCGTGCCCTGTCCACACCTGGATGCCGAGCCGCTCGAGGTCGTCGGTGGCGCCGGGGTTCGCATCGCACCCGGTGATGGTGATGCCGCGTCTCGAGAGGAGCTCGGCGAGCGCGCTCATCCCGGCGCCGGCGGCGCCCATGAAGTGCACGGGGCGCGGATCGGATGGGGAGAAGAGAGACATGAAGGGTGCGCCAATCTACTGCTGGCGCGCGGCTCCCCTCAAGTCTCGAAGCTGCTCGACGTGGGCGAGGTTAAGTAGCCGTTCGGCAATATCCTCCGCCGCGTGCGGGCGCCCGCGTGCGGCGGTCCGCGCGGCGAGCGCGGCCAGGCGAGCGGGTTCGCCGGCCAGCGATCGCAGCACGGCGTCCAGCCGGTCCACCGTGAGCTCCGCCTGCGGCAGGAGGACGGCGGCCTCGGCACTCGCGAGCGCGCGCGCGTTGGCCGTCTGATGGTCCGCCGCCGCGGTGGGGAGCGGCACGAGCACCGGGGGGATCCCCCACGCGCACAGCTCGGCCAGGGTGAGCGCCCCCGCGCGCGCCACGGCGAGGTCGGCCGCGGCGTACGCGTGCTCGATGGGGGAGAGGTACGGCACGACTCGCACACGCTCCCCCTCGCGCGGGGCGAACCGCTCGTAGCCGCTCTTCCCCGTTCCCCAGATCACGTAGAGTCCGTCGGGCACCCCTCGCGCGATCCACGCATCCACCACCTCGTTCACCGCCCGCGCCCCCTGGCTCCCGCCCACGATGAGGAGCACCGTCCCCCCCCGCTCCGGGAATCGCCACCGCCGGCGCGCCGCGGCACGATCGGGGCGCGGCTCGGGGGGCGGGGCGATCGGATTCCCCGTCTCCCCCACCCACGCGCCCGCGGCGGGGTGGAGCAGCCGCCTGGCCTCCCCGTATCCCAGGTAGATCTCTCTCGCGCGGCGGCTGAAGAGCCGGGTGGTGATCCCCGGGAAGGAGTTCTGTTCCTGCAGCGCGATCGGTGCGCCGTGCATCACCCCCCACGCGAGCATCGCCCCCGAGGCGTATCCCCCCGTGCCCACCACCACGCGTGGAGGCTCGCCGCGCATGGCCCGGCCGATGGCGCGCCACGCCCCGGCCAGTCCGGCCAGAGTGCGCCAGTTCTCCCACGGGCGGGCACGGTAGAGCGGGTGCAGGTCGAGCAGGAGGTGCTCGAACCCGGTGCCCGGAAGCACGTCGCGCTCGATCCCGCGCCGCGCCCCCACGAAGAACGGGCGCGCGCGCGGCTCCAGCCGCGCCACCGCCCGGGCGATCGCCAGCCCCGGATAGAGGTGTCCCCCGGTGCCGCCGCCGGCGAAGACGATCCTCACGCGCCGGCCGACACGGGGTCCGTGGCGTGCGCCCCGACCACGCGCTCCCGCGTGCTCCCGATGTTCACGAGGATCCCCGTCATGAGCATCGACATCACGAGATTCGTCCGCCCGTACGAGATGAAGGGAAGCGTGAGACCCGTCGTGGGGAGCAGCCCGATCACCACGCCGATGTGCAGGAACGCGGTGCTCACCATCGTGAACGTGATCCCGAGCGCCATGAGCTGCTGGAAGGGCGTGCGCGCCTGCTTCGCGATCCGGAAGCCGACCCACCCGTACAGCGCGAACGCCAGCGTCACGCCGAGGAGCCCCACGAACCCCCACTCCTCGCCGATGTTGCTGGCGATGAAGTCGTTGTACGGGAAGGGGACGAACCCCATCTGCTGCCGCCCCTGCCCGAAGCCGACGCCGAACGCGCCACCGGAGCCGACCGCGATCAGCGACTGCTTGAGCTGATAGCTCGCCTCGGTGGGCGCCTTTCCGGGATCGAGGAAGGACGTCATACGCAGCAGCGCGTACTGCACCCGCTCCACCTCGTGCCACAGCAGCGGGATCGCGATGATGCCGAGGACGACCACGTGCCCGATGCGCACGCCGCCGGCGAAGAGGATCACGCCCATGATGAGCGTGAACGTCATCGCCATGGACAGGTCGGGCTCGAGGATGACGAGCAGATCGAGCACCGCCAGGATGAGGAGGAACGGCAGCAGCCCCTTCGTCAGGCGCCGCATCAGCTCGCCCTTCTTCACGATCAACATGGACGTCCAGGCCACGACGGCGAGCTTGGCGAGCTCCGACGACTGGAAGGCGAACCCGAGGTTCACCCAGCGCCTCGACCCGTTGATGCGCGGCGCGATCGCGCCCGTGAACGGGAGCACCGGGATGAGCAGCAGGAGGATGCTCACGCCGAGCAGCGGCCACGCCCACACGCGCCATCGCTCGGCGTCGAGCTTGGCGACGATGGCGAAGAGCACCGCGCCCATCCCCACCCCGCCCACCTGGCGCATGAGGTAGAAGGCGCTCTCGTGTCCCTCGCGCACGGCGAGGAGGGCGCTGGCGCTGTACAGCACGGTGAGCCCGAACGCGAGGAGCGCCCCGGTCACGATCACGAGCGCGCGCGCCTCCGCGCTCATGCGCCAGCGCGACCGCGAAGCCGGCACGGCGCTCACGCGGCCGCTCGCCCGCTCGCTCACGCGACCGCTCACGCGACCGCTCACGCGACCGCTCATCGCGCCGCGCCCGCGAGGCGCTTGAACGTGGCGCCCCGCTCGATGTAGTTCCGGAACATGTCGTAGCTCGAGCACGCCGGGGAGAGCAGCACCACGTCGCCCGGCGCGGCGAGCGACCGCGCGCGCGCCACGACCGCCTCGAAGTCGTGCCCCATGCGGTGCACCGGGAGCACGCCCGCGAGGTCCTGCTCGACGAGCGGCGCGGCCTCCCCGTACGCGATCACCGCCTTCCCGGTGCGGCGGAGCGGCTCGGCGAGCGCGGTGTACGGCTCCCCCTTGTGGCGCCCGCCGAGGAGCACGATGGTCGGGCGCGACATCCCCCGGAGCGCGACGAGCGTGGAGCTCACGTTCGTCGCCTTCGAGTCGTTGATCCACAGCACGCCGTCGTGCTCCCCGGCGCTCTCCAGCCGGTGCTCGAGCGCGCGGAAGGAGCGCAGCGCCTCGGCGATCGCCGCGCGCGCGGCGGGCGCCGCGTGCGCCGGGTCGGCGACCATCACGGCGAGCGCCGCGGCGAGCGCGTTGGCCACGTTGTGGTCGCCGAACAGCCGGAGCTCCGCGCGCGCGAGGAGCGGCTCCCCGAGGACGACGAGCGCGTCGCGCGCGCGATCGTACCAGCCGTCGGCGGCGCGCTCGATGGAGAAGCCGTACCCCGTTCCCGCCACGGGGGCGAAGCCCCTGGGGACGCCGGCCATCCCGCCGAGGCGCGATGGCAGCTCGAGCACCTCGCGCTCATCCGCGTTGAGCACCCACCGCGATGCGTCGGTGGCGTTGCGGAAGAGGAGCGCCTTGTCGGCGTAGTACTCGTCCACCGAGTGGTAGCGGTCCAGGTGGTCGGGCGCGAGGTTGGTGACCACGCCCACGGTCGGCGCGATCCCCGGCGTGTCGTGGAGCTGGAACGAGGACATCTCGAGCGCGATCCACGCCGGCGGCCGCTCGGCGAGCGCCACATCGGTGAGCGGCGTGCCGATGTTCCCGGCGTCCACCGCCTCCAGCGCGAGCGCGCGCAGCAGGTGGCCGACCATCGCGGTGGTGGTGGTCTTGCCGTTGGTGCCGGTGATGGCGATGACGCGCGTGCCTGCGGGGAGCGCGCGCAGCCCGATCTCGATCTCGCTCACCACACGCACCCGGCTCTCCCTGGCCCGCGCGAGCGGGAGCGCGTCGGGCGGCACCCCGGGACTCGCCACGACGAGCGACGCCCGCGCGATGCGACCGAGGTCGTGCCGTCCCGCCTCGGCGTCCACCCCCAGCGCGCGGAGCGCGGCCGCCGAGCGCTCGGTCCCCTCCGACGCCGCCGCGTCGGACGCGTACACGCGCGCTCCGGCGCGCGCGAGCAGGAGCGCCGCGCCCTGCCCGCTCTTGCCGAGCCCCACCACGGCGACCTCGCCGCGCAGCCACTCCGCCGGGATCATCGCAGCTTGAGCGTGGTGAGGGCGACGAACGCGCAGACGATCCCGATGATCCAGAACCGGATCACCACCTGCGTCTCCGGCCAGCCGCTCAGCTCGAAATGATGGTGCAGCGGCGCGCGCTTGAACAGCCGGTGCTGCCTGGCGTACTCGAGCCCGTGCCGCCGGCGCCGGTACTTGAACACCGAGCGCTGCAGGATCACCGACACCGTCTCGGCCACGAACACGCCCCCCACCAGCAGGAGCAGGAACTCGCTCTTGAGCAGGATCGCGATCGCGCCGAGCGCGCCCCCCAGCGCGAGCGACCCGGTGTCCCCCATGAAGACGCGCGCCGGATGCGTGTTGTACCAGAGGAACCCGATCAGCGCGCCGAGCAGCGCCGAGCAGAACACCGACAGCTCCCCCGCCCCGCGCAGGTAGTAGATGCCGAGGTACTGGCTCGTGTCGATGCGCCCGATGACGTAGGCGAAGATGGCGAACGTCCCCACGGCGATCGCCGTCAGCCCGGCGGCGAGTCCATCGAGGCCGTCCGTGAGGTTCACCGCGTTGCTCGTCCCGGTGAGCACGAACGCGACCCACGGCACGTAGAGCCACGCGAACACCGGGACGACGAGCACGTACTTGTAGAACGGCAGCGTCGTCGAGGCGCCCGGGAGCGTGGAGAGCGGGAAGCGCCAGAGCACGATCCCGAGCGCGACGCCGAGCACGAGCTGACCGGCCAGCTTGTACCGCTCCACGAGTCCCACGTTCTCCCGACCCTCGCGCTTCTGCTTGAGCTTGAGGTAGTCGTCGAGAAATCCGATCGCTCCCATCCACGCCGTGGCGATGACCGCGATCCAGACGTAGCGGTTGCTGAGGCGCGCCCAGAGCAGCGTGGGGAGGAGCCCGGCGATCAGGATGATGATCCCGCCCATCGTCGGCGTGTGCGACTTCCCCGCGTGCGTGTCCGGCGTCCCCTCGCGCACCACCTGCCGCACCTTCATCGCGCGCAGTCGCACGATCACCGGGGGGCCGAGCACGATCGCCAGCACGAACGCCGTCACGGCCGCGCCGGCGGACCGGAAGGTGATGTAGTTGAACAGGTTGAAGACGCCGCAGTACCGGCACGCGTCGGTGAGGCGGACGAACAGATGATAGAGCACTAGCGGGACGCCCAGTCGGTGATGAGGGGCACGAGGCGCTCGAGGCGCACGCCGCGCGACGCCTTGAGCAGGATGATGCCGTCGCGGGCGAGCCGCGGCCGGAGCGCCGGCCACAGCTCGTCCAGGTCGGGAGCGGTGATCACGCGCGCGTCGTCGCCGCCGATGGCGCGCAGCGCATCCGCCATCTCCCCCACGGCCGCGATCACGTCCACCGGCGCGGCGAGCACGTGGCGCGCGAGCTCGGCGTGCAGGCTCGCCGAGTGCGAGCCGAGCTCGCGCATGGTGCCCAGCACGGCGACGCGCTGGCGGCCGCGGTTCATGCCGGCGAGGAGGTCGATCGCGGCGCGCATGGACGCCGGGCTCGCGTTGTACGCGTCGTTGATCAGCGTGGCGTCGCCGAGCGTCGCCCAGGCGAGGCGCATGGCCGGCATCCGCATCCCGGCGATGCCGCGCGCCGCGTCGGCGGCGCTCACGCCGCACTCGCGGGCCACGGCCAGCGCGAGCATCGCGTTGCGCAGGTTGTGCGCGCCGCGGACGGGGGGGCGCACCGTGGCCCCGTCGAGCTCGATCCATCCGAGGCCATCGGAGTCGAGCCCCCACCCCGCGGCGCGCACGTCGCCGCCATCGAGTCCCGCCTGCACCACGCGACGCGCGCGGCCCGCGGCCGCGGCGCCCACCTCCGGCTGAACGGCGGGGGTGATCGCCACGGTCGCGCCGTCGAACACGATCGACTCCTCGCGCATCACCCCCTCGAGGCTCCCCAACCCCTCCAGGTGCTCCTCGGCGATGCAGGTGACCACCGCCACGTCGGGCTCGGCGATCGCGCGCAGGCGCGCCATCTCGCCCGGCACGTTCATCCCCATCTCCACCACCGCCACGTCGGCGTGGTCGGGGATCGCCAGCACGGTGAGCGGCACGCCGACGAGATTGTTCAGGTTCCCCTCGGTGGCGTGCACGGTGAGCCGCGCGCCGAGCGCGGCGCGCGTCAGCTCCTTGGTGGTGGTCTTCCCGTTCGAGCCCCCGATCCCGATCACCGGCCCGCCCCACGCGCGGCGGCGGTAGCGGGCGAGGGCGCCGAGCGCGACCAGCGTATCGTGCACGCCGAACACCGGGACGCCGAGCGCGGCGCCCCGCTCGGGGCGCGAGAGCACGAGCGCCGCCGCGCCCCCGGCCACCGCCTCGGCCAGGAAGTCGTGCGCGTCGAACCGCTCGCCCACCAGCGCCACGAAGCAGGCGCCCGGCGTGATGGCGCGCGTGTCCGTGCAGATCCCGGCGAGCGGCGCGGCGCCGCGCGGCAGCGCGCCGCTCGCGCACGGAGCGAGCGCGGCGGCCAACCGATCGAGCGTCCAGAACTCCGTCGTCACGTCTCCCACCCCGCCGTCAACTGCGCCACGATCTCCTTCTCATCGAACGGGTACTTGGTGGTGCCGCGAATCTGGTACGTCTCGTGCCCCTTCCCGGCGAGCAGGATCACGTCGTTCCGCGGGTCGGCCATCTCCAGCGCCTGCAGGATGGCGAGCTCGCGCTGCTCGATGCGCTCGTGGTTGTCCTTGCGCATCCCGCGCTCGATGTCGTCGAGGATCTCCTCGGGATCCTCGGTGCGCGGGTTGTCGCTCGTCAGGATCACCCAGTCGGCGCACCGCTCGGCGATGTTCCCCATCTGCGGCCGCTTCCCACGATCGCGATCGCCGCCGCAGCCGAACACCACGATCAGGCGGCGGCGGGTGAAGGGGCGCACCGCGGCGATCGCCCGCTCGAGCGCGTCGGGCTTGTGCGAGTAGTCGCGCAGCACGGTGGGACGCTCGTGGATCACCTCCAGCCGCCCCGGGATCTGGGGGAGCGTGCGCAGCCGCGCGGCGATCGTGGAGAGCGACATCCCGAGGTGCCATGCCGCCGCGGCCGCGCCGAGCGCGTTCACCACGTTGAAGTCGCCGATGAGCGGAAGGGTCACCTGGTGCCGCTGCCCCCCCGCGAGGAGGCGGAACTCGCTCCCCCTCGACTCGAAGTGCACCGCCTCGGCATGGACGTCGGCCTCCGGCGCGAGACCGAAGGTGAGCCGCGTCGACACCGGCGGAAGCTGACGCCAGATCGGGTCGTCCGCGCACACGACCGCGGCGCCCTCGCTCGCGAGGTACTCCACCAGGCGCGCCTTCGCCGCGAAGTACTCCTCCATCGTGCCGTGATAGTCGAGGTGGTCGCGCGAGAGGTTCGTGAACACCGCCAGCTCGAACGTCAGTCCGTCCACGCGGTGCTGGTCGAGGCTGTGCGACGACACCTCCATGGCCACCGTGCGCACTCCCCGGTCGGCGAGGAGGCGGAGCACCCGCTGCAGCTCCACCGGCCCGGGGGTGGTGAGCCCCGCGCCGCCGTCCACCTCCTCTCCCGAGGCGCCCACGAGCACGCCGAGCGTCCCGATCGAGGCGCTGCGCCCGTCGTGCCCGTCGAGCACGTGGCGCAGCATGCTCGTGATGGTGGTCTTGCCGCTCGTCCCGGTGACGGCGATGAGGCGGAGCCCGCGGGCGGGGTGGCCGAACGCGGCCGCGGCGGCGATGGCGGCGGCGCGCCGCCCCTCGCGCACGACGATCGTGGGGAGCGGCGTGCGCCCCGGCTCCTCGACGATCGCCACCGCCGCGCCGGCGGCCGCCGCGGCCGGGAGGAAGTCGTGGCCGTCGCGCGCCGATCCGCGAATGGCGATGAACAGCGCCCCCACGCGCACGTCGCGGCTGTCGTCGGTGATGCCGGTGACGTGCACGGGGAGGGAGCCCTGCGTCTCCACCAGCAGCCCGGCCTCGCGCAGCGCGTCGACCACCGGCTGCAGCACGATCGGCGCGGTCATGGCGCGGTCACCACGCGCACCACCGTGCCTGGGCGCTCGATCGCGCCGGCGGCGGGGAGCGTGCCGCTCGGGTCTCCGAGTCCCGTGAGCCGCACGCGGAAGCCGGCGCGGTGCAGCGCGCGCACGGCCTGGCGCAACGGCATCCCCTGCACCGCCGGCACCGCGCGCTCGCCGCCCACCGTGTCGCGTGGCACGCGGCCGCGCGGGAGGGTGAGCACCGTCGGCGCATCGGCGATGTCGGCCGGCGCGGCGGTGGTACCCGCCGGCGCGGCGGCAGGGCGCGCCGCCCGGGCGAGCCGCGTGGCGCCGGGGTCGAGCACTTTCGTCGACGACTCGCTCGCCGCCAGCACGCGCCGGTCGAGCGCGGCGTCGCGCGCGGCGATCGCCGCCTCCAGCACCACCTTCGACACGGGCGCGGCGGCGGTGCCGCCGTAGATCGTCTCCCTGGGCGCGTCCACTTTCACGAGTATCACGTATTGAGGCTGGTCCGCCGGGAAGAGGCCGACGAACGACGCGGTGTAGGCGCCCGGCACGTAGCCGTGCTCCCCCGTCCGCCGCGCGGTGCCACTCTTCCCGGCCAGCGTGTAGTTCACGAGCGCCGCCTCCTTGGCGGTGCCCCCTTCGACCACTCCCACCATGAGCCGGCGCACCGTCGCCGCGACCGACGGCGGCATCACGCGACGGACCACGCGCCGCTCGTGGTGGTACAGCACCGTCCCATCCGGCGCGCGGATCTCCTTCACCAGCGCCGGCTGCAGCAGCTCCCCGCCGTTCGCCACGGCCGCGTACGCCGCCGCGAGCTGCAGCGGCGTGACGGCGATCTCGTAGCCCATCGCCAGCGACGCCGGCGACTGCCGCGACCACTGCTCCGGTGGACGCAGCGTCCCCGCCGCCTCCCCGGGAATGGGAACCCCGGTGGGCATGCCGAAGCCGAAATCGCGGAGCGTCTCGAACTCCTCCCGGGGGCTCAATCGAGAGACGAACTTCACGATCCCGATGTTGCTCGACCAGCGGAGGACGTCGGCGAGGGAGAGCCGCTCCGCGCGGTGGAGGTCGCGGATGGTGCGCCCCTCGATGGTGTACTCCCCGTTCTCGGTGTTCACCACGTCCTCGGGGCGCGCGCGCCCACGCTCGAGCAGCGAGGAGGCGAACAGCGGCTTGAGCGTGGATCCCGGCTCGAACGGCTCGCTCACCGCGGGGCTGCCGAACGTCCGCCCGCCGTTCCGCACGCTGGCCATGGCGCGGATCTCCCCACTGTGGGGATCGAGGATCACGATGTCGCCGCCGTCCGCCCCGGTGTTCGCCACCGCCGCCTCGAGCGCGCGCTCGGAGATCTCCTGCAGCTCCTGGTTGATCGTGAGCACCACGGCATCGCCGCTCACCGGGGCGACGTCGCTGTCCGCCGGCGACGCGAACCGGCGCCCGCGCGAGTCGCGCGAGAGCACCGCCCGCCCGGGCGTTCCGCGGAGGAGCGAGTCGAGGGCGAGCTCCACCCCCCCCACGGGGGCCCCTCGCTCGTCGACGAGACCGAGCACGTGCCGCATGGCGTCGCGTGTGGTGTAGACGCGGTCCACCACCTGGTCGCTGTACACGCCGCGCATGGCGGTGAGCGTCGCGACATCCCCCGGCAGCCAGGTGCCGGGGAGCGTCACCCAGGCGCGCCGCGTGTCGGTGGCGCGCCGCACCCAGTCGCCCGGCACACCGAGCCGGGTGAGCGCCCGAGCGGTGGCGCGCGGGTCGCGCAGCTCGCGCGGGGCGATCGCCAGCCGCACCATCACGCGGCTCACGGCGAGCGGCACGCCGCGCACGTCGTACACGGCGCCGCGGGGCGCGGGGATCTCGGCGCGGGCGAAGTGCTGCCGGTGCGCACGCGCCGCCCACTGGTCGTTCTGCCAGAGCTGCACCTCGGCCGCACGCGCCACCAGCGCCAGGGCGAACAGCACCAGCGAGGCGTGGATGAGGGCGATGCGGCTCGGGCGTGGCATGTGGCTACGGCGCGGGAGTGGCTCGGGGAAGGATGATCACCTGTGTGTCGCTCGGAACGTGCATGCCCAGCCGGCGCTCCGCCACCGGCGCGAGCCTGGCGCGGCTGGAGAGGTCGCGGATGTCGCTCTCCAACTGCGCGCGCTCCGCCTCCAGCTGCACCCGGCGCTGCTCGAGCCGCTGGAGCTCGCGCGCGCGCGCGACGCCGGCGGTCCTCCGCCAGATGACGCCCGCCCCGATGAGAACGAAACCTAACAGCGCGAGCGCCACCCAGGCGCGCCCCCGGCGTGCTACCGCGCGCGCCATGCGCGAAGCCTCGCGCTGCGCGCGCGCGGATTGGCGGCGGTCTCCTCCGCCGTGGCGACGATCGCCTTGCGCGTGATCGTCTCGCCGAGGGCGCGTCCCCCGCACGTGCACACCGGCTGCCGCGGGGGACAGGTGCACGCCGTGCTCCACGCCCGGAAGGCGTGCTTGACCAGGCGGTCCTCCCCCGAATGGTAGGCGATGACGGCCATCACGCCGCCGGGCCCGAGCCGGTCGCGCAGCGCGGGGAGCGCGCGCGCGAGCCCCTCCAGCTCGTCGTTGACGGCGATGCGCACCGCCTGGAAGAGCCGGGCGAAGTCCGCCGGCCCCGTGCGGGCGCCGAGCGCGCCCCGGATGGCTCCCACCAGGTCGTCGCTCGTGACGAACGGGCGCGTGGCGCGGCGGCGCGCGATCTCGCGCGCCAGCCGCGCGGCGCGCGGCTCGTCCGCCCACTCGCGGAAGACGCGAGCCAGCTCGCGCTCATCGGCCTCGCCGAGGAACTCGGCGGCGGTGCGCTCGGCGCCGACGCCGGCACCCATGCGCATGTCGAGCGGCGCGCCCTCGCGAAACGAGAAGCCGCGCGTCGGATCGTCCAACTGATGGGAGGAGACACCGAGATCGAGAAGGATGCCGTCGAAGCGCGCGCCGGCGAGCGCGGCGATGTCATCGATGGCGGCGAAGTTGCCGAGGACCGGCCGGAAGCGCCCCGCGCGCTCGTACGTCTCGAGGCGCGCCCGGGCGGCGGCGATCGCCTCCGGGTCGCGGTCGAGCGCCGTGACGCGCGCCCCACGCTCGAGCAGGAGGGCCGAGTGGCCGCCGCCGCCGAGCGTTCCATCGAGAATCTCGCGCCGGCCGTCGAGCAGCGCGACCACCTCCGTCGCGAGGACGGGCACGTGGTACGCGCTCCCCCGGCCGGCGTCGGGTGACGGTGGGGGAAGCATCTTATCCCCGCCCCGCGCCGCGCGTCAAGCGCGCCGCGCATCGCGATGAACGGGAGAGCGCCCGCCGGAGCACGCTCCGACGGGCGCTGGCGTGAGACACCGAACGCCGGCCTACTTACAGAATCGCTTGACCTGCGACTCCACCGCCGGCTGGTACTGCTGCAGCGCGCCGAGGAGCTGCTGCGCCGTGTTCGGATCCACCTTCCCGCCCGCCGCGATGTTCACCTGCGCCGTCAGGAAGGAGTCCTGCGCGAGCTTCGCCTGGTCGCACTTCTTCGCCTTCTGGTTCGCGCGAACCGCGATGTCGCCGACGCGGAACGCGGACACGCCGAGATAGAACTTCACCTGCGGGTTGTCCGGCGCGAGGCTGTCGGCGAGCTGGAAGATCGAGATCGCCCGCTGGAACGGCTCGATGGCCGGCGGCTTGACGGAGTCGGCCTGCTTGTAGGCCTGGCCGCCGAGCGCCAGCAGCACCTGTCCGATGGTGGCCTTGTCCTCGCCGTTCGCCACCGCGTTGCGCAGCGAGACGAGCGCGCTGTCCGTCTGGTTCAGGTCGAGCTGCGCCTGCGCCTTGCGGAACCACGCGTGCTCCGCCTTCGGGTCGAGCTGGATCGCCTTGTTCGCCGCGTCGATCGCGGGCTGGAGCTGGCCGGCCAGACGCTGCGTCTGCGCGTCCAGCGACCAGAGCGTGGCGTTGTTCGGGAACTTCTTCACGCCGCGCGCGGTGATCTCGGCTGCCTTCTGCGGCTGCTTGAGGAGCGCGTACAGCGCCGCCTGGCGGAGGAAGAAGGTGGTGTCCGCCGCCGACGTGTCGCTCCGGACCATCTGCTCGCCCACCTGCGTCGCGAGATCGTAATCCTTGGTGGCCTGGAGGATCAGCCACTCGAGGTGGATGAGCGACGGGTCGCCGGGGTTGTCCTTCACCGCCTGCATGATGATCGGCTTCGCGCGCTCGGCGCGCCCGGACGCCGCGATCTTCTCGGTGACGTCCTGCACCAGCTTCACGTTCTTCGGGTCGGCGGCGAGCATCGCGGCCCAGGTGTCCACCGCCTTGTCGAGCGCGGTGGTGTCCTTGGTCTGGTCGAACTTGTCCTTGTACGCCTGCGCCGCGAGGGCGAGCGCCGGCTTGCTCTTGGGATCGAGCTCGATCGCCTTCGACGCCACCGCGATGATGGAATCGGGGGGCTGCTTCAGGGCGAGATACGCGTTGGCCAGGCAGACGCGCCCGATCGTCGACTGCGGGTACGCGGCGATCGCCGCCTTGGCCGCGGTCACGCCCTCCTGCGGGTTGCCGTTGGCCACGGCGAGCTCGCACTTGCGCTCATCGGCGAGCTGCGTGCGCGCCTCCTGCACTTCCTTCGAGACCTGCTTGGCCAGATCGCCGACCTTGCGCCCCTCGACCGACGGGAGCGGCTGCACCATGCTGTTGTCGCGCGTGAGCACCATGCGCGTGTCCAGCTTGTAGCCGTTCGGCGTCTTGGTGATCGTCCCCTCGAGGTACTCGTCGGCGCGGAGCGCGGTGGCGAGCAGCTTGGAGGTGATCGGGTCGGGGGTGCTGTCGCAGCTGAAGCCCGACGCCTTGAGGTTGTCGCAGACCGCCTTCTTGGGGATGACGAAGAGGGTCTTGATGTTGAAGTCGTCCGTCAGCCGGCTGATCACCGCATCCATCGTTTCCGGTCCCAGCCCCTTCTCGTTCGCCCGGAACGGGGTCACCATCAGTCGCGGCGTTCCCTCCGGCGGCGCCACGCGGCGGACCTGCGCGGCGGCCGAGATCGGGAGCCCGACGGCACCCGCCGCCACGACACCCCAGAGCGCGATCTTCGCCGCACGAAACATTGCCTTCACTTTCGCAACCTCCGAGTCGTTGAACTGATGTACCCCGTGAAACCCCGCTGAGGTCCCTTCGTACAGCATGGGCGAAGAGGGATTCGAACCCCCGACATCCTGCGTGTAAGGCAGGCGCTCTGACCGGCTGAGCTATTCGCCCCTGCGGCCAGCCCACGATGGATCAACTCGCGTGCCGGCCGCGTGCGGATGCCACTGTTGCTGCGGGAAGGATGGCTTACTTCAGGATGGCGAGCGGCACGAGGACGCAGTATCCGAGCACCAGCAGGATGGGCCCGAGCGTGATCCCTCCACGGACGAGATCCGCGTAGCCGGCGGCGAGCGCCACGATCGCGAGCCCCCACCACAGGAGCGAGCGGGAGCGGGCGGGCGATTCCGTTTTGGACATAGGTCAGTAGTGTAGGTCGCGCCCGCCCGGTGTGTCAAGCGATGACACGCGGCGCAGTTGCGCCGCTCACTCCGGCGCGCGCGGATCCCCGTCCGCCGCGGGTGGCGCGCGCTCCGGGCCGCCGTCGCCCCGGCCCATGGAGCCGCGCGCGCCGGGTGGTTCCCCGGCGGTGCCCGCGCCCCCCGTGCTCTCCCCACTCCCCCCACTCCCTCCGCTCCCTCCCGCCATGGCCAGCAGCGCATCCAGCGCGCTCGCGCGCGCCGCCCGCTCCGCCGCCTCGTCGGCCGCCACGAGCGCCGCGAGCTGGCGGCGCGTCCGCCGGAGCCGCACCACGTACAGCGGCAGGATGCACAGGCCGAGCAGCGCCATCACCAGCCCCACGTTGGCGAGGAGCGCGAGCGCGCCGTAGCGCCGCCGCGTGTCGGCGCGCCAGCGCGCGTCGAACGCCGCCTCGGTGAGCCCGTACGCGCGCCGCATCGCGCGGTCCATCGACCCCGTCTCCCGCCAGTACTCGAAGAAGAGGGCGAGACCGCGCTCCGGATCGAGCGCGGAGAGCTCCGCCACCGCGCGGTGCGCGAGCGCGTACGCGGCGTTCGCCCGCGACGCGCCGGCGTGGAAGCCATCGTCGAGCGAGTCGAGCGAGGGGACGCCGTGGAGCACGAGCGAGATGCTCGTGGCCAGCACCTCGTCTCGCCCCCACTCCCCGGCCGCCCAGCTCGCGTACCCCTCGTCGAACCACCGCGGCGGGAGGTCGCCGAGGTACTCGTGCAGGGCGAGATGGGCCAGCTCGTGGCGGAGCACCTGGATCGGATCCCCCGCATCGGAGCCGGCGCCCGAGCCCTGCATCACGATGCGGCGCTGGTCGGGGATCGCCACCGCCGCGCCCCACTCCGGCGCCCCGGGACCGGCCCAGTCGCGAAAGCGCCGCCGATCGGGCGCCACGGCGATGAGCACGCGCGCGGTCGGACGCGGGAGTCCCGGAAACGTGTCGTGCGCCGCCGCGCTGTCGAGGAGCGAGCGCGCGAGCCGCGCATCGGACGGATAGGCGACGGCGGTGAAGCGGCCGGCATCGAGCCGGAGCGGCGCCGCCTGCGCGCGCGCGAGCGTGGGGGCGGCGAGCACCGCGGGCGCCGCGAGCGCCGCGAGCGCCGCGCGCGCCCGGCGCGCTACGACGCGCGCGAGGGCGCTCCCCCCTCCTCGACGTGCTTCAACATCTCGCCGCAGCGCTTCCCCCATGGATTGAACTTGTTCGCGGCGAGCCCGTCGCGCCACGCCTGCAGCGCGTCGTCGGTGCGCCCATCGAACCAGAGCGCGCGGCCGAGCTCGTAGTACGCCTCGATGAGGTTCGGGCCGAGCGCGAGCGTCTTCCGGAAGAACGTCTGCGCGTCCTCGTACATCTCCCGTTCGGCGTACACCAGCCCGAGATAGAAGTGCGCGTAGAGCGTGGCCTTCCGGTCGTTGTCCAGCCGGATGGCCTTGGAGAGGTGCTCGATCGCCTCGCCGAAGATCTTCTTCTTGAGGCAGATGTAGCCGAGGTTGATGCGGGCGAGCGAGTTCGTCGGCTGCCGCATGAGCACCTTCTGGAAGTTCAGCAGCGCCTCGTCGTACTTCTCCTGGAGCATCTGCGCCCAGCCGAGGAGCGACTCGGTCTGTGGATCGTTGGGGGAGAGCTCGAGCGCCTTGAGCAGCGCGCGCTCCGCCCCCTCGTGATCGCCGAGGGAGATGAGGCTCCACCCCTTCTCCATGAACGTGGACGCGCCGATGTGGTCGGCCACGATCGCCGGGCGCTCGCCGCCGAACGCGGGCGCGTTGCTCGGCTTCCCCGCCGGCTGGAGCTGCTTCCACCGCTCGACGAGCCGCTTGATGTCCTCGCGCAGGGCGGAGAGCTGCGTGATCTCCTGCTCCACCTGCTTGTACAGCGCGATGATGTCCGCCTTGATGGCCTCGCGCTCCCCCCCCGCCGCGCTCGCGTCGAGGCGGGCTTCGATCGCGGCATGCCGCTGGCGCAGCGTGCCGGCGTCGGCGTCAGCCATCCCGTGCCTCCTCGAGCGCGCGCTCCAGCGCGAGCTGCTCCGTGGACGTGAGCAGCCGCCCCACCTCGAGGTGGATGATCAACCGGCCGTCGCGCCGCACGAGCCCGCGCAGGTACTCGGCCTTGAGCCCGCGAAAGAGAGAGGGCGGCGGCGACGCCTCGTCGGCGCGCACGCGGGTGACCTCGAGCACCGCATCCACGATCGCGCCGATCCAGTCGTCTCCGGTGGCGAAGATCACGATGCGCCCGTCGGCGCGCGGCGCCTCGCCCCCCGGCGACGCCGGCTCCGCGCGGAGCCCGAACCGGCGGCGCAGGTCGATCACCGGCACCACGCGCCCCTGGTAGTCCAGCACCCCTTCCACCCAGTCGGGGAGATTGGGCACGGCGGCGGGCGCGGTGTAGCGCAGGATGCGCTCCACGGCGCCGATGTCGGCGGCGAAGTGGTCGTCCCCGACGCGGAAGGTCACGACCTGCTGTGCGGTGTCCGTGCTCACGCGCCCTCCTCGGCGGCGATGTCGGTGGCGGCGATCGCGCGAACGAGCGCCCCCAGATCCACGATGCTCACCAGCTCCTCGCCGTGCCGCGCCACGCCGAGCACCACGCCGCGCGCCGTCCCGGGCACCGGAGGCGGGAGCACCTTCGACCGATCCATCATGATCACATCCTCGACGTCATCCACGGCGAGCCCGACCCGGCGCTCGCCGCTCCTGGTGACCACCACCACCCCGGGCACGCCCGTGCGCGCCACGGCGAGCGCCGATTCGGGCGTGTAGACGGGGACGAGCCGCCCCCGAAACGCGAACACGCCCAGCATGTCCCTGGGGCTCTGCGGCAGCCGCTCGAGCGCCGGCCACTCCACCGCCTCCTCGGCGGCGACGAGGTCGAACGCGAACAGCTCCGGGCCCACGCGCACGAGCAGCAGCGCGCGCCGCGCATCGCCCGCCTCCGCCGCGCCGGCCGGCCGCGCGGGTGCGGCGCCCCGAGTCGTCACGCGGCCCTCCCCGCGAGCGCCGCGCCGATCGCGTCGGCCATCCCGGCGAGCGGCGCCACCCGGTCCACGCCGCCGGCGCCGACGGCCGCCTGGGGCATGCCGAAGATGACCGACGATGCCCGGTCCTGCGCCAGCCCGGTGCCCCCCGCGTCGTGCAGCGCCCGCAGGCCGGCGGCGCCGTCGCGCCCCATCCCCGTGAGCACCACGCCCACCGCGTTCGCGCCGAACACCTCGGCCACCGAGCGGAAGAGCGGGTCCGCCGAGGGCCGCACCCCCCACACCGGCGGGCCGTCATCGAGCGCGATCACCGCCATCCCCTCGGCGCGCGCCACGCGCATGTGCCAGCCGCCCGGCGCGATGTACACGTGGTTGTGCCGCAGCGCCTCGCCGTGCTCCGCCTCGCTCACCGCGAGATGGCTCTGCGCGTGGAGCCGATCGGCGAGGCTGCGCGTGAACCCCGCCGGCATGTGCTGCACCACGAGCACCGCGGCGTCGAGCGTGGCGCTGAGGCGCGGCACGACCTCGGCGAGCGCGCGCGGTCCCCCGGTGGACGCGGCGATCGCCACGACGCGCCTGGCGCCGGTCGTGGGCTGGCGCGCCCGGTCGGGGCCGGGCGAGCACGGGCGCGCGAGCACGTCCACGCCCCCCAGGTTCGCGACCGTCGCGGAGCGGAGCGCATCGAGCAGCTGGTCGCGCACCGCCGCGAGATCGAGGCTGATCGGGCCGGATGGCTTGCGCACGAAGTCCACCGCTCCGAGCTCGAGCGCGCGGATGGTGAGATCGCCCACCGTACCCGCCGCCGCGGCGCTGAGCATCACGACCGGGCGCGGCGCCTCGCTCATGATGTAGCCGAGCGCGCCGATGCCATCCAGCTCCGGCATTTCGATGTCGAGCGTCACCACGTCGGGATCGAGCGCGTGCACCTTGCGCAGCGCGTCGATGCCGTTGCGCGCCGTCCCCACCACGCGGAACTCGCCCGAGCCCTCCACCAGCTCGGTGACGAGCTTGCGCATGAAGGCGCTGTCGTCGACCACGAGCACCGTGCGCGGGGCCCTAGAGGACGACATTCCCCGTCACCATCGAGCGCACCTCGACCGCGCCCGTCTGCACCTGGAAGAACACGCTGCGGCCGTGCCCGCCCCCCACCTCCTCGGCGGCGATCGGGATGCGCGCCTGGGCGAGCGCCGCGCGCGTGGCGATCAGGTTCCGCTCGCCCATCTGCAGCCCGCCCATCGGGAGCAGCGACGCGAACATGCTCGCGCCTCCCACGAGCTTGGCCACCAGGCGCGAGGGGCGCGCGCCCAGGGCGCGCATCCGCTCCACGAGCATGGGCACCGCGCTGCCGGGAAACTTCGCCTGGTTGCACCGGTCCTGCGACAGCGTCTCGCTCGGCAGCAGGATGTGGGCGAGCCCGCCCACGCGCATCTCGGCATCGTGGAGCACGATCGCCACGCACGAGCCGAGCCCGATCGTGGAGAGCGTCGCCTCCCCCTTGGCGACCGCCGCATCCGCCACCCGCACCCGGATCTCGGTCATGCGCGGCGGAAGATGCGCTCGCGCGGGTCCACCGTCACGAACAGGTTGCGTGCGGGCCCGAGCAGGGTCTCCACCTTGCCGAGCACGAGATAGCCGCCGGGCGCCAGCGCGTCGTGGAAGCGCTGGAAGAGGTCCTCCTGCGTGGATCGGTCGAAGTAGATGATCACGTTGCGGCAGGTGATGAGATGCTGCGGGCCCGCCGGGGGCGCCTCGCGCAGCAGGTCGAGGCGCTCGAAGCGGGTGAGCCGCCTGACGGGCTCGCGCACCGCGTGCGGCGGCTCCGGCGTGAAGTACGCGTCGCGGATCTCGCGCGGCGTGTCGGCGAACGCCGGCTCCGCGTAGGCGCCCCGGGCGGCCGCATCCAGGCTCGCCCGGTCGATGTCGGTGCCCAGCACCGTCACGCGCGACAGCCGGTGCGGCTCGCCCACCGCCACCGCGTGCCGGTGCAGGAGCACCGCGAGCGAGTACGTCTCCTCCCCCGATGCGCACCCCGCGCTCCACACGCGGAGCGCGCCCTCGCGCCGCCAGAGGTCGGGGACGACGTGGCGGCCGATCGCGTCGAAGGTCTCCCAGTTGCGGAACAGCTTCGTGACGTTGATGGTGAGCGCGTCGAGCAGCAGCTCGTACTCGCGCGCGTCGGTGTCGAGCAGGCGCGCGTAGTCGGGGTAGGTGTGCACCCCGCGCGCGCGCATGCGCACCGCGATGCGGCGGCGGAGGCACTTCTCCTTGTAGCTGGCGCAGCCGAAGCCGCGCTCGCGCGCGATCTTGCGCGTGAGCGCCTCGAACTCGGAGTCGTCCCGCTCGCCGGCGGCCACGTCGATCATGTGGGCTGGAGCTGCCGCACGAGCTCGAGGTTCGTGCGGATCGACTCGTTCTCGGGGTTGAGGGCCAGCGCCCGCTCCCAGTAGGCGACCGCCTGGTCGCGGTCCTGCCAGCGGTAGCGGATGTTGCCCAGCTTGAAGTAGACGTCGTCGCCGAGCGCCGGATCGAGCTTGATGGCGCGCTGGTACGACTCGAGCGCCTCCTCGTACCGTCCCACGCGGTAGTAGGCGTCCCCGAGGTTCTTGTGGAGCTGCGGCAGCCCGCCGTTCTCGTGGAGCCCGCGCTCGGCCGCCTGCGCGGCGCCGGCGAAGTCGCCGCGGCGCTCGAGGATCACCGCGAGCGTGTTGCACAGCACCGCGCCGTGCGGGTGCAGCTCCAGCCCCTCGTGCACGAGCTGGAGCGCGCGGTCGAGATCGCCCGTGAGCGCGGCGGCGAGCGCCGCGTAGTGGAACCAGCTCGGCGCGGGCGGCCGCGTGCCCCAGAGGGCGCGCGTGGAGGCGAGGATCGCATCGGCCTCGTCCACGTCCCCGGCCTTGAGGGCGAGCACGCCGCACGAGAGGCGGATGCGCGGATCGGCCTCGCCGCCGCGCCGCAGCGCCTCCTCCAGCGCCTCGCGCGCGTCGTCCAGGTGGCCGAGGCGCTCGAGCGCGTAGGCCAGGTTGTGGAACACCGCCGGGATCGCCGTCGGCTGCACCGCCGCCTCGCGCAGCGCGTGCACCGCCTCCGACCACCGCTCCTCGCGCATCGCGACGAGCCCGAGGTAGAACCGCGCCTGCACGTCCTCCTCCCGCAGCTCCACCACGCGCCGGAACTCGCGCGTCGCCTCCTCGAACATCGCCGTCTTGTAGAACGCGACGCCCAGGTTGCGATGCTCCTCCACGCGCGCCTGCCGCACGCCGTCGTCGACGGGCTTGGACTTCCCCACCCGGTGCACGAACCCGGCCGTGGCCAGCGCGTACAGCGCCTTCCCCACCTCGAACTCGCCGAGCCCCGACGCGTCGATCAGCGCCGTCACGTCGCGGCGGCCGTCGATGAGCGGCACGAGCTGCCGCTGCGCCGGCGTGAGCTGCGCCTCGTTCGCCTGGACCCGCGCCTGGTCGACGTCGAAGATGAGGTCGAAGCTCGGGACCTTCTTCTCGATCAGGCTCCACTCGTCCACGCGCCGGGCCCCCTCGAGCAGCAGCGACTCGGGGTTGATCGACACGAGCACGTCGTGGTCCTCGGGGCGCATGTCCGCCTCGAAGCTGAACGTCCCCTGCGTCCACGTGAAGAGGTAGTACACCGCCTCCTCGATCTGCACGCGGATGTAGTGGTGCAGCTCCTCGCGCGTGAGCACCTGGCGCTCGATGAGGATCTCGCCCAGCCGCTGGCCGCGCTTCTCCCCGGCCTGGGCCTCGATCGCCGCGTCCAGCTCGGCCTGCGTGATGACGCCGGCCTTCACGAGCGTGTCGCCGAGCCGGTCGCGCCGGTTCACGATCGACGCGTACGAGATGCGTCCGCGCTCGAAGTAGATGTAGCCGAAGCTGCTGCGGTCGGTGACGCTGAGGCACCCGGTCTTCTGCCCCATCGCCAGCAGCTGGAGCACGTCGGGAAGGCTCGCCTCGCGCAGGCTACCCTTGATCGCCATCAGCGGAACTCCTCGATCGCGCGTCCGGCGACATCGGGCCAGTCCCACACCACCTTCTCGGCATCGAGGAAGGAGTCATCCACCGCGCTCCCATCGCCCGGCCGCGCGGCCGCCATCGCGACGCCGGCTCCCTCGAGCTCCTTGCGGGCGAACTCCACGCCGAGGGGCACGCCGACCACCGCCGCCGCCTGCACGAGCCGTTGGACCGTGGCGCGGATCTCCGCCACGCTCTCCACCGGGCGCGCGGCCAGGTAGTCCACGAGCCCGCGCTCCACCTGATGGCCGCCGTCGGCCAGGGCGCGCGCGTACAACCGCTCCCGCAGCACGTGGTCGGGCGGCTGCATCTCGACCACCAGCCCGCCCTCGAAGCGCGATCGCAGCCGCTCCTCGAGCCCATCCAGCGCCTTCGGCGCGCGGTCGGCGGCGAGCACGATCTGGCGCCCGCTCGCGTACAGCGCGTTGAAGATGTGGAACAGCTCCTCCTGCGTGCGCTCCTTCCCCGCGCACTCGTGCACGTCGTCGAGGATCAGCGCGTCCACCACGCGGTAGCGCGCGCGCCACCGCTCGATCGTGCCGTCCTGCAGCGCCTCGATCAGCTCGTCCACGAACTGCCGCGCGTTCACGCACGCGACGATCGACGCGCCCCCGCTCATCGCGATCAGCTCGTTGCCGAGCGCGTGCAGCAGGTGCGTCTTCCCCACGCCCGACGGCCCGTGCACGTAGAGGGGGTTGTACTTGCGCCCCGGCTCCTCCACCACCGTGTCCGCCGCGTGCACGGCGAGCTGGTTGGAGGGGCCGACCTCGAACGCGGCGCGCAGCAGCTCGCCCGACGGTCCCGGCGGCGGCTCGGCGCCTCCGACCAGCCGCGCGACGACGAGCTCCGCCTCCTCGAGCCGCTCCGGATCGTGGAACAGCTCCGACGAGGCGAGGTGCGGGTCGACGGTGGCGGCCTCGCGCGCCAGCGCGCGCAGCCGCTCGATCGCGCGCTCGAACGCCGCGATGAGCGCGTCCACGTCGGGCGGCTCCGGCGCGGCGAGCGCGCGCTCCAGCATCGCCGTCGCGTAGCCGAGCTGGTGCCACCGCGTCATCGCCTCCACCACCTGCACCCGCCACGTCTCGAGGTGCTGCGCCACCACCTCGCTCACGTCGGACAGGAAGCTCGCGAACTCCGCGTTCCCCGCGCCCTCGCCCCGCGCCCGCTCCGCCTCCTCCGGCTCGCCGAGCAGCGCCCGCACGTTGTCCACGGTGACCGCCGCCTCGTCCAGCGTCTGGCAGGCGATCAGCCGGTTCAGCGCGCCCTGCAGCTCGCGCACGTTGCCGAACTCCACGTGCGCCACCACCTCCAGGACGCCCGGCGCGAACTGCGCGCCCCGCTCCTCGCACTTCGTGCGCAGGATGGCCACCCGCGTCTCGTAGTCCGGCCGCCCCACGTCCACCACCAGCCCACCCGAGAAGCGCGTGATCAGCCGCTCGTCCAGGTCGGAGATCTCCGCCGGCGTCCGGTCGCTCGTGAGCACGATCTGCTTGCCGTGCCGCTGCAGCACGTTGAACAGCCGCAGCATCTCGGACTGCGTCTCGCGCCGGCCGGTGAGGAACTGCACGTCGTCGAGCATGAGCAGCCCGACGTCCTGGTAGCGCTGCTTGAACGCGTCGATCGTCCCCGCCGACACCGCCGTGTTGAGCTCGTCCACGAACTCGTCCACGGAGACGTATTCGATGCGGATCTCCGGCTGGAGCTGCCGCGCGAGGTGGCCGATCGCCTGCAGCAGGTGCGTCTTCCCGAGCCCCGAGCTGCTGTAGATGAACAGCGGGTTGTACGCCGCGCCCGGTGCCTGGGCGACGGCGCGCGCCGCGGACACCGCCAGGCGATTGGCGGAGCCCACGATGTAGTTCTCGAAGCGGTAGCGGGGATCCAGCTCCACCGTCAGCGGCTCCCGGCCGGGGTGGCGGCGGCCGGGCCGGCGCCCGTCTCGGCGCTCAGCCGGCGCAGCACGAGCTCGGAGATCGCGCGCAGCGTCTCGAACACGCCCTGCCCGTGCAGCGCGTCGGCGGAGAACGCCGGCACGCCGCGGAAGTTGAGCGCGTCGTCCAGCGCGTCGGCGCCGAGGATGAGGTCGCGCGGCAGATCCTGCTTGTTGTACTGAATGACCAGCGGCATGGCCCGGACGTCGAGCCGGTGCTCGGCGAGGTTGGCGTGGAGGTCCTGCATGCTCTCGATGTTCTCCTCGAGCTGGCGTGCCTGACTGTCGGCGACGAACACCACGCCGTCGGCCCCCTGGAGCACGAGCTTGCGCGTGGCCTGGTAGTACACCTGCCCCGGCACCGTGTAGAGCTGGAAGCGCGTGGCGAAGCCGGAGATGGTGCCCAGGTCGAGCGGGAGGAAATCGAAGAAGAGCGTGCGGTCGGTCTGGGTGGCCAGCGACACCATCGTCCCCTTCCGGTCCGCCGGCACCTGCTCGTAAATGTAATGCAGGTTCGTCGTCTTCCCCGACCTTCCCGGGCCGTAGTAGACGATCTTGCAGGTGATCTCGCGCGTGGCGTAGTTGACGAGAGGCACGGGACGTCAGGCTGATGGGTTGGAGGAGCCACCGGCCGGCGGCGGCTGCAGCCGCCCGAACAGGATCGCCAGGCTGCGGTTGAGGTCCCGCTCGAGCTGCTCCCCGCCCAGCGGGGGCCCGAGCAGCTCGAGCGGCGGTGCGGCCTCGGCGAGCGCGCGCTGGAACTCGCGGAAGTACACCTGCACGAGCCCGAGCGAGCTCTCGGCATCGAACGCCGTGAGCAGCACGCACGGTCCCCGCGCGGTGGACGACTCGCCGATGAAGATCTGGCGCTCCCGCCCCGCGTGGTACAGCTCCCGGAACGGGCGCCCCTCCAGCTCGCGCCCGAGCTGGGCCGCCGACGCGTGGATCGCCGCGGCGAGGGCGCACGCCGCCATCACGTCCACCGCCCGCGTGAAGCCGAACTGGCCGAGCACCTGCCCGTTGGGGTGCAGGAGGAGCGCGAACCGCACGCGGGCCTCGTCCACGAACCGCTGGAGCGGCCCTTCCACCCAGGCCTCGGCGACTTTCGTGTTCACGCCAGCGCCTCCACCGACTGCAGCATCGCCGCCCGGATCGTGCCGATCGGCGCGCGCGCCTCGGTGAGCGCGACGATCACCAGGCCGTCGCGCCCCGCCGCGCACACGTGCCCCCGCTCCGCCTCGAGCTGCAGGAACGCCACCGACGCGAGCCCCGCCGCCTCGGAGGTGATCCGCGCGCGCCGGTAGAGCGCCGCCGCGAGCGCCGCCACCACCTGCCCCTCCACCCCCACCTGCACGCTGGCATCCACGATGATCCCGTCGCTCTCGCCCACCACGATGCACCCCAGCACGCCGCGCAGCCGCGTGACCCGCGTGAGCAGCTCCTCGAACGGCGACGTCATGACGCCTCCGTGAGCCACGAGGCCGCGCGCTGCACGCACCGGTCCAGCACGCGCCGCACGAGCCCCAGCGGCTCCGACTGCGCCGCCGCCACCAGCACCAGCGACTCCTGCGCGCCGGGCGCCATCGCCACCGTCGCGATCTCCGTCTCGTACACCACCGACTTCCACTCGCCCAGGTCGAGGTGCCGGACGACGCGCTGCACGTCGTCGCGCACGCCGGCGAGCGCCGCCCCCACCTCCTGCGACACATCACGCCCGTCCGCGGTCACGTACGCGCCCGCGGTCACCAGCCCGTCGCCGTCGAGCAGGAGCGCGGTCTGCTCGCCCTCACCCAGGATGTCCGCGAACAGGGACCGCGCCTCCGCCTCGGCGCGCTGCTGCGCCGCCGCGAGCTGCTCGGCGGGGGGGTCGCCGGCGCCATCCGCCTCGCGCGTGTAGCGAAGCAGGCGCCGCACCATGCGCAGCGCCGTGGCGATCGAGGCATCGCCGTCGTCCCCGGCGACCACCGCGGCGAGGTGCTCCTCCGCCTCCTCGAGCCGCCCCTGCTTGAACAGCACGTACCCCATCCCCTTCCGCGCGCCCACGTGGCCCGGGGCGAGGCGGAGCACCATGTCCCACTCGTCGAACGCCTCCTGCAGCTCGTCGCGGTCCACGCGGATGCGGGCGAGCAGATCGTGCGCGTCGGCGTTGTGCGCGTGCCGCTCGAGCCCGCGCACCGCCACCTTGAGCGCGAGATCGAGCTGCCCGGCGCGCCGCAGCGCCTCGCCGAGGCGCAGGAAGACGAGGCTCGACGGGTCGCGGGCGAGCTCCTCGCTCAGGCGGCGGATCTCGTCAGACATCGGCGTGCTCCTGCAGGACGCCCGAGAGCTGCGCCGCGGCATCGGAGGCGAGGCGCACGGCGCTCACGTCGGGCGCGGCCGGCGCCAGGCGCAGGTAGCGCTCCCAGTTGGTCACCGCCTCGCGCAGGTCGCCCCGGCGCGCCGCGCAGAACCCCATCTCCCGGTGCACGGCGGCGTTGAGCGCATCGGCGTGCAGCGCGCGCCGGAGCTCCTCCTGCGCCTCGCCGTGGCGCCCGGCGAGCGCCAGCGCGCGGGCGAGCACCAGGCGCGCCTCGGTGGAGCCCTCCGCCGCGGCGATGGCGGTGCGCGCCTCGGTGATGGCGCGCTCCAGCTCCCCCGCGCGCAGCGCCGTGCGCGCCGCCTCGAGGTGCGCGAGCGCGACCGCCGCCGACGACGCGGCCGACGGCGCCGCCTCCGCCGCCTCGAGCTCCACGACCCCCGTGGTCACCAGCCCGTAGGCGATCTTCGCCACCTCGAAGTCGCTGCGCGCGAGCGCGCTGGCGATGTCGCGCAGGTCGCGCTCCCCGTCGATCTGCGCCAGCACCTCCCACTCGTTCGGCAGGAGGTCGAGGAGCGCCGGGTGGTCCCCCTCGACCGGCGCCAGCACCGGCACCACGGCGAGGCTCGGGATCTTCCCCTCGATGCGCGACCACTCGTCGATGCGCCGCGCGCCCTCCATGAGGAGCGACTCCGTCGAGATGCGGATGTTCGCCTCGGCGGGCACGTCGACCATCGCCCGCTCCTCGAACGAGAAGAACCCCTCGCGCCACGACATGAGCTCGAACACCACCTCCTCCACCTGGAAGCGCACCTGCCGCTCCAGCTCGCGCCGGGTGATGGCGCCGAGCTCGAGCAGGATCTCCCCGAGCTTCCGCCCATCGGCCCCGCGGACCTGCGCGTCGCGCGCGCGGGCGAGGTCGCCCTCCGAGATCTTCCCCGCGCGCAGCAGCAGCTCGCCGAGCGGGTGCGGGTTGCTCCGGATCGCCGCGTAGATCACCGCTCCGCGCTCGAAGTACACGGTGCCCTGGTTGTCGCGGAGGAGCGACGTCACCGTGAGCGTCCCCGTCTTCCGGCTCAGGTCGAGCAGCTGGAAGACGTCGTGGATCCCGAGCTCGCGGAGCGGTCCCTCGATCGCCATCAGGACACCTCCTGCCGGGCGCGGAAGATCCGCAGCAGGTCGGCGGCGGTGCGGGCCTCGCGGCGCGCCCGTCTGGCGTACTCCGAGTCCGGCGCGAGCTCCACCACCCGCTGCCAGAGCGCGATCGCATCGCGGTAGCGGTGCCGGTCGGCGCACAGCAGCCCGCGCAGGAAGAGCGCCCCCACGTGGCGCGGATCGAAGCGGAGCACCCGCTCGATCGCCATCGCCGCATCGTCGTGCCGCTCCAGCTCGAGCAGCGTCTCGCCCAGGGAGAGGAGCGCGTCGATGTTGTACGGGTCGCGCTGCAGGAGCTCCACGAGCGGGGGCACGGCATCCTTGGGCCGCCCGAACCGGCGGCGGATGTCGGCGAGGGCGATCGTGGCCTCGACGTACGTGGGCACGGCGTCGAGCGCGGCGAGGAGCTCCGCGTCCGCCTCGTCCGCCTGGCCGGCGGCAGCGAGGAGGAGCGCGAGCTCGTAGTGCACGACGGCGAAGTCGTGATCGAGGTCGAGCGCGTTGCGGTACGCGGCGATCGCGGCGTCGGTGTCGCCGGCCAGGCGGGCGACGTCGCCGAACTGCTTGAGCACGTCGGCGCGCGCGGGGGCGAGGCGACGCGCGCTGCGGAGCAGCTCGCGCGCCGCCGTGGCATCGCCGGCCTCGGCGCGCGCGCGCGCGACGAGGAGGAGCGACTCGACGTTCGCGCCATCCACGGCGAGCAGCAGCTCCGCCGTCTCGCGCGCCTCGCCCACGCGGCCGAGCACGAGCAGGGCGCGCGCCTCGCCGGCGATCGCCCTCGGCACCGTGCCGTTCACGCCGCGCGCCTGACGAAAGCGCTCCAGCGCCTCGCCGTGCAGCCCCTGGCGCGCGAACACCTCGCCGAGCAGGGTGAGGCCCGTGGCGGGATCGGCGCCGCGGCCGAGGGCGCGGTTCACCTCGGCCGCCGCCCGGTCGAGCATCCCCTTGGCGAGGTAGTCGCTGGCCACCGCGTACGGGCTGTCGGCGCCCGCGGCGCCGTGCGCCGGCGCCGGCGCGGCCGGCGGCTGCGGCTTGAGCTCCGCGAACAGCGAGTCGAGCGCGTGCTGGTCGAACGCGAACGCGTCCACCGCGCCATCGGTGGGGCGCGCGCCCTCCAGGTCCGGGGCGATCGAGAGGTCGGGGTCCTCGTACTCCACGTCGATCGCCAGCTCGAACTTCTGCGCCACGTAGTACGGATCGAGCTCGAGCGCGCGCTTGGTCGCCCGCAGCGCGCCCTCGAAGTCGCCCAGGTTCGACAGCGTGAAGCCGAGGTTGTAGTGCGCCTCCGCGTACGCCGGCCGCGCGTGAATGGCGCGGCCGAACGCGTTCCGCGCGTCCTCGAACTTCTTGAGCTCCGCGAGCACGAGCCCGACCCCGTTCCACGCCACCGGCTGCTCCGGCTCCACGTTCAACACCTGCCGGTACGCCTCGAGGCTGAGCTGGAAGCGCTTGCCGCGGTAGAGCAGGAGCGCGAGGTTGAGCCACGCCTTCACGAACGTCGGCTGCGCGGAGAGCGCGGCGCGGAACGACTCGATCGCCGCCTCCGAGTCGCCCCCGTGGAACTCGGCCACGCCGAGGTTGTTGTGCGCGATCGCGTACGAGGGGTCGATCCCCGTGGCGCGCCGGTAGCTGCGCGCGGCCTCCGCGTGCTTCCCCGCCTGATGCAGCGCCACCCCGCGCTCGCACCACAGCTTGGGGCTCTCCGGCTGCTCCTGCAAGATGCGGTCGTACAGCTCGATCGCCGCGGCCGGATCGCGCTTGAGCAGGTGCACCTCGGCCATCGCCTGCAGCACCAGCAGGCGGTCCTCGTCGCGCTCCAGCGCGAGGCGGTACTCGCGCAGCGCCTCCGCGTAGTAGCCCTTCTGGCGGAAGGCGAGCCCGAGATTGTAGTGCGCGAGCTGTCCGTCGCGCGCCACCTCCATCATCTGCTGCGACTTCCGCTCGATCCGCTCGGGGACCAGCTCCTCGTAGTTCGCCGCGTTGTAACGGTCGAGCGAGAGGTTGGCCTGCGCGCGGGAGAGCGACGGGTTGAGCTTGATGGCGCGCGTCGTGGCCTCGCGCGCCTCCTCGTGGCGCCCCATGTCGCCGAGGACGAAGCCCATGAGGTAGTGCGCGTCGGGGTGGTCCGGGCTCAGCTCGATCGCGCGCTGGAGCGCGGCGAGGGCATCCTCGTTCACCCCCCGGTTGTAGAGCACCTCCCCGACGTAGAAGTTGATCACCGGGCTGTCCGGCTCGAGCGCCAGGGCGCGCTCGAACCACTCCTGGGCGGCGGCGAGATCGCCGCTCGCCTTCTCGGCGAGCCCGAGCTGCACCATCGCGCCCACGTCGTTCGGCGCGTACTCGAGCAGCGCCTGGAACTCGGCGACCGCCTCGCGCACGTCGCCGAGCGATGCGTACGCGCGCCCCAGCTCCCACCGCGCGTCGCGGTCATCCGGATGCGCCCGCAGCCGCTCGCGCAGCTCGGTGACGCGGCGGTCGTAGTAGCCGGTGTTGAAGTACGCGACCTCGAGGTTGCGCTGAGCGACCTGCATCTTGGGGTCGAGCTCCAGCGCCCGCGTGAACGCCTCCACCGCCTCCTCGAACATCCCCTTGTGGTAGTAGAGGACCCCGAGGTTGTTGTGCGCCCCCGCGTCGGATGGATCGATCCGGCGCGCGAACGACCGCAGGATCTCACGGTCGCGCTGTGACGCGAGGGAACCGGCCATGATCAGGCGACGCGCACCGCCCGCAGCAGCGTCTGCAGCGACGCCACGTCGGGAAGCAGGAGGAAGAAGCCGCGCAGCCGCTCCTGGCGCCCCTGGAAGTAGAACTGCGTCTCGACGGCGAACACCATGTCGCGGTCCGCGCCGAACTGCAGGAACGCGGTGGTGAGCACCGCCGCCGACATGTCCACCACCAGGCTCGGGGGGGACGGGAGGAGCATGAGCCCCATGAACTCGCTCAGCGCGTTCATGTACGCGCCGCTCAGGATGTTGCCCGCCTCCTTGATGGCCGACTGCTCCAGCTCCCCGAACGGCCCATCGGGGTCGAGCGGGCGGCGCAGCATGAGCTGCGCGAGGCGCACCGCCGTCGGACGCGGGAACACGAGCAGCGTGCGACCCGTGAGGTCGCCGAGCATGTGCATGAGCACCGCCGCGATCGGCTCCTCGCCGTCCTGTATCTGCGACGGGACCTCCTCGAGCTGCGCGATGGTGATCGTGGGCACGGTGATCATGATCGTGTTCCCCGTCATCTGCGACAGCGCGGTCGCCGCGTGTCCGGCGCCGATGTTCGCCGTCTCGCGCAGCGCGTCGAGCTGCATCTCCTTCAGCGATTGCAAGTCAGCCATTCCCGCTCCCCCTAGATGAGACTGCCGACGTCCACGATGAGCGCCGGCGCGCCGTCGGGGAGAATCGTCGCTCCACTGAAGAGCGCGAGCCCGTCACGCACCGGATCGAACTGCTTCACCACGATCTCCTGCTGCCCGGTGAGCTCGTCCACCACGAGCGCCGCGCGGCGATCCCCCACCTCCAGCACGATCACCTGCCCCGGTCCGGATGGCGGCGCGTTCAGCCGCACCAGCTCCCGGAACCGGATGAGCGGGAGCACGTCGTCCCGCAGCACCATCACCTCTCGCCCCTGCACCTGCTTCACCGCCCGCGGCGCCAGCTCCACCGTCTCCGTGACGTGGGCCAGCGGCACCGCGTACACCTCGTCGTGCACCCGCGCGAGCAGCGCGCGGACGATCGCCAGCGTGAGCGGAAGGCGCACGGTGACGGCCGTGCCCTGCCCCTGCCGCGACCGGATCTCCACGGCGCCCCCCATCGCGCGCACGCGGTTCATCACCACGTCGATCCCCACGCCGCGCCCCGACAGGTCGGTCACCCGCTCGGCGGTGGAGAAGCCGGGGCGCGCGATGACCCGCGAGATCTCGTCATCGGTGAGCTCCGTCTTCCCCGCGTCCACCAGCCCCTGCTCCTTCGCCTTCTGCAGCACTCGCACGCGGTCGATCCCGCGCCCATCATCCGCCACGCGCAGCGTCACCGTGGAGCGCTCGCGGGCCACGCTCAGGGTGAGCGTCCCGGACGGCGGCTTCCCGGCCGCCACCCGCGCGTCGGGCGGCTCGATGCCGTGATCGATCGCGTTCCGCAGGAGATGGACGATCGGATCCCCGATCTCGTCCAGCATCGACCGATCGAGCTCGATGTCGCTCCCGCGCACCTCGAAGGTGATCTCCTTGCCGAGCGCCTTCGCCGCGTCGCGCACCAGCCGTGGGAACCGGTCGAACACGTGCCCCACCGGCACCATGCGGCTGAGCATGATCTCGTCCTGCAGCTCGCCGATGAGGCGCGAGGCCTGCGAGACGACCTCCTCGAGCGCCCCATCGCCCGTGGACGCGACGAGCTGCTGCAGGCGCCCGCGGGTGATCACCAGCTCGCCCACGAGGTTCATGAGGGTGTCGAGCCGGCGGAGATCGATGCGCACGTGCCGCGGCGCGCGCGCCGGCGCGCGCGCCCCTCCCCCCGTCGCGGCACCGGCTCCCGCCGGGGCCCCCGTCCCCCCTGCGCCGCGGCCGCCCGCGACCGCCGCGCCGCCCGTGCGCGGCGACTCCACCGACACCGTCTCCACGTCCCCCACCGAGCGGAGCGCGCCGATCACCTCGTCCGCCGGCAGCGTCGTGTCCAGTCGGAGCGCGAAGTCGCGGTCGAACGCCTCGGCCTGCAACGCCTCGAGCGGCGGGACGACGGCCACCACCGTGCCGAGCGTCTCCGCCTTCTTCACGACGAGGAACGCCCGCGCGCCCCGCAGCGTGGTCCCCGCCACGAGCCGCACGCGCACCAGCACCCCCCGCCCCGCGCCGCTCCCGCGGGCGACCGCGGGCGGTGCCGGCGCCGCCGGCGCCGTGGCCGCCGCACCGCGCGCCGGCGTGGCGCGCGCGGGCGTGCCGGCCGCCGGCGCCCCCGCGCCGCGCGACGCCGCCGCGAACGCCTTCAGGCGCTCCACCGGCGTCGCCACGTCCACGTCGTCCCCGCGCCCCTGCACCGACGCCTCGATCGCCGCCTCGAGCGCATCGGCGGCGGTGAACAGCGCGTCCATGAGCGCCGGCGTGATCGTCTGCTGCTCGCGGCGCACCCGGTCGAGCACGCTCTCCAGCTCGTGCGCCAGCTCGGTGACGGCGCGATAGCCCATCGTCGCGCTCATCCCCTTCACCGTGTGCACGGCGCGGAAGATCGCGCCGACCGGCTCCGCCGCCGTCGGCTCCCGCTCGAGCGCGAGAAGTTGGTCGTTCAGAACCGAGAGGTGCTCCCGGCTCTCCGTCAGGAACAGTTCGGCGTACTTCGCGAGGTCCATGGCCGGGTCGCGGTGCCGCGCGGCGCGGTCAGCCGAGCACTCGCTGGACCGCCTCCAGCACCCGGCTCGGCTGGAACGGCTTCACCACGAAGTCCTTCGCGCCCGCCTGGATCGCCTCCACGACCAGCGCCTGCTGCCCCATCGCGCTGCACATGAGGATCTTCGCGTTCCCGTCGAGCTTCGTGATCTCTCGAACCGCGTCGATGCCGCCCATGTCGGGCATCACGATGTCCATCGTCACGAGGTCGGGGCGCAGCTGCTTGTACTTCTCGATCGCCTGCACGCCCGTCTCGGCCTCGCCGATGACCTCGAATCCCGACTGCGTCAGGATGTCGGAGATCATCGTGCGCATGAAGATCGCGTCATCGCAGACCAGCACCGTGTGACTCAACGTCCCATTCCTCCGCTCAAGCGAGTACTTGCGAGATGATGTCCTGCACGTCGAGAACGCCCACGACCTCGCCGTTCAGACGACCGAGCGCGCGCACCGCACCACCCGGCGCGATCGCGGTCCCGTCGGTCCCCATCTCGAGGTCGGCCAGCTGCTGCACGTCCACCACTTCGTCCACCGCCGCGCCCACCACCTTCGTCCCGTGCTCCACGAGGACGATCGACCCGCCCGGGCGGGCCGCCGCGCGGTCGCCGAGTCGCACCCCCAGGTCGAGCACCGTCACGATCGTCCCGCGCACGTTCAACAGCCCCGCCACGTGCACCGGCGCCCCCGGCAGCCGCGTGGGGCGCCGGAAAGGAAGGATCTCGCGCACGCTGTCGATCGGGATCGCGTAGCGCCGGTCGGCCAGCCGCACGAGCACGAGCTGGCCGGTCGGGGGTTCAGTCGTCGAGACGGTAGAAGCCGAAGACATCCAGCGGATCCGGGTGGGACAGGAGTTCATCCGATCCGGCCGCCGCGGCCAGGGAGCGCCTCAGATCTTCCGGGAGCGGCGAGCGCAGATCGATCGGCGCGCCGGTCACCGGGTGCGGGAAGATGAGCCACGCTGCGTGCAGGAAGTGCCGCCGCGGAGGGAGCGCCATGAGCCGCCGTCCCCCGCCTCCGCCGTACGTGTCGTCCCCCACCACCGGATGCCCGATCGACGCCAGGTGCACGCGAATCTGATGCGTGCGCCCGGTGTACAGGTGCGCGCGCAGCAGGTCCGCCGAATCGAACCGGGCGAGCCGCACGAAGTCCGTCCGCGCCGCTCGTCCACTACTGACGATTGCCATGCGCTTTCGGTCTCGGGGATCGCGGGCGATCGGGCGGTCCACGGTGAGATGGTCGGCGTCGAGGTGCCCCCAGGCGAGGGCGGCGTAGCGGCGGGTGATGCGGCGGGCGGCCAGGGCGCGCGCGAGCACGCGGTGCGCGCGGTCGGTCTTGGCCACGAGAAGCAGCCCGGAGGTGTCCTTGTCCAGCCGGTGGACGATCCCCTCCCGCTCGGGCGCCGACCCCGCGGAGAGGCTCATGCCGCGCCCCTTGAGCGCGTTCACCAGCGTGCCGCTCCAGTGGCCGGGGGCGGGGTGCACCACCATCCCCGCCGCCTTGTCGACCACGAGCACGTGCTCGTCCTCCCACGCCACGGCGATCGGGATCGGCTCGGCGATCACCTCGCGCGAGGGGGGCGGAGGGATCTCCACCGTCACCCGCTCGCCGGCGCGCGGGCGGTAGCTGGCCCTCTCGCGCCGCCCATCCACGGACACGCGCCCGGTGGCGATGAGGGTGGCGGCCTGCGTGCGGGAGAGATCGAGACGGCGCGCCACGAGCAAATCGAGGCGGACATCGCTATCCGCCTCGATCGAAAGCTCGTGCCGCACGGGGCCGGGGGGATGGCCCCCCTGCTCTCGCGTCATCGCCGCGTGGTCAGCCGCCGCGCGTGACCCGTGGCTGGGGCTCGGCCAACGGCTCCGCGCGCGGCTCCCCCTCCCCCTCGCCGGCGTGCTCCTCCCCCCAGAGCACGAAGGCGAGCAGGATCGCCCCCGTGCTCACGGCGATGTCGGCGACGTTGAAGGTGGGCCACCGCCACCCCCGGAAGCCGATGTCGAGGAAGTCCACCACCCCCATCGGGGAGCGGATGCGGTCGATCAGGTTCCCGATCGCCCCGCCCACGACGAGCCCCAGAGCCAGCGTGCGCAGCACCTCGCCGGGGCGCGTGGCGCGATACAACCGCGCGAGAATCACGAGCGCCACGAGCGTGAGCACCAGGAAGATGCCGCGCGACCACGGCCCCAGGTGCAGCCCGAACGCGGCGCCGCGATTGAACACGAGCGTCAGGCGCACCCACTCGCCGAACACCTCCCGCGGCACGCGCTGCGGGATCAGCGTGTTCACCGCGATCAGCTTCGTGATGACGTCGGCGGCGATGATCCCCGCGACCAACGTCCAGAAGAGCGCGGCCTTAGCTCTGCTGGGGCTGCTGCTTCTTTCCATCTTCTTCCTTCTGCTTGCACGCGAAGCAGAGCCGTGCGTGAGGCAGGGCATCGAGCCGGTCGAAGTCGATGTCCTCGCCGCAATTGTGGCACTTGCCGAACGTCTCCGGGCTCCGGTACAGCCGCCGGAGCGCCTGGTCGATGTGCCAGAGGAACCGCCCTTCCTGGCTCGCGAACAGGAACGCCTTCTCGCGCTCCATCGCGTCCGTCCCCTGGTCGGCCATGTGGAAGGAGTACGAGCTCAGGTCGCCGTCGGCGGACTGCGGCGTGGCGTTGAACGCCTCGCTGTAGTTCCCGAGCTCCTTGAGCACGCGCTTGCGCTCCTCGAGCAATCGCTTCTCGAAGTGCGCGAGCGTCTTCTTGTTCATCGGCTTCCCCTTCTTGGGGCTCGCTGAAGACGGCATCGCTAGTGCACTCTCGTCAAGGCAATGCGAACGGTGTCGTCCCACAACTCGACCGTCTGCATCGCGTCTGGATTTCCGGCGACGTCACCACCAATGGTGACCTCGCTCGCCAATACCTCGGCCGCGACGTACGCTTCGTGCCCCCGGATCGCCGCCTCCACGTCGGCGCCTCCCGTGACCTGCAGGTGAATCCGGTCGCTCACCGCGAACCCGGCTTCCTTGCGCATGCGCTGCACCCGGCTCACCAGCTCGCGCGCGAGCCCCTCGCGCGCCAGCTCCGGCGACACGGCCGGATCGATCGCCGCCACGTACCCCCCCGCCTCCTTCACGACCAGCGCCCCGCTCGCCCGGCGAACGATCTCCAGGTCGTCGGGGCCCACCTGGTGCGATTCGCCATCGAGCGCGATCGCCACCGGCTCCCCGCGCTCGAGCGCGAACAGCGCCTCGCTGGACAGCGCCGACACCGCCCGCGCCGCGAGCGGCGTCCGCGCGCCGAACCGCTTGCCGAGCGCCCGGAAGTTGGGCTTCGCCTCCAGCCGCACGAGCGCGTCGCCGCTCGAGGCGAACTCCACCACCTTCACGTTCAGCTCGGACCGGAGCAACGGCTCCAGCGCCGTGAACGTTCCAGCCCTGTAATTTGGCACGACGCATACCAGTCGGGGAAGCGGTTGCCGAACCTTGATTCCCGCCTCCTCCCGCGCCGAGCGCGCCAGGGTGGCCAGGATGCGCAGATCGGCCATCGCCGCCTCCAGCTCGGCGTCGGGCTCCGGGACGGCGCCCCCCGCCTCCCCCGCCGCGCCCCCCACCACCCCGAACGGCGCCAGGTGCACCGAGCTCCCGGTGAGCTCCCGGTGCATCCAGTCCGTGATGAACGGAGCGAACGGCGCCAGCAGCCGGCACACCGACACGAGCACCGTGTGCAGCGTGGCGAACGCCGCGCGATGGTCCGCGCCCTCCACCTCGTAGAAGCGGGCGCGGTTGAGACGCACGTACCAGTTCGAGACGTCATCCACGAGGAAGTCCATCACCGTGCGCGCCGCGAGCGTGGCATCGTACGTCCAGAGCAGCTCGTCCACCCGCCGCTCCACCGTCGCCAACCGCGAGAGCACCCACCGGTCCACCACGGGGCGCGCCTCGGGCGGCGGATCACCCGGGCCGGGGCGCCATCCGAAATTGGCGTACTGCGCGAAGATGCCGCTGTAGACGTTCTTCAGCGTGAGAAGAAAACGCCCCGCCAGCTCGCGAATCCCGTCCTCGTCGAAGCGCCGCGGCAGCCACACCTGGCTCGAGGCGACCAGGAAGAGGCGGATGGCGTCCGCCCCGTGGCTCGCCAGCACCGCCCACGGGTCCACCGCGTTCCCCCGGCTCTTCGACATCTTCTGCCCCTGCGCGTCGAGCACGAGGTCGTTCACCACCACCGCCCGGTACGGCGCCGCCAGCGCGTTGGTCCCGCCCTCGCCCTGGTTGTTCGGGAGCGCATCCCCGAGCCCGGTGGCGATCGCCAGCAGCGAGTAGAACCACCCGCGCGTCTGATCCACCCCCTCGGCGATGAAGTCCGCGGGGTAGAGGCGCGCCACCACGTCGCGGTTCTCGAACGGGTAGTGCCACTGCGCGAACGGCATCGATCCCGAGTCGAACCAGGTGTCGATCACCTCGCTCACCCGCCGCATGGTGCCGCCGCACCCCGGCGTCGCGCACCGCCAGGTGTACGCGTCGATGAACGGCTTGTGCGGGTCGAACTCCGAGGGAAGCGGCTTCCCCCAGCGCTCGGCCAGCTCCGCGTAGCTCCCCACCGCCTCGGCGTGCGCCGCGTTCGCGTCGCACACCCACACGGGGAGGGGCGTCCCCCAGTACCGGTCGCGCGAGAGCGCCCAGTCGATGTTGTTCTCCAGCCACTCGCCGAAGCGCCCCTGCCCGACCTCGCTCGGATGCCAGTCCACGCGCGCGTTGCGCGCCAGCATCCCATCGCGGAACGCGGTGGTGCGCACGAACCACGACTCGCGCGCGTAGTACAGGAGCGGCGTGCCGCAGCGCCAGCAGTGCGGGTACGCGTGCTCGAGCACCTCCGCCTTCCACAGCACGCCGCGCCGCTCCAGCTCCTCGATGATCACGGGGTCCGCCTGCTTCACGAACATCCCGCCCACCAGCGGCAGCTCGGCGGGAAACTCCCCGCGCAGGTTCACCGGCTGCAGGAAGGCGAGCCCGTGCCGCTGCCCCGCCGCGTAGTCGTCGGCCCCGAACGCCGGCGCCATGTGCACCACACCGCTCCCGTCCTCGGCGGACACGAACGGCTCGGCGACGATGATCTCGTGCGCCCCCCCGCCCCCTCCCTCGCCGTACGCCACCCAGTCGAGCGGGCGCCGGTAGCGCAGGCCGGCCAGCTCCGCGCCCGTGGCGCGCGACACCACCTCGTACCGGTCGCTCCAGTCGTCGCCCAGCACGGGCGCCACGCGCGACTCCGCGAGGATGAGCGTCGGCACCTCACGCTCCCCCCGCCGCCGCAGCTCCACGTACACGAGCTCCGGGTTCACTGCCAGCGCCACGTTGGACACGAGCGTCCACGGCGTGGTGGTCCACACCAGGATGCGCCGCCCCGTCGTCTCGCCGCCCGCCCCGACGATGTCCAGCGCCACGTACACGCTCGGGTCCTTCACGTCCTCGTACCCGAGCGCCACCTCGTGGCTGGAGAGCGCGGTGCCACAGCGCGCGCAGTACGGGAGGATCTTGTGCCCGCGGTACAGGAGGTCCTTCCCGAAGAGCGTCTTCAGCGCCCACCACACGCTCTCCACGTACTCGTTGGAGTACGTGATGTACGGGTCGTTGTAGTCGAGCCAGTAGCCGATGCGCGCGCTCAACCGCTCCCAGTCCCCCTTGTACCGCCACACGCTCTCGCGGCAGAGGCGGTTGAACCGCTCGACGCCCACCTCCTCGATCTGCGGCTTGCCGCTGATCCCGAGGTGCTTCTCGACCTCGATCTCCACCGGGAGGCCGTGCGTGTCCCACCCCGCCTTCCGCTGCACGCGGTACCCCTTCATCACGCGGTAGCGGCAGAAGAGGTCCTTGATGGTGCGGGCGAACACGTGGTGGATGCCCGGCCGGCCGTTCGCGGTGGGCGGGCCCTCGAAGAACACGAAGTCCTCCGCCCCCTCGCGCTCGCGCAGCGTGCGCGCGAGCAGGTCCTCGGCGGTCCAGCGCTCGAGCATCTCGCGCTCGAGCTCCTCCGCCGGCAGCTCCGGCGGGAGCGGGCGGTACGGCTTGACGGTGGGTTCGACGGCGGTCACAGGCGCTCCAGCACGCCGCGCACGACCGCGGCGAGCTTGGGCTCGGCGGCGACGGCGACGGCGATGATCTGTTCGACGGTGGCGGGCTCCAAGGCGTCCGGGAGACAGCGATCGGTGATGATCGACAGCCCCATCACGCGCATGCCGGCGTGCACGGCGACGATGACCTCGGGCACGGTGGACATCCCCACCACATCGGCGCCGAGGGCACGGAGCATCCGGTACTCCGCCCGTGTCTCCAGGTTGGGACCGGGCACCGCCACGTACACGCCCTCACGCAGCGGGATGCGATGCGCCGACGCCACCTCGCGGGCGAGCTCGCGCAGCCCCGCGTCGTACGGCGCGGACATGTCGGGGAAGCGCGGGCCGAGCGAGTCGTCGTTCGGCCCCACGAGTGGATTGTCGCCGAGCAGGTTGATGTGATCGGCGATGAGCATGAGATCCCCCGGGCTCCACAGCGGGTGCATCCCGCCGCACGCGTTGGAGACCACGAGCGTGCCGGCCCCGAGCGCGTGCATCACGCGCACCGGGAAGCTCACCTGCTGCGCGGTGTACCCCTCGTACAGGTGAAACCGCCCCTGCATGGCCACCACGCGCCGGCCGCCGAGCGTGCCGAAGAGGAGACGTCCGGCGTGCGACTCCACGGTGGAGAGCGGAAAGCCCGGGATCTCGGCGTAGTCGATGACGTGTCGAACGTCCATCTCGCGTCCGAGCGCGCCCAGCCCGGTGCCGAGGATGATCGCCACCGACGGCTCATCGGTGACGCGGTCGCGGATCGCGGCGGTCGCGACGGCGATCTGCTCGCGCGTGTGCGCGTGCCGGACCGGGACGCGATGGTGCGCGAGACGGGGGTCGTCGAGGCGAAAGCCGGTCATTCCTTGACGAGCGACTCCAGCCAGGCGGGCGTCTTCACGTGCGGGCGCTGCTCCACCGTGTCCGTCTCGCCGCTCGTGCGGCGCACGGACGGCGTGGGGAGCTGCGAGGCGTCGAGCTCGGCGAGCTGCCGCTCGACGAGCGCGCGGAGCTGGCCGATGTAGGTGATGCGCGACTTCTCCAGCGCGGCGATGTCCGCCTCCAGACGGCGGACCTCGGAGCGCGCCTGCTCCACCATCCGCTCCCCCTCCGCGCGTGCCTCGCGCAGGATGAGCTGGGCTTCGCGCTCGGCCTGCTCGCGGATCTCGGAGCGCAGCTGCTGCGCCGACACGAGCGCATCATTGAGCGCCTTGTCGCGCTCGCGGAACGCGCGGAGCTGCTCGTGGAAGCCGCGCGCCTTCTGCTCCAGGTCCTGGCTCACGCGCGTCAGGCGCTCGAGCTCGTCCGCCACCTGGTTGCGGAAGTCCTCGACCTTCTGCGCGTCGTACCCTCGGAAGGATCTGGCGCCGAAGTCCCACCGACGCACGTCGAGCGGTGACAGGTGAAAGGATTCGTCGGTCATGTGCCTCTCGCTCCAAACAGGATGGTGCCCAGGCGGACCATCGTCGCGCCCTCCTCCACCGCCACCTCGAAATCGTTGGACATGCCCATGCTCAGCTCGCGCGCGGGGTGTCCGGCCTCCGCGAGGACGTCGCGCGCCGCGCGAGCGCCCTGGAACACGCGGCGCAACATCCCCTCGTCGGCGTCCAGCGGCGCCATCGTCATGACGCCCACGACCCTGATACCCGCCCGGCAGGCGAATCGTTCGGCCTCCGCGGGAAGCGCATCGAGCGGGAAGCCGCCCTTGCTCTCCTCGCCCGACACGTTCACCTGCACCAGCGCATCGACCACCCGCTGCCGCGCGACGCCGTGCTCGCTCACGGCGTCGGCCAGCCGCGCGCTGTCGATCGAATGGACGAGCGCGAAATGATCGAGGGCCTTCACCTTGTTCCGCTGCAGATGCCCGATGAGGTGCCAGCGCACCGGGACGCTCACCTCGGCCATCTTGGTGAGCGCCTCCTGCACCCGGTTCTCTCCGACGTCGTGCAGTCCCGCCTCCCACGCCGCCCGCACGGCGTCGGCCCCGTGCGTCTTCGTGACCGCGACGATCGTGACCTGCTGGGCGTGCCCTCCGCGGGCGACCGCGAGGGCGATGCGCTCGCGCACCTCCGCCGCCCGTTCGGCGAGGTCCTTGAAAAGCATAAGCCGTGAAACTATCGCCATTTACACGCTGAATCAAGAGAATCGACGCGAACCCTGCCGCGCGCCTCGGCGAGCCAGTGCGCCGGGCACGCGAGCAGCGCCGTCATGACGATCGGCGCCGGATCCACGGCGCGCGTGGGATCGTCGAGCGGGGCACCGCCGCGCGCGCGCGTGTGCGCGGGGGGGAAGCGACGCGCGAAACGAGCCGCCGCCACGGTGTCCACCGGCACGTCCGCGCCGGGAACGCGCGCGGTGTCGCGCGCGAGCGATGGCCGCACCCAGGCCACGCCGCGCAGCGTCCACTCCCCCCCGATCTCGTTCCGGATTCCCTCCCCCGCCGTGAGCGCCACCGCCAGCGGCCGGCCGCGCGCGCGCGCCGCATCCCGGACGAGCGCGAGCATGGCGCGCTCCCCCCGCGGCTCGGCCACCGCCCGCGCATCGAGCAACCCATCGCGCTCGGCGAGCTGCGCGCGATACCACCGCACGCCGAGCAGCGGCGTGGTGACCACCGTGACATCGGACCGCGCCCCCAGCACCACCTGGGCGTACCAGAGCGGGAAGGTGTCGTTGTCACCACCCACGATGAGCACCGCGCCGGGCGGAGCGGACCAGAGGAGCGCCTCGGCCACCCTGCCGGCCGCGTGCGCGGTGGGGCCGCGCGACCTGCTGACGGCGCTCCACCCCGTGGCCACCGGGAGCGCCGCGAGCGCGAGCCCCGCCGGCGCGAGCGAGGGGCGGAGCCGCCGGGCGAGGAGCACCGCGCCGCTCCCCGCCCACGCCCCCCACGTCCAGAACGCGAGAGCGAAGAAATAATCGCGCTCTCGCACCTCGTGCGGCGCATCGTCCGGCAGCAGCCCGTACCCGAACGACGCGCCGGCCTTGAAGTTCATGTACGCCACCAGCCCGAGGCTCGAGCAGAAGAGGAGCACGCTCATCGCCCGGAAGCCGCGCGGGTCGGCATCGCGGTGGCGCACGGCGCCGTACACCCCGAGCGCCACGAACAGGATGGTGATCGGCGTGCGCCGCCAGTCGGGCGCCACGCCAGGGGCGAGCCCGAGCGCGACCTGCCAGTCCACGTACTCGAGCAGGTTCCCGAGCTGCAGCCACGGCGGCGCCTGACGAGGCCAGAGCGGGTGCGCGCCGTACTGGCGGCGCCCGACGACATCCCACAGCGCGCCCCAGGTGGCCGGGTGCCCGGCGTCGAGCACCGGGTGGTGCGCGGCGCGCGCCACGAGCACCGCGAGCGCGCTCGCCCCGAGCAGTACCACCACCACGGCGCCCGCCAGCTCCCGCGCGCGCTGGGCGCTCGGCGCCACCAGGACGGCCGCGGCCGCGAGCGCCGCTCCGCCCAGCGCGAGCCGCGGGCTCGCCAGCCCCACCCCGGCGGCCAGCGCGAACAGCCCGGCGAGCATCGCGGCATCGCGCCAGGCGATGCGCCCGCGCTCGTCGGAGCACGCCAGCGCGATCGCCGCCGGCGCCGCCACGAGGGCGCTCAGGTGCACCGGCACGGCGAGCGCCATCACGTACGCCAGCAGCACGCGCCAGCGCGCCTCGCCGGTCGCTCCCGCCCGCTCGCCGCACGCGAGCATGATCATCGCCACGAGCAGCGATGCCGCGTACACCTCCGTCTCCGTGGCGTTCGACCAGATCGTGCTCATCGCCCCCGCGCACACGGCGCCACCGACCGCGGCGAGCGGCGCGCGGAGCCACCGCGCGAGCAGCCAGGCCAGCACCCCGCCGGCGGCGGCCGTGGTGGCGGCGGAGAAGAGATTGGTGGCGAGCGCGGTCGGGAGGGGCGCGAGCGCCAGGCGCCACACGCGCGCCGCGAGGAGCCAGAGCGGCGTGCCCGGCGGGTGCGGGATCCCCATCGAGTGCACCGCGGCGATCAGCTCCCCGGCGTCCCACAGCGTGGGGCCGGGGGCGATGGTGGCGCCGTACACCGCGGCGAGGAGGAGAGTGGAGAGCGCGGCGGCGAGCACGCCGCCCCGCTTCGCGCCGCCCGCTACGCGCGTAGCTGGAGCACCGGCTGCTCCGACGTGGTGCGGGGCGTCCGGCCGGCGATGAGGTCGCGCACCTGCGGCGCGGTGAGCCCGCGCATGAGCCGCCCATCGTGCGCCACCGAGATCTGCGCCGTCTCCTCCGACACCACGAGCACGAGCGCGTCGGTCTCCTCGCTCAGCCCGATCGCCGCGCGATGGCGCGTGCCGAGCGTGCGATCCTCCAGCGGCGCCTGCGAGAGCGGGAGGATGCACCCGGCGCCGATGATCGTGTCGCCGCGGATGATCACCGCCCCGTCGTGGAGCGGCGAGTACGGCGTGAAGATCGTCGCCAGCAGGTCGGCCGACACCTTGGCCTGCATCTCGGTGCCGGAGGCGACGTAGTCGCCGAGACCGACCTCGCGCTCGAGCGCGATGATGCAGCCGATCCCCGAGCGGCTCAGCCGCTCGACCGCGTCGGCGACCTCCTCGGCCACCTCGCTCGCCTCCATCCGCCGGAAGAAGCGCGACATCGGCGACTGCCCGAGACGCGCGAGCGCCGCGCGCAGCTCCGGCGCGAAGATCACGAGCGCGGCGAACGCGCCGTACGTGAACAGGCGCTCGAGGATGTACGTGATCATCGTGAACTTGAAGAGCAGCGCGAGCACGTACGTGAGCACCAGCACCACGATCCCGACCAGCATCTGCACCGCGCGCGTGCCGTGGATGAGCAGCAGCAGGCGGTAGATGCCGTAGGCCACGAGCGCGATCTCGATCGCGTCGCGCCATCCGAACGTCAGAAATCGAAGCTGGTCCAGCATGCTCACGCCGCTCCTCGAGTCCGCGCGATCCCCCAGGCCACGTCCAGCGCGCGCCGAGCGGCGCGCACATCATGTACCCGAAAGATGCGCGCGCCGAGCGCCAGCGCCATGACGTTCGCTCCGATCGTCCCCTCCACCCGCTCCCGGGGATCGGCCACCCCGCTCAGCTCTCCCACGAACCGCTTCCGCGAGGCGCCCACCACGACGGGGTACCCCAGCGCCACGAGCCGGTCGAGGCCGGCCAGCACGGCGAGGGAATGCTCGCTCCGCTTGGCGAAGCCGACGCCCGGATCGAGGGCGATCCGGTCGCGCTCCACCCCCATGCGCTCCGCGTTCGCCGCGCGCTCCGCCAGCTCGGCGAACACCTCCCCCGCCGGGTCGTCGCCGTACGCGGCGTGCAGGTACGTCCCCATCTCGCTCACCGACCCGCGGGAGTGCATGAGCACCACTCCCGCGCCGCGCTCGGCGCACACCTCGGCCATCGCCGGATCGAGGCGGAACGCGGACACATCGTTGACGATCTCCGCCCCCTCGACGAGCGCCGCCGCGGCGACCTCGCTCTTCACCGTGTCCACCGAGAGCGGCACGTCGCCGAGACGCTCGCGGAGCGCGCGCAGCACGGGGAGCACGCGGCGCGACTCCTCGTCCACGGACACCGGCACCGCCCCCTGCGGCCGGGTGGACTCCCCGCCGATGTCCAGGATGTCCGCCCCCTCCTCCACCAGCCGCACCCCGTGCTCCACCGCCGCATCCGCCAAAAAAAACGCGCCCCCGTCGCTGAAGCTGTCGGGGGTCACGTTCACGATGCCCATCACGTACGGGCGATCGAGTGGAAGGGAGCGGGTGCGGAGGCGCCAGACGGACATGCGGGAACGGAGGGTGTCGGTGGGCCGGTGAGTCGGCGAGCTCGCCGACTCACCGACCCACCGCGTGACGCGCGAGAGGCGTCACGCGGGCGCCACCTCCGGCCCGCCGAGGAGCGGCGGCTTGGCCGGCTTGGGCTGGGGCACCGGCACCGTCGCGGGCGCCGGAGCGCTCGGCGTGGTCGGCGCCTTGCGCGGGGGCAGCTTCTCCCCGCGCACCAGCAGGTCGAGATCCTCCGAGGTCAGCGTCTCGCGCTCGAGGAGCGCGCCGGCCACCGCGTGCAGCAGGTCGATGTTGTCGGTCAGCGTCTGCTTCGCCCGGCTGTACGAGTCGTTCAGCAGCCGCGTCACCTCCGCGTCCACGAGCTGCGCCGTCTTCTCCGACACCTCGCGCCGGTGCGACAGCTCGCGTCCGAGGAACACCTCCTGCTCGTTGTCCCCGACCAGCACGGGGCCCACCGCGTCGGAGAGTCCCCACTGCGACACGTACCGGCGCGCGAGCGACGTGGCCTTCTGGATGTCGTTGGCCGCCCCCGTGGTCACCTTGTCGTGCCCGAAGATGATCTCCTCGGCGACCCGGCCGCCGTACGTCATCACGAGCATCCCCTCGAGCTGCTGGCGCGTGACCGAGTACCGGTCCTCCGTCGGGAGGGTGAAGGCGAGCCCGAGCGCGCGCCCGCGCGGCACGATCGTGACCTTGTGCACCGGGTCGCACCCGGGGGTCTTGATCGCGCACACCGCGTGGCCGGCCTCGTGATAGGCCGTGTTGCGCTTCTCCTCCTCCTTCATGACCATCGACTTGCGCTCGGCGCCGAGCATGACCTTGTCCTTCGCCTCCTCGAGATCGAGCAGGTAGACGCGGTCGTGGTTGCGGCGCGCCGCGAGCAGGGCGGCCTCGTTCACGAGGTTCGCCAGGTCGGCGCCCGACATGCCCGGCGTGCCGCGCGCGATCACGCTCACGTCCACGTCATCGCTCACCGGCACCCGCCGGAGGTGCACGCGCAGGATCTCCTCGCGTCCCCTGAGGTCGGGGAGGTCCACCACCACCTGGCGGTCGAACCGCCCGGGACGGAGCAGCGCCGGGTCGAGCACGTCCGGCCGGTTCGTGGCGGCGATGAGGATGACGCCCTCGTTCGACTCGAAGCCGTCCATCTCCACGAGGAGCTGGTTGAGCGTCTGCTCGCGCTCGTCGTGACCGCCGCCGAGTCCGGCGCCGCGGTGCCGGCCGACGGCATCGATCTCGTCGATGAAGATGATGCACGGCGCATGGGCCTTCCCCTGCTCGAACAGGTCGCGCACGCGCGACGCGCCGACGCCGACGAACATCTCGACGAAGTCGGAGCCCGACATGGAGAAGAACGGGCGCCCGGCCTCACCCGCCACCGCGCGCGCCAGCAGCGTCTTTCCCGTGCCCGGCGGGCCGACGAGCAGGACGCCCTTGGGGAGCCGGCCGCCGAGCTTGGTGAACTTCTGCGGGTCCTTCAGGAACTCGATGATCTCCTGGAGCTCCTCCTTCGCCTCGTCCGCGCCCGCCACGTCGGCGAACGTCACCTTGGGCGTGTCGCCGCTCAGCAGCTTCGCCTTGCTCTTGCCGAAGCTGAACGCCTTCGCGCCCCCCGCCTGCATCTGCCGGAAGAGGAAGAGCCAGAAGCCGAAGATCAGGATGTACGGGAGCCACAGGAGCACGTAGCCGCCGAGCGACGGCTTGGCGTCCTGCGCCTGGATCACGACGTTCTTGTCCCGCAGCCGCTCGACTTCCTTGGAGTCGTTCGCCACCGGGAGCCGCACGGTGAACTTGTCCACGTCGTGATTGCCGACGCGCACGCGGTTGCGGAGCTCGCCGGTGATGACCTTCCCGTCCTGGATGGTCACCTTCTCGATGTTCCCCTGCGCCAGCTGCTGGTTGTACTGCGTGTAGTCGATCTCGGCGGGGGAATCGCTCCCCCCGCCCGACAGCCGGATGAAGGCGATCGGGATGAGGATCAACAGCAGCCAGAACGAGAGCGTTTTCGAGATGCGCCCCCAGTTGAAGTCGCGCTTGGGCGGTATCCTGTCAGCCATTACTGCAAGCTCGCGATATAGGGCAAGTGTCGGAAGTTCTCGGCATGGTCCAGGCCGTATCCCACCAGAAACTCGTTCGGTGCATCGAAACCCGTGAATCGGACCGGGTACTGCAGGTGCTCTGCCACGTGTTTGTGCAGCAAAGCGCAAATTTCGAGCGACTGGGGGCTGCGGGTGGACAACACGTCCATCAGCCGGTTGAGGGTGCGCCCCGAGTCGACGATGTCCTCCACCAGAAGAATGTGCTTCCCCTCGAGTTTCGTTTCCGGATCGTAGACGAGCCGGACGTTCCCGCTCGACGTGGTGCTGTCGCCGTAGCTCGCGGCGACGATGAAATCGACCTGAAGCGGCCGCTGGATCTGTCGGACCAGGTCGCCGAGAAAGATGAAGCTCCCCTTGAGCAGCCCGAGAACGAGCAGTTCCCCCTCGGGGTAGTGCTCGGTGATCTCGGCGCCGAGCTCGCGGACGCGCTTGGCGATGAACTCGGGTTCGAAGGCGATGCGCTTGACGGGGCGTCCGTCGAGGCGCGGGTCGGCGTCAGCGGTCGATTGGCTCACAATGATACAGCACCACCGGTCGACCGGACCGGACGGTTGCCGCGGAGCTGCGGCGCACTCCAGGAATCCACACGATCTCGTCCCCCGCCAGGACGACCGGCCAGCCGGCTCGACTGGCGCCATCGATCCCCGCGTCGCGCAGCAGTCCTTTCACTCGCCGCGGCGCCGGGGCGCCGTGCGGCGTCATACGATCCCCCGGCTTCCAGGGGCGGACCAGCAGCGCACGGCCCGTGGGGAGCGCCGCCGTCCATGCGTCGTGACCCGGATCCGGCCGTCCCGCGGCCCGATCGACTCGCTGGAAGCGCCATCGCCCCAGCACGACCTCTCCGTCCAGCGCCACGGGCGCGAGCATCTCGTCGGAGACGGCGGCGCGGCGCACGAGCACGTCGCCCCGGTGCCACACCGCCTCGAACCCACCCGAGAGCTGGATCCGCGATCCCGGCTTTCCCTTAATAGTAAACTCGCTCAGACGCTCGGTTCCACGCCGGTCGAGCACGACCCCCGCGCGCGCCGCGAGCGCCGGCCAGAGCAGCCGGAGTGCTGGCGCATCATAGTACCGCATGTCGGTCCCGGCAACGGTGAGCGTCCTCTCGCGCACGCGGGCGCACACCGTGTCGCCGAGAATCCGCTCCACGCGGCGCCGGAGCGCGGCGCTCTCCCTGGCGAGCGCCAGCAGCTCCTCCTCCAGCTCGGGACGCGCCCGAAGCAGCGCCGGGAGAATGTCGAGGCGGATCCGGTTCCTGAGGTGGCGGCGCGACCGGTTGCTCGGATCGTCCTCCCAGACGACCCCGCGCTCGGCGGCGGCCAGCGCGACTTCCCGCCGGGAGAGCTCGAGCAGGGGGCGCAGCACCGGCCCCTCGGCGTGGAGCGCGGCGAGCCCGCGCGCGCCGGCGCCTCGAATGGCGCGCATGAGCACCGTCTCGAGCTGATCGTCGCGCGTGTGCGCCGTGGCCACCGATGCGCGGTGTTCCTCCGCCAGCCGGGAGAGAAAGCGCCACCGCGCCGCTCGCCAGGCGGCCTCCGTCCCCTCGGTGCGCGACCGGTCGCCGGGGTCGTTCCACCGCCCCACGCGAACCGGGAGGCGCAGCTCGGCGGCGCGGCGCGCGACGAGCGCGGCGGCGCGCGTGGCGGCGGCCCCCGTCCCATGGTCGAACGTGGCCACGCAGACCACCTGGCCGGGGGAGACGCGGGCGGCGGCGTCGAGCAGCACCATGGAGTCCCGCCCGCCGGAGACGGCGAGCACCACGCGCGGCGCGCCGGCGAGGGCGCGGCACACCGCCGCGTCCACGCGCGCCGACGCGGCTCCCCCCGCGCCCGCGCCGCTCGCGTGCCGCTCCCGCCGTTGCCGTGCCCGCCGCGCCACCACGCGCGCCATGGAAGCCTCCTTCGTCCGGTGACCGCGCACCATCCGGTGTGAAAGCTACCACACCGCGGAGCGCGGCACACGGCGAGTACCAGATCCAGGCGCAGTGGACGCGGCGCTCGGCCTCACGCGCCCGGCGTCCCGCCCCACGCGCCCCGCGCCGGCTCCCCGCGCCGGCTCCCCGCGCCGGCTCCCCGCCCTGGCCCGCCACGTGCCTCCGCGATACATTGTTCGCGGACACGCTTTTCCGCTCACATCACGAGAGGACGACCTTGGAAACGCACGGACCGCTCGGCACGCTCTGGATGAGCATTGGCCTCGGCTGCTTCTACATCGCGCTGGTGTGGATCAACTCCCTGCTCGGAATGGTCCTCACGCCCATGTTCACGCTCACCGCCACCCACCTCTTCGGCGGGAAGAAGCGCGTTCCGGAGGAGTGACGCCGGACGTTCCGCCGCGAGGCGGGATCCGACCGACCCACCGGGGCGACGCGCTGTTGCGCGTCGCCCCGTTTGCTTGTAGGTACGTGTAGGAAGTAGCACGCAGCGGGCACGGAATCATCGACGCTCGAGAGGACCCGGCGCCGCCCCTCGCGCGACGGACGCCGACCCTCGCGCCCCACCGAGGACCCCTCCCATGGGCATGATCGTCCTGCTGATCGTCGCCGTCCTCGTCGTCTTCTGGATCATCGGCGCCTACAACGGTCTCGTCTCCCTCAGGAACCAGGTCTACAACGCCTGGAAGCAGATCGACGTGCAGCTCAAGCGGCGGCACGACCTGATCCCGAACCTCGTGGAGACGGTGAGAGGCGCGATGAACTTCGAGCGGGAGACGCTCGAGGCGGTGATCGCCGCGCGCAACCAGGCCATCGCCGCCGCCGCGCAAGCCGCGCCCGCGGGTGGAGGCGGGGGCGGGGGCGGCGCGCCATCGCCGGCGCTGGTGCACGAGACCGCGCGGGCGGAGGGACAGCTCACCGCGGCGCTCGGCCGCCTGTTCGCCGTGGTCGAGGCGTACCCGGACCTCAAGGCGACGGGGAACGTGGCACGACTCCAGGAAGAGCTCACCTCCACCGAGAACAAGATCGCGTTCGCCCGCCAGCTCTACAACGACACGGCCACCCAGTACAACACCAAGCAGCAGCAGTTCCCGACGAGTCTCGTGGCGGGGCTGGCGAAGACATCGCCCGCCGAGCTCTGGGAGATCACCGACGGCACGGAGCGGGAGGCGCCGAAGGTCGATCTGTCGTTGCACACCAAGCGGTGAGCGAGCGCACGAATCTCTTCGCGCAGCAGGAGGCCAACCGCCGGCGGTCGCGGTGGCTGGTGGTGGGCTTCATCCTGTTCTTCGCGTGGCTGGGCTTCGGCGGCGACCTGGTGTTCTACCTGTGGACGCGAGACGCGGCGCCCGGCGCGTACCACCACGTCTTCCCCGCGTTCGGCATCGTGCTGAGCATCATCGCCGCGGGGATCGCCGCGTACGCGTGGCGCACCGGCCCCCGGAAGGTGCTCTGGGCCACCGGCGCGCGCGAGCTCGCGACCCCCGGGGCGCCCGAGGAGCGACAGCTCGAGAACGTGGTGGAGGAGATGGCGATCGCCGCCGGCGTGCCCAGGCCGCGGATCTGGATCATCCCCGACCCGGACCCGAACGCGTTCGCCACCGGCTACGACGCGCGCACATCGAACATCGCCGTCACCCGTGGACTGCTCGCGCTGTGCACGCGGGACGAGCTGCAAGGGGTGATCGGACACGAGATGGGCCACATCGAGAACCTCGATGTCCGCCTCATGACGCTGCTCGCCGCGCTGGTCGGCGCGGTGGCGCTCATCTCCGACGGTCTCTCGCGCTCCCTATTCCGCTCCGGCGGCCGGGGGGTGCGCGTGTCGGGTGGGGGCGGCGGGGACAGGCGCGACAAGGGGGGTGGGGGCGGCGGCGCGCTGGTGGTCATCCTCCTCGTCGTGTGGATCGTGAGCTGGCTCCTCGCGCCGCTCATCACGCGCCTCCTCGCGCTCGGCGTGAGCCGCGACCGCGAGTATCTGGCCGACGCGATGAGCGCGCAGTTCACGCGCAACCCGCTCGCGCTGGCGAGCGCGCTGGAGAAGATCGATCAAGCCGCGGCCCCCACGTCGAGCATCAAGGGAGGCACCGCGCACCTCTGCATCGCCGACCCGCTCGGCCGCCGCGTGAACGCGAGCACCGGTTGGCTCGCGCGGCTCCTCGGGACGCACCCCCCGATCGCCACTCGCGTGGCGAGGCTGAGGGAGATGGCGTACCAGCCGGCCGCGGCGGCGGAGGTCGTGGGAGAGGCGGGGCGTGGGGCGAGTGCGTAGGGCGTGGGGCGTGGAACGGCGAACGGCGGGTGTGGCGTGAGGAAGGCGTGGGCGGTAGGGCGTGGAGTGTGGTCGCCCACGCCCCATGCCCCACGCGCTACGCCTCCTTCACGCCACACACGCTTCTTGGTGTTCCATGCCCCACTTGCTACTTCAAGCTGAACAGAAAGTCCTGCCTGGCGAGCACGCGGACCGCTCTCCCCCGCACCTCCGCCGGCTGGTAGCGCGACCGCGCCAATGCGCTCCGCACCGCGGCGGCGAAGAGCGCGTTCGGGTCGCCGTCGAAGGTGATGCTGCGAGGCTCCACGCGCCCGGTCGAGTCGATCACGAAGCGCGCCGTCACCGCCCCCGTCACCCCTGCCTCGCGAAGCGCGGCGGGGTAGTCGGGGCGCGGGTTGCCGGGGAGCGGCTCGGCCAGGCGGTCCACGCCGGCGGGATCGAACACGCCGTCGGCACCGCTCCCGCCAACGCCCCGGCCACCGCGCGCGCTCGCATCCCCCCGGGCCGTGCCCCCCGACAGATCCATGGGGTGCGCGAGCACGGAGTCGAGGGAGATGGTCGGGACATCTATCGGCGGCATGGGCGCGGTGGGAATCCTGGGTGGAGCGGGGAGCGCCGGATCGTCAGGCGGCGTCGGCGCCGCGCCGGTGCGAGCGCCTCCGCCCCCGTGCGCGGGCTCGCCGGGGTCGGCGGTGGGGAGCGGGATGTTCATGGCGATCACCTCGCGGGGGCGGGGCGGCTCCGTCGCCGCCGCGGTGGCGTACACCGCCCCGCCGATCACCATCGCGTGCACGACCACGCTCGCCGCGACGCCGCGCCAGCCCCGGCGCCGGGCCTTCCGAGACTCCACCAGTACGCTCAGCATGACACCCTCCGGAATGCGAGTGACCCGAGCAGCCTTGCCGCTCGGGTCACGATACGATCCCCGGATGTCGCGCTCGTTGCGCCGCCGTTACGGGTGGGACATCGCTCGATTAAGTGTTCGTGAACGTGTCCCGCTCGCCGCGCCTCACGCCTTCGCCGTCTCGAACTGCTCGGCCTCCGTCGATCCGGCGAGCGCCCCGGTCGACGCCTGCCCGCCCGTGACCGCCATCAGCACGCGATCGAAGTACCCCGTTCCCGCCTCGCGCTGGTGCTTGGTGGCCGTGTAGCCGTCCGCCTCGCGCGCGAACTCCGCCTCCTGGATGCGCACGTACGCGCTCATCCCCTCCTCGCGATAGTGCCGCGCCAGGTCGAACGTGTGATAGTTGATCAGGTGCCACCCGGCGAGCGTGATGAACTGGAACCGGTAGTCCATCGCCGCCAGCTCGCGTTGGAAGCCGGCGATCGCTTCCGCATCCAGGTTGCGACGCCAGTTGAACGATGGCGAGCAGTTGTACGCGAGCATCTTGCCGGGGAAGCGCTCGTGGATCGCCTCGGCGAACGCGCGCGCCTCGCGCAGGTCGGGGCGCGACGTCTCGAACCAGAGCAGGTCCGCGTACGGCGCGTACGCGAGCGCGCGCGCCACGGCCGAGTCCATCCCGCTGCGCACGGCGTGATACCCCTCCGCCGTGCGCGCGCCGGTGGTGAACGTCCGGTCGCGCTCGTCCACGTCGCTCGTGAGGAGCGTCGCCGACAGCGCATCGGTGCGGGCCACGAGCACGGTGGGCACATCGAGCACGTCCGCCGCGAGACGCGCCGCGTTCAGCGTGCGGACGAACTGCGTGGTCGGGACGAGCACCTTCCCACCCATGTGGCCGCACTTCTTCTCCGCCGCGAGCTGGTCCTCGAAGTGCACGCCGCTCGCGCCCGCCTCGATCATCGCCTTCATCAGCTCGAACGCGTGAATCGGCCCGCCGAAGCCCGCCTCGGCGTCGGCGACGATCGGCGCCAGCCACCACCGCCCGCCCTCTCCCTCGCTCCACTCGATCTGATCCGCGCGCAGCAGCGCGTTGTTCAGCCGCCGGACCAGCGCCGGCACACTGTTCGAGGGATAGATGCTCTGGTCCGGGTACGTCTGCGCGGCGAGGTTCCCATCCGCGGCCACCTGCCACCCGCTCAGGTAGATCGCCTCGAGTCCCCCCTTCACCATCTGGACGGCCTGCGCGCCCGTGAGCGCGCCGAACGTGTTCACGTACTCCCGGTCGTGGAGCAGCGTCCACAGCCGCTCCGCGCCGAGCCGCGCCAGGGAGTGTTCGATGCGTACCGAGCCGCGCAGGCGGATCACATCCTCGGCGCCATACGTGCGATCGATCCCCCGCCACCGCGGGTCGGTCGACCAGCGACGCTCCAGCGCCGCCGCCTCGTTCGCGAAGTCGATCGTCGTCATCGCACACTCCTGGTTGAATGACCCACCCTCACTCCAGGTACCGGGCCCCCGGTAGGGTGAGGAATTCGGCGAACGTCGAATCGAGCACGAGCTCGTCCAGCAACGCGCCGGCGTCGTCCCATCGCGCGCCATCGGCGCGCGCCGCGGCGAGCGCCGCCAGCTCCTCGCGCCGCACCGCCGTGTACCGGTCGGCGGTCATCGTCCCGCCCTCGGCGAGCGGCGACGCGTTGCGGATCCACTGCCAGAGCTGGGCGCGCGAGATCTCCGCCGTCGCGGTGTCTTCCATCAGGTTGTCGATCCCCACGGCGCCCCATCCGCGCAGCCACGACTCGATGTACTGCAGCGCCACGCGCACGTTGGTGCGCACGCCCGCCTCGGTCACGCGTCCGCCGGCGACGTGCACATCGAGCAGGTCCGCGGCGCGGACCCGCACGTCCGGGCGCTGACGGTCGCGCTGGTTGGGGCGGTCCCCCAGCACGCGGTCGAACACCTCGCGCGCCACCGGCACCAGGTCCGGATGCGCCACCCACGTGCCGTCGAAGCCGTCGCCCGACTCGCGCTGCTTGTCCTCGCGCACCTTCGCGAGCGCCACCGCGTTCACCTCCGGATCGCGGCGGCTGGGAATGAACGCCGCCATCCCGCCGATCGCGTGCGCGCCGCGCCGGTGGCACGTCCGCACCAGCAGCTCCGTGTACGCGCGCATGAACGGGACCGTCATCGTGATCTGCGCCCGGTCCGGGAGCGCCATCGCGCTCACGTTCCGGAACTTCTTGATCATGCTGAAGATGTAGTCCCACCGCCCGGCGTTGAGCCCCGACGAGTGCTCGCGCAGCTCGTGGAGGATCTCGTCCATCTCGAACGCCGCGAGGATCGTCTCGATGAGTACCGTCGCGCGGATCGTCCCGCGCGGAAGGCCGAGCGTCTCCTCGGCGGCGACGAACACGTCGTTCCACAGCCGCGCCTCGAGATGACTCTCCATCTTGGGCAGGTACAGGAACGGCCCCGCGCCCCGCTCGCGCAGCGCGCGGGCGTTGTGGAACACGAACAGGCCGAAGTCGAACAGGCTCGCCGACACCGGCTCGCCGTCCACGCGCACGTGCCGCTCCTCCAGGTGCCACCCGCGCGGCCGCACGAGGAGCGTGGCCGTTTTCTCCGCCAGGCGATACGACTTCCCGTCGGGGCTCGTGAACTCGAGCGTGCCGCGCACGGCGTCGATCAGGTTCTCCTGCCCGGTCACCACGTTCTCCCACGTCGGGGAGAGCGAATCCTCGAAGTCCGCCATGAACGCGGACGCGCCCGAGTTGAGGGCGTTGATCATCATCTTCCGGTCCACCGGACCGGTGATCTCCACGCGGCGGTCCAGCAGCGCCGGCGCCGGCTCGGCCACGCGCCAGTCGCCCGCGCGCACCTCCGCCGTCTCGGCGAGGAAATCGGGGCGCGCGCCGGCATCGATGGCCGCCTGCCGATCTCTCCGCCGCTGGAGCAGCGACTGTCTCGTTGGATTGAAGCGCCGTTGCAGGCGCGCAACGAATTCCATGGCCTCGCGGGTGAGGACTCGTGTCGGCGTTACCGGTGCCGGTGTGGTCAGCTCGATGCGCTCCGAGATGGTCAGTCCCATGCCTTTCCCTGTGGATCCGAACGGTCAAGCCGCATGCTCGCACGGAGATGCGGCGATTGGCCGGGGACAGGAGCGCCCCGGCGACACGGTAGGATGCGGTCGCTGCCATCGCCCCGCCCGAATGGTCAGGGACGAGTCGTGAGGGTGGGTAGCAAGACACGTGCTCGCCACCGTCGTCGTTCGCGCCGCACCACGCGAACCCCTCGCCCCCGCCATCGCTTGGCGCGAGCGATGCATTGTAGCACGCGAACCCACCGAGGAGGGATGCCGATGCGGGGATATCGCTTCTTCGAGGAATTCAACGATGAGGGCCGGCGGAACAGCTCGGGCAACGTCATCGCGCTCGATATGCATGGTGAGTCGTTCGTCCAGGAAGGAGGGGTGTGCTACCGCGCCCTGTGCGCGTTTCCCGATCCGGGAGAGCCGAACCGGCCGGTCTTCGAGCGGCTGTTCAACGCGGAGTATCTCGGCAGCCGCTGCCGCCGCATCTCCGAGGATCGCGCCCGCGAGATCCACCCTCGACTCTTCAAGGTGCTCGACGCGCTGACCTGACCCCCTCTTCGAGACACCCCCGCGACGGCGCCCAGCGTACGCCCCCGGCCCGGCCGCCCTCCCCCGCCGCCCCCGCGAAGTGCGGGCGGACGTGGCGCGCCCGGCGGGCGTCTGGCCGGATCGGGCCGGGCGGCCGCCCGGGGGCTGGCGGGCCCCGCACAAAGATTTGTCGACGTCGCGTCCGCTGGCGCCGGACGCGCTTTACACCGTTCGGGCGCGACGCGTTATTCATCGGGAGCCCCACTCGCCGGGATCCCATGCGCGACGACACCGTCCTCATCATCGACGACGAGCCGCAGATCCGACTCGTCGTGCGCAACGCCCTGCAGTCGGAAGTGGCCACCGTGCTCGAGGCGGCCACGGGCGGTCAGGGCATCGACCTCGCCGCCGCCGAGCGCCCCGCGCTCATCGTCCTCGACCTCGGCTTGCCCGACGTCGCCGGCGTCGACGTCTGCCGCGAGATCCGCAAGTGGTCGAGCGCGCCGATCGTCGTCCTCTCCGCGCGTCACTCCGACCAGGAGAAGGCGCAGCTCCTCGACACCGGTGCGGACGACTACATCACCAAGCCGTTCAGCACGCTCGAGTTCACCGCGCGCATCCGCGCCAACCTCCGCCGCGCGCAGGCGGCACAGCTCGCGATGCAGGCGCAGCCCATGACGATCGGCGAGCTCGTGGTCGACCTCACCGCGCGCACGCTGCGCCGCGGCGAGGCCTCCGTCCACCTCACGCCGATCGAATGGGAGCTCCTGCGCACGTTCGTCACGCAGGCGGGGCGCACGCTCACGCACCAGCAGCTGTTCAACGCCGTGTGGGGACGGCCGTTCGGCGACCCGCAGCAGTACCTCCGCGTGCACGTGGCCAATCTCCGGCGCAAGATCGAGCGCGACGCGGTGCGCCCGCAGCTCATCGTCACCGAGCCGGGGGTGGGATACCGGTTCGAGATGCCGCGCTGAACCCGCATGCGCTCCCCCTTCTCCCGCTGGGTGCCGCCGTGGCTGTTCTGGACGGCCGCGCTCATCCTCGTCACGGCGGGGATGATCGTCGTACGCGGCGCGCTCGACCAGGCGCACGTGGCGCTCATCTACCTGCTGGTGGTGCTCGGCGCGAGCGCGAGCGGCGGCCGGGGAGTCGGGGTGGTGCTCGCCTGCGCCGGGTTCGCGCTCATCGACTACTTCTTCCAGCCGCCCTTCGCCACGCTCACCGTGGGAAAGCGTCCGGATTGGCTGGTGCTCATCGCCTTCCTCGCCACCGCCACCGTGGCCACCCAGCTCCTCGCCCGCGCGAGCGCGGAGGCCGAGGCCGCGCGCCGGCGCGCCGAGGAGATCGACCGGCTCTCCTCCCTCGGCGCCGAGACGCTGAGCGTCGGCCGCGCCGAGGATGCGCTGGTGGCGATCGCCAAGGTGATCCGCGACACGATCGGCGCGGCGCTCTGCGAGATCCACGTGCGTGATGCGGAGCGCGAGATGCTCGGGCTCGCCGCGAGCGCGGGCGACGGCGCGCTCCCTCCGGGGGAGCTCGTGGAGTGGGTCGCGGTGCACGGACGGATCGCGGCCGAGCGGAGCGACGGCGGCGCGTTTCGCGGCGAGGCGGGCGCGACGGCGGGGCTGTCCATCGGACCCGATCTGCCCGCCGTGCGCGCGCTCCTCCTCCCCCTCGTCGTGCACGGGCGCACCGTGGGCGTGCTCCGCCTCGCCGATCGCAAGCCGTTCGTGCTCGATGACGGCCAGCGCCGCTTTCTCGCCGCCCTGGCGTACTACGCCGCGCTCGGCGTGGAGCGCGTGCGGCTCGTGTCCGAGGCGGAGCACGCCGAGGCGCTCCGCGAGGCCGACCACCTCAAGGATGCCCTGCTCGCCTCGGTGTCGCACGACCTCCGCACCCCGCTCACCACGATCAAGGCGATGGCGCACGACATCGCCGGCACGGGCGACGAGCGCGCCGCGGTCATCGAGCAGCAGGCGGACCGGCTCAACCGCATGGTGGCCGACCTGCTGGAGCTGTCGCGGCTGAACGCGGGCGCCCTCCCCGTGCGCCGCGAGATCAACGCCGCCGAGGACCTCGTGGGAGCCGCGATCCAACACGTCTCCGGCGCGCTCGACGGCCGGGAGGTGCACGTGTCGATCGCCTGGTCCGAGCCGGTGCTCGTGGGGAGCTTCGACTTCGTGCACTCGCTCCGCATCCTCGTGAACCTCATCGAGAACGCGATCAAGTACTCGCCGCGCGACACGCCGGTGGACATCGAGGTGACGCGCGACGAGCGGATGCTGCACCTCTCCGTGTCCGACCGCGGCCCCGGAATCGCCCCCGCCGAGCGCGAGCGGATCTTCGAGCCCTTCTACCGGCTCGGAGGGGTGTCACCGGATGGGGGGCACGGCGCCGGGCTCGGTCTCTCGATCGCGCGCCGCCTCGCCGAGGCGCAGGGAGGCGCCGTGACGTTCGAGGAGCGCCCGGGCGGGGGAAGCCGCTTCACCCTCCTCCTCCCCGCCGTCGTGCTCGACGCGGAACCCGCGAGCGCCTGACGGCTCGGGAATCGGGAATCGGGAATAGGGAATCGGGAATCGGGAATCGGGAATCGCCAGCACGCTCCTCGCGCATTCGATTCCCGTTTCCCGATTCCCTATTCCCGATTCCCGATCCTCCCCATCAGCACCGTCCCGCCCGCGCGGCGCCACTCCTCCCGGCGGCGGCGGGAGGCGAACCGGCCGAGGAGCCGCCAGACGCCGGCCAGCCGCATCTCCCGCCGGAGGCGGCGCGCCTCCTCGACCGACGAGCGATACTCCAGCTCGCGCCACCCGTGGGGGGCGAAGAAGTCGGTGCCGCTCGCCGGCGCGAAGCGCATCGGGGCGCTCGCGCCCTCCAGCGCCCGCCCCCACGAGCGCTGCATGTAGCGGAGCAGCCACGGGTTCGCCAGGTCGAACAGCCACCACCGGAAGGCGGAGTGGCCGTGCAGGTCGTCGGCGAGCGCGCCGACCTGCTCCTCGGCGAGATAGATGAGCAGCCCCTCGCTCACCACGAGGGCCCGCTCGCACTCGCCGGCGAGGCGCGCGAGGAGGGCGCGCCGCGCGGGCAGATCGGTGAGGTCGAGCCCGACCGCCTCGTAGGCGCAGCGCGGCGCATCGGCGGCGAGCGTCTCACGCTTCTGCGCGAGGATGGCGGGAAGGTCGACGTCCACCCAACGCAGCGTGGGCGGGAGGTCGAGGCGCCACGGGCGCGTATCGAGCCCCGCCGCCAGGTTGAGCACGAGATCCGCCCCCTCCCGATTCACCAGGCGGAGGATGATCTCGTCGAACACCGCCGTGCGCACGATCATCGACCATGCGACGGCGCGACCGCGGGGGATGCGGCGCACGATGTCCTCGCCCACCGCCCCGGCGAGCTTGCGCGCCCACGGGTCGCGGAAGAGCGCATCGCTGCGCTCCGTTTCCATGGCGCGGTAGACGGCCACCCAGCGCGCCGTGTCCGAGATGTGCTCCACGGGCATGGCGGCGAAGTTACAGCGCGCGTTGGGGGGGCGCTATGTCGGGGGGGCTCTCGGCCATCGGCCATCGGCTCTCGGCTTGCGGCACACCCCGAGAGCGCTCTGTGCGGGGCTTGAGCCGGGAGCCGAGCGCCGACAGCCGAGTCTTCCAGCCGCGTCGTCCCGCCAGCCGCCGTTCTAGTTCTTGTGCCGGAACACGATCCGCCCGCGCGTGAGGTCGTACGGGGAGACCTCGATGCGCACGCGGTCGCCGGCGAGCACGCGGATGCGGAAGCGGCGCATGTTGCCGCCGAGGGTCGTGAGCACCGTGTGGTTCTCGTTCACCACCACGCGGAACGTCGCGTTGGGGAGCACCTCGGTGACGGTGCCTTCGAGCTCGATCGCATCCTGCTTGGACATGGGGAGTCTCCTCTCCGGTCCCGGCGCGTCAGCTCGCGCGCCGCCGTGCGCGGGCCACCCGCTGGCGAGCCGCATCCGCCTTGCGCTGGCGGGCTTCACTCGGCTTCTCGTAGAACCGCTTCTTCCGGATGTCCTTCAGGACACCGGCCCGGATCACCTTGCGTTGGAACTGCTTCAGGGCAACGTCCAGCCGATCGTTCTCACCGATGACCACTTCGACCACGTTCCATCACCTGCGCTGAGGGACGACAGCAAAAAAAAAGACCCCGATCGAGCCAAGGTCCGCCGCTTCGACCGCGCGCCGGGAGCCTCGCGGCCCCCGGCGCTCGACAGCGAACAAAGCTAAGCCGGCCGAAAATCGTTGGCAATGGACCGTCGTCACGCCCGATACGGCGAATCCCCCTCCGAGCCCCTGCGGGTGCCGCTCGACCCTCCGCGCCCCCGCCCACGTCCACCGCGCCGCCGGCCGCGAGCACCGTTCTCGTTCCCGTTGGCCGAGCGCCGCTCGGCGCCGGGCGCCGGCCGTCTTCCATCGGCGCCCCGCGCCTCCGTGCCGCGCGCGGGACGGTCGCGTCGTCCCTCCCCGCCCCCGCCCCCGCTCCCACCGCCGCCCCGCGCTGAGCGCTCCGCCTTGGCGGCGAGCCGCGCCGCCTCCTCCGCCGCCCGCTGCGCCTTGCGCTCCGCCTTCGCCTTCGCGCGCGCTCGATCCTCCGCCTTGCGGGCGCGGATGGCGGCGATGCGCTCGGCGATGGGCACCTCGAAGCGCTCGGCCGCGCGTGCGGCGTAGTCGAAGCCGGGCACCGTCACGCGCGGCAGCCGGCGCCCCACCGCCCGCTCGATCGCCGCGAGATCCCCTTCCTCCTCCTTCGACACGAACGTGTAGGCGTCCCCCGTCGCCTCGGCGCGCGCGGTGCGCCCCACCCGGTGGATGTAGTCCTCCGGCACCGTCGGCACGTCGAAGTTCACCACGTGCCCGAGCGCCTCCACGTCGATGCCGCGCGCGGCGATGTCCGTGGCCACGAGGACGCGGTACCGCCCGCTGCGGAACCCGGCGAGCGCCTCCGTGCGCTGCGCCTGCGAGCGGTTCCCGTGCAGCCGCGCCGCCGGCACGCCCGCGCGCTCGAGCACCTCGAACAGGCGGTTCGTCCGGTGCTTGGTGCGCGTGAACACGATCACGTTCCCGATGTCGTCGCGGCGGAGCAGCTCCAGAAAGAGCTTGGGCTTGAGCTCCTCGGGCACCGGGTAGACCGCCTGCGTGATCCCCACCGCCGGCGCCGTGCGCCGCTCGACGTCGATCGTCACCGGCGCGTGCAGCATCTCGCGCGAGAGCGCGGCGATCGGCGCGGGGATCGTCGCCGAGAAGAAGAGCGTCTGCCGCTTGGCCGGCAGGTGCTTCAGCACGCGGCGGATGTCGGGGAGGAAGCCCATGTCGAGCATCCGGTCCGCCTCGTCGAGGACGAGCACCTCGAGACCATCGAGCGATGCGTACGGCTGCTTGAGGTGGTCGAGCAGCCGCCCCGGCGTGGCGATGATCACGTCGACACCGCTCCGGAACGCGTGCTCCTGCGGTGCCATCCCGACGCCGCCGAACACCGCCGCGCCCGTGATCGGCGTGTGCACGGTGAGCGCGTCGAGGTGCTGCTCCACCTGCGCCGCCAGCTCGCGCGTCGGGGTGAGGATCAGCGCGCGCGTCGTGCCGCGCGGCCGGTCGAGGAGGCGTTGGGCGATGGGGAGGAGGAACGCGGCGGTCTTCCCGCTCCCCGTCATGGCGCACGCCAGCACGTCGTGCCCCTCGAGCGCGGCGGGAATGGCGCGTTGTTGGATCGGCGTCGGGCTGGTGAATCCGAGCTCGCGGATTCCCTTGAGCAGCGACGGATGCAGTCGGAAGGCTGTGAACGGCATTCGGCAACCTACACGGGCACGTGGACTCGTTCAACCCGCGCGGGGGTGATAGACTACGGCCATCGGCCATCGGCTCTCGGCTACTGCTCCGCGTAGAGAGATCTCGGCGTGTGCACTAGCCGAGAGCCGATGGCCGAGAGCCGACAGCCGCGTCGTCCAGCCGCGTCGTCCCGATGGCCGAGAGCCCAATGTCGCCCACCACCACCCGCCCCACCGGAGCCCCCACATGAAACCCGGCCGCATCATCGCGCTCCTCGCCGTCGTCGCGCTCGCGGCGTTCCTGCTCTGGTCCACGCTCGGCGCGCAGCGCGCGACGTGCCGGGTGTGCGCGGAATACCAGGGGCAGCGCAACTGCGCGAGCGCCTCGGCGGCCAGTCGCGCCGAGGCGCAGCGCTCGGCGCAGACCACGGCGTGCGGACCGATCGCGCGAGGGATGGACGAGTCGATCGCGTGCAGCAACCAGCCGCCGGTCAGCGTGGAATGCAAAGGGCGCCGCTGACGCGATCGCGTCGGCGGCGCCCTCCCCGGCAGGGATCAACGGCCGGTCACTGGTTGGTCTGCACGTACACGTAGCCGGGGCTCTGGCAGTTCACCCACACCACGCGCACGTACCCGTGCTGCCCGTTCACCGTCACCGCGGCGTGCACCTCGCCGCTCGTGAACGAGCTGGCCTGCCCCGCGCACGTCTGGGGCGAGAACACCAGCGGCGATGCCGTGGAGAGCGTGAGCGCGAACTGTCCCCCGGCGCCGTCGTTCACGCCGATCGACCCCTGCGCGGTGAAGCTTCCGGCGGGGAGCGGCGCCCCCATCTGGACGGAGCCGGCGGTCGCCGGCACGAACACCGCGGACCACGCGTTGTCGATCGTCAGGTTCGGCTGACCCGTCACCGCGACCACCGAGCGGAGATTCCACGTCTCGGAGAGGCCGCCGTCGCTCGCCTCCACGTTCCACATCCCATTCCGCACCTGCGAGACGCTGAGCGAGCTGTCCGCCGTGGAGATGGTCACGTTGAAGTTCGTGGCGCTCGCCGTGAGCGTGAACCCCGAATCGGAGGGCGCCGGGTCGTCCACGCTCACATCGCCGGTGACGTTGAAGTGGTAGCCGCTCTGGCTGTCCACCGAGTGACACGCGAAGTGGAGCGTCACCTGATCCGGCACGCCGTCGTGGTCGGTGTCCGCGTACGGATCGGGATCGTACGCCGGGCAGTTCGGGTCCGTCGTGGCGCTGAACGGCGCGAGCAGTCCACTCACCTGCATGGCGCTCACGCGCGGCCCCCGCAGCACCCGCGCGCTCGAGATCACCGGGTTCGTGAGATTCCCCATCGTCATGAGCGCCGCGGCTCCCTCGGCCTCGCTGGCCACGCTGTTGCCGATCGAGACGAGCTGCGATTGAGTGAGCGGTCCGGCGTTGACGCCGGTACCGGTGTCGCTGCTGCAGCCAGCCAGCGCGAGTACCGCCAAGGCGGCGGAGGCCAGAGGGATTGCAGCGCGAACGGATGAACGCATGTGCAGCGGCTCCTGTGAGGTGGTGAACCGGGCCGGGGCCGCGACGGACCGCGCGCGGCACGACGGCGCTCCCCGTGATAAACGTCGCGAGCGCCTCGGCGGTCACGAAGGTTGGCGCATTATAACGTCGCACACGCGACCGCGCCCCGTCCGGGAGATCCCGGACGGGGCGCGGTCGCGACGCCGGAGCGACGGCGGGCGTTACTTGGTGATCTTGCTCACATAATCGCGCTCCCCGTACCCCACGTAGAGCTGCCGCGGGCGAGCGATCTTCTGTTCCTTGTCCAGCAGCATCTCCTCCCACTGGGCGAGCCACCCCGACATGCGGGCGATGGCGAACAGCACGGTGAAGAAGTCCGTGGGGAACTTCATCGACCGGTAGATCAGCCCCGTGTAGAAGTCCACGTTGGGGTACAGCTTGCGCGACACGAAGTAGTCGTCCTCGAGCGCGATGCGCTCGAGCTCGAGCGCGATCTCGAGATCCTTGTCCATCCCGACTTCCTTGAACACCTCGTCGGCCAGCCGCTTCACGATGCGCGCGCGCGGATCGTAGCTCTTGTACACGCGGTGGCCGAACCCCATGAGCCGCTGCCCCTTCCCCTGCTTCACGTCGTCGATGAACGCGGGGATGTTCTTCGGGTGGCCGATCTGCTCGATCATGCGGAGCACCGCCTCGTTCGCCCCCCCGTGGAGCGGCCCGTACAGCGCCGCGATCCCGGCGGCCATCGCCGAGTAGGGATCCACGTGCGACGAGCCCACCGCGCGCACGGCGCTGGTGGAGCAGTTCTGCTCGTGGTCGGCGTGCAGGATGAACAGCACCTCCATCGCCTTGGTGAACACCGGGCGCGACTCGTACTTGGGCTCGCTCATGCGCGCCACCATCGAGAGGAAGTTCTCGACGTACGACAGGTCGTTGTCCGGGTAGACGAACGGCAGCCCCTTGATGTGGCGGTAGATGAACGCGGCGAGGGTGGGCACCTTCGCCAGCAGGCGGACGATCGAGATGTCGCGCTCCGCCGGGTCGTGGATGTTCTTCGAGCTCGGGTAGAACGACGACAGCGCCGCCACCGTGCTGCACAGCATCGACATGGGGTGCGCGTCGTAGCGGAAGCCCTGCAGGAACGTCTTGATGTTCTCGTGCACGTACGTGTGGTACGTGATGTCGTGCACCCACTGGTCGTACTGCGCCCGGTCGGGGAGCTCCCCGTGGCGCAGCAGCCACGCCACCTCGAGAAAGGTGGCGTTCTCCGCGAGCTGCTCGATCGGGTAGCCCCGGTAGCGCAGGATGCCCTTGTCGCCATCGATGAACGTGATGGCGCTGCGACAGGAGGCCGTGTTGAGGAAGGCGGGGTCGTAGCTGAGGAGCCCGAAGTCCTCGTCACTCGTCTTGATCTTCCGGAGGTCGATGGCGCGGATCGCCCCGTCGGCGATCGGCAACTCGTACTCCCGCCCGGTTCGGCTGTCGGTGGCGGCGAGCGTACCCGCCGCTTGCTGCTCCTGCGCGATGACGTTTCCCTTGCTCATGCCTCTCTCTCTCCACACGTATGCGATGCCGCGACCGCCGTCCCGCACGGTCGATGGTCGATGCTCGTTCCTCAAGCGCGGCTGGGCGCCGGCTCGTTCCCGGCTTCTGTAAAGTACGCGGATTCCCAGTCGATGGTATGGGGGAACCGCGACCCGTTGCCAGCGCGCCCGGGCTCGTCGAGATTTCGATCCAGCCCCGCGGCCGGTGCCGCTCGGGCACCCCTCCACATCTCCCTCTCTTCCTCCCGAACCGCCATGCGGCGCCCCCTCCTACCCACCCTCGCGCTCGCCGGACTGCTCCTCCCCGTCACCGCGCTCGCCCAGTCCAACGCCGAGCGGATCGCCAACGACTGGTACACCCGCTCGCACGACTTCGATCTCGTGCACCAGCGCATCGAGGTGCGCGCCATCGACTGGGACTCCACCAGCTTCGACGGGAGCGTGGCGACCACGCTCGTCTCGCTCCGCACTGGCGCGGACTCCGTGGTGCTCGACGCCGGAGCCGGGCTGGACATCGAGCGGGTGACGGCCCCCCGGGGCGTCCCGCTCCGCGCCGACCACCGCGGCGACACCCTGGTCGTGCGACTCCCCGGGGGCGTGGCCTTCGGCGACACCGTCCGCTTCACGATCGGCTATCACGCCCGCATCCGGAGCGGGCACGGGCTCACCTTCATCGAGCCCGAGGGGAGGACGCACCGGCACCGCCAGCTCTGGAGCCAGGGCGAGGACAACAACAACCACGACTGGTTCCCCACCTACGACTTCCCGAACGACAAGATGACGTGGGAGGTGATCGCCACCGTCCCCACCCGGTACACCGTGGTCTCCAACGGCCGCCTCGTCTCCGACCGGCGCGCCGGGCGCGGCCAGCACCGGGTGCACTGGTCGCAGCGATCGCCGGCGTCCAGCTACCTCGTGTCGCTCATCGTCGGCACCTTCCACAAGGTGCACGACACGTGGCGCGGCATCCCGGTCGACTACTACGTGTACCCGGAGGACAGCGCGCTCGCCCGGCCGCTCTTCCGGTACACGCCGCGCACCATCGCCGTCTACTCCGAGCTGACCGGCGTCACCTACCCGTGGGCCAAGTACGCGCAGACCACCGTGGCCGACTTCTTCGGCGGAATGGAGAACGTGAGCGCGACCACGCTCGTGGACTGGCTCCCCGACGCGCGGTCGTACGCCGACCGGCCGTGGTACCAGTACATCCTGATCCCCCACGAGCTCGCCCATCAGTGGTTCGGCGACTACGTCACCACCGAGAACTGGGCGAACATGTGGCTGAACGAGGGATTCGCCGAGTTCATGCCCGGGGCGTTCTGGGAGCACGAGAAGGGAATGCACGCGAGCGACGACTACTACATGAGCGAGTACCAGCAGTTCATGTCGATCGACGCCCGGCGCAGCATGCCCCTCGCCTCGCTCGGCTCCAACAACATCTACCCCAAGGGGGCGCTCGTCCTCCGGATGCTGCGCCGCTACCTGGGGGACGACCGCTTCTGGGCCTCCGTGCACGAGTACCTCGTGCGCCACGCTCATGGCGGCGCCACCTCGGATGACTTCCGCCAGGCCGTGCTCGCGGCGACCGGCGAGAACCTCGCCTGGTTCTGGGACGAGTGGGTGTACCAGGCGGGCTACCCGTCGTACACCGTCGAGGCGAAGTACGACTCCGCGTCGCGCGCGCTCACTCTCGCGGTGACGCAGACGCAGACCGACACCGCCACCGCCGACTCGAGCGGGCTCCGCTACGGCACGCCGCCGGCGTTCCGCATGCCGGTGACCGTGCGGGTGGGGACGCCGGCCGGCGACGTGACGCGCACGGTCCTGCTGAAGGAGCGCAAGCAGACGATCGAGCTGGACACGCTCCCCGCGGCACCGAACATGGTGGTGTTCGACGACGGGAACCGCGTGCTGAAGCGGCTGACCTTCGATCAGCCGACGGCGTGGCTGGCCACCCAGCTTCGCCGCGACGGCGACCTGTGGAACCGGTGGTGGGTGATCGGCCAGCTCGCCGATCGTCGCGAAGACACGACGGCGGCGCGCGCGCTGGCCGATGCGGCGACCGACGCGGACTACTATCTCACGCGCGCCCAGGCGGCCGGCGCGCTCGGCCGGTTCGCGCCCGAGCTCGCCCTTCCCGCGCTCGCCCGCGCCGCGGCCGACACCTCCTCCGCGGTCCGTCAGGCGGCGCTCGTGAGCCTCGGCGAGATCGGCGGCGACCGCGCCCTCGCCATCGCCCGCGCGGCGTGGGCGAACGACACCAGCTACCAGGTGCGTGCGGCAGCCGTCGGCGCGCTCGCCCGGATGGACAGCGCCGGCCGCCACGCCTTCCTCGTCAGCGCGCTCGACGTCCCCTCGTACCGCGACGTGGTCCAGAACGCCACCCTCGCCGCGATCGCGCGATACGGCGACACGGCGTTCGTGGGGACGCTCGAGACGAAGCTCGGGACGCAGCTCCGCGTGGCCGTGACGCTCGGGGCGCTCGCCTCGCGCGGCAGCGACTCCGCGCTCGCCGTGCTGGCCAGCCACCTGAACGACGACCGCGCCTACGTGCGGCAGTGGGTGGTGCTCACCTTCCAGCGCGTGGTGACCCCCACGGTGGCCGCCAAGCGGCTCCAGGCGGTGCTGCCATCGCTCAAGTACGCGGAGACGAAGACGGCGGTGGAGCGGTTGATGAGCGGGGAGGACTGACCCCGGGGGCCTGGGTTCAGGGGCCGGGGGTCGGGGGGGAGAAGCGGGACAAGGAAAAAAGGGACAGGTCGAGTCGCGCGGGGCGAGCGAGGGCGAGCGCCGCGAGGATCTCGCCGATGGCCGGCGCGAACTTGAAGCCGTGCCCGGAGCACGGGCTGGCGAGGATCACCTCCTCGTGCTCGGGGTGGCGGTCGATCAGGAAGTGGAAGTCCGGCGTGTCCGTGTACAGGCACGCCACCGAGTGGCGCACGCGCCCCGCGGCCCCGGGGAGAAAGCGGCGCACGAGCGCGCGGGCGCGCTCCACCTCGTCAGGGCGCGCCGGGTCCACGGGCGCATCGGGGTCCACCACCTCCCCCTCGTGGTGGATCCCCAGCTTCACCCCCTCCCCCAGATCGGGGAACGTGTAGAAGAACCGGTCGGGCGCGTACTCCCAGAGCGCCACGGGCGCGGCGCCCGGCGCGTACCGCCCATCGCGCGCCACGGGCTCGAACCAGAACAGGAGCTGACGCTCCACCACGAGCGGGAGGTGGAGGTCGGCGACGAGCGACGGCAGCCACGCGCCGGCGGCGAGCACCAGCGACCTCGCCCGGTGGTGCCCGCGGTCGGTCGCGACCGTCACGCTCCCCCGCTCCGCGCGCCAGTGCATCACCCGCTCGTTCGTGCGCACGTCGGCGCCCTTGCGCCGGGCGAGATCGAGCATCGTCGCCACGCACATCTCGGGATCGAGGGCGCCGGCACGCGGCTCGAACACCCCCACCATGTCGTCATCGGGCTCGAGCCCCGGGAAGCGGCGCCGGATCTCGTCGGCGCCCAGCAGCTCGTGCGGCAGGGCGTGCGCGTCCGCGCTCGCTCGCGCTCCGCGCACGAGCGCGCCCGAGGGCGAGCCGACCATGAGCCCTCCGGTCCGCCGGAGGAGCACGCGCCCCGACTCCCGCTCCACCTCCCCCCACAGCTCGTACGCCCGGCGCACGAGAGGGACGTACCGGGGGTGCTCGTAGTAGGCCTCGCGGATGATGCGCGAGCGCCCGTGGCTCGAGCCGTGTGCGTGCGGCGGGTCCCACCGGTCGAGCGCCAGCACGCTGGCCCCCTCCAGCGCCAGTCGCCAGGCGGTGGCGCTCCCCATGGCCCCCGCCCCCACCACGATCACGTCGTGGTCGGTCGCCGCGGCGCGGTCGGTCACGGGCGGGGGAGTCTCCGCCGGTCCCGGTAGGGGAACACGTCGAACAGCTCCCCGGCGCGCTGCCGCTCCTGCATGTCCCGCCAGAACTTCACCGTGAGCAGGTCGCCGTGGGCGCGCAGAAACGCCTCGCGCAGCTCCCCCGCCGGTACCATGAAGACGCCGAACTCCTCGGGGAAGACGTCGTGCTCCCCGACGTAGAACCACGGCTCGGCGGAGAGCTCCTCGTCGAGGCTCGACGGCTCGGGGAGCGCGCGAAAGGTGCAGTCGGTGAGCAGGCACAGCTCGTCGTAGTCGTAGAAGATCACGCGCCCGTGCCGGCTCACGCCGAAGTTCTTGAGCAGCATGTCGCCGGTGAAGATGTTCGCCGCGGCGAGATCCTTGATGGCGGTGCCATAGTCGACGATGGCGTCGCGCGCCTCCTCCGGCGTGGCGTTCCGCAGGTGGAGGTTGAGCGGGGTCACGCGGCGCTCCGTGTAGGCGTGTCGGATGATCACGCGCCCTCCCCCTGCCCCGCCGTCCCCCTCCACGCGCACCGTGGACGCCGCCACCTCGAGCAACCGGTCGAGCAGCGCGTCGGAGAAGGCGGCGCGGGGGAACTCGAGGTGCTCGAACTCCTGCGCGTCCGCCAGCCGCCCCACGCGGTCGCGCACGAACACCAGGTGGTAGCGCTCCATCACGTCGCGCCGCGTGGTGCGCTTGGGGTGGCCGAAGGTGTCCTTGATGATCTTGAACACCACGTTCAGGGTGGGGAGGGTGAAGACGCTCATCACCAGCCCCTCGTCGCCGGGCGCGAACTCGAACTGCACGCCGGGCTCCCGCATGTGCTCCACGAGGCTGCGGTACAGCTCCGTCTTGCCGTGCTTGTTGTACCCGATGGCGGTGTACAGCTCGTCGATCCGCTTGTTCGGCATGATCGACGCGAGGAAGTCCACCACGGCGCGCGGGCGCGCGATGTCGGCGAGGAAGTACGACCAGCTGAAGCCGAACACGATGCTCGCCTCGTCGGACGTGGGGAGCACCGCGTCCACGTAGATCCCCTCGTCGTCGTGCAGCAGCGCGAGGAGGAGGGGCATGAACTGGCTCCCGCGCCGCGCGCGCCCGACGAGGTAGGCGCCCTTGTTCCGGAAGAAGGGCGACTCGAGCATCTCCAGCTCGTCGAACCCGCCGCCGCCGAACGCCTCCCGGGCGCCGCCGTCCACGCGCTCGGCGACGAGCGCCGCATCGCGATCCAGGTCGCGCCACGGCGCGCGCCACCGCAGGTCGGCGAGCAGGCGGCGCACGAGCGAGCACGTGTCGCCGTCCCGCGCGTAGCGCCGGGCGATCGCCCGCTCCTCGGGCCACTCCCCGGGGCTGGCGTCGGGGAAGACGTACTCGACGCGCTGGTTCACCCCCACGGTGGTGAAGATCCGGCGGGTGACGGAGTTGAAGAACGTCTCCGCCAGCTCGCAGTCGTCGCGGTCCACGATCAGGGCCGAGTGCAGCCAGCGCACCTCCTCCCACGTGGGGACGTCGGTGGCATCGTCGCCCAGCGCGTCGCGCACCACCAGGAGCACGGCGTCCAGGTGGCGCCGGTAGATGGCGAGGCGCTCGGCGGCATCGTGCTGGGCGCCGCGCCAGTCGCGCTGCTCGAACCGGTCGCGCGCGCGCCGGGTGATCGCCCGGAAGGCGGCGTGATACGCGTCGAAGGCGTCGTGGATCGCCGCCGCGGCGCGCACCGCGCGGGCGTTGCCGATCGAGTCACTCGACATAAGTTTCAACGGCCGCAACCGAGACGCCACGAATCCACGAGAGACGATCCATGCCGACCTCCACCATGCCGCGATACACCGACCTGAAGCCCCCCGCCCAGGGTGACACGATCACGATGAAGGACGGGGTGCTGCAAGTCCCCGCCGAGCCGATCATCCCCTTCATCGAGGGGGACGGTACCGGGCCCGACATCTGGCGGGCCTCGCAGCTCGTGTTCGACGGCGCCGTGAAGAAAGCGTACGGCACCAAGCGGCGCATCGTCTGGTTCGAGGTGCTCGCCGGCGAGAAGTCCAAGAACCTGCTCAACACCTGGCTGCCGGACGACACGCTGGCGGCGATCGACCACCACCTCGTGGCGATCAAGGGACCCCTCACCACCCCGGTGGGAGGCGGGTTCCGCTCGCTCAACGTCACGCTGCGCCAGAAGCTCGACCTGTACGCGTGCGTGCGCCCGGTGCGCTGGTTCGAGGGCGTCCCCTCCCCCGTGAAGGCACCGCAGGACGTCGACATGACGATCTTCCGCGAGAACACGGAGGACATCTACGCCGGGATCGAGTACAAGGCGAAGTCCGACGACGCGAAGAAGCTCATCGCCTTCCTCCAGAACGAGCTCGGCGCGCGCTCCATCCGCTTCCCGGAGACGAGCGGGATCGGGATCAAGCCCATCTCGGAGGAGGGGAGCAAGCGCCTGGTGCGCGCGGCGATCGAGTACGCCATCGCCCACAAGCAGCCGAACGTGACGCTCGTCCACAAGGGGAACATCATGAAGTTCACCGAGGGGGCGTTCCGCGACTGGGGGTACGAGGTGGCGCGGCAGGAGTACGGCGCCGCGGAGCTGGACGGCGGGCCGTGGCTGAAGCTCCCGAACGGGATCGTGATCAAGGACGTGATCGCCGACGCCTTCCTGCAGCAGATCCTGCTCCGCCCCAGGGAGTACAGCGTGATCGCGACGCCGAACCTGAACGGCGACTACATCTCGGACGCGCTGGCCGCGCAGGTGGGCGGGATCGGGATCGCCCCCGGGGCGAACATCAACTATCTCACCGGGCACGCGATCTTCGAGGCGACGCACGGCACCGCGCCCAAGTACGCCGGGCAGGACAAGGTGAACCCCGGCTCGGTCATCCTGAGCGGCGAGATGATGTTCCGCTACCTGGGGTGGCACGAGGCGGCCGACCTGATCGTGTCGTCGCTCGAGAAGACGATCGCCCAGAAGCGCGTGACGTACGACTTCGAGCGCCAGATGACCGGCGCCACGCTGCTCGGCACGAGCGAGTTCGGGAAGGCGATGGTCGAGAACATGTAGCGCGTGCCGTCGCCGCGGCGCGGCGATGAACGCGAACGGCGGCCCGGGGAT
>DASUXC010000103.1:0-43905 GCA_036378095.1 Gemmatimonadaceae bacterium | reverse complement strand
GGACGAGGCGACCTCGAGCCTCGATTCGGAGAGCGAGGCGTTGATCCGCGACGGCTTGCGCAGCTTGCGGCACGGGCGGACGACGTTCGTGATCGCCCACCGGCTGAGCACGATCGCCAGCGCCGACCAGATCCTCGTCCTCGAGGAAGGGCGCATCGTCGAGCGCGGCACGCAGAGCGAGCTGCTCGCGCTCGGCGGGCGGTACGCGCAGCTCTACGAGAAGCAGTATGGCCTCGAGCACGACCGCTTCGTGAACCCCGGCGAGGAGCTCGCCGCCGAGCCCGCCGCCGCGGCGGAGCCGCTGCCGAAGGTGCGGGTGGGGAGCGATCGGAATCTGTGAGCGCGGCGGCGATGAGCGCGGGAGCGTGGGCGCTTCCCGATTCCCCATCCCCGATTCCCGTGTAGTTTCCGACGCACCGCGGTTCCCGAATCACGGATTCACCGACTCACCGTCTCACCCAGATTCATGTCGCGCTACTTCGAGATCCGAGCTTCATCCATCCAGGGGCGCGGCGCGTTCGCGCTCAGGCGCATCCGGAAAGGCACGCGCCTCATCGAGTACACCGGCGAGCACATCTCGCACGACGTCGCGGACGAGCGCTACGACGACGATGCGATGGGGCGCCATCACACCTTCCTCTTCACGCTCGACGACGACACGGTGGTCGATGCCGCCGTCGGTGGGAACGAGTCGCGCTTCATCAATCACTCGTGCGACCCGAACTGCCAGGCGGTGATCGAGGACGAGCGGATCTTCATCGAGTCGATCCGCACGATCCAGCCGGGCGAGGAGCTGGTGTACGACTACCAGTACGAGCGCGCGGAGGACGCCGACGAGAGCGACGAGGCGCGCTACCCGTGCCACTGCGGCGCGCCGAATTGCCGGGGGACGATTCTCGCGCCGCCGAAGAAGGCGGGGCGCGGGGCGCGGGGTGCGGGGCGGGAGCGGAGCGTGAAGAGGAAATCGGAGAGCGGAAAGCGAAAGAAGGTGGTAGGAAAGACGAAGGGGGGCGGGCGGAAGACCGTCGCGCGGGCGAAGAGGGGCGCGAGGCGGAAGCGGGTCGGGCGTTGATGGCGCGCGCGGAGGGGGTGTGATGAGGCGAGCCGGCGAGGGGGTGGGGGTGGGGGCGGGGGCGGGAGGATCGATGGCGATTCCGGCCGACGATGGAGCAGCGGTGGCGCCGTTCAAGGACTACTTCTCACGGCAGGCGGCGGAGTACGCGGGGTACCGCCCGACCTATCCGGCGGAGCTGTTCGCCTGGCTCGCGGCGGAGGCGCCGTCGCGCGACGCGGCGTGGGACGTCGGCACGGGGAGCGGCCAGGCGGCCGTCGGACTCGCCGAGCACTTCGCCCGCGTGGAGGCCACCGATCCGAGCGCGACGCAGCTCGCGCACGCGGTGCCGCACGAGCGCATCCGCTACCGGCAGGCCCGCGGCGAGGACTCGGGGCTCGCCGACACGTCGGCGAGCGTGGTGACCATCGCCCAGGCGCTCCACTGGCTGGACCTCCCCGCCTTCTGGCGCGAGGTCCGGCGTGTGCTGCGGCCGCGCGGGATCGTCGCCGCGTGGGGGTACGACCTGGTTCGCGTGTCGCCCGAGGTGGATGCGGTGGTGGACCACTTCTACGGCGTGACGCTGCGCGACTACTGGGCGAGCGAGCGCCGCCTGGTCGACGATCACTATCGCTCGGTCGCGTTCCCGTTCACGGAGCTCGAGCCCCCGCCGTTCGCGATGCGCGCGATGTGGCCGCGCGAGCGGCTCGTCGGCTACCTGCGCACGTGGTCCGCGGTGCGCACGTATCTCGAGCGCGAGGGGCGCGACCCCGTGGCCGACATCGAGCCGGCGATCGCCGCGGCATGGCCCGGCGGCGAGCCGCGCACGGTGCGTTGGTCGATCTTCATCCGCGCGGGGCGGGTGGCGGGGTAGTACGGCCATCGGCCATCGGTTCTCGGCCATCGGCTCTCGGCTCTCGGCTCTCGGCTACGGCACACGCCGAGAGCTCTCTATGCGGGGCTTTAGCCGATGGCCGAGAGCCGATGGCCGATGACCGACAGCCGCATCTCCCCAGCCGCGCTTCTCGCCCAGACCTACCCCGCGGTCAGCTCCCCGCCCGCACTCGCCCTCTGAGCTTCACCGCCGCGTCGGTGTCGGTGCGGCCATCGGTGAGCTCGTACGTGTAGCGCCCCTGCGCGATCGGGCGGAGCTTCACCGTCACGAAGTCGCCGCGCCGCCAGATGGCGGTGCTCGGACGGTCGGGGAGGTACACTTCCCACTCGGTGCCGTCCTGCAGGGTGACGAAGGCGCCGTCGTTCTCCACGTTCACGATGCGGAGCCCGGGGACGATGCTCCGCCCCCACGCCGGACGCCGCCATCGTCCGTCCACCCCGGGACGCGTCGTGGTGTCCCGTCCCGGCGCGCTGGCGCTGTCGCCCTCCGGCGCGCGCATCGTCGTGTCGCTCGCCCGCGCCGCGCTGCTGTCGGCATTCTGCGCGTGCAGCGCCGCGAGCGGCAGCGAGGCCGCCACCATCGCGGCGATCGAGCCCACCATCAGGGCAGCTCTCATGTCTCTCCTCCGCTCGGCCGGATCGGGCCGGCCGCCCGCCAGCGCCTCGCTGCACGAGTGGTGCCGGCCGAATCGGCGGCCGAGCCGGCGCCGCGACGGCGGACCGGTGGTGCTTCGGTGCTCCATCGGGCGTCAGGCGTCCGGCGCTCACCGGGGTCGGGGTGTAACCCTCTGGCGCAACGACGGGCTCGGCTGTAAAATAGCGAACGGGATACGTCTTGTTTTTTGCCGGTGGTAGTATTTTTCTTTACACATCATCGTTCGTCGCGCTCGTGAGGCTCGCGAGCGCTCCGGCCCACCAGCAAGGCTCCCGCGCACGTCGCCGCACGCTCCACCGCAGGTTCCGCCCGAGTGATCCTCGCTCGGGAGTCGTCCCCCCCGCAGGTCGTGGTACTCATGGCGTCTCGTCATCGCCTCGCGGCCATCGCCGCCATCTTCGTTCTGCTCGGCACCTCGCTCACCGCGACGGCGTCGGCTCAGGTGTGCGAGTGCCGGTTCCCCGAATCCAACGACAACGGGAAGGTCGCCGGCGCGTTCGGCGGTGGGATGTTCACGGGACTCGTCGCGGCGGTGCTCCACATCAAGCATCAGCGCGAGGCGGTGGGACAGCCGCGGGTGATCTCGGCGAACCTCGATCCGGCGGTGTCCGACACCGCGCCGGTGTCGCCCATCGTGGTGGCGGCCGTGGCGCCCGCGCCCGCCGATGCCCCGGAGTCGTTCCGCCGCGAGGGCGATCTGCGCGGACCGGTCGCGCCGTCGCGCCCCGCGCATCCGGAGCCGATGCTCTCCGCCCGCGACGCGAAGCGCGAGGGGTGGGTGCCGCCGAAGACGGCGACCTACTATCCGGCGCTGGCGATGATCGGTGTGGGGTCGCTCATCCTCGGGCTCTTCCTGCTGCGCGAGCGGTCGGGCAGACGACGGGTGCGCTGAAGAAAGCGGCTCTCGGCCATCGGCCATCGGCTCTCGGCTTACTGCCCCGCCATGGAGAGCTCTCGGCGTGTGCCGTAGCCGAGAGCCGATGGCTGATGGCCGATGGCCGATGGCCGAGAACGTCGTCTCAATGAAAGTCGTGCCCCCGCACGCCGTCCGCGCCGACGTCCACCTTCAGCTCGCGGAACGTCTCCCCTCGTAGGTTCACCACCCCCTGCTCCACCTGCAGCGTGCCGCGCACGAGGAGGAGCGGCGCGTTCGAGATGAGCAGCGCCTGCCGCTCGAAGCGCTTCGGCGTCACCACCACGTTGGCGAGCCCCGTCTCGTCCTCGAGAGTGAGGAAGGCGAACCCCTTCGCCGTGCCGGGGCGCTGCCGGCAGATGACCAGGCCGGCCACGGCGACGTCGCGCGCGCCGTCGGGCATCGCCGCCAGCTCGCGCGCCGTCCGCACGCCGTTCGGGGCGAGCAGCGCGCGCAGGTGGCGCATGGGGTGGCCGTTGAGCGACACGCCCGTCGTGCGATAGTCGGCGGCGGTGAGCTCCAGCGCCGAGAGCGCGGGGATGCTCGCGGGAACGTCGAGCGACGGCAGCGTGGGCGCGAGCGGGCCGGCGTCGCCGCGCACCTCCTCGAGCATCCGCCAGATCGCCGCGCGCCGGCGGCGCGCGCTCGGCTCGTCGGGCACGAACGCGTCGAGCGCCCCCGCCTCGGCGAGCGCGCGCAGCGCGCGCCGGTCGAGCCCCGAGCGCCGCACGACGTCGCCGATCGACCGGAACGGCGTCTCGCGCAGCGCCGCCTCCAGTCGCTCTCTCGCCCGCGCGCCGAGCCCCTTCACCAAGCGCAGTCCCAGGCGCACCGCCGGCGCGCCCGGGCGCTCCGCGCGCTCGAGCGTGCAGTCGTAGCGCGACCGCGAGGCATCGACACCGAGCACGCGCACGCCGTGGCGGCGCGCGTCCTCGATGATCGTGCCCGGCGAGTAGAAGCCCATGGGCTGCGCGTTGAGGATCGCGGCGGTGAACTCGGGCGCGTAGTAGTGCTTGAGGTACGCGCTCGCGTAGACGAGGAGCGCGAAGCTCGCGGCGTGGCTCTCGGGGAAGCCGTAGTCCGCGAACGCGTTGATCTGGCCGTAGATCCGGCGCGCGGTGTCCTCGTCGATGCCGTTCCGCCGCATCCCCTCGATCATCTTCTCGCAGATCGCCGCCATCCGCTCGCGGCTCCGCTTGTGCCCCATCGCGCGGCGCAGCGCGTCGGCCTCCCCCGGGGTGAACCCCGCGGCGGCGATCGCCACCTGCATCCCCTGCTCCTGGAAGAGCGGGATGCCCAGCGTGCGGGCGAGGATCGGCTCGAGCGACGGGTGCGGGTAGGTGACGGGCTCCTCGCCGGCGCGGCGCCGCAGGTACGGGTGCACCATCTCCCCCTGGATCGGCCCCGGACGGATGAGCGCGACCTCGACCACGAGGTCGTAGAAGCAGCGCGGCTTGAGGCGCGGCAGCGTGATCATCTGCGCGCGGCTCTCGACCTGGAAGACGCCGATCGTGTCGGCGCGACAGAGGTCGTCGTACACCGCCTGGTCGGCGTAGTCGAGATCGTACAGCTCGACGGTGTGGCCGCGCGTGGCGCGGACGTACGCCAGGCAGTCCTGGATGAGGGTGAGCATGCCGAGGCCCAGGAGGTCGATCTTGACGAGCCCCATCGCGTCCACGTCGTCCTTGTCCCACTGCACGACGGTGCGTCCGTCCATCGCCGCGGGCTCGATGGGGACGACGGTGGAGAGCGGCGCCTCGGTGAGCACGAAGCCGCCCACGTGAATGGACCGGTGCCGCGGCACGTGCCGGAGCCCGCGCACGATGCGGGGGAGGATGCGGACGCGGGGGTCGGCGGGGTCGAGACCGGCGCGGGATGCGGGGTGCGGGGCGCGGGGCGCGTGAGAATGGAGATTGAGCGACACGGGGCCGGCCCTCGCCGGCCCCGTGTCGCATTCCACTATCCCGCACCCCGCACCCCGCGTCCCGCAAACCGCGTCAGCCCCGCGCCCCGCGTCCCGCGCCCCGGCTCCGGCGGGGAGGAGCTCGCCACGCTCCTCGCCGGCGGCGCCGCCTCCGACGAGCGTGGCGAGCACGCTCGCCTGTTGCACGCTGAAGCCGAGCACGCGCGCCGTGTCGCGCGCGGCGCTGCGGCCGCGGTAGCTGATCTGCTCGCACACCATCGCCGCGTGGTCGCGGCCGTACCGCTCGTACACGTACTGCAGCACCTTCTCGCGGTCGCGGTGGGCGAAGTCGATGTCGATGTCGGGGGCTCCGTGGCGCTCCTCGCTGAGGAAGCGCTCGAAGAGGAGTCCGAGCTTGATCGGGTCGACGGCGGTGATGCCGAGGCAGAAGCAGACGGCGGAGTTGGCGGCGGAGCCGCGTCCCTGGCAGAGCACGCCCTCGCGCCGCGCGAAGCGGACGATGTCCCAGACGATGAGGAAGTAGCCGGCGAGGCCGAGGCGGCGGATGACCGCGAGCTCGTGGGCGATCTGCCGGTCGTGCCGCTCGCCGCGGCGCGCGCCCCACCGCTCGTGCGCGCCCTGCTCCACGAGGCGGGCGAGGTACTCGTCAGGCTCCACGCCGGGGGGGAGCGGGAAGGCGGGGAGGGTGGGGCGCAGCTCGCGCATGCGGAACGCGCACCGCTCGGCGATGGCGAGCGTGGCGCGGATCCCCTCGGGACGCGAGCGCCAGCGGCGGGCCATCTGGGCGGCGCTCTTGAGGTACCACTCGCCGTTGGGGCGGAGTCGCGTGCCCATCTCGTCGAGCGTGCGCTGGTGGCGGAGCGCGGCGAGGACGTCGTGCACGATGCGGTCGCGCGGCGCGGCGTAGTGGACGTCGTTGGTCACCACCCAGGGGAGGGCGAGCGCGCGGGCGATGGCGATGAGGTGGGGGACGGCCTCGCGCTCCTCGGCGAGGCCGTGGTCCCAGCACTCGATGGCGAGGCGTCCACCGAAGATGTCGGCGAGCGTGGCCGCGGCCTCCCGGGCGCCATGCAGATCGCCGCGCCTGACGAGCGACGGCACCCACCCGCGCGGGCACCCGCTGAGCGCGAACAGGCCGTGCGCGTGCCGCGCGAGCGTGTCGAGCCCGACCGCCGGCCGCCCCCGCGGCCGGTCCATGCGCGCGCGCGTGACGAGCGTGGCGAGGTTGGCGTAGCCGTCGCGGGACTCGGCGAGGAGCGTGAGGTGGTGCGTGGCGGGCTCCGGCGCGAGCGGCGCGGGGCGCGTGTGAGTGGAGACCGAGCGACTCGGGAACCGGCGTTCGCCGGTCCCCTCGCCGCATTCCATGTTCACGCACCCCGCATCCCGCGCCCCGCGCCCCGCGATGGTCAGCTCCACCCCCACGATCCCCTCCACCCCCGCCTCGTGCGCCGCCTGGGCGAAGGCGACGATGCCGCCCAGGTCGTCGTGGTCGGTGAGGGCGAGCGCGTGATACCCGAGCGCCACCGCGCGCGCCACCAGCACATCGGGGGGCGACGCGCCGTCGAGCAGGCTGAACGCGGAGTGGCAGTGCAGCTCGACGTATTCGGGGCGCGGGACGCGGGACGCGGGGTGCGGGAGTCCGGAACGCGCCGCGGGCGCGGCGCAATCCATACCTTCGCGCCCCGCGCCCCGCGTCCCGCGCCCCGCGTCGTCAGTCATACCACCCCTGCACGTACCACCCCCCCTCGTGATCCACGAACACGAGCAGCTCGGCGCCCTCGCCATCGCAGCGCCAGTAGTCGCGATGGTAGGGGGCCTTCCACCAGTCGCCGGAGAGCCGCTCCACCTCGACGGCGTGGTCGAGCGCGATGCGCCGGCCGCGCCACCACACCGCGCACGGCGCATCGTGCTCGCGCTCCACCTCCACCGCCTCCGGCTCCTCCAGCAGCCGCAGCGCCGCCGTGCGCGCCGCGTGGGCGTCGTCGTCGCGCTCCGCCCCCTCCTCCCACGCTTCCTCCCGCGCTCCGCGCCCCGCGCTCCGCGCCTCGGCTCCGGCGCGCCATTCCCCCGCGTGCTCGGGGGGATGCTCCTCCCGCCGCTCGGGGCGCACGACGCTCTCCGCGCCGAGCTCCGCGCGCAGGCGCGCGAAGGCGGCGTCCATGGCGGCGGTGTCGCGCCAGGCGGTGGAGAGGAGGTCGCCCTGCGCGCCGGACATCGGCGCGGTGGCGACGATGGCGATCGTCACCCCGCACGCGGGGGCGGCGAGCGGCCATCGCTCGAGCAGCGCCCGGCAGTGGTCGAACAGGTGCGCGGCGCGCGCCGTGGGGGTGGCGAGGCGGATCTCGCGCGTGATGGTGTGCGGCGTGGCGGGGCGGGGGAGCGCGCCGCGCGCGTCGTCGAGCGCGAGCGTGATGGCGACGGTGGCGGCGGCGCGCGCATCGCGCGCGAGCTCCTCGGCGAGCGTCTCGACGGCGGCGCGGGCGAGAAAGAGCACGGGCGCCATCTCGTTCACCGGAACGGGGAGCTCCACCTCCACCGTGCGCGGCGCGGCGGGGCGGGCGAGCACGGGGCGGCGGTCGTCCTCGCCGCGCGCGAGCCGCCACGCCCGGCGTCCCTCCTCCCCCCAGCGGCGCTCGACGTCCCCCGGCTCGAGCGCGGCGAGCGCGCCGGCGTGGCGAATGCCGAGCGCGGCGAGCGTGTCGCGCAGCTCCTCGCCCATCGGGACGAGCGCGAGCGGCGCGGTGGCGAGCCATCGCGCATCGCCACCGAGGGGGACGATGACGGCATCGCCCGCGGCATCACCGGCGCGCGCGTCGGCCCAGGTGGCGGCGCGCGCGGCGACGCACGAGTCGGCGATGCCGACGCGCGCGCGCGGGTGCCACCGCCGCGCGATGGCGGCGAGCCGGCCGGCGAGCGCGCGCTCGCCGCCGAGCGCGTCGAAGCCCGAGGCGCCCACCCACCAGAGTCCGGGCTCGCCGGCGACCGGCGTCACTCGCGGGCTCGCGGCGAGGAGCGCGGCGGTGACCTCGGTGATCGCGCCCGCGATCGTCTCGTCGCGCCACGGGAGGATCTCGAGCGCGGCGCAGTGCGCGCGCGACTCGGCGGCGGTCATCCCCGCGCGCACGCGCGCGCGGGAGGCGGCGGAGGAGACGGCGCGGAGCCGCGCGCCGTCGATCAGCGCGACGGGGCGCTCATCCCACGCCGGTGCCGGCGAGCCGCTCGCGCGGGCGAGGGCGCCCGGGCTCGTGCCTGACGAGCCCGGGCGGCTCGGCGCAGCGGGGCTTGCGGGGGAGCACGCGGGGAGTGGGGGTGGGGAGGCCGGAGGCGGGTCGAGCAGCTCCAGTTGGGCCGGCGGCGGCGCGCTCGCGCGCGCCCCCGCCGCTCCCATCGCGCGCCACACCGCGGCGATCGGGAACCTCGGGATGCGCACACAAGCGACTCGCCATGCCGACTCCATGCTCCACCTCCACGATTCGACGCCTCCCTCCCTTCTCCACCGTGATCGACATCCATCGCGTCCGCTCGCGCGCGGGCGGGTCGGCCGCCGCCGCCGCGCGCGCCTCCGTTTCGCCTCCGCCGCCGCGGTCCCCTCGCGATCGTCGCGCGCGCGGCCGCTCGCCGCGCCGGGCGACGTGGAGGCGGAGCGCGCCGGGGAGCAGCGTGGCCGGTCCGTCATCGCCGCCGACGGCGATGAGCGCGGCGTGCGCATCGCGCGCGAGCCTGGTGAGGCGCACCGCCGCCGCGCGCGAGAGCGGGGGGGCGCCGTCGAGCACCACGAGCGCGAACGCGCCGCTCCGCAGGAGGATGTCGGCGCACCACGCGCCCTGGCTCGCGCGGCGCGGGCGCACCACCCAGAGCGCATCGCCATCGGCGCCGCGCACGCGCGCCCAGTCGCGCGGCGCGAGTGTGCGCCCCGCGTCCACCCACGCCACGGCGAGCCCGCGCGCGGTGGTCTCCATGACGAGGCGCCGCAGGAAGGTCGTCTTCCCGCTCCCGCGCGTGCCGGTCACCTCGGTGAGCCGCCCGCGCGGCACCCCGCCACCGGCGAGCGCGGCGTCGAGCGCGGCGATGCCCGTGGCGAGCGGCGCGCGGTCCGGCTTCACCTCCGTGATGCGCGCGAGGCGATGCCGGAGCTCGGCGAGCGCGGGCGCGACGACGGCGGGGGTGGTCACAGGGCGAGCACGAGCTGCTCGGGGCGTGGGGCGCGGGGCGCGGGACGCGAGGACATGGATTGCGCCGCGTCCGCGGCGCGTTCCGTGCTCCCGCGCCCCGCATCCCGCGTCCCGCGCCCCGCGTCCGGCGTCCCGCGTCCTGCCTTCCGCATCCCGCGCCCCGCGTCCAACCCGTACTTGCGGCACAGGCGGGCGACGAACGCGGCGAGGCCGTCGCGGTACCGCTCGCTCGGCGCGTGGGCGTGCGCGTACGCGCGCGCGTAGCGGTCGGCGAGGTGCGGAAACTCGGCGGCGATGAAGGGGAGGTAGCGCTTGCGCGCCTCGTGCTGCAGGCGAAGCGAGCCCACCGCGAGGTGCGTGGCGCCCGTGTCGGCCACGCTGCGCACCAGCGCCTCGAGCGCGCGCGGGTGGTCGGTGATCCCCGGAAGCACCGGCATGCAGTTGACGCCGACGTCGATCCCCGCCCCCGCGAGGCGGCGCACCGCGCGGAGGCGAGCCTCCGGCGTCGGCGCGCGCGGCTCGAGGCGGCGGGCGAGCGCCCGGTCGGTGGTGATCAGCGAGACGTGCACGGTGAGCGACGCGTGGCGCGCGATGCGCCGGAGCACGTCGATGTCGCGCGTGACGAGCGGGCTCTTGGTGATGATGACGACGCGGAGCCCGGGGTGCTCGGCGAGCACCTCGAGCACCGAGCGCGTGATGCGGAATCGCCGCTCGGCGGGCTGGTACGGGTCCGTGGCCGTGCCGATGACGATCGCGTCACCTCGCACGAGCGCGAGGTGCCGTTGGCTCCCCTGGCGCAACGCGCGCGCGAGCGCGCTCGCGGCGTTGCGCTTGACGAAGATGTGGCGCTCGAAGGCGAGCCAGGGCGGGATGCGTCCCGCCTCGCGCTCGGCGGCACCGGCGAGCCGGTCATCGGCGGCGGCGCGCTCCATCACGTACCGATGCGCGTAGCGCGCGTAGCAGTACGCGCAGCCGAAGGCACACCCCGTGTACGGGTTGACCGACCAGAACCCCATCCCGGTGATTTCGGGACCGTTGAGAACACTCTTCGCGTGCGAGCCGTAGTACGTGATGTCGCGCTGCTCGCCGATGACGGGGAGTTGGCGAAGGGACCTCTGAACGGAGTCGGGGAAGAGAGCGGGCTGTTGCATTGGAGTGCCCCGTTGCGCGGGAAGAGATGGTACCGAACATATCCCGAAAGCGCAAGAGGCGGACCGAGCCGACGCGAACGGCGCGAGGTGCGGGGCGCGGGGCGCGGGGCGCGGGGTGCGTTATGAACAGGGACTGAGCGATGGAGGCACCGGCTTTGGCCGGTGCCTCCATCGCATTCCACAGTCACGCACCCCGCGCCCCGCGCCCCGCATCCCGCGCCGTTCGTCCCACACCCGGTCACTTCGTCCCATTCCCGAACCATGCTCGGCCGAGCGGCGGCGCGTTCGTGCCACCAAACGAGGGGCGCGGCAAGCACATCGCTTGCGTTGGGCGGGGATGGACGACGCGGGCGCCGGGAGTCATCGTGAGAGGCCGGCGCCCGTCGCACCGCCGTCACCGCGCCACGACCGATGTACGCCACCTGTCTCTTCTGCCACGCGCATCTCGGCGGCAACGAGGACGTCCCCACCTGTCTGGTGGGGCGGCGGCTCGCGTTCGACCCGGCGCGCGGGCGGCTGTGGGTGGTGTGCACGCGCTGTGGATGCTGGAACCTCACCCCGCTCGACGAGCGTTGGGAGGCCATCGACCGGTGCGAGGTGCTCTTCCGCGGCACGCGGCTGCGCGTGTCCACCGACAACATCGCCCTGGCGCGGCTCCGCTCCGGGCTCGAGCTCGTGCGCATCGGGCCGGCGCTCTTCCCGGAGATCGCGGCGTGGCGATACGGCGACCGGCTCGGTCATGCGGCGTGGCGCCGCGGAGCGGACGAGCGACGGGACGGGCTCGTGCGGCGCGGCGGACGCTTTCTCGCCCGGCAGGCGGAACGCGCGCTCGCCGGCTCCGTCGCATCGCTCGGCCTGAGCGATGACGCGCTCCTGCACGTGCGGATCTTCCGGCGCGAGCACCGCGTGCTCGCGCGCGGCGTGGACGACGGGGGGCGCCCGCTGCTCATCCGCTACCGGCACCTGCGCGACGCGTCGCTCATCCGTCCCGACCGGGAGCATCCGTGGCGGCTCGTCGTGCGGCACGACGGCGGCGTGGCGACGCTGGCCGAGACCGGCGGCCTGCGCACCGCGGCCACGCTGCTCGCGGCGCTCAACGGCCGGATGGCGGCGCGCGGCGATGTGCGCGATGCGGTGGCCAAGCTCGATGCGGCGGGGGACCCGGACGGATTCTTCACGCGCGTCGCCGCGCTCGCGATGCGCACCTCGTGGGGACGCTTCCCCGATGCGCCGGACACCGGGCGCGCGCTCCCGGTGGGGATCTCGTTCGCCGAGCGACTCGCCGTGCAGCTCGCGAACCGGTCGTTCTGGGCGCGGGGCGGGACGGGGAGCGAGCCCGAGACGCGGCTGTACCGGCTGCCGGTGGTGGACCGGCTGGCGCTCGAGATGGCGGCGAACGAAGATTCGGAGCGGCGGGCGGTGGAGGGAGAGCTGGAGGCGCTGCGCGACGCGTGGCGGGAGGCGGAGGAGATCGCGGCGATCGCCGACGCGATGTTCGACGACGACGTGCTCCAGGCGTTCAAGGCGCGGGTGGCGCCCGCCCCCGGCGAGCCGGCGATCCGGCATTCCATGGACGAGCCATCGTGACCGATCGTGCCTGACGACGTGGTGTACGACGAGATCCCGAGCCCGCTGGGTGCGCTGCTGCTCGCGGCCAGCGCGGCCAGCGCGGGCGGGGAGGCCGCGGCGGGGCTCGTGTGCGTGTACTTCGACGCCCGGCGCCACGGGTCGAACGACGCCGACATCGCGCGGTGGCGGCCCGTGCGCGACGCGGGCGAGCCGGCGGCCCGCGTGCTCCGCGCCGCGCGCGAGCAGCTCGGCGAATACTTCGCGGGACGCCTGACGACGTTCGACCTGCCGCTCGCGCCGAGGGGGACGCCGTTCCAGCATCGCGTGTGGAACGCGCTGCGCGAGATCCCGTACGGGCGGACGGTGAGCTACTCGGCGATCGCGCTCCGCATCGGGGCACCCGACGCGGTGCGCGCGGTGGGCGCGGCGAACGGCCGGAACCCGTTGTCGATCATCGTGCCGTGCCACCGGGTGATCGGCGCGGACGGGACGCTCACCGGGTACGGCGGTGGGATCGACCGGAAGCGGTGGCTGCTGGCGCACGAGGGGTGGACGGGCGCGACGGACGGGATGCCGTCGCTCTTCGACTGACACTTCACACAGGGAGCGGACATGGGCACGCGAGCGATCGAGCATGCCATGACGACCACGGCGATGGGGCTGGAGGGATACCGCGTGACGCAGACGCTCGGCGTCGTGCGGGGGGTCACGGTGCGGTCACGCTCCGTGTTCGGCACCATCGGCGCTGGGCTGCAGACGCTCATCGGCGGCAACATCACGCTGCTCACCGAGCTGTGCGAGCGGACCCGCGCCGAGGCGTTCGAGCTCATGCTGCGGCACGCGCAGGAGCTGGGCGCCACGGCGGTCGTGGCGATCCACTACGACGCGACCGAAGTGATGAAGGGCGTGACCGAAGTCCTGTGCTACGGGACGGCGGTGGTGGCGGTTCGCGCGTGATCGCGCGGCCGCCGGAAGCATCCACCACGAGCCATCGGAGTGACCGAGTGTTGAACCAGACGGCCGAGGAGCTGCGCGCCACCGTGGATGATGCGTTCGCCCGGCTCCGGACGGTGGGCGACGAGGTGAACGGTCGCCGGCCGGGCACGGGAAAGTGGTCGCCGCGCGAGATCATCGGCCACCTGATCGACTCGGCGGCGAACAACCACCAGCGCTTCGTGCGCGCGCAGGTGCGGGACGACCTGATCTTCCCCACGTACGAGCAGGATGACTGGGTGGCCCGGCAAGGCTACCAGGAGGCGGACTGGGCATCGCTCCTGGAGCTCTGGCGCGGCTACAACCGGCATCTGGCCCGCGTGATCGAGCGGATCCCGGCCGAAGCGTGGTCGCGCCCGCGCGCCCGCCACAACCTCGATCGCATCGCGTGGCGCACCGTGCCGGCGGATGAGCCCACCACGCTCGAGTACTTCGTGCGCGACTACCTCGGGCACCTGCGGCACCATCTCGCGCAGATCGATGGGCTGGTGGGCGGGTCGCCCACCGATGCATCGAGCCGCCCCGACCGCTGATGGAGCCGGTCGGGGCGGCCAGCGTGCTCCGAGCCGTGACCCGTGTGTGGCTCGGTCGTGCGTGACGATGCCAGCTGCTCCGTGATGGCTACGCGATGGGCCACCGCGCCTGCCGTTCAGCTTCGGTCATCGTCGATCCGCGTGCGGCGTGCACCGGAGGTGACGAGCCGGTGTGCGATCCTTCGTCGCCGCGGCGCCCATGCCGCGCCCGGGGGATGCGGTCCCGGCCCACGTGCGCCTCCCTGGACCGATCTCCCGACCGTGTCTCTGGACGGTCATGTCGGAACTGCTTCATGACTTTCCTCCGACGTGCTTCGCCCGGTGTCCCGCCTGTGGTGCGGTCCGTCGTCCTCGGGGAGGACGCGCCCGCGGTCGGGCCGCCTTGGTGACGGACCGTCGTCGCGTGATCACCGAACGGATGGTCGCATGGCCGCTGCCGACGCCGTGTGACAGCAGGGCCCAGGTGCTTCAGGATCCTCGTGCCATCTTCCTCCTGGTTTCCGGTGGTGCTCTGCCGGCGCTCCCGAGCGGCGTGCGGGAGTCGCCAGGCGTGTTCGACAATGGGCGCGGTGGGGAGCATCGCGCCACCGCATCCGCACGTTACCCGACTCCATCGCCGGTGGCGATGGCCCGATCAAGCCGGTTGGGTTCGCGCTGGTCACGAGCGCGCGTGATCCATCGATAGGTTAGCGGCTCCCAACCAAGCAGCTCGCGCACCACGCCGGGACGCAGCCCGAACAGGCGCACCATCTGACGGCTGAGCGTGGAGTGATCGCTGTAGCCGAGCTCCAACGCGACGTCGAGCAGAGTGTGCTCGGCGTCGGCCTGCAGGCGCAGTGCGGCCTGGATCGCGCGCGCGGCCTGGAACCAGCTGCTCGGTGATGGCAGGCCGCGGCCGTGCAGCCGCTTGCGCGCGTTGTGCTCCGATTCGCCGATCTCGTGCAGCAGCTCGCCCACGCTCCGGTGCGCGGATGCGCGGCGCACCACCTCGCGCACGAGCGGCACGCACTCCGGCGGCACGCGCACGCCGCACAGCGGGAGCCATTCCACGAGATCCCCCGCGAGGTCGGCGGGGTGCGTGATGATCCGACGCAGGGTCGGCGCGAACGGCTCATCATCCACGAGGATCGCGCGCACGAAGAGGAACGCCGACCGGCGCGCGAGATGGACGGCACCGGAGGCCGACACGTTCACGAAGTGCAGCACGACCGGCGCGGCCGGGTGGCGCGCGCGCAGCAGCGGCACGCAGCGCTCCACGAGCGGGCCGTCCCGCGCGGCGTCGTGCACCTGCACGACGAGCACGCTGCCTAACGGGAGCGGCGCCGTGCACCGCTCTGGCACCGGGAGCAGCGGCTCGAGCTCTCGGTACGGCGGGGAGGATCGCGCGATGAGCAAGTGGTCGCTCGGCCGGGTGAACGCGCCCATGGTCGATGACCCATGCCGCATGAGATGCGCCACGGGGCGTGAGAGGATTCTCACCGCGGAGCGGCGCGGCTGGCGGCGGTGGCGGGGGACGCGTCGTCCCGCCGAGTCCCCCGCCGGGCCCCCGTCACACCCGACGTGCATTCCGCTGCGCGTGCAGCCACGTGTACAGCTCCGGCGTGGCGTAGACCGGCTCCCAACAGGCGTGCCCCTGCTCGGGGAGGAGCGTCAGCTCCGCATCGCCGCCGCACTGCCGCAGCGCATCGACCAGCCGCCTGGACGCCGATGGCGGGATCACGTCGTCGCGCGCGCCGTGGAAGGCCCACACCGGCACGTGCCGGATCACGCAAAGCTGGGACGCGTCCCCCACGCACCAGGCGTCGCTGCCGCACACCGGCGCGAGCGCCGCGAACCGGTCGGGGTGGGCGACGGCGATCTCCCACGTCCCCGTGCCGCCCATGCTCAGCCCGGTGACGGTGACGCGCCCGGCGTCGATGGGGTGCGTCGCCTGCACGTGGTCGAGCAGCGCGATCAACGCGTCGAGGTGCGCCGACCAGGTCGTGCGCGCCGGACACTGCGGCGCCACCACCACGAACGGGAGGCGGCGCCCCAGGGCCAGCTCCTTCGGCACGCCGTACATGGAGACGCGCGCGAGGTCGGTTCCACGCTCCCCCGAGCCGTGCAGGAAGAGGAGGAGCGGCCACGGCGGCGCGACGGCGTCGTCCGGCAGGGCGAGCAGATACCGCAGGCGCACCTGCTTGGTGATCGTCGCGTCGAGCGCTCGTGCCGTGATCCGCATGCGGGCACCGTCGGAAGGAGTGCCGCCCTCACCGCACCAGATGCGCCACGACCGGGTCCGCGCCGTGGCGATGCGCGGACACGATCCAGCCGTACAGCCAGCCGTCGCCGGATCGGATGGCGCCATAGACGGCCTCCACCCACCCGGTGATGGTCCTGGTGCGCGCGTCGGACACGGACGCCAGGCGGATCGGGGGGACGTCGGTGCACGGGTAGAAGGACGCCCCATCCTCGATGAGTGCGCGCGCCACGCCGCCCCCGCGCACGTTGATCCAGCTCCACGTGAGCATCGTGTACTTCACCCCGCGCGCGCGGTCGGCGGCGGGGCCGAGGTCCTCCGCCGGACTACCATAGATGGCGTAGGGAATCGCGGCGGTGCGCGCCGAATTGAGGTACCGCATGTCCCCCGGAATCGAGCGCGCGGCGACGCGGGATGGCGTCGGCGAGCGCGCCTCGCACGCGGTGCCGTTCCCCGCGAGCTGCCCCGGACCCGGCCACGGCGCGGTGGGCGCCGGCACCCAGCTCCGCTGCCCGTGGTCGCGCACGAACCGCAACCCGACGCTGTCGATGTCGGAGAGCAGCACGTGCCCGTAGTGCACGGCGCTCGCCGGGTCGTTCCCCACGAACCCCCAGCCGCCGCGATGGAAGAGCATCGGGCGGCCATCGGCGGTCATCACGATCTCCCGCGCATCGAGCCGCGCCAGCCCGGGCTCCGGGCACGAGACGCCCGTCCCCGGCGCGGGGCGCAGGATGCTGTCGGTGAGCGAGAAGCCGGTCGGCTCGCCGTCCGCGTAGCGCAGCGCGACGGTCGGCGCGCGGAGCCGCACGCAGAAGTCGGCGTGCGACTGCCGATCGTTGTTGAAGCGGCCGCGATAGCCGCCGGTGGGAGCGAGCGGCGCGGCGCTCGCGCCGGCACTGGCGAGGGAGGGGGCGCGCCGGTTGTGGGGGGCGCAGCCCACGGCCGCCAGCGCGAGCAGGGCGGCGAGCAGGGAGTGGTGGTGACGCATCGCGTGAAGCTGCCCGAAGAGGCGCGGCGAGTCCAGGGGGCGGGGGCACCGGCTCTCCCGGCACGGAGCGCGCCCGCGCGCTGCGCGACACGCGCTGCGCGACAGACGTAGGGATCGTTCGTGTCGCCGCGTCTTGTCACAGTGGCATCCGGCGCCTCGCCCGCCGGGCGGACGCTCGAGGGGAAGAGGGTTCTGGCGTGGGACATCAGGGAGTGTGACATGACGGTTGCAGCACACGGGAGACATTCGGCCGCCGCTCCGGATGGGGCGGCGACCGAAGATTCGGAGATCCTCATGCGCGCCGTTCGCGCGCTGCGCACGGAAGTCGGGAAGCGGATCGTCGGGCAGTCGGATGTGGTGGACGAGGTGCTCATGGCGCTCCTCGCCGGCGGGCACGCGCTCCTCGTGGGGGTGCCCGGGCTGGCGAAGACGCTGCTCATCAAATCGGTGGCCGAGGCGATGCACCTCGACTTCCGGCGCATCCAGTTCACCCCCGATCTCGTCCCCTCGGACATCACCGGCACGGAGCTGTTGGACGAGGATGCGGCCACCGGTCGCCGCGCCTTCCGCTTCGTGAAGGGCCCGATCTTCGCGAACATCGTGCTCGCCGACGAGATCAACCGCGCTCCACCGCGCACGCAGGCCGCGCTCCTCGAGGCGATGCAGGAGCACAGCGTCACCGCGGCCGGGGAGACGATGCGGCTCATGGAGCCGTTCTTCGTGCTGGCGACGCAGAACCCGATCGAGCAGGAGGGGACCTACCCCCTGCCCGAGGCGCAGCTCGACCGCTTCCTGTTCGCGATCCGGATCGAGTACCCGAAGCGGGACGAGGAGATCTCCATCCTGCGGGCCACGACGGGGCGCGACACCACGCGCATCCAGGCCACGGTGAGCGCGGAGCAGGCGATCGCGCTTCAGGCGCTGGTCCGCGACGTGATGGTCTCCGACGCGATCCTCGCGTACGTGACGGACCTGGTGCGCGCGACCCGTCCGCGCGAGGTCGACGTGCCGGCGCTCGTGCGCAAGTACGCGCGCTGGGGGGCAGGGCCGCGCGCCGGGCAGGCGCTGGTGCTCGGCGCGAAGGCGTGGGCGCTGCTCGGTGGACGCATGGCGGTGTCGCCGGCGGACGTGCAGCGGGTGGCGCTCCCGGTGCTCCGGCATCGCATCCTCCCCAACTTCGCCGCCGAGGCCGAGGGGGTGACGTCCGAGAACCTCGTCGCCGACGTCCTCGCGCACGTGTCACCGCCACGCAGCGACATCAAGGTCTGACCATGCAGCAGCTCACCAGCGGCGCCCTGCTCGATGCCGTTCGCGGGGTGCACTGGCCCGCGCGGCGCATCACCGGCGGGGCGTTCCAGGGCGCGCACCGGTCCAAGCGCGTCGGGTACTCTCCGGAGTTCACGGCGTACCGGCCGTACCAGCAGGGGGACGATCCGGCGAAGATCGACTGGAAGCTGTTCGGGCGGACGGAGCGCGTGGCGATCCGCCTCTCGCACGACGAGTCGAACCTTCGCACGACGGTCATGGTGGACGCGAGCGCCTCGATGGCGTATCCGCCGAGCACGCTCGCGAAGTGGGAGCTGGCGGCGGCGGTCGCGCTCGGTCTGTGCGCGGTGGCGCACGCCGACACCGATCCGGTCGGGGTGGCCGTGGTCGATGGCGCGGGGCTGCGCGCGCTCCCCGCGCGCACGCGCCGGGGCACGGTCGCCAACGTTCTCCGCATGCTGCTCGACACGACGCCATCCGGATCCACGCCGCTCGCGCCGTCGCTCGGCGCGCTCCGGTCGAGCCGGCGCATCGCGATCGTGAGCGACTTCCTGGGCGATGCCGATGCACTGCTCGAGCAGGCGCGGGAGATGGTGGCCGGCGGGCGCGAGGTGTACGCGGTGCACATCGTGGCCGCCGAGGAGCTCGACCCGAGCGCGCTCGGACCGGTGGTCACCGACCCCGAGGACGCCACGATCCGGCGTCCGCTCGAGGAGCGCGAGCTGGCGGAGTACCACGAGTCGTTCGGGCGGTGGCGCGAGGCGCTGGCGGCGAGCTGGCGCGCGGCCGGCGCGGTGTACCAGCTCGCGACGACCGGCGAGGCGCCGGAGCGGGTGGTGCGGCGCGTGGTGACGCCGGTGCTGACCGCGGACGCATCGGCATGAGCTTTCTCGCTCCGGGGTTCCTCATCGCCGCTGGCGCCATCGCCGCGGCCGTGGTGGCGCTGCACTTCATCGTCACGCGCGAGCCGAAGATGGTGCCGCTCCCGACGGCGCGCTTCGCGCCCGACCGGCCGGCGCGCGGACATGCACGGGCGATCCAGCCGCGCGACCTGCTGCTGATGCTGCTGCGCGTGGCGCTCATCCTGGCCGTCGGGGCCGCGCTCGCGCGTCCCGTGCTGCGCCCGCCGCGGCGCGCGCTCGCGCGCATCCTGCTCGTGGACCGCTCGCGGGCGGTGGCGCGCGAGGCCGAGGCGGTGGACAGCGCGCGCGCGCTGCTCTCGCCGGGCGATGCCGTCGTGGTGTTCGACCGGACGGCCACCGTGGTGCGCGACGACGCGGGGGACACGCTGGCGGTGCTGGCGCGATCGCCGTATCGCGGGCGGCTCTCGGCGGCGCTCATTGCCGGGCTCCGCACGGCGTCGGCGATGCGCGAGGCGGCGGACTCGTTCGAGCTGGCGATCATCTCGCCGCTCGCCGAGGAGGAGCTGGACCAGGCGGCCGACTCCGTGCGCGCGCTCTGGCCCGGCGCCGTGCGCCTCGTGCGTGTCGCGGCCGCGACCGACACGGCGGCGGCGCCGGTGGTCGTGGTGGAGGGAGCGGACGACGATCCGCTCCGCTTCGCGCTCCCCTCGCATCCGGCGCGCGCGCGCGACGCCGCGCCCCCCACCGTCCGGATCATCCGAGGCGCGACGAGCGGCGCCGACTCGGCGTGGGTGCGCGAGCCGGGACGCGTGCTCGTGCTCTGGCCCGCCGGCGCGTTCGCTCCGCGCGACACCGGCGCGCACGCCGGGCCGGCGCTCCCTCCGTCGTGGAGCGTGCGCGCGGCGCCCGACACGGTGGGCGCGGTGAGCGCGAACGGCACCGTGGTCGTCGCGCCGTTCGTCCGCTACGCCGCGTACGGGGGGAAGACGGGCGATGATGCCGATGCCGGCGCGAGGGTGGCGGCGCGATGGGTGGATGGAGAGCCGGCGGCGGCGGAAGCCCGCCACGGCGCCGGGTGCATCCGCACCGTGACGATCCCCGTGCCGTCGCGCGGCGACCTGGTGCTCCAGCCGCGATTCGCGCGGCTCGTGGCGGCGATGACGGCACCGTGCGGCGGCGCGGCATCGCTCGCCCCCATTGCCGAGGCGCGAGCCGCCGCGCTGGCCGGACCGGCATCGCGCGGCCCCGCCGCGCGGGCATCGATCGTGGTACCGGACGTGACGCCAGCGCCGCTCGTGCCGTGGCTGCTCGCGGCGGCGCTCGCGTTCGCCGCGGGCGAGCTGCTGCTGCGCCGGCGCGCGCGCGGCACGAGCCGCGTCACGGCCAGGGAGGAAGCATGACGAACGCGATCACTCGCGTCCGGCGCGCGCGCGCCGCGCTGTTGGGGACGGTGGTCGGCGCCACGCTGTCGTGGGGCGCGGTCGCGGCAACGGGCGTGATCGTGCTGTTCGCCCTCGTCGATCTCGCCGTGCCGCTCCCGCTCGGCGTCCGCCGGCTCGCCGTGCCGGCCGCGGCGGCCGGAGCGATGGCCGCCGCGCTGATCGTGCTCTGGCGCGGGCGCCACGCCCGCACGCTCGCCCGGGTGGCGCTCTACATCGAGGAGCGCGTGCCGGCGCTGCAGTTCGCGCTCGCCACCGCGCTCGACGCCGCGACGGCGCCGGGGGCGCCGGCGCTCGAGCAGGCGGTGAGCCGGGTGGAGCTCCGCGGCGCGCTCCGCGCGCCGGTGGCGCGCGCGCTGTCCCTCCCCGCCGCGGCGCTCGCGCTCGGGATGATCGCGCTCGCGCTCCTTCCCGGCGGCACGCTCGAGCGCGTGCTGCACCCGCGCCCGGGCGACATTCTCCTTCGCCCCGCCGTGCGCGCGCCGCTCGGCAACCGGCTCGCCGCCGTCGCCGTGCGCGTCGAGCCGCCCGGATACGCCCGGCGTGACGCGCGGATCGTGGATGATCCGACGTCCGTGGCGGCGCTGGTCGGGAGCCGCGTGATCGTGCGCGGGCGCGGCGCCGCCGCCGGCGCGACCGACAGCCTCGGCGCGCAGTTCGGCGAGGGGGGAAGCTCGCGGCGCGACACGCTCCCCGTCGCCGTGGCGGGCGACACGTGGAGCGTGGCGGTGACGATGCCGAAGAAGCCCGCCGTCGTCCGGTTGGTGGATCGCGGGTACGACCGGCTGCTCGTGCTCGAGCCGGTGATCGACGAGCCGCCCACCGTGACGCTCGTATCGCCGGCGCGCGACTCGGTGTACCCGCAGGGGAAGGGGCGCATCGCGCTGTTCGCCGATGTCCAGGACGACATCGGGCTCTCGCGCGTGGAGTTCGAGCTGCTCCACACCACGGGCACCGAGAACCACATCGAGACGAAGCGGACGACCCTCGCGCGCGGCGGGCTCGATCACGCGCGCACGACGACGTTCCGCGGCGCGATCCTGCTCGACACCATGCGTCTGGGGCCGGGGGACGTGCTCCACGTCCGGGCCGTGGCGTGGGACGAGAACGACGTGACCGGGCCGGGGAAGGGGGAGTCGGAGACGCGGACGATCCGCATCTTCGATCCACGGAAGCGCGACACGGTGAACGTGAACCCGGCGGCCGCCGCCGCGCTCGACACCTCGATCCTGAGCGAGCGCATGCTCATCATGCGCGCCGACACGCTGCTCCGGAACAAGCGACGGCTCATCGACACCACGTACACGCGCCGGTCGATGGACCTGGGGATGCGGCAGGACGCGTTGCGCTCGCGCGTGCTCTCGATCGTGTACGACCTCGAGTACGTGCAGGGGGTCGGCTTCGTCGGCGAGACGCCGAGCTCGAAGATCCTCAAGAAGGCCGCGGAGGCGATGCTCGATGCGACCACGGAGCTGCGCATCGCGCAGGTGGACGACGCGCTCCCGCACATGAAGCGCGCGCTCAAGTTCCTGATGGACGCGCGGAACGCGAAGCGATACTGGCTCCGCGGCCTGCTCGTGACCCAGCCGATCGAGATCGACAAGGTGCGGCTCACGGGGAGCGACAGCGCGACCGTGGCGCCGCGCGACCCGCGCGATCGCGGCGAGGAAGTGCGACGACGACTGCTCCAGCGCATCGACCGCGCCCTCGTGGTGGTGGACCGGTCGCCGGCCGCGGGCTCCGACTCGCTCCGCATGATCCTCGTGGACGTGCTGACGGAGGCGCGCGACGTCGCCGACCCGCTGCGCCGGGCGATCGACGCGATGCGGAGCGGCCAGCGCGCGACCGCGCCGCTGATCGAGGTGCGGCGGCGGCTCGAGCGCGAGACCGTCACCGCGCCCACGCTGTCCGACTGGCAGGGAGTCCCATGAAACCGTTCACGTTCGCCACCGGCATCTACGCATCGGGGGACTGGGAGAGCGCGTCGCTCCTCCCCCCGAACGTGATCGACGTGCTCGCGAAGTACACGTCGCTCGCGCTGAGTCCCTCGGGGATCAACGTGCGCCTCGACTCCGACGACCTGTTCGAGTACCCGTTCGTGTTCCTCACCGGGCACCTGCCGGTGTTCTTCACGATCGCCGAGCGGCGGAACCTGAAGCGATACGTGGAGCGGGGAGGCTTCCTGTTCGTCGACGACCACAACCACGACATCGACGGGATCTTCCACCACACCATGACGGCCGAGCTGGAGAAGCTGTTCGGGAAGCTCGTGCAGATCCCGAACGACCACGTGCTCTACCGCTCGTTCTTCACCTTCGAGGACGGGCCGCCGAACACGAGCCACGAGCTGAACGGGTGGGGGGACAACATCGTGCACGCGCACCTGAAGGGGGTGATGCGCGACGGCCGCATCGACGTGATCTACAGCAACAAGGACTACAGCTCCGAGTGGTCGATGCGCCCGAACACGCGGGAGATGGAGTTCCGCGGGCGGGACCCGGTGAAGTTCGGCGCGAACCTGGTGGTCTATGCCCTCACGCGCTGACGGCCGGCGCGGCGGGGCACGCCTCGCGCTCGAGCGCGCGGGACACGTGCTGGCGATGGCGATCCTGGTCTGGCTGCTCATCCAGTCGCTGCGCCGGCACCCGTCGGCGGCGGAGACCACGGACGTGCGCGGTCTCGGCGCGTCGCTCGTCTCGTGGAGCACCTCGCGCGCGCCGGCGCGCGTGCACGTGCGCATCGACACGGCGCTCTCGCCCGTGCAGCGCGACTGGCTCGCGGCGCTCGCCGCCGCGGGGACGCGCGCCACGTGGGAGGGGAAGGGGGTGCTCCCGCTCGCGTCGGTGGCCGAGCCGATCGCCGATCCCACCGGTGGCACGGGGATCCGGGTGGCGGCGCCCGCTGGAGCGACGGTGATGCTCGCCGACCGCTTCGGCGTGCTCGACTCGGTGCGCGCCGGGCCCGCGGGGGCGCGCTTCCTCGCCCGATCGGCGCCGACCGCGGTGCGCGTCCGCGCGGGCACGCTGGTCTCTCGCGCGCTGGTGCGCGACTCGCTGACGCTCCCGCGACTCCTCGTGCTCGGGCAGGTCGGGTGGGAGAGCAAGTTCGTCACCGCCGCGCTCGAGGAGCAGGGGTGGGCGGTGGACGCGAGGCTCGCGCTGTCGCCGAAGGGCGACGTGCGGCAGGGGCGGATCGCGCGCATCGACACCGCGCGCTACGCCGCGGTGATCGCGCTCGACACGACGGCGCTCGGCTACGCCGCGCAGATCGTGGCGTACGTGCGGAGCGGGGGCGGGCTGGTCACGACCACCGCCGCGCTCGCGGCGCCGGCGCTGGCGGCACTGCGCGTCGGCACCACGGGCGCGGAGCTGCCCGAGGGCGCGTCGTTCGACTCCGTCCCGCTCTCGCCGCGCCGCGCGCTCGCGCTCGTGCCGATCTCGCTCCGCGACGACGCGATTCCGGTGGAGCATCGGGACTCGCTCGTGGCCGTCGCGGCGCGCCGCGTGGAGCGCGGGCGCGTCGCCGCGATCGGCTACGCGGACACGTGGCGGTGGCGGCTGGGAGGAGGGGACGATGCCGTGGAGCGGCACCGCGCGTGGTGGGCGGATCTCGTCGCGAGCGTCGCGCACGTGGGGCGGATACGGCGCGCGAGCACCGAGCCGGTGGATGAGGCGCCGATGGCGCATCTCGTCGAGCGGCTCGGCGCTCCGGCGCCGCCGCCGGCCGGGATCGATCCGCGCCACGGCATTCCCCGGAGCTGGCAGTTCGGCCTGTTCGCCGCCGCGCTGCTGCTCGAATGGGCATCGCGCCGGCTCAGGGGCGCGGCCTGAGTGGCGCGCGCGCTCGAGCGGGCAGGCGTGGCGTCGCTCCACGGCGCCCCACCGCGTCCGCGCGCTCGCGCGGCGCGATCGAGCGCGCCGCCGCTGTAGGGGCGCCACGGTCCGACCTGTCTCACCCATACAGTCGCCGCCGTGGGCCAGTGCGCCGCGCGGCGTTGCCGGTCTCACGCCGCGCCAGCGCGCCGTTCGCGCACGGGCGGTCCAACCCCAGCTCTGGTCCATGCGCCCACTCGATTCCCGTCGCCTCGCCGCCTTCCTGCTCGCCACCTCCACCGCCGCGGTGGCCGGGTGCACGACGCCGCCGGCATCGAGCCACGTCCAGCCGCTCTCGCCGATGGCCGAGGAGCTGCCCGCGGACACGGCCGTCGCCACGGGCGTCCTGCCGAACGGGCTGCGCTACTACGTGCGGCGGAACGCCAAGCCGGAGCAGCGTGCCGAGCTGCGCCTGGTGGTGAACGCCGGCTCCGTGCTCGAGGACGAGGACCAGCGCGGGCTCGCGCACTTCCTCGAGCACATGGCGTTCAACGGCACGGAGCACTTCGAGAAGAACGAGATCGTGGACTACCTGCGCTCGGTGGGGATGCGCTTCGGCAGCGATCTGAACGCGGGGACGAGCTACGACGAGACGGTCTACAAGCTCACCGTGCCCACCGACACGGCGCGGATCCTGAGCACGGGGCTCGAGATCCTCGACGACTGGGCGCACGCGATCACGCTCGATCCGAAGGAGATCGAGGCCGAGCGCGGCGTGGTGCTCGAGGAGTGGCGGGCCCGTCGCGGCGCGGGCGCGCGCATCCTGGAGCGGCACGACTCCGTCCTGTTCCACGGCTCCCCGTACGCGGAGCGGCTCCCGATCGGTCTCCCCGAGCGCATCGAGACGGCCGAGCGCGCCGAGATCGCGCGCTTCTATCACGACTGGTACCGGCCGGACCTCATGGCCGTCGTGGCCGTCGGGGACTTCGACCGGGACTCGGTGGTCGCGGCGATCCGCGAGCGGTTCGGGGCCATCCCCGCGGCCAGGCACCCGCGGCCGCGGCCGAGCCACCCGCTCCCCGACACGCCGGAGCCGGTCGTGTCGATCGTCACGGACCCCGAGGCCACGGGCTCGAGCGTGCAGGTGCTCTACAAGCTCCCGCCGCGCACCGATGCGGGAACGGTCGCCGCGTACCGGCGCTCGCTCGTCGAGCAGCTCTTCCATCTGATGCTGAAGGAGCGGTTCAACGAGATCGCCCAGCGGGCCGACCCGCCGTTCCTCGGCGCCGGCTCGGCGACGGGGACGGTCGTGCGAGCGACGACGGCGCACTCCTTCACCGCGTCGGTGCCGGAGAACGGGATCGAGCGGGGGCTCACGGCGCTGCTGACGGAGCTCGAGCGGGTGGCGCAGCACGGCTTCACCCCCGCGGAGCTGGAGCGGGCGAGGACGTCGGTGCTCCGCGGCCTGGAGAGCCGGTACGCGTCGCGTGACGCGATCACCTCGGCGAGCTACGCGCAGAGCTACGTCTCGAACTACCTCACCGGCACGCCGATTCCCGGGATCGCCGCGTCGCTGGAGCTCGCGCGCCGGGTGCTCCCCGGCATCGGGCTCGCCGACGTGAACGCGATCGCGCCCGTGTGGCGGAGCACGCGGAACCGCGTCGTGCTCGCGACGCTCCCGAAGAAGGCGGGGGTGCGCGTGCCGACGCGCGAGGGGCTGCTCGCGATCTTCGACTCGGTGCAGGCGATGCGGCTCGAGCCGTACCAGGAGAAGGTGACCGACGCGCCGCTCGTCGCGGTGCTCCCGAAGCCCGGCGCGGTGGTGAAGGACACGACCATCGCCGAGGTGGGGGTGCGCGAGTGGACGCTCGCCAACGGGGCGCGCGTGCTCCTCAAGCCGACGGACTTCAACGCCGACCAGGTGGCGATCCACGGGTACAGCCCCGGCGGCACGTCGCTGGCGCCGGACTCGATGTACCTGAACGCGCGGTTCGCGACCTCGATGCTCTCCGTGGGCGGACTCGCCGGCTTCACGCGAGCCGACCTGCAGAAGCGCCTCGCCGGGAAGGTGGTGAGCGTGGGGGCGGCGATCGACGGCGCGGGGGAGGGGATCAACGCGAGCGGCTCGCCGCGCAACCTGGAGACGATCTTCCAGCTCCTCTACCTCCAGTTCACCGCTCCGAGGGTGGACACGGCCGCCATCGCCGCGTACGAGACGACGCTCCGCTCCAACCTCGCCAACCGCTCGGCCAGCCCGAACGCGCAATTCGCCGACACGATCGTGGCGGTCATGACCCAGCACCACCCGAAGGCGGCCCCGATCACGCTGGCGATGATCGACTCGCTCGACGCCGGGAAGGCCCTCTCCTTCTTCCACGATCGCTTCGCCGACGCGAGCGACTTCACGTTCGTCATCGTCGGCGCGTTCGACGCCGATTCCATCCGGCCGCTGGTGGAACGGTACATCGGCGGGCTCCCGTCGACCGAGCGGCACGAGACGGCGCGCGACCTGGGGATCCGCCCGCCGACGGGCGTGGTGCACCGCACGGTGCTCGCGGGGAGCGAGCCGAAGAGCAGCACGCAGCTCTACTTCACCGGCTCCGCGCCGGTGACGCCCGAGCGCGAGTACGTGCTCGATGCGATGGGGCAGGTGCTGCAGCGTCGGCTCACGGAGCGGCTGCGGGAACAGATGGGCGGAACGTACTCGCCGTCGGTGCGCACCGCGCTGACCACGCGCCCGGTGGCGCGCTACGAGATCTCCATCGGCTTCGGCTCGGCGCCGGAGCGGGTGGGCGAGCTGACGAACGCGGTGCTCGCGGTGATCCACGATCTCCAGCGGACGGGCCCCACCGAGCGCGAGCTGCACGACGTGGCGGAGGCACAGGAGCGCGCGCGGCAGACGGGCCTCCGGCAGAACGGCTACTGGCTGTCGATGCTCTCGACGTACGATCGCGAGGGGTGGCCGCTCGCGAGCATCGCGCGCGCGGAGCCGCCGGGCGGCGGCGGGTCGCTCACGGCCGACGCGATCCGCGATGCGGCGCGCGACTATCTCTCGGCGAAGAACTACGTGGAGATCTCGCTCGCCCCGGCGCCGACCGTGAACTGATGTCGCGCGCGTACGCGCCGCCCACGCGCGATGAACGCATGTCGCCTCGGGGTGAACGAACGTCGCGCGCGCACACGCGCGATGAACGCATGACGCTCGCGCACGCGCGCGAGCGATGCGGCGCGCAACGCGGCGCGTGACGCGCGGAAGCGCGATGTGGCGAGCACAACACTTCGCAAGACAATCACGTCATCGGCACGTAGGGTTTTCGCCAGAATCCACGTCTTGCCCTACGTATGGGCTCGCGAATGGTCGCGAGCCCAATCGTCCCCGCACGCTCTCGCATGCCCGCAGTACGGCCACGCGCATCGAGGAGCACGACGGTCGTCATCGCACCACGAGCGCCTCGGCGCGCCGGCGATCCCCCGAGGGAGCCGGCCGACCCCGTCGCGCGTGCCGGGCGACGTCCGCCGGACGGGGACGCTCGTGATCGTCGGGTTCATGGATCGGTCGAGGTCAGCCCATCCACTCGTCGCGAGGTGTCATGGCCTACCCGTTGTTGGACGGCGGCGCTGCCGTCCAAGGTGTGTCGATGGACCGGGAGCAGGATCTGGTAGCACGCATCCGAGCGAGCGATGCCGCGGCGTTCGAGATGCTGTACGCCGAATACGCGCCGGGCCTTCTCCGCTTCGCCTTCTCGCAGCTCCGCTCCAGGGAGCTCGCCGAGGAGGCGGTGCAGGATCTCTTCCTCAAGTTGTGGAAGCACCGGCAGAAGTGGGTGCTCGCCCGCTCCCTCCGCTCGTATCTCTTCCGGGCGCTCCGCAACTGCATCACCAACTACCGGCGCACCACCGCCGCGCGCTACGAGCTGCAGCAGGCCGCGGGTGACGCGGATGACACGCTCGCATCGTTTCCGAGCGCGAGCTGCGCCGACGATCACCTGAGCGAGGCGGATCTGCTGCGCGCGCTCGACCACGCCGTCGCGGCGCTCCCCCGCCGCTGCCGCGAGACGTTCGTGCTCGTACGCCAGCAGCAGCTCTCGTACGCCGAGGCGGCCGAGGTGCTCGGCGTGTCGGTGAAGGCGGTGGAGATGAACATGGTGCGCGCCTTCTCCGCGCTGCGCGCGCATCTCGCCGACTGGCGCGTCGCGCGCGGTCCGCGCCAACGGTGACCCGCATGCTCCGCACGTTCCCCATGGCGAGTTGTAGGGTCGCCCACCCGGAGCGCGTCATCCTCGGCATGACTCACCCTTGCACACGATGAGTACCCCCGTCGACGCGGTGATCGACTCCGCGGTGCTCATGCGATATCTGGACGGCGACGCGACCCGCGACGAGCGCGCGGCGGTCGAGCGCTGGATGGCGGCCGATCCACTGCATCGCGTGGAGGTCGAGCTGCTCGGCCGCGCGTGGGCGCTCTCGGCGACGACGCGCGAGCCGGTATGGGACCTCGAGGCGCTGCGCCAGCGCGTGGCGCGCGAGATCGAGCCGTCGCCCGCCGCGCGCGCGAGCGGTCCGGCGCGCCAGCGGCCCGGTGCCGCGCGCCCGCTCGTGCTCGTTCCCACCCCGCCGCGCTCGCGGTGGGTGACCGTGCCCCTGCGCGCCGCCGCGGCGGCGCTGGTGGTGGCGACCGGTGCGCTCCTGTGGCGCACCCGCCCCACGCCGCCGCCCGTGGTCACGCAGCCGACCATGCGCACGTACACGACCGAGCGCGGCGAGCGCGCCGAGCTGCGGCTGGCCGACGGCTCGACGGTGGTGCTCGGCGCGGCGAGCACGCTGCGCATCCCGTCCACGTACGGCCGCCCGGCGCGGGAGCTGTACCTCGAGGGGGAGGCGTACTTCGCGGTGACGCACGACGCCGCGCGCCCCCTCCGCATACACACCGCGCGCGGCGTGGTGGAGGACGTGGGCACGCGCTTCGTGATCATGGCGTACGACAGCGATCCAGCCGAGCGCGTGGCCGTCGCCGAGGGCGCGGTGTCGGTGCGCGGCGCGGAATCGACCGCGGTGACGCTCGAGGCGGGCGACGTCGGGCGCCTCGCGCCGGGAGGCACGGTGACCGCGCAGCGCCACGTGCCGGTCGATCACTACTTCAGCTGGACGCGCGGCGTGATCCAGTTCGACGACGTCACGCTCGGCGAGGCGGTCCCGATCCTCGAGCGGCAGTACGACCTGACCATCCATCTCACGGACTCCTCGCTGGCGAGGAGGCGTTTCACCGGCTCGTTCACGGCTGGCGACATGGACCAGCTCCTGAGCGGCCTCGCGTTCCTGCTCGACGCGCGCTACGAGCGCCCGGGCGGCGGACGCGTGCTGATTCTCGCGCCGCGCCGCTGACCGGCGGCCCGGCGCGCGCCGCGCGGGGCCCCCCGCGCGGCCGAACGTCGCCTCGAAGCACCCTCTCGATGCCCCGCTGCAGAATTCCCTACCCGGAGAGTGGATCGTGCGAATGTGGAGTGTAGCCGCCTGTGTGATGCTGGGCGCGTTCACCGGACCGACGGTGCGCGCGCAGAGCATCGCCGGCGCCGCCGCGGTCGACGCGGCGCCGGCCCCCGTGCAGTTCGTCGCACCGGCTCCGGCCGATGCCGACGTGCCCGTGCTGCGGTCGGTCATGAAGCTCGACCTGCACGACGTGCCGTTGCGCGATGCGCTCCGCGAGTTCGCCCGCCAGACCGGCGGCCACCTGATGTACGACGAGAGCGTGGCCTCGCGTCCGGTCCGCGTCACGCTGCGCGCCGACCAGATCACGCTCGGCGCCGCGCTGCGCCGCGCGCTCGCCGGGACCGACGTCCGCATGTTCGTGTCCGAGAGCGGGGAGCTGGTGGTGCTCAAGCGGGTGCGCGGAGGCGCGCTCCAGGACTCGGCGACCGTGCACGGGCGCGTCGTGGACTCCGCCACGAGCACGCCGATCTCGCGCGCGACGGTGGAGGTGGACGGCACCAAGTGGCGGCTCATCGCCGGCGAGGACGGGATGTTCCTCTTCCGGAACCTGCCGGCGGGGAAGCACGTGATCTCCGCGCACCGCATCGGGTACCGCCCCACGCGCGTCACCGTCACGCTCACCGCCGGGCGCGACACCACCATCCGCCTCGGGCTGGCGAAGGTCGCCAACATGCTGGAGGAGGTGGTGACGACTGGCGCCGGCGAGCGGCAGAAGCTCGAGGTCGGGAACTCGATCGCCACGGTCGACGTCGACTCGGTCATGTCGGTCACGCCGGCGGCGACGGTGAGCGAGCTGCTGGCGAACCGCCTCCCGGGGCTCCTCGCCTCGCCGCAGAGCGGCGCGGTGGGCGCGCCCATGCGGCTCCGCATCCGCGGACTGAGCAGCATCGAGTCGGACAACGCCCCGATCATCATCGTCGACGGCATCCGCCTCTCCAACGACGTGAAGACGGAGGAGAGCAACAGCATGTACGCCGGCGTCGTCGGCGGCTCGGGGAGCAACAATCTCTCCTCGCGCCTCGACGACATCGACCCGAACACGATCGCCTCGATCGAGGTGATGAAGGGGCCGGCGGCCTCCACGCTCTACGGGAGCGAGGCGGCCAACGGCGTGATCATCATCAAGACCAAGCAGGGGCACGACGGGCCGACGCGGTGGAGCGTGTACGCGGATCGTCGCGTCCTCACGAGCGTGAAGGACTACGAGTATCCGGTGCTGCAGGTGGGGTGGCCGCTGGCCGGCGGGAGCTATCCGACGCCCAACTGCTCGCTGCAGGGGCTCACGAACGGGTCGTGCATTCCGGTCGACGGGCAGTTCATGGGCTTCAACATGCTCGACGATCCCCGCTTCACCCCGCAGGCGAACGGGTACACGCAGTCGTTCGGCGCGAACGTGTCGGGGGGGAACCGCGGGCTGCAGTTCTTCCTCGGCGGCACGTACCTCGACCAGCTCGGCACGGCGAGGCTCCCCCGGGTGAACGAGAACTACATCGAGTCGGCGCGCGGCCAGCAGCTCCCGGAGGAGATCGTCCGACCCAACGCCCGCACCAACGCGTCGGCGTCGGCGCGGATCACCGGCTCCTTCTTCGGCAACTCCCACTTCTCCCTCGGCACGAGCTTCATCTCGCAGTCGCAGCGGGTGGGGAACGACGGGATGGGCGGGCTGGTCAGCGAGGTGCGCTATCCCAGTGACACATCCCCGGTGCTCTCGGGGTGGGGCAACTGGTACGGCCAGCGCACCGAGAGCCTGAAGCACGTGATCGGGAACGCCGCCATCAACTGGCAGCCGCACTGGTGGGGCGGGGACGTGTTCAGCGGGAACCTGACGTACGGATGGGACTTCTCGCTCAACGACGACCAGTACTACGCGGCGCGCGGCTCGTGCAAGCCGCTGTGCAACGGGACGCAGGACCAGGGGCTCCTGGGCTACATCAACGGCGGGCGCCGGTCGAACCTCGACCAGACGTTCACGCTCGGTGGCGCGGTGAGCCTCCCGGTGACGCGCTGGCTCGGCACGCAGACGCGCTTCGGCGGCAACTACGTGAAGACGAACATGTACAGCCTCTACGGGAGCGCCAGCGACCTGGGGGTGGGGCGCAAGTTCTACACGGCGCGCAAGAACAAGTTCGTCAGCGACATCGGCGACGAGCGCGTGACCGCCGGGTGGTACCTCGAGGAGCAGCTCAACATGCGCCACGACCGGCTCTTCTTCACGGTGGGGCTGCGCCAGGATGCGGGGAGCTCGCTCGGCGAGACGGTCAAGCCGATCTACGCGAAGTACAACGCGTCGTGGGTGCTGTCGGAGGAGCCGTTCTTCCCGTTCAAGGATCACGTCTCGCTGTTCCGCATCCGCTTCGCCACCGGGAACGCGGGCGTGATGCCCAGCTCCACGGCGCGGCTCCGCACGTACGCCATGCAGGGGAACTTCGTGCTCGACGACGGATCCCCCACCGGCGACTTCGCCGAGCTGGGAAGCCCCGGGAACCCGGAGCTCCGCCCGGAGCACAGCCGGGAGTACGAGGGAGGCTTCGAGCTCGAGCTGTTCCAGCAGCGTCTCTCGTTCGACGCCACGTGGTACCGCAAGTACACGTGGGACGCGATCGATCGCGGCCCGGTCGCCGGCTCCCTCGGCCCCGCGGTGGTGCGCCCGCTGCTCAACAACGTGGGCGACGTGCTGAACAAGGGGTTCGAGCTCGGCGCCACGGTGCGAGTGCTCGACCGCGACCCGGTCACGTACAGCATCACCGGGAACCTGACGTCGCGCAGCAACCGGCTGGTGCGCATCGCGCCGGGGATGGTCACCTTCCTCTCCCTCAGCGCGAGCGGTGACATCTACACCGGCAACGACTCCCGCATCGTCGAGGGATACCCGCTCTTCGGCCGCTGGTCGTACCCGATCCTCGGCTGGGCGGACACCGATGGTGATGGCCTCATCAGCCCGGCGGAAGTCCGCGTCGGCGACAGCCTCACGTACGTGGGACCGACGGAGCCCAAGTACACGGCGTACGTGAGCCACCACCTGGGCTTCCTCCGGAACCGGCTCACGGTGGACGCGAACTTCTCGTACAGCAACGGCATGACGCAGTTCAACCAGGCCCGCAAGGGCATGCTCCAGAACCTGTCCGTGGGGCAGGGACTCTCCTCGCTCGAGCAGCAGGCGTGCGTGGCCGCGGCCGAGCAGTCGTGGCCCAAGCACTCCACCGACTGGTGCTTCATGGAGACGGTGAAGGTGCTGCGCCTGCAGGATCTGTCGATCGGCTACACGCTCCCGCAGCGGTTCGCCACGATGGTCGGCGCCAGGTCCGCCGCCGTGCGCCTGACGGCGAGCAACCTCACGCACTGGAGCAACTACCACGGAATGGACCCGGGGATCAACACGACGCCCGTCGACGGCAACGCCATGGTCGCGGGTGCGGCGTTCCCCGCGCCCAAGCAGTACGGCATCCGCGTGCAACTCCAGTTCTGAACGAGCGACACCGAGGAGAATGGCTCAGATGAGAACTCACAAGCGCGGGGTGGGCGGCGCGGTCGCACGGCGCACGATCATCGCGGCGTTGACCGTCCTCGCCGGCTGTTCGTGGTCGGACCTGGTGAAGGCCAAGCTGCCGCCCACCACCGCCGACCCGGAGGCGCTGAAGACGGAGGAGGGCGCGGTCTCGCTGTACCACGGCGCCATCCACGCGTTCCGCCGCGGCTACGGCGGCGCCAACATCGGCTACGTGGTGGTCGCCGGGCGGCTCACCGACGAGCTGACCAGCGGCAAGTACGTGAAGGACGGCGCCGTGATCGACCTCGCGCCCAACAGCCTGGACGAGATCGACGCGCGGAACATGGTGGAAGACCCGATCCTGCGGTCGTCGACGATCGAGAACTGGTACCGCCTCATGAACATGGGGCGGAACCAGGCGGTGGACGCGATCTACTACCTGCGCAACTACGCGCCCAACCTCTCGGTCGACCTGGTGGGGCACATGTTCGCGATCCGCGGGCTCACCATGACGTATCTCGCGGACTTCTTCTGCTCCGGCGTCCCGCTCACGAATTACGAGAGCCCCGGCGGCTTCAGCTACGAGCCGGGGATCACCACCGACTCGGTGTACGAGCGGGCGGTCGCGGAGTACGACAGCGCGCTCGCGAACGTGGCGGACAGCGCGAACTTCCGCTACCTGGCGGAGGTGGGGAAGGCGAGAGCGCTGCTCGACCTCGGAAAGTTCGAGGAGGCGGCGAGCACGGTGCGCGACGTGCCCACGGACTTCGTGTACAAGGCGCGCTACGCGGTGGACTACGTGGGATCGTTCTCGAACAACTGGGTGTGGGGCGTCGCCACGTGGAGCAGCCCCGAGTCCGGCTTCGGGACGATCGGCGACCGCGAGGGGGGGAACGGACTGCCCTTCGTGTCGGCGAACGATCCGCGCGTGCCGCTCTTCCAGGCGCCGATCCAGGACTCGAACTACCCGCTCACCCGGTACATGCTCCCGAGCTGGATGTTCCCGAACGATGGATTCTGGAAGGGGACGTCCACGAAGCCGAAGAACGGCGAGGACATCGTGGTCGCGAGCGGGATCGAGGCGCGGCTGGCGGAGGCCGAGGCGGCGGCGAACAAGGGTGATCCGTCGTTCCTCACGATCCTCAACACGCTGCGCACCACGTGCGTGGATGCGGCGAGCTGCCCCACGCCGGCGCCCGCGGGGACGGGCGGCGTCGAGGGACTTCCCCCGCTCGCCGACCCGGGGAGCCAGCAGGACCGCATCAGGATGGTCTACGACGAGCGCGCGTACTGGACCTTCCTCACCGGGATCCGGCAGGGCGACCTCCGCCGCCTCGTGCGCGTGTACGGGTGGCCGCAGGAGCAGGTGTATCCCACCGGCCCCTACGCCGTCGGGCCGAACCAGGCGTACGGGCCGTACACGAACGTGCCGATCCCGAACACCGAGCGCGCCATCAACCAGAAGTTCAAGGGCTGCATCAACCGCGATGCCTGAGACATCTCACATGCGAGCAGAGCGCAATCACATCGGGTGCCGCCACGGCATGCGCGGGTGGGTGATCCCCGCGGTGCTGGTGGCGCTGGCGGGGTGCACGACGGGAGGCGACTCGATCACCCAGCCGAAGAACACCATCGACGAGATTCCGTGGCGCGTGATGCTCAACCATCACGCGGTCACCACCGTGATCGGCGAGCCGGTGCAGCTCGAGGCGACGCCGGTGAACGTGGATGGCACGCCGGTCCCCGGGCTGCCGCCCGTTCAGTGGATCGTGGGCGACAGCAGCGTGCTCTCGGTCGACTCCACGGGGAAGCTCGTCGGGCTCACCGAGGGGGACCGCGTGACCGTGTACGCGCGCGTGCACAGCCTGGAGGGGAACTGGACGATCGAGGACACGGCCAAAGTGTCGGTGGTGAGCGCGCCGTACGACTTCACCTCGTTCGGGATGCTCCCCGACGGTCCGCTCCTGGTTCCGGCGAACGTGTGGCGGAACTACGACGCCGTGCTCCGGGATGCGGGCGGGAGCGTGCTGGAGGCCGCGCCGGGCGACACGATCTATCCCTCCACGTACTACGTGTCCTCGGAGCCGAAGAGCACCTTCTCCTCGAGCTCGTGGTGGGGCGGCGGGCAGCCGAAGAACCTCGGCCAGGTGACCATCCACGCGAGCGCGTTCATGTTCGGCACGCAGTACGAGGACAGCGTGACGTTCACCCTCACGTACCCGGACAGCGCGGGGCTCTACATCTTCCGCGTCTCCAGCCAGCTCGACCCGAGCCCGTCGATGATGGGGCAGACGGACATCACCATCCTGAAGGGGGGGAAGATCGGGTTCAGCAACCTGAACACCACCGAGAACGTCGACATCGTCTTCGATGACACGACGAACGCGATCGGGGGGAACATCCCCGAGGTGCCCCAGGGCTACGCGTGGCAGCACCCGCCCGCCGTCGTGACGTTCCCGAACACGGGGACGTTCACCTACCACAGCTCGAAGGGATTCGGCGGAACGGTCACCGTCGTCGATTGGCCGTAGGGTTCGGGCGTCATCTCTCGTCCACCATGGTATCGGGACGCGGCTGGTCGCGCGTCCCGATTCCACACGTGGCCGCGCGCGCCGCGCCACGCCGCACTTTCTCACCCGTCCCGCCTCACGTGTCTCATTCCCGTCGTGATTTCCTGAAGATGGCCTCGGTGGCGGCGCTCGCCGTCGGGGGGCGGCGCACGCCCTTCGGCGTGGCGCTCCCGGGGCTCGACGCCTACCCGCGCGCGGGCGACCCGCTGCTGCGTCAGCTCGCGGCGAGCGCCCTCGAGGCGGCCAAGGCGGCCGGCGCCAGCTACGCCGACGTGTGCTTCACGCTCACGCGGATCGAGTGGATCCGCTTCATGGGGAGCTCGGGCTACTCGGTGCTCCGCAACAGCGAGCACGCCGCCGTCGGCGTGCGATCGCTCGTGGACGGCGCGTGGGGATTCGCCGCGAGCCCGCTGTGGACGCCCGAGGAGGTGGCCCGCCTCGGACACGAGGCGTCGACGCAGGCGCGCACCAACGCGCAGGGCGGACGGCGCAAGGTCGCCATCGGCGATCCGCCCCCCGTGGCCACCGGCGAGTGGCGCACCCCGATCGAGCGCGATCCCTTCACGGTGAGCCTGGAAGAGAAGATCGACGTGGCCTACGCCTTCGCCGAGACGGCCTCGCGCAGCAACCTCGGCGCCACGGTCGCCAGCGTGGGCGCGGGGATGGACACGTGGTTCCAGCGGCAGGAGAAGACGTTCGCGTCCACCGATGGCTCCTTCACCACGCAGACGCTCTACACGGGGAAGCCCTCGTTCTCCGTGGGCGTGACGACGCCGAAGGGGAAGGCGGGGCGCAGCTCCGACATCCTCCAGCCCGCGTCCGGCGGGTGGGAGCTGGTGTCCGAGGCGAAGCTCGCCGACGAGATGCCGCGCCTGATCGAGGAGTCGCTCCTCATGGTGGAGGCCGTGCGCATCATCCCCGACCGGTACGACATCGTGTTCGACGCGCGCGCCACGGCGCAGATCCTGGCTCGCACGGTGGGGCTCGCGATGGAGCTGGACCGCGTGCTCGGCTTCGAGGCGAACGCCGGCGGGACGACGTATCTCGCGCCGCCGGAGGACATGCTCGGCAAGTTCACGCTCGGTCCCGAGATCCTCTCCGTGAAGGCCAATCGCTCGCGCCCCGGCGGCGTGTCCACCGTGCAATGGGATGACGAAGGGGTGAAGCCCGTCGACTACACGCTGATCGACAAGGGCCTCGTCGTCGACTACCACACCACCCGCGAGCTGGTCCAGACGATGGCGCCGTGGTACGCCAAGACGGGGCACCCGGTGCGCTCGCACGGATGCGCCTCCCGCGAGAGCGCGATCGACGTCACGATGCTGGTCCCGCCGAACATCGAGATGGTGCCCGGCGCCGACGACACCAGCTTCGACGACCTCGTCGCGAGCCTGGACAAGGGGCTCGTGATCTGCGCGGGCGGCGTGTACGCCGACCGCCAGCAGCTCAACGGCGAGGTCGATGGCGAGATGGTGTACGAGGTCCGGAAGGGGAAGCGCACGCGGTTCATCAGCCACTCGGAGGTGCTCTTCCGCGCCCCCGATCTCTGGAAGAGCCTGCAGGCGATCGGCGGCCGCGGCACGCAGCACTGGACGGGCGCGTCGGCCTACAAGGGCCAACCCATGCAGGAAATCAGCTTCGGCGTGGGGGCGGTGCCCGCGCGCTTCAAGAAGGTGCCAGTGACCGACAACATGAGGAAAGCGTGAGCCCGATCTTCACTCGACCGGCATCGTTGTTCACGCCAGACCGGTTCCTCTCCGCCGATGCCTGCCGCGACCTGCTCGCGCGCATCCAGCGGCTGAGCACCGGTGGTGGCGAAGTCTCGATGTACGTCCGCAGCCGGTGGGCGGGGAACGTACGCTGGGCGCGCAACAACATCATCTCCGCGGGAGACACCACCGACCACCAGATCTACATCACGCGCTCCGAGGAGAACGCGCAGGCGTCGATGGAGATCAACCGGCTGGACGACGACTCGCTCCGCTCGGCGCTCGCCGAGATCGAGCGCCGGATGCGGTTCGAGTCCACATCGCGGGCGCCGTACTCCCTGCGGAGCTCGGAGACGTACCTGAAGAACGACCTGTGGAGCGACGCGACGTTCGGCCTCGACGCCGCCGCGCGCGCGGCGATGCAGCGGAAGCTCGTCGAGCCCGCGCTCGCCGAGGAGCTCCTGTCGGCGGGATACCTCGAGGTGTCGGGGACCGGAAACGGCGTGGTCAACTCGGCGGGGCTGTTCGCCTACCAGCCGGAGACGCGCGCGGAGTACAGCGTCACGGTGCGCAACGCGACGGGAACGGGCTCGGGGTGGGCGGGGGTGGACAACATCGACTGGCGCAAGATCGACTCGGAGCAGATCTCGGCCGTCGCCCTCGACAAGTGCAAGCGCTCGGCCGATCCGGTGGCGATCGAGCCGGGGCGCTACGACGTGATCCTCGAGCCGCAGGCCGTGGCGGCGCTCATGTACCAGCTCGTCGCGTCGCTGTACCGCAGGCCGGCGGAGGCGGGGATGGGACCGTGGGCGGATCGGCCGCAGCGGTCCGGTGGCGCCGACGGCCCGGTGGGAAGCTCGGCGGCGTTCGACGACCAGAGCTCCGGGGGCGGGGGTGGGGGCGGGGGCGGCAACTCCAAGATCGGCCAGCTCGTGCTCGATCGCCGCGTCACGATCGGCGCCGATCCCACCGATCCCGATGCGCCGTTCCTCCCGTTCGCCTTCGATGGCAGCCCGAACCTGCCGGTGAAGTGGATCGAGAACGGTGTGCTCAAGGAGCTCGCGTACGACCGGTGGTACGCGGTCCAGGCGCTCAACAAGCCGAATCCGCTGAACAACTCCCTCGCGTTCCGGATGAGCGGCGGCCCGACCACGCTGGACGAGATGATCGCCAGCACGGATCGGGGGCTGCTCGTCACGCGGCTGGTGAACGTGCGCCTGGTGGACTACGACAGCCTCCTCTGCACGGGCACGACCTCGGACGGCGTGTGGCTCATCGAGCGCGGGGAGATCACCCACCCGGTCAAGAACTTCCGCTTCCGGGAATCCCCGCTGTTCGCCTTCAACAACCTCGAGTCGCTCGGCGCGGCGAAGCGGGTGCTCATGTGGCAGCCGACGATCGTGCCGCTGGCGAAGGTGCGCGACTTCAGTATGACGAGTCTGGCCGATGCGGTTTGATTCGAGACTCCTTCCCCTCGCCGGCCTCGCGCTCGCCGGCGTGGCGCGCGGGGCCCACGCGCAGCAGGCGACGGCGCGCCCGTTCGACGGATTCGTTCCCGGGCGGTGCGTGATCGCCGCGCGCGAGATCGACCGCGTGCTCCGCCGGGGGATGGACGACACGGCGGCGTACGCGCCGGCGCGGGACACGCTGTTCACGACGACGGCCGACAGCATCCGGATGTGCCAGGCGTCGTTCGGCGGGACGACCTCGGACGAGCGCGAGGCGCTCGCGCTGGCGCAGTCCCGGCTGTTCACGCGCCAGGACTCCGTCGCGCTGGCGACCGCGCGCCGGCACCTGAGCGCGTTCGCGAAGCGCACGCCGGCGGAGCGGGCGTGGGAGCTGTACCTCGTCGCCATCGACAATCTCGCGGGGAAGCCGGCGCGTCTCGCGCCGGCGCACGCGGCGAGCGTCAAGATGGACGCGCTCGGCAAACCGGCCGCCAGCGTGCGCGTGCTCGCGCACTACGAGCTGGCGTTCATCGCCTTCGGCCGCTCGATGGACTCCACCACCCGCGCCGAGACGGACGCGGCGATCGCGGCGTGGAAGGAGCTCCCGCAGGAGACGCGGCTGTGGCGCTCGACCACGCTCGCGTCCACGTACCTGCTGCGCGCCCAGCTCGAGGCGCTCACCAAGGGGGGCGACGCCGCGCGGGCGACCATCGACACGGCGCTCGCCACCCTCCCGCTCGAGGCGAAGATGGCGCGCGCGCTGGTCGGCGAGGCCAAGACCATGTACGCCATCATGGGGAAGAAGGCGGCGCCGATCGAGGCCGCGTTCTGGTACAACACCGGCGCCCCCGATGCGGCGGCGGCGGGGGGCGTCGGGCTCGGACAGGTGTCGCTCGTCGCGGCGCCAGCCCCGAGCGCGCGGCCGACGCGCGGGAAGGTGTCGATCCTCCTCGACGTGTACCGCCCGTGCACGGGCGGATGCTTCCGGATGCTCGCGTCGATGCGGCGCTACGCGCAGCGATTCCAGCCGCGGGACGTCGAGATCACGTTCCACACCAAGACGTACGGCTTCTACCTGGACACCGCGCCGGCGACGCCGCTGGCGGAGGCGCAGTACGACAGCTCCTACCTGGTGCACGACCTCCAGCTCCCGGGAGCGCTCGCCATCGCCGAGACGCAGTACAGTTGGAAGGCCGATGGGCGCCGGATCAACGCGCCGACGGCGAACGAGACGCACTACCCGGCGACCGGCGTCGCCTTCATCGACAAGCAGGGCGTCATCCGTCTCGTGACGCAGTACTGGGACCGGAGGTTGGAGGAGCGGTACGCGAAGATGATCGAGGGGTGGCTGAAGGAGGGGGGAGGGGCGGTGCCGTAGAAGAACGGCTCTCGGCTCTCGGGACGACGCGGCTGTCGGCTCTCGGCCATCGGCTCTCGGCTACGGCACAGCATTGAGGGTTCGCGGCGTGTGCACGAGCCGAGAGCCGAGAGCCGAGAGCCGAGAGCCGAGAGCCGATGGCCGACAGCCGCGTCCGATCTCCGCCGCCCTCCACTCACTCCCCTGCCACCTTCTCGAGCAGCCACGCCATGCTCTCCGGCAGGTGCGCGCTCCAGTAGCGCCAGTTGTGCGTCCCCGGCCACTCGGCGTAGTGGTGCGCCACGCCGAGCCGCGTGAGCTCCCAGTGGAGCGCGCGGTTCTGGTCGATGAACGGATCGTCGGCGCCACAGTCCATGAACAGCGCGGGGAGGGTGACGCCGCGCGCGACGAGCGCACCGGCCAGCGTGGCCGGATCGTTGGCGCGCCACGCCGACGAGTCGCTCCCCCACGCCAGCGCGTACCGGTCGAGGAAGCTCACCTTCGCCTCCCGCGCCTGGGCCATGCTCCACGCGTAGCGCGGCGGCGGCGCGAACGGCTTTCCGCCCGCGTAGAACGGCGACACCACCCCCGAGTGGCTGGCGGCCGCCAGGAACTCGGCCGGATGGCGCAGCGCGATCGCGATCGCGCCGTAGCCCCCCATGCTCAGCCCCGCGATCGCGCGATGCGCGCGGCTGGCGAGCGTGCGCCAGTGCGCGTCCACGTACCGCACCAGGTCGCCCGCGATGTACGCGTCGTACCGCTGGCGCTCCACGCAGAACCGCTCCGGCGCTTCGGTGTGCACCGTGTCCGCGCAGCGCGCGTACGGTACCGGCGCCGGCCAGTCGGAGTACCACCCGTCATCCCCGTCGGGGAGGACGATGATCGCCTCGCCCGCGCCGAGCGCCGCGAGCGAGTCGGCGACGCCGCTCACGTTCGCCCGCGTGAGCCAGTCGCCCTCGCCGCCCGAGAGCCCGTGCAGGTAGTAGAGCACCGGATATCGCCGCGATGGCTCGCGCTGGTACGACGGCGGAAGGTACAGCACGAAGTGCTTGCTCACGCCGAGTGCCGGCGACCGGAACGTCTGCTCGCTCACGCTGCCGTGGCGCGCCTGCGCCGAGGCGGCGCGTGGAGCCGCGAGCGCGGCGGCGACGGTGGCGAGGATGGCGGGAGCGGCGAGCACGAGGCGAGCGGTCGGGAAGCGCGAGCGCGACACGAGTCCTCCATTTCGATGGTCGGTTTGACGTGCGGAAACGGCGCGCCAATATTGGCACGCGCGCGCGCGGATCGTCACCCGCGCGGCTGCCCTGGCGGAGCTCCGGCAATGACCTCGATCCCGGCCGATGCGTGGGAGAGTGGCGCGGCCTACGAGCCGTACGTGGGCCGGTGGAGCCGGCTCGTGGCGCCCGAGTTCCTCGACTGGCTGGCTGTCCCCGCCGGCGCCCTGTGGCTGGACGTCGGCTGCGGAACGGGCGCGCTCTCCGAGGCGGTGCTCGCGGCATTCGCGCCCGCGGGCGTCGCGGCGGTGGATGCCTCGGCGGGATACGCGCGATACGCGCGCGCCCGCATCGCCGACCGGCGCGCGGCGTTCGTCGTCGCCGATGCGCGGCACCTGCCGCTGGCCACGGCGCGCGCCGACGTCGTCGTGTCCGGCCTCGTGCTCAACTTCGTCCCCCATCCCGGGCTCGCCGTCCTCGAGATGGCGCGCGTCGCGCGGCCGGGCGGGGTGGTGGCGGCGTACGTGTGGGACTACGCCGAGGGGATGCGGATGATCCGGCTCTTCTGGGACGCCGCCATCGCGCTCGATGCCGACGCCGCGGCGCTGGACGAGGAGCATCGATTCCCGCTCTGCCGCGAGGGCGCGCTGCCGGCGCTCTGGCGCGACGCCGGCCTGCGCGACGTGGAGGAGCGAGAGGTGGTGGTGCCCACCGTGTTCCGGGACTTCGATGACTTCTGGGAGCCGTTCCTCGGGGGGCAGGGGCCGGCGCCGACGTACGTCACGAGCCTCGCGCCGCGCAGCCGCGAGCGTCTGCGCGAGCGGCTGCGCGAGACGCTCCCCGCGTGGCCGAGCGGCGCGATCGCCCTCACCGCGCGCGCGTGGGCGGTGCGCGGCTCGCGCTAGCTCGCGCCACCTCGCGTCAGCGCGGAGCGGATGCCGCGACGACGCCCTTGACCCCTCCGTCCACCGGCGGGCATCATGAGTGCTGGTGCGACCTCACTCGCGACGTCCAGCAGACCTGACGAGAATGCGCTTCATCACGATCCTCTGCGCGGCGGCATGCCTCGCGTGCGGCGCGCCCCTGCACGCGCAGGGCGCCGCCGCGTCCGACCAATCGATCCTCCTCCGGCAGCAGTTTCACGGCGAGGCCGGCCTCACCTACCGCACGGTGGATGGCTGGACCGGCACGCTCGACCTGTACGTGCCGAAGGCCGCCGGCCTCCATCCACTCCTCATCTACTTTCACGGCGGAGGGTGGGAGCACGGAAGCCGCGAGATGATCGTCGCCAACGTGATCCCGTACCTCGAGATGGGATTCGCGGTGGCGAACGTGGACTACCGGCTCACGAAGACGGCGCTGGCTCCCGCGGCGGTGGAGGATGCTCGCTGCGCGGTGCGGTGGCTGGCCGCGCACGCCGCCCGCTACCGGCTCGACACCGCCGACGTGGTGCTCGCCGGCGGGTCGGCGGGTGCGCACCTCGCGCTCATGGCGGGGATGCTCCGCTCGTCCGATGGCCTGGACGGGCCCTGCGCGTCGGAGCCGGAGCCCCGGATCGCGGCGATCATCAACTACTATGGTATAGCGGACGTCGCGGACCTGCTGGATGGACCGCACCGCCGGCACTGGGCGGTGGAGTGGATCGGCGACCGCCCCGACGCGCGCGAGCTCGCGAAGCGCGTGTCCCCGCTCACCTACGTGCGCCCGGGGCTCCCGCCGATCATCACCATTCACGGCGACTCCGACCGGGTGGTGCCGTACGAGCAGTCGGCGCGGCTGCACGCCGCGCTCGACCGCGCTGGCGTCCCCAACGAGCTGGTGACCGTTCCCGGCGGGAAGCACTCGAACGCGGGGTTCTCGGATGCCGAGGGGATTCACGCCCACCGGGCGATCGAGGCGTTCCTGCGCGCGCATGGCGCGTGGCACCCGGCCCGGGCGGGCGACGACGCGGCGTCGCCCTGACCTCGGCACCATCCGGGTGACGACCGCCGGCGCGGACCGGCGGCGCGTAGCCTCCCCGCACTCTCACAGGAGGGCGTCGTGGCCAGGAAGACTCGCGAGCGGAAGCACGCCGTCAAGGCGCACCTGAGCGTGCACGGCCTCACGCGCGCCGGCACCTCGCTCAACCTCGAGATCTTCGCCCGCCAGGAGAAGATCGGCGAGCTGGAGAT
>DASUXC010000102.1:0-1789 GCA_036378095.1 Gemmatimonadaceae bacterium | reverse complement strand
CCAGGCACCGGGCGAGGCAAGCGGGCGGACGCCCGCCCGACATCGCGTAGCGCCGATGCGAGCCACGCCCCGGGTGCGCTCCCGGCCGCTGGCAGGGCACCCGATCGCGCGCCCCGGAGCGGCACCGTTCTGGTCTAACTTCTTTGCTCCGAAAGGGTTCGCCGTCCCGTGGACAGCGGGATCTCAAAACGGGTGAGCCGATACACGTCCCAGGAGGTGTGCCCGTGGAACGTCAGCTTCGCGCGGGAGCTCGAGGAGGCGGCGTTCGCGCCGCGTGAGGCGATCGGGGACAAGGACGCGCGCACGCTGGCGCGTGAGCTGCTCGCCATGTCGCCGGAGGAGTTCAGCCGCGCCTTCAAGGGCTCACCGATGAAGCGCGCCAAGCTGCGGGGGCTCAAGCGCAACGCGGCGGTGGTGCTCGGGAACGTCGGCACCGCCGAGGACGCCGACGTCCTCACACGCGCGATCGGCGATCCTGAGCCGCTCGTGCGCGAGCACGCGGCGTGGGCGCTCAGGCGACTGAGCGACGTTGAACGGACCGAGTAGCCGCTCCGAGGCACTACGCTCCGAGACTACGCGACAGGCAGTCCGAGTCGCAGAAGGTAGTCGAAGCTCGCGTCGTAGAACGCGGGCAGACGCGTGTGATCGTCGCGATCACCCTCGGGGACGAACAGGATCATTCCCTGCCGCGCACGAGTCAGGAGCACCCGGTACGCGTTGAGCATGTACCGCCGATGATCGACGCTGTGCACTCGCGTCCACCGCGACCCCCGGAAGTCGTGGTAGCTCCAGCCCGCCGCGGTGCGTCGCAGGTCGCCGTCCCACGTGACGCATGCCCAGTCGATCTCCAGTCCCTGGATCTGGAACTCCGTGGCGACGTCCTCCAAGTAGTAGCTCGAGCGCACGTCGTCCCGGTCATCGAGGAACCAGTGCACCGGATCGACGTCGACGCGAACGTCCAGGCCAAGCGCCTTGAGGCGCATCGCCTTCGATGACGCCACGACCCCGATGCGCTCCGATCCCCGCGCGTGGTCCCGGAGCCACTGCTTCGCGGTGGCCAGATCGCGGGTCAGCGCCATCGGGTACGTCTCTCGGACCCGTTCGAGCATGACGCGCGCGCCTGGCTCATCGAGGTCGAGTATCGCCTTGACGAACCCGGACACGTGCTCGGCCCGGAACGACCGCATGGACACGGCTAGGTGCAGCCGGTCGTCGTCCACGACCGTTGGCATGCCGCTCACGATCTGCGGCAGACAACCGTCCTCGTACTCGAAGTCGGCCAGCTGCGTCGAGATCACCGCCCGCCACCCAGGGAGATGATCCCGAATGGCAACGAGCCACGCGCCGATGCCGGCCTCGCCCGTGTGAATCTCCTGGCCACCACCGACCAGACAGACGACGACGGCCCAGTCCTCGTGCCGATCCATGTACCGCAGCAGGAACTCCGGCTCGGAGTACCTGAACTCGGGGAGCCCCTTGCGCCGCCGCATGAATCGCTCGGTCTGTTCCTGATTCCAGGCCCGCTGCGCCTCGTGCGAGGCCTGATGGAAATTCTTCAGGTCGAGGGCGTAGTCCCAGATCTGCTCAAGCGCTCTGCCGGTGAACGTGTCGGCGCCGACCTTGAACTCGAGGACGACGACGGCACGGGCGAGCACCAGCACCGCGTCGGCGCGGCCGCCCACGCGTGGAATCGCATATTCGAGCAGGATCTCACCGTCGGCGCTCGTCCGACGCAGGACGTCCTGCAGGATCGCCGTCTCGCGCCGCCACGCGACGACCTCCTCCTCGG
>DASUXC010000101.1:0-139187 GCA_036378095.1 Gemmatimonadaceae bacterium | reverse complement strand
GAGAGCGGGCGACCGGACTCGAACCGGCGACGTCCAGCTTGGGAAGCTGGCATTCTACCAACTGAATTACGCCCGCGTGATGCGTACGCCCCCCCTACCACTGCCGTGCCGCGGAGGACGTCCAGCAATAATAACCGCTCGCGACCGCCGCTTCAAGCCGACTCCGCGCTACGCGACCGTGCCCGGACGGATGGCACCTCGCCATCCCCCCGGGCCCGATCGCCACCACTCCCCCGCCCCCTACGGCTCCCGATCCAGGCACCCCCTGGACTTCGGGTTGTTCTGCTCCGCCGACACTACCGGATAGTTCACGTCCGTCCCGTACGAGCCCCCCTTGAAGTAGGGACCGGTCGGGAACACCGACTCCGTCGGTCGCCCGTACTGCCGGATGAGCCGGCGCAGGTCGCCGAGCCGGTGCGAGGTCAGGTACATCCAGAACGCCCGCTCGGTGAACATGGTGTCCACCCGGGCCGCCGCCGACCCCGGGTCGCCGATCGCCGGAAGCGCCGGCGTGATCGCGCCCGCCCGGAGATCGTTCAGCTTCGCCAGCCACGTCCCGGCGTCGCCGGCCTGGAGCGCCGCCTCGGCCTCGATGAGACGCGCCTCGATCCCGCTCGCCAGCACCACGTTGCTCGTCTGGTCGGGATACTTGAGCTGGAGGAAGTACGGCGTCTCCCCGTCGAACCCCGGACCGCCGATGTCCTGGATGTTCACCCGCGGGTCGTTCGCCGAGATGTACGGCAGGCCGTTCTCACCCTCCACGTCCGTGGAGCTGAAGGAGAGCGAGTTCCCGGTGTAGTTCCACACGCCGTTCCACTGCCTGAGCGTGTTCGACGAGTGCTCCACCAGGTACTGGTACTCGGTCGGTACCGACGCCACCGCGGCCGCGGCCTCCGCGAACTGCCCCAGGTCGAGCAGCGCCCTCCCCTTCCCGACGAGCGCGAGCCCGGTCTCGCGCTCCGTGGCGCCTCCCACGGCCACGGCGGAGTCGAACCGCGCGATGGCGCGCCCCAGCATCTCCTCCCGCGTGAGCGGGTCGCCGTACGCGATCGAGCCATCCTCGTTCAGCGTGCTCGCCGGCACGCCCGAACAGAAGTTCTCGGCGAACAGCACGTACGTGTAGCCGCCGAGTCCCAGCACCTCCGCGTGTCCGGCGTTGCCCGGATCGAACCGGTTGAACCGGTCGGACGCCAGGTCGGCGAAGGCGCGGGCACGCGCCAGGTCGGTGAACAACGCGCCGAGCGATGCGTTGCTCGGGCGCACGCTCCGCTGGTCCCACGCGATGCGGTCGGGGAACGTCTCGGCGTTGATCAGCTCGTCGGACATGAGCCCGGCGAGGTTGACCATCCCCTCGTGCCCCCCGTTGGACAGGTCGCCGCCCCCGCTGAACGCGATCTGGAAGTTGCTGGCGGTGCCGGCGAGGAGCGTGGGGAGCGCCTGCGGGGTGTCGAACTGCCCCGGCTTGACGACGTCGATGTCCTTCACGTCGATCGCCCGGTCGAAGTTGCACGCGGCGAACGCACCGAGCACCAGCAGGCCGACCGCCCACCGCGCGAGCCCCGGAAGCGGCGCACGCCGATCCACCGGAGCCTTCTCGAGTCTCCTGGTCATGGCGGATTCTCCTCTCGTGTGGAAGGGGCCCATCTACCAGTTCACCGTGATGCGCCCCGTCCAGTAGCGGACCGGTGGCTGCGTGAGGAAATCCGTGTTGTCGTAGTTCGACGTCCCGTTGAAGTTCAGCTCCGGGTCGAAGCCGCTGTAATTCGTCCACGTCTTCAGGTTGCGGCCGGCCACGGTGAAGCTCAGCCCCTGCACGCCGAACCGGCGCGCGAGCGCGTCGCTCGCCATGTACGTCACCGACAGCTCGCGCAGCTTCCAGAACGATGCATCCTCCACGTAGCCGGCATCCGTCCCGAGGAAGCTCGCCACCAGGCGCGCCTGCTCGCCGAGCGGCGCGGTACGGTCGAACGCCGCGCGGCAGCGCTGGATGATCACGCAGCGGAACGCCTCCGTGGAGTTGTAGATCTTGTTGCCGCCGCGATGGTCGAGCAGTCCGGCGATGCGCACCCGCTTGAACAGCGTCACGTTCGTGTTGATCGACACCTCGTTCGTCGGGAACGGGGGCCCCAGGTACGACGCGTGGTCGGCGACGGTCACCTCGTCCGGCGTGATCACGCCGTCGCCGTTCTGGTCGGCGTACGTGTACGTGGGCTGCCAGAAGCCGCCGGCGGGGAGCCCGGGGGCGAAGCGCTGGATGAACTCCCCGGTGTTCGACGAGAGCCCGATGCGGATGGTGTCGATGCCCGGGCCGAGCGCCACCAGCTTGTTCCGGTTGAGCGAGCCGGCGACGCTCACGTCCCACTGCACCTGCGGCATGGTGAGCAGGCTCGCGTTCAGCGTCACCTCGGCGCCCTTGTTCGTCATCTCGCCCAGGTTCACGAACTGCGTGTTGGCGCCGGTGGACGCGGGGAGCTGCCGCGCGATGAGCGCGTCCTTCGTGCGCTTGTTGTAGTACGTCACCTCGAGCGCGCCGCGATCGCGGAACAGCCCCGCGTCGAAGCCCACCTCGAACTCCCGCGACCGCTCCGGCTTCAGGTCCGGGTTGCCGACGCCGGTGAGCTGCGCGCCCCCCAGCTCCTGCCCCTGCAGCTTCACGGCGGTGGCGCTGTAGTACGTGACGTTGCTGCGGAAGCCCGGCCGCTGCCCGGAGATGCCGAACGCGCCGCGCAGGCGCAGGGAGCTCAACACGTCGCTCTTCGGGAAGAAGGGCTCCTCGCCGATCACCCACGACAGGCTCGCCGAGGGATAGTACGCGAGCGAGAAGTTCGAGCCGAACGCGCTGTTGTCATCGCCGCGGAGCGCGCCGGTGAGGAACACGCGATCGTTCCACGAGAGCTGCTGCTGCCCGTACACGCCGATCGTCACGATGTCGCTGTTCTGCTCGTTCACGGCGAAGCCGTTCGTGGCTCCGGCGAGCGAGCCGGTGCCCTCGGCGAGACCGAGACCGGCGGCCAGCGTCCCCTGGAGCACCTCCTTGTTGTACTGCACGCCCACGGAGCTCTGCGCGCGCACCGCCGGTCGCAGCGCGTAGCTCGCGGTCGTGCCCAGGTTCGCCGTGTACGTCCAGAGGTGGTACGGGTTCGACTGCCGGAGCCCGGAGTTGTTCGGATCCGGCGCGGGGATCACGCCCACCGGGAAGAGCTGCGAGTCGTAGCGCGAGGCGTAGTCCACGCCGGTGGTCCCGATCACCGTGAGCCAGCCGAGCGGGTTCCACGTCCCGTTCACCGCGCCGAGGACGCGGTCCACGTCCTGGCGCGTGTCGAGGCTCCGGAACACGTCGGGCCCGTAAGTGAGGTACCCGCGCGTGGTCGGGTTGTCCGCGCTGGAGCCGAGCAGCCCCGAGCCGAGCGGACCGTAGACGTCGTTGTCGTTCTGCGGGAGGCGGAGCCGGTCGCGCAGATACGAGACGTTCACCGTCACGCCGAGGTTGTCGTGGAGCTGGCTGTGGAGGTTCGTGCGCATGGTGAGGCGCCGCACCTCGTTGTTGGGGTACACCCCCTGCTCGCGCGTGTAGTTGCCGCTCAGGAAGTACGACATCGCGTCGCCCCCTCCCGAGACGTTGCCGCCGAAGTACTCCCGCCACCCCTTGCGGAAGATGCTCGCCTGCTCGAGCGGGTTGAACGAGCGGAGCGAGTCGCCGTTCGCGCCGGGGATCGGCGTGCACGCGCCCACCGCCTCGAAGAAGAGGCTGCAGCTCGTCGTGCTCCCGCCCCCGGGAACCGCGCCGAATCGCCCGAAGTTGGTCGGATAGTCGGTGACGTCGCGAACGCTCCCGCCCTCGCCGTACACCGTCCAGCGCGCCCGCCCGGGGTTCCCCTGCTTCGTGGTGATGATGAGCACTCCGTTCGCCGCCGCCGTCCCGTACTGCGCCGCGGCCGCCGGCCCCTTGATGACCGTCACGTCCTCGATGTCCTCCGGCTCGAGGTCGTCGAGGAGGGTGGGATTCTGTCCGCCCACGAGGATCGACGTCGGGCCGGAAATGGAGTTGTTGTCGTTCGATGCGCGGATGCCGTCGATGATGATGAGCGGCTCGTTGGACAGCGAGATCGAGTTGGAGCCGCGGATGCGGATGCGCGAGCCGCCGCCGGTCGTGCCGCTGGCCGCCGCCACCGTCACGTTCGCGGCGCGCGACGAGACGAGATCGGAGAAGCTCGTGATCGCCGCCTTCGGGATGGAATCCGTTCGGATCGTCGCGACGGCGTTCCCCGTCTCGCGCTTCCGCTGCTCCTCCCCGGATGCCGTGACCACGATCTGGTCGAGCTGCAGGGCGGTGGCGGTGAGCGCCACGTCCATCGTCGTCGTCCCGCCGGCGGCGACGGTGACCGGGCGTGTGGTCCCCGTGTAGCCGATGCGAAGGACGCGGAGCGTCGCCGGTCCCGCGGGGACGTCATCCAGCCGGTACTGTCCCTGGTCGTTGGTGATCGTGCCGCGCGCGGTGCCGACGAGCACGATCTGCGCGCCGGCGAGCGGCTGTCGGGTGTCCTGGTCGGTGATGCGACCGGCGATCGATCCGGTCGCGCGCTGCTGCGCGGCGATCGCGTTCGGAGCGAGCAGCGCCATGAATGCGAGCAGAGCCAATGCACGAAGCAGGTTCGACATCGTTCCTCCGGTGTTGCGGTGAGGTGATGCCCACGGGTGTGCGATGTGGCCCGTCCCGGCGCGTCGGGTGACGCGTTCACGGGGCGCTGGCGCTCGGGGGGCGGTCGCGGACTCAGGGGTAGTGTCATCGGGGACGACGATACAACGGGGGCGGTCGACGACAGCCGTGATGACGAAACACTTGCGCGTCCCGAACCGGGACGCGGCAATTCGCCGGCGCCGCTCCCGCGCGCCGGGGCTGGACACGGCGTTACATACTCTCTAGTATCTACGCATGATCGACCTTCCCCTGCGCGCCATGGTCGCCTCGCTCCTCCTCGCGACCGCGGCGCGCGACGGCGCACAGCGGTGCGCGCCCGCGACCATCCCCGCCCCCGCCGGAGCGGCCGTCACCGTCTCCCTCGATGACGCGATCGCCAACGCGAGGCGCCAGGCATCGCTCGTCAGGCACGGCCAGGCCGAGCTCGCGCGGCGCCGCGCCGACGCGCACGTGGCGCGCGCCGCCCTCCTCCCCACCCTCGACGCGCGCGCCGACCTGGTCGATCGCTCGTACAATCGCGCGCAGCAGGGGCTGGGTCCTCTCCCCGGTGCATCCACGCCGGTCGTCGGGCCCTTCGGGAACCAGGACTACCGCGTGGAAGCCCGGATCGTGGCGACGCCGTTCGCCGCGTGGCGCAGGGCGGCGGCATCGAGCGTGGAGGAGCGGGCCGCCGAGGCGGCGCTCTCCGCGAGCCGCGGCGATGCGGCGTACGCCGCCGCGCGCGCCTACGCGCGGCTCGCGCGCGCCACCGCGGAGTGCTCGGCGCGAATGGACGAGCTCGCGCTCGCGCGCCGGCTCCTCGACGTCGTCCGCGCCCGCGTGCGGCTGGGCGCCTCCCCGCGCGCCGACTCGCTCCGCGCCGCCGCCCAGGTGGCCGCCGCGGAGGGTGCCGTGGCGCGCGCCGCGTTCCTCGGCGATTCCGCGCGCGCCGCACTCGCCATCGCCATAGGGCTGCCGGTGGGGGCGCCGATCGTGCCCGCCGACTCGCTCGCGACGCTGGCGGCGCTTCCCTCCGACACCGGTGTCGCGCTCGCGGCGGCGGAGCATTCGCGCGGGGAGATGGCGGCGCTCGCGGAAGGTGAGCGCGCCGCGCGGCTTCGCGTTCGCGCGGCCGCCGCCACCGGGCTCCCGTTCGTCACCGTCTCCGCCAATGCCGGCGAGAACGGGCCCGGGCTCGGCGACCTCCGCGCGACGAGCGGCGTGGCGGTCGGGATCACGATTCCCGTGTTCGACGGCGGACTCGCCCGGGCGCGGGTCGAGGCGCGGCGAGCGGACCAGGCCGAAGTGACGAGCGCGATGCGGGCCGCGCGGGACGCGATCGCGACGGAGTGGGCGGACGCGCGCTCGCGCATCCGCGGCGCGGCGGCGCTCGTGGCATCGGCGCGAGCCATGGCGTCGCTCGCGGCGGCGGAGCTGGCCGACACGGAAGCGCGCTACCGTGGCGGCGACGTCGGCAGCCTGGAGCTCCTCGCCGCATCACGGGCGACCGTTCGCGCTCGGGACGCGCTCATCGATGCGCGATCGGAGGCCGCGGCGGCGCGGCTCCAGTGGATGCACGCGATCGGGCGGTTCGATGACGACACCGCCCGCATCGCGGCACGCGCGGACGCTGGTGCGTCGCCGAGCCGCCAACCCCACCTCGACACGAAGCACTCGCGATGACCGCCGCTTCCTCGCCTCCCCGGCGCGCCGGGATCGGCGCGCCGGCCGCGCCGTCTCGAGCGCGCTCTGCGGCGGCGCCGGAGGGCCGCCCGTCGTTCGCGGTCTCGCGGCGCCGGCTCCGCGTCGCGGCGATCGCCCTCGGCGCGACGCTGGCGCTGGCGTGGGGGCTCCCCCGCTGGTGGTTCGGCCGCACGCACGAGACGACCGACGACGCGCAGGTCGACGGCCACGTGCTCCCCGTGTCGAGCCGCATCGCCGGGTACGTCGTGCGGATTCCGGTGGCCGACAACCAGCACGTGCACGCCGGCGACACGATCGCCGTGATCGATCCCGGGCAGGCGGCGCTCGGGCTGGACCGCGCGCGCGCCCGGGAGGCGATCGCGGCCAGCGACGCGAATCGCATCGCTCGGGCGGCGGTGCGGGAGGCACGCGCGCGACTCGCCGCCGCGACGGCGCGCGTGGACGCCGCGCGCGCCGAGGCGACGCGGGCGGCGGCGGCGCTCGCGCGCGTGCGCTCGCTCGCCGCGGCGGGGGTCGCCCCGGCCGATGAGCTGGAGCGCGCGACCGAGGCGTTCCGGAAGGCCCGAGCCGCGGCCCGAGGCACCGAGGCCACGCGGCGCGCCATGCAGGCCGACGTGGACAAGCTCGAGGGGGAGGCCGCGGCGGCGGCGGGGAGGCTCGCCGTCAGCCGCAGCGATGTCGCCGATGCGGCGCTCCAGCTCGGGTACACGGTCGTGACCGCGCCGGCATCGGGGTGGGTGACGAAGCGCGCCGTGGAACGAGGACAACTGGTCGCGCCGGGCCAGCCGCTCATGGCCCTCGTACAGGATGACGAGATGTGGGTGGCGGCGAACTTCAAGGAGACGCAGCTCGACCGCATCGCCATCGGCGCGCCCGTCACGTTCACCGTCGACGCGTACGGCGATCGGGAGTTCCGCGGCCACGTGCGATCGATTCAGCCGGGCACCGGCGCTCGCTTCGCGCTGCTCCCACCGGACAACGCATCGGGCAATTTCACCCGAGTCGTGCAGCGCGTCCCGGTGCTGATCTCCATCGACCGCGCATCCGTGGGCGCGTACGTGCTCCGCCCGGGGCTGTCGGCGGTCGTCGCGGTGGACACGCGGCGCGCCGAATCGTCGCAATCGGGAGACGTGTTCGCCGGCCGACCGAACCCGTCGGGGCCCATCGGAGAGCCGTGACGGCGCGCTGGCGGCGTGCGTTCGGCGCGGGCGGAAGCCGGGGCGGCGGGCCCGACGACCCGTACCGCGCGAAGTGGTGGATCGCGGCGGGCGTCACGCTCGCCAGCGCGATGGAGCTCGTCGACACCACGATCGTCAACGTCGGGATGGCCGACATCGGCGCCAGCCTCGGGGCGACGATCGACGAGGTGGCGTGGGTGTCGATCGGCTACCTGTTGTCGGCCGTGATCGTGCTCCCGCTCACGGGATGGCTCGGCGATGTGCTCGGCCGGAAGCGCTACTTCGCGGGCTCGATCCTCCTCTTCACCGGCGCTTCCCTCCTCGCTGGCCTGGCGGGATCGCTGAGCGCGCTCGTCGTCTGGCGCATCGTGCAAGGGATCGGCGGCGGAGCGCTCATCGCCACCGCACAGGCCATCCTGTTCGAGCACTTCCCGCCCGACCAGAAGGCTCTTGCATCGGCCATCTACGGGATCGGCATGATGGTGGGGCCGGCGATCGGTCCCACGCTCGGCGGCGTGATCATCGACCGGTACAGCTGGCCGTGGATGTTCTTCATCAACATCCCGATCGGCGTCCTGTCGTTCATCCTCGTGTGGGCGTTCGTTCCCGAGGCCATGGACCGCGCGCGCCGCGGCTTCGACGTGGTCGGATTCGCGCTGCTGGCGGTCGGGATCGGCTCACTGCAATACGTGCTCGAGCGCGGCGCGTACTACGACTGGTTCGACTCGCCCCGGATCACGCGCCTCACGGCGCTCGCCGTGGCGACGCTCGTGGCGCTCGTGTGGTGGGAGCTGCGGGTCGAGGACCCGATCTGGGATCTGCGCGTGCTGCGGCACCGCGCGCTCGCGGTGGGCTCGGTGCTCACGATCGCGCTGCGCATGGGGCTCTACGGGAGCATCTTCGCCCTCCCGCTGTTCACGCAGCGCGTGCTGGACTACGACGCGGCGACCACCGGGTGGCTCTTCCTGCCGGCGGCGATCGCCAACGCCGTCGGCATGTTCGGGATCGCCAGGCTCGGGAACCGGATCGACCGGCGGGCGCTGATCGCGCTGGGGGGCGCGCTCATGGCGCTCTCCATGCTCCAGCACGCGCGCTTCACCAACGAGAGCGGGTGGTGGGATCTGTACTGGCCCGTGATGCTTCGGGGCGTGGCGACGGGGCTCATGTTCGTGCCACTCACCACGGCCGCGCTGTCGGGGCTCGGCGGCCGCGATCTCGCGGAGGGCGCATCGATGTTCAACCTCATGCGCCAGCTCGGCGGGAGCGTGGGGATCTCCATCCTGGCATCGCATCTCACGACGAGCATCGCCGCGGCTCGCGCGCGGTTGGTGGAGCACGTGACGCCGTACGACCCCGCCACGCGGCAACGCCTCGCCGTGCTCACGCGTAGACTGATCGTGTCGTCGACCGATTCGCTGACGGCGCACCGGCGAGCGATCGCCGCGCTCGACCACGCCGTGCAGCGACAGGCGATGGTACTCGGCTTCGAGTCGTCGTTCCGTCTGCTGGCGTGGATTCTCCTCGCGAGCATACCGCTCGTGGTCCTGCTCGGCCGCGGTCCCGCGCGCGCGCGGCCACGCAGCACGTGACTCGCGGCGCCGCCGAGATGGCGGTCCCCCTCCCCCACTTCGACATGGCGAAGAAGACCTCATCCGTACCGCCTCGCCCGCGCCGCACGCGCCGTCCGCTCGAGCGCCCCGGTGAGCTGCTCGTGGCCGCCCTCGCGACGTTCACGGAGCACGGATACGAGACGAGCAACCTGGACGACGTGGCGCGTGCGGCCGGCGTCACCAAGGGAGCCATCTACAGCCACTTCGAGAGCAAGGCCGATCTGCTGCGGCGGGCCATCACGCACCGGCTGCACGAGAACTTCGAGGCGATCGAGGCACAGCTCTCGGAGCGGGCGGCGGCGTCCCCGGAGGAGAAGCTCAGGGGCGTGATGGAGTACGCGTGGGCGCGGTGGTCGTCGGCGGAGTTCGCGCGCTTCCTCGGGCTGCTCGCCGAGGTTCGGCGCGTGGTGCCGGACGCGCTTCAGACCTGGCTGCACCAGGGGCCGCTCACGGGCTGGGCGATCGTGAGCCGCATCATCGCCGAGGGGCAGCGCAGCGGCGACTTCGATCCGGATCTGGATCCGGATGCGACCGGCCGTCTGCTCGCATCGGGGGTGGTGTTCCAGGCGCTGGTGTCCGGCGGCGCGACCGGCTGGCGCGCCGGCCGGGCGCGGACGGCGTCGGATGCGGCGCGGGTTGGCGAGGTGGCGTGCGCGCTGGTGCGGCGGAAGGGGAGGTAGGGGCGCGGCTGTCGGCGCTCGGGAAGACGCCGCTGTCGGCCATCGGCTCTCGGCTCTCGGCTACCGGCACAGCGTGGAGAGCTCTCGGCGTGTGCCACAAGCCGTGAGCCGATGGCCGAGAGCCGATGGCCGAGAGCCGTGTCCTGTTGCCGAAAACACGAACGCCTCCCGGGTGGGAGGCGCTGTGGTGGAAACGGCGATCACCGTCGAGAGCCAGCGGTCGGGATTGAACCGACGACCGCTCGATTACGAATCGAGTGCTCTACCACTGAGCTACGCTGGCGGTGTTGCCGGAAACGCGGGGCCGGACATCGTCCACGCGCACTGTCGTTCCCGACTCGTTGACGTCCTGCCGACTGACATGCCCTGGCGCGGACTCGAACCGCGACGCCTTGCGGCACCACCCCCTCAAGATGGCGTGTCTACCAATTTCACCACCAGGGCATTGAAGGGCCGCGTTGCCGCGCCCTCATCAAGCTTACCGAATTCCTACTTACTGCACTACCGCCGAGCGGGGCTGACGGGGCTCGAACCCGCGACCTCCGGTGTGACAGACCGGCACTCTAACCAAGCTGAGCTACAGCCCCAACTACGTGTACTGCTGCTTCGTGTACTGCTGCTTCCTGCTGCACCAACTCCCCTGATAGCCCCAAGGGGAGTCGAACCCCTCTCTGCACCTTGAAAGAGTGCCGTCCTAACCGATAGACGATGGGGCCCCTCTTCCATGATAGCGGTAACGGGATTCGAACCCGTGTTTGAGCCTTGAGAGGGCTCCGTCCTAGTCCCCTAGACGATACCGCCGTTGGCTTTCCGCCGATGGCGGACAGCCAACGGCGGTGACTCGATACTCAGTCGCAAGCGCTTCGCGCTCGCTCCAGATCATCCCACCGCGGCGGAAAGCCAACGGCGGTGACTCCTACTCGGTCGCGAGCGCTCCGCGCTCGGCGACGTCGTTCCATTGTCAATCACCACACAGGCCCGGAGGGACTTGAACCCCCAACCGCCGGTTTTGGAGACCGGTGCTCTACCAATTGAGCTACGGACCTATCTCCGTGCACCGGTCGTCGAGTCCGGGAGCCCGCCGTACGGATTCCCTGGCACCCGGCACCTCCAACCCGGCACCTTCGTACCAGGGTGACCGATGGGAATTGAACCCACAACCCCCGGAGCCACAGTCCGGTGCTCTAACCAATTGAGCTACGGTCACCATGACTCGCCAAGCCCCGAGCGGGTGCCGGCGAGACCGGAATCTTAACGCGTCCGGACGCGTGAATCAACTGCTCGGAAACGCGCCGCGCGACTCGACGATCTCCCGCGGATCCCCCGCGGTTGGCACGCCGCCGCGCGGCGCGATCGCTCACCGCGATCGCTCACTTCGCGCGGTCGAGATATTCCCCCGTGTTCGGGTTCACGCGCACCTTGATCCCCGCCGGGACGAACTCCGGCACCGTCACCGTCGCGCCGTTCTCCAGCTTCGCCGGCTTGAACGACGCCGTCTTCGTCGCCGACTTCATCACCGGCGCCGTCTCCACGATCTCGAGCTCGATCGAGTTCGGCAGCTCGATCCCGATCGGCTTCCCGTCGTAGTACTCGGCGAGGATCTTCATCCCGGGCTGCAGCCACTGCGCGGCGTCGCCGAGCATCTCGTCATCCATCTCGAGCTGGTCGTAGTTCTCCGTGTTCATGAAGTGGTACGTGCTCCCACCCTGATACATGAACTCCAGCTCGTGCGTTTCCAGCGACGCCTTCTCGATCGCGTCCGCGGCCCGGAACCGGTGCTCGAAGTTCGAGCCCGTGCGCAGGTTCCGCATCTTGGTCTGCACCATCGCGCGGAGGTTCCCCGGCGTGTGGTGGCGGAACTCGATGACGCGGCAGGGATCGCCCTCGAAGACGATCACCATTCCGCGCCGGATCTGCGTTGCGGGCACTGCCATGGACCAACCCCCCGAGTCTCGGGTGAAACGGTTTCGGTGTCTGGACGCCATACGGCGGCCGATGCGCGAGACCTTGCCGCGCCGGCCGCCGTGGTCTCCCCGCCGTGCGCCACCCGACCGCTGGTCGCATCGGGGGCTGCAAAACGTTTGAGCCTTTAAGCTTACACCCTCTTCCCCACGTCGTCAAGCGGGCTCGCCAACGGCCGCGCGCCCGATCACGCCGCCGGGCGCGCCTTCCCCTCCCGATCCCACTCCTCCAGCAGCGGGCCCAGCACGCGCCACACGTTGTCAGCCACGATGTGCTCGCCGCGCACGTTCGGGTGGATCCCGTCCCCCTGGTTGAGCGTGTCCACCCCCGCCACGCCCTCGAGGAGAAACGGGACGAGCGGGAGGTGGTTCTTCCGCGCGAGCTCGGGGTACACGGAACGGAAGCGCCTCGCGTAGCGCGCACCGAGGTTGGGCGGCGCCTCCATCCCGACGAGCACGATGCGCGCGGCCGGTCGCGCTCGGCGCACGCTGTCGATGATCGCCTGGATGTTCGACCGCAGCGAGTCCACGCTGAGCCCGCGCAGCCCGTCGTTCGCCCCGGTCTCGAGAACGAACACGTCGGCCGGGCGCTTCATCGTCCAGGGAAGGCGCCGGCGCGCGCCGGCCGACGTTTCCCCGCTCACGCCCGCGTTCACCACGTCGTAGCTTAGCCCGAGGGAATCGATGCGCCGCTGGAGCAGCGCGGGATACGCGGAGTCCGGATCCGGAAGCCCGTATCCCGCCGTGAGGCTCGTCCCCATGAACGTGATCGTCCGCCGCGACCCGCTGGTCTCGGCGCTCGCCGAGGGCGCGTCGGACGCCGCCGATGCCGCGGGCGTGTCCACGGAGCGCGACGCGCGCTCCCCGCGCCCCTCGCGTCCACACCCGACGGCGGCGACGACCGCCGCCACGCACCACCAACCTGCTCTCATGCTCGTAGCCCGATCCCTCTCGAAGTCCTACCGGAGCGGCGACCGCACGCTCGCCGTGCTGCGCGACGTCTCCTTCGCCATTCCCGAGCGCGCCTTCGTGGCGATCGTCGGGCCCTCCGGCAGCGGGAAGACCACGCTGCTCGGTCTCCTCGCCGGTCTCGATACCCCGACCGCGGGCACGGTGGTCCTCGATGGCACCGACCTGGGCCCGCTCTCCGAGGACGAGCGCGCGCGGCTGCGCGGCGAGAAAGTTGGATTCGTCTTCCAGAGCTTTCAACTCATCCCCACGCTCACCGCGCTCGAGAACATCACCGTCCCACTCGAGCTGCGCGGCACGCGCGGGGCCGCCGCGCGCGGGCGCGATCTCCTCGAGCGCGTCGGGCTCGCCGAGCGGGCGCATCACTACCCGAGCCAGCTCTCCGGCGGCGAGCAGCAACGCGTGGCGCTCGCCCGGGCGTTCGCCAACGCGCCGCGCGTGCTCTTCGCCGACGAGCCCACCGGCAACCTCGACTCCGCGACCGGCGAGCGCATCATCGAGCTCATCGAGCGGCTCAATCGCGAGGAGGGGACCACGGTGGTGCTCGTCACGCACGATGCCGCGCTCGCCAGCCGCGCGGGGCGCGTCATTCGCCTGAGCGATGGCGCCGTGGTGGGCGACAGCGAGCGCGCCGCGTGAGCGCGCGCGCGATCGGCGCCCTGGCCTGGCGCGACAGCCGCACCGCGCGCCGGCGCCTCCTCCTCTTCATGTCATCCATCTCCATCGGCGTGGCCGCGCTGGTGGCGATCGACGGCTACTCGGCGAACGTGGTGCGCTCGGTGCGCGAGCAGTCGCGCGCGCTCCTGGGGGGCGACCTCTCGCTCGGCTCGCGCGAGGCGTTCCCTCCCGTCATGGACACGGTGCTCGACTCCCTCGCCCGCGCGGGGATCGGGGTGGGACGCACGGCGTCGTTCGCCTCCATGGCCGTGATCCCCCGCACCGGAGGGACTCGCCTGGTGCAGGTGCGCGCCACATCGCCCGAGGTCCCCTTCTACGGCACGATCGAGACGGAGCCCGCCGGACGGTGGCCGCTGCTCCAGCGCGGGCGCAACGCGCTCGTGGACCAGTCGCTCCTCACGGAGCTCGATGCCCACGTGGGCGACTCGCTCGCTCTGGGCGACGCGCGCTTCGCGATCATCGGCGTGCTGCGCAACGTGCCGGGGGACGTGGGCATCGCCTCCGCGCTCGGGCCGCGCGTGTACATCCCGCTGCGCGACGTCGCCGCCACCGGCCTGCTCCGCTTCGGCAGCCGCGCCGAGTACGAGGCGCTGCTCCGGCTGCCGGGATCCGCGTCGCCGTCCGGCGTCGCCGCGACGCTGCGCAATCGCGTGGCGCCGGCGCGCATCCGCGCGCGCACCGTCCAGGACACGGAGCGCAACCTCACCGAGGGAGTGCAGCAGCTCGACCGCTTCCTCGGCGTGGTGGGGCTGGTGGCGCTCCTGCTCGGCGGGATCGGGGTGGCGAGCGCGATCCACGCCTACCTCGAGGAGAAGACGGACACGGTGGCCGTGCTGCGCTGCCTCGGCGCCACCGCGCGCCAGGTGCTCGCGATCTACCTGCTGGAGGCCGGCGCGCTGGGCCTCGTCGGCGCGATCGCCGGCGCGGCGCTCGGCGTCGCCCTGCAGTACGCGATGCCGCACGTGCTCGGCGACTTCATCCCCGTGACCGTCGCGCCGCGAGCGGAGCCCGCGGCGATTTTCTCGGGGCTGGCGGTCGGGTTGTGGGTGGCGGTGCTGTTCGCGCTCCTCCCCCTGCTTCGCGTGCGGCGCATCTCCCCGCTTCAGGCGCTCCGCCGCGACGCCCTGGCGAGCCCGGCGCGGCGTCTCCTGCTCGACGCGCCGCGTCTCGCCGCCTCGCTCGCCCTCGCGGCCAGCGTCGTGGCGATCGCCATCGCGCGCGCGGGAAGCACCGTGCGCGGGCTGGCGATGAGCCTGGGGATCGGCGTGGCGCTCCTCCTCCTGTGGGGGAGCGCCCTGCTCGTGTCGCGCGCGGCGCGCCGCCTGGTGCGCGAGCACTGGCCCTTCGTCGTGCGGCAGGGGGTGGCCAACCTGTACCGGCCGGCGAACCAGACGCGGGCGGTGATCCTCGCGCTCGGCTTCGGCGCGTTCCTCCTCGGCACGCTCTACCTCGTGCAGCGCAACCTGCTCGACCATCTCATCCCGGGTGGCGCGCGCGGAGATGTGCAGGCGAATCTCGCGTTCTTCGACGTCCAGCAGGACCAGGCGGCCGGTGTGGACTCGATCATCCGCGCGACCGGGCATCCCGTGCTGCAGCGGGTGCCGATCGTACCGATGCGCATCGCGTCGATCAACGGACAGCCGGTGGCCGCGCTCATGAAGGCGCACCCCTCGTGGGCGATGCGGCGCGAGTACCGCTCGAGCTGGCGCGACACGCTGATCGCCTCGGAGCGGGTGACCGCCGGGCGGTGGCTCTCCGCCGCGCACGCGGCGGGAGAGCTTCCCGAGATCTCGGTGGAGAAGGACGTGGCGGGGGAGCTCGGGCTCCAGCTCGGCGACACGGTGACGTGGGACGTGCAGGGCGTGCGGATCCCCACGCGGGTCACGAGCCTGCGCGAGGTGACGTGGGCGCGCTTCGAGCCCAACTTCTTCGTCGTCTTCTCCCCCGACGCCCTGCGTGGCGCGCCGTACACCGAGGTGCTGCTCACGCGCGTGGACGACGACGCCGCGCGCGCCGCGCTGCAGCGCGGCGTGGTGCGCCGCTACTCGAACGTGTCGAGCATCGACCTGTCGCTCATCGAGCGCGCCGTACAGGGGATCCTCGACAAGGTGTCGCTGGCCATTCGTTTCATGGCGCTGTTCAGCGTGGCCACGGGGGTGCTGGTCCTGCTCAGCGCCGTCGCCGCGTCGCGCCGCCAGCGTCTGCGCGAGGGGGTGCTGCTCCGGACGCTCGGCGCCACGCGCGCCCAGATCGCGCGCATCCTGCTCAGCGAGTACGCCGCCCTCGGCGCGCTCGGGAGCGCCGCGGGGGTGCTCCTCTCGATCGCCGGTGCCTGGGCGCTCACGCGGTTCGTCTTCGAGACGCCGTTCACGCTCGCCGTCCCGGCGCTGGCAGTGATCGCGATCGGCATGATGGCGCTCACCGCGGCGGTCGGGTTCTGGAGCAGCCGCGAGGTGTATCGGGGGACGGCGGCGGGGGCGCTGAGTGCGTGAGGAGACGGGATGCGAGGCGCGGGACGCGGGGCGCGCGACATGGAATGCGACACGGGGACCAGCGTTTGCCGGTCCCCGTGTCGCTCAGTCCCTCTTCATACGCATCCCGCGCCCCGCGTCCCGCACACCGCGTCCCGCGTCAGCGCACCCGAATCACCGCCACCCGCACCGGGCTGTCCGCCGGGAGCGGGTCGCCGCCCGTGGTGCGCACGTACAGCCCCTGCCGCTTCTGCTGGAGGCCGCTGACCTCGAAGATCGCCGCGCCGCCGCCGTGGATCACCGGGAGCTGCGTGTCGAACAGGCCGAAGCGCACCTTCACCGGGATGACCGGATACGCGCGATCGAAGCCCTGCAACTGGTCGTGCATCCCGCTGAAGATCGCCGCCTGGTCCCAGCTCGGCAGCCGGAGATGCGGGTCCTGCGGGACCACACCGGGGTAGAGCGGGAGCGCGGAGGCGAGGGCGAACGCGCCGACCATGTCGCCGAACGTGCCGCCCGTGCGCGCCTCGAGGTTCGGCACGCCGAGCAGGTCGCTCGTCTGCGTGATCGCCTTGAGCGTCGCGCCCTCGTCGGTGGCGTACTGGTCCACCGCCCAGCGCACGAACGACCATGCGCCGCCGTAGTCGACCTCCCCCGAGTCGCCGATCGGCGTCTCGGTGCCGAGCGAGGCGAGGTAGTCGTACAGGTAGCTGAAGTGGTGCAGCATGACGAGCGGGTGGTCGCCGGCGCAGCCGTTGGCCTGGGTCAGCGGCTGCTCGCAACCGATCGCTCCGGTCCACCCCCCGTTCCCCTTCCAGGTCGTGTGGGAGAAGGTGCGCTGGTAGATCTCCGACGACGTCTGCGCCGTCGCCTCCTCGAGCCACGGCTCCTCGAAGTCGGGGGCGTTGTTGGCGAGCTTCGCGGCGTACGAGGCGAGGTGCTTGCTCTCGTGGGCGAGCAGCCCCGGCACGAACGCGCGCCAGCCGGGGAGCGTGCTCGCGTCGCCGGACGAGCCGGTGGTCGTCTTCGGGACGAGGGCGTAGAAGATGGCCGCCTCGTTGCTCACGAGGTCCTGGAGCGAGTCGGCCTGCGCGTGATAGGGAAAGAAGTCGCACCCGCTCACGAACCCCGCCACGCCGGAGAAGTTGTCGTTGAGCACCGGGGAGAAGAGCATGATGACCTTCCCCGTGTTCCCGAGCTGGGCGTCCCAGGCGAGCGGATCGCCGAAGTTCTGCACGAGCATGGGATAGATCGCGTCGTCGAACCGCTGCCCCAGCGCCGTGTAGTCGTCGTCGATCGTGCCGGCGAGCGGCGCGTCCACATCCTCGGTGATGATGGACTTCGTGCCCACGTACACGGTGCGGGCGCGCACGTCCACTCCCTGCGTGCAGTCCGCGTCCACGTTGATGTCGCGCACGTGGAGGGTGATCGTGTCCCCGAGCTTCGGCGCGATGGCGGACGTGGGGACGCCACGCCTGAGGGCGCTCACCCGCGCCGCGGTGGTGCGCGCGGCGATGGCTCGGGGCCCGCCGCGCCGCCTCACGATGTCGCGGTCCACGCGCAGCAGACGCCGGTGCAGCGCCTCGCCGGCGCGCAGCCGGTCTGGGGTGACGCCGGCGAGCGCGGCGCGAAAGGCGAGTCCGCTCGTCACCGGCGCCGTCTCCGCCACCACGCGCGCCGGGGCCTGCGAGCCGGGTCCGCCGCCGTGCACCGTCACGTGTACCGTGCTCGCCGGGTCTTGGTTCACGTCGTAGATCGCCAGGACGTACGTGGCGCTGTCCCTGCCGTCGATCTGCAGGCAGGTGCCCTCGGTGGCCGTGGCCGAGAAGATTCGCGATTGGCCGACGGAGAGCTCGAGCGGGGTGCCGGTCACGTTGTCGCCGCTCGCCACCGGACAGGTCACCGCGGGCGGCGCCGTGGAGCTGTCTCCGCAGGCGGCCATCACGGGGAGCAGGAACCAGGGAAGGAATCTGCGCATCGGGACAGTGCTCCTCGTCTCGGGTCCTGGTGCATGGCCGCCGCGCCGATCCCGCGATCCGCGCGCCGAAGGGTCTCCAACTATACACGCGACACCGGGTTTGTCGATGCGTGTCATTCCCGACAGGCGCGGTTGCGAAAGCGACGCGGAGCGCCGAATTTGCGCGGACGTCCCCCAATCAATCCCGGATCTCGATGTTCGTTTCCGCGGTCGCCGCGCACAGCCTGCTGAGCAAGCTCTCCCACCTCTGGGCGTACGTGACGCTCGGCGCGACGAGCATCGTCACGGAGGAGGCGGCGCCCGTCGTCGCCGGATTCGCGGCGCACCAGGGGCACCTGCACGTGGGGCGCGCCGCGCTCGCGTGTTCGATCGGGAGCTGGTCGGCGGACATCGTGCTGTACGGCCTCGGGCGGTGGCGCGCGGTGCGACTGGCCAGCCGGTGGCCGCGCGTCCTGGGGCACATGGAGCGGCTGATGGGCGCCGTGCGGCGCCACCCCTGGCGCGCCTCCCTCGCCGTGCGATACGCCTACGGCGCGCGGCTCCTCCTGCCGATCACGTGCGGCGCCGCGCGCGTGCCGGCCGCCCGCTACACGATCGCGAGCGGGATCAGCGCCTTCACCTGGGGGGCCATCTTCACCGCGCTCGGCTGGATCTTCGGCCAGACCGCCGTCGCCACCGTCCGCCACGTGAAGAGCCACGAGGACGAGATCGCCATCCTCCTCATCATCGTCGTCGCCGTCATCGTGCTGATCCTCACGATCCGGAACGAGAGCAAGGTGCCGGAAGAAATCGGCGAGGAGTAGTAGGAGGAGTAGGAGCGAGGCGAGTGGGGGGTGAGGCGCGAGACGGAGCGAGGAGAACCCGGCGCGAAGGACGCCGGGGGTGCGGTGCACGTCCGACTCGCCTCGCTCCCGGTGGTCTTCGCTCCCACTCGCGCCTCATCCCCCACGCCCTTCGCTCCTGCTCTTCTTCGCTCCGTCTCGCGCCTCACCCCCCACGCCCCACTCGCTCCACTACTCGCCACCCCCCATCGCCAACTCCACCGTCGCCTTTCGCTCGAGCTTTCCCCACCCCACCACCCTCCCCCGCAACGCCGCGACGAAGGATCGGACGACCACCCAGTACATCACCTGGCGGTACGCGAAGCGCTGGAGGAAGACCAGCCAGCCGAGCGACCGGTCCTCTCCCGGCTCCAGGACGAAGCCGACCATCGTCGCCAGCCAGTCCACCAGGAGGAACGCCGCGTAGTAGGCGAGCACCTGCTCCAGGCTGGTGAGCGCGTACGTCCCCCCGTGCTGCTGCCGGACGAGCCACACCGAGACCAGGCTCCACAGGAACATCGCGTCGGCGATCGGGGAGACGAACGGGAAGAAGAGCTGGAAGATCGCCACGTTGGGGAACGCCACGAATCCGAGCGAGCCGTAGCGCGGGCGGAAGAACACGTCACGGTGCTTCCACACGCACTGCAGCGTGCCGAACGACCATCTGAAGCGCTGCCTGGCGAGCGTGCCGAGCGAGTCGGGTGCCTCCGTGTAGCCGATCGCGGCGTCCGCGTACGCGATCCGGTGCCCGCGACGGCGGATGGCGAGCGTGAGATCCTGGTCCTCGGCCAGCGTGTCCTCGCGAAAGCCCCCCACCTCCTCCACCAGCGCCTTGCGCCACGCCCCCACGGCACCGGGCACCACCGTGATGCAGTTCAACAGCGAGAAGGCACGCCGGTCGAGGTTCTGGCTCGTCACGTACTCCACCGCCTGCCAGCGCGTGACGAGGTTGACGCGATTGCCGACCTTGGCGTTCCCCGCCACCGCGCCGACGGCGGGATCGTGGAGCGGCTCCACCAGCTCGGCCACGGTGTTCGGCGCGAAGACGGTGTCAGCGTCGAGGCAGATGACGATCTCCCCCCGCGCCACCGCGAGCCCATGGTTGAGCGCGCTCGCCTTTCCACCGTTGCTCTTGCGGTAGATGCGCACCCGCGGGTGGTCGCCGAACGCCGCGCGCGCCGTCTCGTACGTGCGGTCGGGGGAGCCATCATCGACCACGACCACCTCGAGCTCCCCCGGGTACGCCTGCGCCACGAGGCTCGCGATGGTCTGGACGATGACCTTCTCCTCCCGGTACGCGGGGACGATGACGCTCACCGATGGGGCGTACGTGACCGGCGCGCACGGATTCTGGTGGCGCGTGAGCCGCTGGATCACGGCGAGCGTGGTGATGAACAGGAGCCGCGCCACGCCGAGCACGAGCGCCACCATGAACAGCCAGTACAGCACCCATTCGGCGATCCCGATCGCGCCGAAGCCGAGCAGCTCGCCCAGCCGCGCGAGGCGGCCGCGCGCCGGTAGCGTGGGCATCGCCTGGTCGCGGCTCACCCCCACCAGCTCGGACACGGTGACGAGCGTGTCCCCCCGCGCGCGCAGCGAGTCGATGAGCGGACCGAGCGCGGCGATCGTCTGCCGCCGGTCCCCTCCCCCGTCGTGCATCAGGATGACGTTCCCGCGCGGCCGCTGCGCGAGGGTGGTGTCGATGATCCGCTGGACGCCGGGCTCCTGCCAGTCCTCGCTGTCGATGCGCAGGCCGATGGTGAGATAGCCGCGATCGGTGGCGACGCCGATCGGGACCAGCTCGTCCGCCGTCGTCGGCTCCGCGTCGCCGAAGTACGGGGGGCGGAAGAACGCCGTGCGCCGGTCGAGGATCGCCTCGAACAGCCGCTCGTTCGCATCGAGCTGCAGCCGGGTCACCACGTCCTTGGTGAACGCGAGGTTCGGGTGCGTGAAGGTGTGGTTCCCGATCTCGTGCCCTTCCGCCCAGATGCGGCGCACCAGCGGGATGTGCGCCTCCGCGTTCTCCCCCACCAGGAAGAAGGTGGCGGGCGCGCGACGAGACCGGAGCGTGTCGAGGATGATCGGCGTCCACCGTCCGTCGGGTCCATCGTCGAAGGTGAGCGCCACACGGTGCGCGCTCTGCCCGAAGCGCCGGATGATGTAGGGTGTGGCGTACGTGGTGACCGTCTCCCCGGTGATGAGCCGCGTGACGGGATCCACGCGCACCGTGCGCCGCCCCGGCGTGGGGCGCGCGCGCAGCTCGAGGATCTCCCCGGTCGCGTTGCGCGGCGTGAACTCGGGATCGTAGCCCGGCGGGATGACGCGCAGACGCTCGGCCGGAGCATCGATGCCGCGGCGGCCGACGACCTCCCAGATCGCCGGATCCTCGGAGCCGAGGCGCCAGATCGCGTGTCCGGCCGCTCCCAGCGCGTCGCTCGCCAGGAACTGGTCGTAGGCGGTGACGGCATCGAGGTACCACGCCACGTGATCGGTGGAGTCCGGATCGCGCCAGGTGGCGTAGGGGTTGAGCGCGAGCGAGTCGAAGTGAATGGCCGCCGGCTCCCCCTCCCCCGCCGCCTCGCGCACCGCCGACATCATGTCTTGGAAGGTGAGGTTCTGCCCGTTCGACGCCGTGTCGGCATCGTTCCAGTCGTAGCCGTACGCGCCGACGGTGAGGATCGCCTTCTCCGGGGGGATGAAGCGGAGCATGTGGCGGGCGTTGCGCACGAACCACTGCTGGCTCGCCACCGGGCCCGGATCTCCCTTGCCGTAGTGCTCGTCGTACAGCATGAGGAAGAGCCGGTCGTTCACCGCCGCGTACTGCGCGAGCTGCCGGTCGGTGTCGTTGAACGAGACCGCCTGCGTGACCAGGCGGTCGTACGGCGCCAGCTCCCGCTTGAGCGCGCGCGCGAACGCGACGATGGACGGCGTGAGATCGGGTGGCACCTCCTCGAAGTCGAGCGTGACGCCGCCGAGGCCGTAGTGCACCACGCTGTCGCGGAGCTGCTCCAGGGCGAGAGAGCGCGCGCTCCGGTCGGTGAGCACGTGGCGCAGCGACGCCGGATCCCAGCGCTTCCCCGCCGAGTCGTAGTTCGTGAGCATCAGGAAGAGCTGCGGGCGCTCGCGCTCGTCGGGGATCACCTGGGCGAGCGTGTACGGCACCTTCCGGTCGATGCTCATGCGCACCCCGTCGCCCCCCCGGCGCACGAACGCCCACTCGCACACCACCCAGTCCATGTCGGTGGCGTGGGCGCGCAGCGAGGCGAGGGAGTTGTCGTCCCAGTTCACGTAGAAGCCGGCGACGATGGGCTGCCACGACGGCCGCGCGCGCCCCACGGCGTGTGCGCGCGCGCGAACGGGGAGCAGGTTCGGGCGAAGCGAGGGGGGCGTGTGGTGCTTCCGCAGCGCGAACCAGAGCTGCAGCCGCTTGGTGAGGCGCTGGCGCTCCGCCTTCGAGATGACCAGGTGCGGCGCGCGCGTGAAGGGGCTCGCCCGCATGGGGAGCTGCGGGAGAAGCGGGGGAACGAGCAGACTCACGACGACCGCCGCCGCGAGGATGCTGCTGAGCACTCCAACGGCCACGCCGAGCGCGCGGACGCGACGCCAGCGTCGCCCACTCTCGTCCAGGAAGACCGGCGCCACCGGCCGCGACGCATGCACGAGAGGAATATACCTCGCCGACCGGCGTGAGCTGGCGCCCCGTGAAGAGACTTTAATGCGATTCGGCCTCAAGCCCGCGCGGCGAGGGCCGATACTCCCTCCAGAGGCGCCGACCGCCGCGCGACTGGCCGGCGGGATCACCTCCCAGTGCCGCCGGAGTCGTCCTCGTGCCAGTCCGTTCCCCCGACGAGACGACTCGCGCCATTCTCACCCCCTGACGACGCCCGGACCGCCCGATGGCCGACACATCCGACGCTTCCCCCCCGTCCGGGACCGCCGACGAGCGCGGTAGCGCCCGCGTGCTCGTCGTCGATGACGACCGGGCCATCGGCGCGGCACTCGACCGCTTCCTGCGTCTGCGCGGGTACGAGGTGGACACCGCCGGCAACGGCGACTCGGCGCTGGAGCTGCTGCACCGGAACCGGTACGCGGTGATGATCTGCGACGTCCGCATGCCCGGGATGAGCGGACTCGATCTGCTCCCCGATGCGCGCGCGACGGATCCGGACCTCGCCGTGATCATGCTCACGGCGGTGAACGACGCGCCGACCGCCACCACGGCGATCTCGCGCGGCGCCATGGACTATCTCACGAAGCCCGTGGAGCTGGGGACGCTGGAGCACGCGGTGCAGCGCGTGCGGCGCCGGCGCGACCTCATGATCCACCAGCGGCAGGTGGACCACCTCATCCGCGAGGAGGTGGAGGCGCGCACCGCGGAGCTGGAGCGCGAGAAGGCCACGCTCCGCGATCTCACCGTGCGCATCGTCGAGACGCTCATCAACGCGATGGAGGCGAAGGATCCGTACATGCGCGGGCGGTCGCACCGCGTGAGCGAGCTGTCGGCGACGGTGGCGGACGAGCTCGGGCTGGGCGTGGACACGGTGGAGGCGGTGCGGCTCGCGGCGCGGCTCATCGACGTCGGGCGCATCGGAATCCGCGAGTCGGTGCTCAACAAGCCGGGCCCCCTCACCTCCGAGGAGTACGCCCACGTGAAGGAGCACGTGCGGATCGGGCTGGACATCCTCACGCCGCTCCAGCACCTCGGCCCGGTGCTCGACTACGTGCTCGACCATCACGAGCGGTTCGACGGATCCGGCTACCCGCGCGGCCTCGCCGGCGAGGCGATCTCCATCGGCGGGCGCATCATCGCCGCGGCCGACGCGTTCGACGCCATCACCACCGGCCGGGCGCACCAGGACGCCGTCTCCCCGGACCAGGCGATCACCTATCTGCGGGAGCACGCCGGTACGCTGCTCGACCCCCGCGTCTACGACGCGCTCCGCGTCGTGGTCGCGCGCCACAAGTCGCTCACGTTCATCGAGGCGGTGCCGGCGTAGGACACGGCTGTCGGCCATCGGCCATCGGCTCTCGGCTGAAGCCCCGCGCAGAGAGCTCTCCGGGTGTGCCGCAAGCCGATGGCCGAGAGCCGATGGCCGAGAGCCGCTCTTACAACATCGTCCCCCGCAGCATGAGCAGCGCCACGCTGAAGTAGATGATCAGCCCCGTCACGTCCACCAGGGTGGCGACGAACGGGGCCGAGGCGCTCGCCGGGTCGAACCCCAGGCGGCGAAGGAGAAAGGGGAGCATCGAGCCGGCGAGAGAGCCGAACGTCACCACGCCGACGAGCGCGAGGGCGACGGTACACGCCACCAGCAGGTGGTGCACGCCGTAGTCGTACCAGCCGAGCGTCTGCCAGAGCAGGATGCGGATGAAGCCGATCACCCCGAGGATCGCGCCGAGCGCGATCCCCGACGGCAGCTCGCGTCCCGCCACGCGCCACCAGTCGCGCAGCGTCACCTCCCGCAACGCCATCGCCCGGATGATCAGCGACGTGGCCTGCGACCCCGAGTTGCCCCCGGAGCTGATGATCAGCGGGATGAACAGCGCGAGCACCACGGCACGGCTGATCTCGCTCTCGAAGTGCCCCATCGCCGTGGCGGTGAGCATCTCGCCGAGGAAGAGCGCGCACAGCCACCCGGCGCGCTTCCGGATCATCGCCCCGAGCCCGATCTCCATGTACGGCGCCTCGAGGGCCTCCATACCGCCGAACTTCTGCACGTCTTCCGTCTGCTCGCGCACGATCGCGTCGATCACGTCGTCCACGGTGACGATGCCGAGCACGTGGCCGCCCTCGTCGAGCACCGGAACGGCGAGCAGGTTGTACTTGGAGATGAGCCGCGCCACGTCCTCGCGATCGGTGCCGGGGGTGACGGAGATGGGCACGCGCTGCTCCCCCACGTCGGTCACGCGCGAGGAGCGGTCCGCGAGCACCAGCTCCCGCAGGGAGACCACGTGCACCAGGCGGCGGTCGGCGTCCAGCACGTAGATCGCGTACACCGTCTCCTTCGCGCCCCCCACCTCGGCGATGTGGCGCAGCGTGCGCTCCACCGTCCAGCCGGCGGGCACGCTCACGAACTCGGTGGTCATGATCCCGCCGGCGACGTGCGGCGGGTAGCGCAGCAGGAGGGTCAGCGCCTGGCGCGTGGGCGTGTCGAGCGCCTGGAGCAGCCGCCCCCGCTCGCCATCGGGCAGCTCGCGAAAGAGATCGGCCTGCTGGTCCGCCGACATGGCGTCGATGATCGGCGCCGCGGTCGCGGTGTCGAGCCGGTGGAAGATCTCGTGCCGCCGCTCCAGCTCCGGCTCGTCGAACACCTTGACCGCGAGGTCGAAGGGGAGCGCCGCCATGACGCGCGCGGCGGCATCCGGCTGCAGCCGATTGAGCGCCTCGGCGACGTCGGCGCTCCGGAGCGTGGCGAGCGTCTCCGCCAGCTCGGCGGGATCGCCGGACAGCAGGTACAGAAGTTCCGGGGAAGCCGTCATGCTCTACTCGCTGTGGGTCGTGGACGGTGGGGCGTGGCTTTCGCTGGTGGGGGGGTGGGAGATGGCGACTCGCTCACACTACTCGCCACGCCCCACGGTCGGCCTCCCCGCCGCCCACAGCCAGACGATACCCGCCACCACCACCGCCGCCGGAATCATCAGCACCGCGCGCGCCAGTGAGGTGGCGTCGGAGATGCGGCCGATGAGCCATGGCGAGGGAACGTCGCCGAGCACGTGGATCGTGAAGATGCACAGCGCCATCGCCGAGGCACGCGCCGTCGCAGGGACCTCGCTCACGATCGCCGAGTTCACCGGTCCCGTCGACACGAAGATGAGCACCTCGGCGGCGATGAGCGCGGGCCAGTACACCGAGCGGTCGGGGGAGACGAGCGCGATCCAGGCGAGCGGCGCCGCGGCGAGCGTGGCCACGCCCGACACCCACAGATACGCCTGGCGCGTGCGCGGCAGGAGCCAGTCGCCCACCCACCCGCCGGCGAACGTGCCGAGCAGCCCGGTCACGACGAGCACCTCGCCCAACTGCACGCTCGCCTGCCCGTGCGCGACCCCGCGCACGCGCTCGAGGAACGTCGGCATCCAGATCGCGATCCCGCCCAGGGCGAACGTGTACGCGGCATAGCCGAGGACCGTGAGGCGGTACTGGCGGATGCGCGCGAGCACGCGGTAGACGTCGAAGCCGCGGTGCGCCAGCGGCGCGGCGGCCGACTCGTCCTGCGAGCCGCGCGGCGGGTCGGCCAGGCGGAGGGCGAGGAGCGCGAGCACGAGCCCGGGGAGCCCCGCCACGTAGAAGGCGTGTCGCCACCCGTAGCGATGGTCCACCAGCCCTCCCACCACGTAGCCGAGGGCGGAGCCCACGGGCGTGGCGAGGAAGAAGATCGCGAACGCCCGCCCGCGGAGCCGCGGAGGGAAGTAGTCGGCGAGGAGCGCGGGCGCGATCGTGCCGTACGCCGCCTCGCCGATCCCCACGGTGGCCCGCGCCGCGAGCAGCGAGCCGTAGCTCGTGGCGAGCCCGCCGAGCGCGGTGGCGATGCTCCAGATCGCGACGCCGAGCGCGAGCAGCCGCGGGCGCGAGGCGCGGTCGGCCCGGGCGCCGATCACCGGCGCGGCGACCATGTAGACGAGAATGAACACGCTCGCCAGCTTCCCGAACTGCGCGTCGGAGAGGTGCAGCTCGGACGTGCGCAGGCTCTCCCCGAGCGCCGCCACGACGAAGCGATCGAGGTAGTTGAACAGGTTGATGAGCGTGAGCACGATGAGCCCGAACCAGGCCCGGCGCAGCGGGGCGTGCGAGCCCGTGGCATCGCGAATGGGTCGGCGGTCGGCGAGCGCGTGGGTCATGCGACGGGGGAGAAGGACCAGGGCATCGGGCTCCGCGGCGGGAACGCGCCGGCACAAGGTAGCCTCGGCGACCTTGACGCGCGACCCCACGCCCCGGAGGTTTCCGCTGCCTCAACGACGGAGCGACGCGTGACGACGTACGACGTGATCATCATCGGCGCGGGACACAACGGCCTCGTGGCCGCGGCCTACCTCGCGAAAGCGGGCAAGCGCGTGCTCGTGCTCGAGCGACGCGAGATGGTGGGGGGCGCCTGCGTGACGGAGGAGCTCTGGCCGGGCTACAAGGTGTCCACCGCGTCGTACGTGAACAGCCTGCTCCGGCCGGAGATCATCCGCGACCTCGAGCTCGCGCGGCACGGCTTCGAGATGCTCCCCCGCAACCCGTCCTCGTTCACCCCCTTCCCCGACGGGCGCTACCTCCTGCTCGGGCCGGACAAGGCGCTCACCCGGCGCGAGATCGCGAAGTTCTCCGCGGCCGACGCGGACGCGTACCCGCGCTACGAGGCGATGCTGGAGCGGGTGGCCGACTTCATCGAGCCGACGCTCATGATGACGCCCCCCGACCCGTGGTCCAACCGCCCGCGCGACCTGTTCGCGCTCGCCAAGCTCGGGTTGCGCTTTCGCCGGCTCGGGCGCGATGGCGCGGCGGCCATCGAGATCCTCACCGCCGACGCGAAGTCGGTGCTCGACCGGTGGTTCGAGTCCGACCAGTTCAAGGCGACCCTCGCCACCGACGCGATCATCGGCGCGAACGCGTCGCCGTCCACGCCGGGCACGGCGTACGTACTCTTTCATCACGTCATGGGGGAGTGCAACGGCGTCCGCGGCGTGTGGGGATACGTGCGCGGCGGGATGGGGGGGATCTCGAACGCGATCGCCCGCGCGGCCGTGGAGCGCGGTGTCGAGATCCGCACGTCGGCGCCCGTGTCGCGCGTTCTCGTGCGCGACGGGCGCGTGCGCGGCGTGGCGCTGGCCGACGGGACCGAGCTCGGAGCGCGCATGGTCGCGTCGAACGCGGACGCCCACACCACCTTCCTCGGCCTGGTGGATGCGCGCGACCTCCCCCCCGACTTCGTGCGGCAGGTCCGGCAGATCGACTACGCGAGCGCGACGCTCAAGATCAACGTCGCGCTCGCCGAGCTCCCCGACTTCCGTGCGCTCCCCGGGAGCGAGCCGGGACCGCAGCACCGCGGCACGATTCACATCGCGCCATCGCTCGAGTACATGGAGCGCGCGTTCGACGACGCGAAGTACGGCCAGCCGTCGCGGTCGCCGGTGCTCGAGTGCACCATTCCCTCGGTGGTCGATCCCACCGTGGCGCCGCCGGGCCGGCACCTCATGTCGATGTTCATCCAGTACGCGCCGGCCACGCTGCGCGAGGGGAGCTGGGACGACGTGAAGGAGCGATTCGCCGACCGGTGCTTCGAGATCATGGACGAGTACGCGCCCAACTTCAGCCGGTCGGTGATCCACCGCCAGGTGCTCTCGCCGGTGGACCTCGAGCGGCGCTACGGGCTGACCGGCGGAAACATCTTCCAGGGGGCGATGACGCTCGACCAGCTCTTCTTCATGCGCCCGCTCCCCGGCTACGCCGACTACCGCACGCCGGTGGATGGGCTCTACTTGTGCGGCGCCGCCACGCACCCGGGCGGCGGCGTGATGGGCGCCTGCGGCTACAACGCGGCGCGGGAGATGCTGCGCGACCGATGACCATTCTCACCCTCACCACGCTCGTGTTCACCGGCGCGTTCACGGCCGGCTTGATCGGCGCCCTCACCGGACTTGGCGGCGGCGCCATCATCGTCCCCCTCCTCACCCTCGGCTTCGGCGTGGACATCCGCTACGCGGTCGGGGCGTCACTCGTCTCCGTGATCGCCACCTCGTCGGGCGCCGCCGCCGCGTACGTGCGCGAGGGGTACACCAACGTGCGCGTCGGCATGGTGCTCGAGGTCGCGACCACGATCGGCGCGCTCACCGGCGCGTTCGTGGCCGGACTCGTTGCGCCGTCGGTGATCGCCGTGATCTTCGGGCTGGTGCTCCTGCACTCCGCGTGGCAATCGCTGCAGCCCCGGGTGGAGCACATCACGGAGGGGCCGAGCGATCCGCTGGCCAAGGCGCTCCGCCTCGACTCCACGTATCCCACCGAGCACGGGCCGCAGCACTACAAGGTGCAGCACGTCCCGGCCGGCTTCGGCCTCATGTACGTGGCCGGCGTGCTCTCCGGGCTGCTCGGGATCGGCTCGGGGGTGGTGAAAGTGCTGGCCATGGACCGCGCCATGCACCTGCCGTTCAAGGTGTCGACGACGACGAGCAACTTCATGATCGGGGTGACGGCGGCGGCGAGCGCCGGCGTGTACCTGCACCGCGGCTACATCGATCCCGGGCTCGCGCTCCCCGTGATGCTCGGCGTGCTGTGCGGCGCGCTCGTGGGCGCGCGCGCGCTGCCGAAGCTGGAGACGCGCAAGCTGCGCCTCGTGTTCAGCGTGATCGTCGCGATCCTCGCCATCGAGATGCTGTACAACGGCATCACGGGGAGGATCTGACGTGGCGCACTCACCCGAATCGGGGCACGCGCCCGCCGAGGAGCGCGTCGAGCAGTTCATCGGCGGGCTCCTGCGCATCGGCGTGCTGATCGCGGCCGCCGTGACGGTGGCGGGCGGCGCGGCCCTGCTCGCGCGGCACGGCTTCGCGCGCGCGGACTACCACGTGTTCCACGGCCAGCCGGCGATGCTGAGCAGCCTCGGTGGCATCATCGCCGGCGTGGCGCGGCTCGACCCGCGCGCGATCGTGCAGCTCGGCATCGTGCTCCTCATCGCCACCCCCGTGGCCCGCGTGCTCTTCACCCTCGTCGCCTTCGCCCTCCGCCGCGACTGGCGCTACGTGCTGATCAGCGGGATCGTCTTCGGGCTTCTCATCTACAGCCTGCTCGCGGGGTAGCGGGGCGCGGGGCGCGGGATGCGGGACGCGTGCCCATGGAATGCGACGAGGGCCGGCAGGTGCCGGCCCTCGTCGCTCAGTCCCTATTCTCACGCACCCCGCACCCCGCATCCCGCACCCCGCTACCGCCCGAACGCGACCGTCAATCCACCATACACCGTCCTCGGCGGCGCCGGCTCGAAGTACCGGCCCCCCGTCGCGTTCACCGCGACCGAGCCCACGTAGTCGCGGTCGAACAGGTTCTGCACGCCGAAGTACGGGGTGAGCCACGGACGCCCGAACACCGCCGTGGCGCCGGCGCGGAAGTTCATCACGGCGTAGCCGTCCGCCGATCCGCTGTTCCCGTCGTCCACGAACACGCGGCTCTGCGCGAGCCCCTCCACCGTGGCGAAGAACGTCCCGCGGTGCCACGTCGCGGCGATCTGCGCGCGCTGCTCGGGGATCCCGGGGATCCGCTTCCCCGCGAAGTCGGTGCCGTCGACCACGAACTCGCGGAAGCGGAAGCGCGAGTAGCTGTACGTCGCCCCCAGCTCGAGCGACCCCACGAGCGTGCTCGCCCCCACCTCCACTCCCTGCCGGCGCGTGTGCCCCGCGTTCCGATAGTAGGTGCGCCCCTGTCCGCCCGGAACCTCGAAGGGGATCAACTCGTCGCGCACCTCGGTGTCGAACAGCGAGAGGTCGTACTGCACGCGCGTGGCGAGGAGCCCCTTGAGTCCCACCTCGTACGTGGTGGAGAGCTGCGGCTTGAGGTCGGGGTTGAGTCCCGCCGAGCCATCGGGGTGGTTGCCGAGCTCCGTGGCCGTCGGCGTCTCGAACGCGCTGGCGACCGTGGCGTACACCGAGTGCAGCGGCCCGAGGCGCGCCAGCACCCCGATGATCGGGCTCACCGCGTCCATCGTCCGCGAGCCGGAGTCGTCGCGCCCGTCGGCGAGGAAGTGGTCCTTCACCTCGAACCTCACCACGTCCGCGCGGACGCCGAGGTCCACGCGCCAGCGCTCCCCGAACGCCAGCTCGTCGCGCACGTACGGCCCGACGCTGGAGACGATCTCGTTCTGGTGCAGCGACAGCGCGCCCTGCTCCTCGCCCAGGGTGGGGCAGTCCGCGGCGTCGCCGCCACCGTTGCAGTTGGCGAAGTTCTTCCGGTCGTCGTCCTGCCGCTGCAGGTCCACGCCCACGCTGAACCGGTGATCCAGGCCGAACGCGCGCGCGGGGATCATGGCCCGCGCGCCGGCGCCGTACGACGTGCGACCGAGATCGACGATGGCGAAGGTGAGCGGATTGTAGAGGTCGCGCGATCCGCCGTACACGTTCGCGGTGACCTGGCTCCGCCCGATCGCCCGCGCCGCCTGCACTCCCACCTGGTACTGCTGCACCTCCTTGCGCGCTCGCTTCGCCACCGACGCGGGATCGGCCATCTCCGGCGCGCTGTCCAGCCGCGCCTGCGTGAGCGCCCCCGGATTCTCCGCCAGCGGCATGTCGAAGCCGAGGAGCTGCACGGACATGTCGGTTTTCCCCAGGCGCCAGTCCACCTTCCCGTAGCCGCTCGTCACGCGCTGCCGGGAGTACGCGCGAAAGCCGTCCTGCTCCGTGTAGTTGATGTCCCCCTGGTACCGAACCGCCTCGGTGGTCCCGCCGAAGACGGCGGTCCACCGCTGGAAGCCGAAGCTCCCCCCCCACCCGCGCGCCTGTACCGCGAACGGATCGAGCGGGGGGGGCGCCGACTGCAGGTCGATCACCCCCCCCGAGGCGTTCCCGTACAGCGCCGCGGCGCTCCCGCGAAAGGCCTCCACGCGCCCCACCGACTCCAGGTCCAGGTAGTCCACCGGCGTCTGGCCATCGGGGAGGGTGAGCGGCATCCCGTCGCGCAGCACGCGCACACTGCGCACGCCGAACGCCGCGCGCGCGCCGAAGCCGCGCACCGAGAGCCGGGGATCCTGCGTCGGGTTGTTGCGGTTCGCCACCGTGACGCCCGGGATGAGGAAGAGCGTCTCGTCGAGCAGCACGTGCCGCTGCCCGGGACGCATGCTGTCCGGTCTCGTGGCACTCACGGCGAACGGCACCTCGAGCCGCGATCGCGCGGTGTCTCGAGTGATGGTGACCACGGGCGCGAGGCGTTGGGGCACCGTGTCGCGCGGCTGAGGAACCGTGTCCTGCTGCGCCGACACGCTGGGCGCGAGGCAGACGAGGAGCGCGAGCGCCGTCGCGGCGACGCACCCTCCGGACGTCTCATGACCTCGGTGCATAGTCTGGTATCCCGATCGCGAGGGGAAGCAGCAGGACGTTCCCGATCCGCGCCGGGACCGGGGGCGCGCCGCGCGCGCGGTAAGTGCGTGCGGCGTCGCGCTCTCTGGTCAATCTGGCTCACGCCGCCCGTGCGGGCAATCGGGGCGAGGCCGCGCCGATCGACCCTGCCAGCAGCTCCGCGCGCCCGCCCCGCCGGATCCTTGCGTCGTGCCGGAGCAGCAGCGATGTCGCTGGAGCGCCACGCCAGGTGCTGCACGGATCCCACGCGCCGACGATCACAGTAGCGAGCTCGGCCGTTCACCCCAGCGCGGCGCGCAACTCGCGCGATCCATAGTGAGGCGAGCGGCACCGCCGCCGTCCGCGCTCGCGCGACGCCCCGCCCTCGTCTCGTCCCGTGCGCCCGCGGCGGGCATCCACCGCACTCGCTCCGGCAGACCTTTTGCTATACACCCCCGCGTACCAGGCAGCGTCCAGTGACGATGCCTCGATTCCATTGCCTTGCGGCTGGATCGCGATTCGGGACACCTATCGGAGGGTGCGATGTACAAAGCTCTTCTCGCCGCCGCGGCGGTGATCATGTGTCTGGGCTGCGGGAGTGACAGCACGGGACCGAAGGGGAACACGCAGAAGAACTACCTCGTGACCGTGTCCAACGCCGGATTCTCACCCGACACCGTCCATGCCGCGGCGCGCGACACGGTGAGCTTCAACGTCACCGAAGGGGTGCACGCCGTCACGTTCTACGGCACGCTCCCTCCGAACGCGGCACCGAGCTCCGGGCCCGTGGCCGCCGGCAGCACGGTGTTCACCGTCTTCCTCACCGCCGGCACGTACACGTTCCGGGACGACTCCCTCGACACGCACACCGGCGTGATCATCGTGCAGTGAGTCCCCGCGGGACTCACTGCTCCAGGTAGTCCTGAAAGGAGAGGCGGAGGAGCGCGAGTCCCGCTCGCACCTCCGCCGCTCCCGCCCCGCCCGTCCGCTGCGTGATCCGCCCGCCGAGCGCGTCGTACACCAGGCGCCCGCGCGGGTCCACGAAGCCGAAGCCATCGAGGTACGAGAAGTACGCGAACGACGCGGCGTCCGTGGCGAGCAGGTCGCGCCCCCAGCGATAGCGCGCGTGCGGCAGGTGAAGCTGCGCGAGCAGCGTGGGCGCGAGGTCGGTCTGCGAGCCGATGCGATGGATCACCGTGTCGTGCACCGCCAGCGCCCCGCCCAGCCAGAGCATCGGAATGTGGTAGCGTGACGCCGCTCCCTCCCCCACCGCGGCGCTCGTCCTCGGCAGCGGATGCCCGTGGTCGGCGACGATCACCACGAGCGTGCTGTCCCACCACGGCTCGCGCTGCGCCGCCCGGATGAACGCCCCGACGCTCTGATCGGTGTACGCGTGCGCGCTGAGAAACTCGTCGCGCACGTCCGAGCCGGGGAAGCGCGCCGGCACGGGGATCTCGAACGGCTCGTGGCTGCTGAGCGTGAACAGCGTGGCGAAGAACGGGCGGCGCATCCGCGTCACGTCGCCGAGGAGGCGCCCGAGCACCACGTGGTCGTGCGCCCCCCACTTCGAGTTGCGGTCGGCCTCGTCGAACGCCGACTCGCCGATGATCCGCTCGAAGCGCCCGCCGAGCAGGTACGACTTGATGTTCGCGAACGCCAGCTCCCCGCCGTAGTAGAACGACGTGGAGTACCCGGCCGCGCCGAAGTCGCGGCTCAGCATCGGGAGCTTCGCCGCCTTGTTCGGCGTGTTCATGATCTGCACGTGCGGCTGGGCGGGAAAGCCGCTCAGGATGGCGACCAGCCCCTTGGCGCTCCGGTCCCCGGACGCGTAGATGTGATCGAACCACACCCCCTCGTGGGAGAGCGAGTCGAGGCAGGGCGTCACCCCCGGCACGCCGCCCAGGCGGCCGACCACCTTCGCCGTGAGGCTCTCCCAGATGATGAGGATCACGTTGGGGTGCGCGATCCGGAGCAGCGGTCGCGCGCTGGCATCGGTGGACGCGAGCAGGGAGTCCGCCACCATCCGGGCCGTCGGCGCGTCGAGCGCCGTGTACGGGTTGGTGCGCTCGAGCGCGCGGCTCGTGCCGAGCGAGTGGAAGAAGTTCCACCCCACGTTGAGCGCCGCCTGATTGGCGAAGTCGTCGGCGGCGAAGTAGACGCTGCTCTGGTTGAGCGGGGTCCACTGCAGCCCGCCGCGAATGGGGATGATGAGCAGCGCGAGCACGACGAGCGCCGCCGCCGCCCCGCGCCACGACCGCTCCTCGTCCGCCGGCGCGCGCCGCGCCACGATGCGGCGGTAGGCCAGGAGGGCGAGCGCCGCGACCACCACGAGAATCAGCGCGAGGCGCACCAGCGGCGACGATTCCATGGACGCGATGGCCTCTCGCGGGGTGCGCAGGAACTCGAGCGGCGTGGCATCGAGGCGGAACCCCCACGCGGAGTACAGCTCCAGGTCGACGACCGTGAGAAGGGACACGAAGACGATCGCCGCCGCGCTGTACACGTCCACCACCCGGCGGAGGAGGCGCGCGCCCGCCACCGCCCCGATGACCACGAGCAGCGCGGGGATCACGGTGAGGTACGCCGCCGCCGAGAGGTCCATCCGGAGCCCGTGGAGCACCACGCCGCCGAGCGTCGCCGCGCTCAGCCGCGATGCGCGCGCGGCGTGATAGGCCAGGAAGAGGAGGCGCGCGAGCACGAACAGCGCGACCCAGAAGAGGTAGTACCGGACGAGGTAGCGAAGGCGAACGGTCATGTTGGCCGGAGGCGTGACGGAGTGCGCCGCGCGCGAGTGGCGGCGCGCGGCGGAACGCCAGGAACGATGGTCAGGCGTCGTCTCCGGGGCCAGTGAGATGGCGCGCCGCCGGCGCGCGCTGCGCGCCCGCCGTCGTCGTGGCGCCCGGTTCCCCCGACTCCGATTCCACCCGCCGCACGAGGAGCACACTGGTACGGGCGGCGCGTACCACCTTGTCGGCCACGCTGCCGAGGAGGACGCGGCGGATGCCGCCGCGCCCGTGCGTGCTCATGGCGATCAGATCGGCGCGGGTGCGATCGGCGACCTCGAGGATCGCGCGCGCGGGATTCGCGTCCACGAGCACCAGCACGTCCGCCGCCACGCCCGGCGCCGCCATCTGCTCGGCGATCGCCGCCAGCTCCCGCTCCGCGGCGGCCGATTCCTCGGCCACCGCCGCGCTGTCCACGCGCGACACCGGCGCCGGGCGCGCCAGCTCGAGCCGCGGCGGGACCACGCGCAGCAGGGTGAGGCGAGCGCCGGCGCGCGAGCGGAGCGCGAGCGCGGGCGCGATCGCTTCCCTGGCGGGCGCGGAGCCATCGAGCGGCACGAGGATGCGCGTGAAGCCGTCGGCGATGGGGGCGGGGACGTCGCCGGCGCGCACGAGGATCAACGGGATGCGCGATTCCCTGGCGATCCCGTCGGCCACGCTCCCCAGCCACGCGCGGCTCGGGCCACCGCGGCCGTGGGTGGTCATGACGATGTGCGTGGCGCTCCACTTCTCCGCGTGCCGCAGGATGGCGCCCGTCACCGATGCCGCCTCGCCGAATGGGGACCGCACGCCGCGGCCATCGATGAAGTCGCACGCGACGCCGTGCTCCCCCGCCTTCGCGAGGCGGTCGGTGAGCGAGCGGAGGTAGGCTCTCGCCTCGTCGCGCAACTGCCCCTGCAGCTCGAGCCCGATCCCGTCCTCGTCGGCATCGGCGGTGCCGCTCCCCGCGCTCCCGCCGATTCCGGCCACGGGTACGAACACGTGCACCACGCGCACCGATCCCTGGCGCTCGCGAGCGAGCGCCAGCGCCACCGGGATCGCGCGCTCGCTCTCCGGCGAGCCGTCCACGGGAACCAGGATCGTCGGGCGCGATTCGGTCATGTGGTCGGTCATCGTTCCCCCTGTCGGATCGGGCCGCCTTCCCATCACCTTACCGCCCGGACCACCGCTCTTCCATCGGGGGAACGACGGACCTGCATGGCCCGCGCCCGGCGCCGGGGTGCGGAATGCCCCGACCCGGGCTCGGAGACCACGCCAACGGAGAACGCGCCAACTTGGTATGGCGATTGCCCTTCTGCCGCAGCACGCGACATGACGCCGCGTGCACTCATGAGGTGTGACCGTGACCACCCGCATCCACACCGTGGCCTCGCTCGTGTTCGCCGGCGCGATCGCCGGGACGGGCGTGGCGATGGTGCCCGGCACTGCCCTCGCGCAGTACTTCGGGCGAAACAAGGTGCAGTACGAGTCGTTCGATTTCAGGGCGATGCACACGCCCCACTTCGACCTCTACTTCTACCCCGCGGAATCGCTCGCCGTCGCCGACGCGGCGCGGATGGCGGAGCGCTGGTACGCCCGCCACTCGGCGACGATGCACGATCAATTCTCGCGCCGCTCGCTCGTGCTGTACGCCGATGCGCCTGACTTCCAGCAGACGAACGTGGTCGGCGGATTTATCTCCCAGGGGACAGGTGGTGTCACCGAGGGGCTACAGAGCCGGGTCGTGCTCCCCTTCACCGGGGTGTACGCGGAGGACGATCACGTGCTCGGACACGAGCTCGTCCACGTGTTCCAGTACGACATCGCCGGGGCCTCGAAGAACGGGATGGCCGGGCTCAACCGTCTCCCCCTCTGGTTGATCGAGGGGATGGCCGAGTACCTCTCCCTCGGGCGCAACGACCCGAACACCGCCATGTGGCTGCGCGACGCGGCCCTCCGGAACCAGCTCCCCTCGATCAAGCAGCTCACCACCGACCCGCGCTTCTTCCCGTACCGCTACGGCGAGGCGCTCTGGGCGTACATCGGCGGGCGCTGGGGCGATGACGCGATCCCGGCGCTCTACCGCGCGTCGCTCGAGCGCGGGTGGGAGGCGGCCGTGCGCGGCGTGCTCGGCGTGACGAGCGACTCGCTCTCCGCCCAGTGGCTGGCGGCCACCCGCGCGGCGTATCTCCCGACGATGGCGGGACGCACGCCCCCGGACAGCGTCGGCGCGCGCCTCCTCCGCCCGTCGGGGAGCGAGACGGGGGACATGGACGTGGCACCCGCCCTGAGCCCGGACGGGAAGTACGTGGCGTTCTACACCAGCCGCGGGCTGTTCAACATCGATCTCTACGTCGCCGACGCCGAGACCGGCAGGATCGTGAAGAAGCTCACCGGGCCGAACCGCGACCAGCACTTCGACGCGATCAGCTTCATCTCCTCGTCAGGCGCGTGGTCGCCCGACGGCCGCCAGTTCGCGTTCGTCGTCTACGCCGGCGGTGACAACCGGATCGACATCTTCGACGTGAATTCCAGAAAGATCGTCCGCCGCATCCACCCCCGCGGGGTGGGCGCGATCAACGACGTCGCGTGGAGCCCCGACGGGCGCACGCTCGCCTTCTCCGGGATGAGCGGCGGACTGAGCGACCTGTACCTGTACGACCTGAGCGCGAGCTCGCTCCGACAGCTCACCCGCGATCGGTACGCCGACCTCCAGCCCGCGTGGTCCCCGGACGGGAAGACGCTCGCCTTCGCCACCGATCGTGGCGACTCCACGGACTTCGGCGCGCTTCGCTACGGGCCGGTGCGGCTGGCGCTCATGGACGTCGCGAGCGGGGGGATCCGCCTCCTCCCCGCGACGACGGGTGGAAAGGAGATCAATCCGCAGTTCACCCCCGACGGGCGGGAGCTGTACTTCATCTCCGACCGGGGCGGGTTCGATGACATCTACCGCACCGTGCTCGGCACCGGGGAGACGTTCCAGGTCACGCGCGTGGCCACGGGCGTGAGCGGGATCACGGCGCTCTCCCCCGCGCTCTCCGTGGCGAGCGGGAACGGGCGGTTGATGTTCAGCGTGTTCGAGCGCGGGGGGTACACCCTGCACCGGCTGGAGGCCGCGGAGGCGCGCGGCGTGGCGATCGCCGCGCCGGCGGACACGATGCACGTCGCCGGCATCCTCCCCCCCGTGAACATCCCCGGCGGGGGCGCGATCACGCAGCGCGTCGAGGATCCCGTCACCGGCCTCCCACCGCAGGAGCCGCTGCCGAGCACGCCGTACCGCTCCGGGCTCTCGCTGCAGTACCTGGGTTCGCCCGGCGTGGGGGTGGCGTTCGGCAGCCAGGGAGGGGTCGCGGCCGGCGGCGGCGTGGCCGCGTACTTCTCCGACCTGCTCGGCAATCACGTGGTCGGCGCGGAGATCGGCGGTGGAGGTGACATCCGCAACTTCGGCGGACAGCTCGTCTACCAGAACCTCTCGCACCGGTGGAACTGGGGGGTCGGGGTCTCGCACTTCCCGTTTCTCACCGGCGGCGTGGGCGTGATCGACACGAGCGTCACCGTGCAGGGGGGGCAGATCCCCGCGACGATCTACGAGCAGGCGATCCAGCGCACGTACTACGACCAGGCGAGTGTCATGACACAGTATCCGCTGTCGATGACGCGCCGGTTCGAGCTGAGCGCCGGGTACACCCGCATCAGCTTCGGCGGCACGCTCGACCGGTGGCTCTTCATCGGCAACCAGGCCGTGGACTTCGAGGAGGAGCACCTCCCCGGCGCCCCGGCACTCAACCTGGGGCAGGCGACGGCGGCGTTCGTGGGCGACTACTCGTACTTCGGCTTCACCTCGCCGGTGGCCGGGGGGCGCTACCGGTTCGAGTGGTCCCCCACGTTCGGGGACCTGAACTTCCAGAACGTGCTCGCCGACTACCGGCGCTACTTCCTCGCGCGCCCCGTCACGTTCGCGTTCCGCGGGATCCACTTCGGGCGGTACGGCAAGGACGCCGAGGACCCGCGCCTGCAGTCGCTGTACGTCGGCGACCCGCTCCTCGTGCGCGGCTACGACGTGAACTCGTTCGACGCCTCGGAGTGCGTGAGCGGCAACCAGAGCGTGACGGGGTGCCCCGCGTTCGACCGGCTGATCGGAAGCCGGTTGGCGGTGGCGAACTTCGAGGTGCGCATCCCGCTGCTCGGCACGCGCGAGTTCGGGCTGATCAACTTCCCGTACCTGGCCACGGAGATCGCGCCCTTCTTCGACGCCGGGGTGGCGTGGACGGCGGAGCAATCCCCGGACTTCGTGTTCTCCCGCAGCGCCAGCGACACCCGCCGGATCCCGGTGTTCAGCACGGGGGTGAGCGCGCGGATGAACGTCCTGGGATACGCGGTGCTGGAGGTGTACTGGGCGTATCCGTTCCAGCGGCCGGGACAGGGAGGGCAGTTCGGATTCCAGCTCTCGCCGGGATGGTGACGTAGAGGGTGGAACAGAACGCGTCATCGTGGCCCACTGGCAACGTATCTGCATGACCAGGCCGTCATGATGCGCTTTCGAGACCGGGTCGAAGCGGGACGGATCCTGGCCGCCCTGCTCCGCCAGTACGCGGGGCGTCCGGACGTCCTGGTTCTCGCCCTGCCTCGTGGCGGTGTGCCGGTGGGGTACGAGGTGGCCCGTGCGCTCGACGCGCCCCTCGATGTCTTCCTCGTACGCAAGCTGGGGATGCCCGGGCACCCGGAGTACGCCATCGGCGCGATCGCGTCGGGGGACGTCCGCCTGATCAACGAGGAGGCGGTTCGTGCGTTCGGCATCACCGACGCCGAGCTGGCGGCGGTGACGGCGGAGGAGCGCGCCGAGCTCGAGCGGCGCGAGCGGCGCTTCCGCGGCGACCGTCCCCTCCCCCGCATCGCCGGCCGCACGGTCATCCTCGTGGACGATGGGCTGGCCACCGGATACACCATGCGCGCAGCGGTGGCGGCGATCAGGCAGGAGCGCCCCGCGCGCATCGTCGTCGCCGTCCCCACCGCGGCGCGCGAGACGTGCGAGGAGCTGGGCGCGCTGGTGGACGACATCGTCTGCGCCATGACGCCCGAGCCGTTCGAGGCGGTCGGGCTGTGGTACGTGAACTTCGAGCAGACCACCGACGAGGAAGTCCGCGAGCTCCTCGATCTGGCCGCGCACGCGCCACACGGCGCACGAGACTGAGGAGGAGCGATGGCGGCAGGCACGCACGACGAGACCGAACGCACGGTCCGTCTCGAGCTGGATCACACCGTGCTCGAGGCGACCCTCGGTGTACCAGCGGAACCGGTGGGCGTCGTGCTCTTCGCGCACGGCAGCGGCAGCAGCCGGCACAGCCCGCGGAACCGGTTCGTGGCCCGCGTGCTGCGCGATGCCGGCCTCGCCACCCTGCTCCTCGACCTGCTCACGCCGGAGGAGGAGGCGGTGGACGCGCGCACGCGGCACCTGCGCTTCGACATCGCGCTCCTCGCCGACCGGCTGGTGGCGGCCACCGACTGGGCGAGCCAGCAGCCGACGATCGGGGCGCTCAGAGTGGGCTACTTCGGCGCGAGCACGGGCGGCGGCGCGGCGCTGGTCGCGGCGGCGCTGCGGCCGGAGCGGGTGGACGCGGTGGTGAGCCGCGGCGGACGTCCCGATCTCGCCGGCGATGCGCTTCCCATGGTGCGAGCCCCGACGCTGCTGATCGTGGGCGGAGCGGACGAGCCGGTGATCGAGCTGAACGAGCGCGCGATGGCGCGCATGCGCCGCGCGGAGGTGCGACTCGAGATCGTGCCCGGTGCCACGCACCTCTTCGAGGAGCCCGGTGCGCTCGAGGACGTGGCGCGCCTGGCGCGCGACTGGCTGGGGCGGCACATCGGCGTCGCCACCGCGCACGGAACGGGCTCGCGCTCCGGGCACCACTGAGCGGAGCGCGAGCCCGTCGCGCTCACCACGCCGACACTCGGCGCTCGACCAGCTTCCGCACCGCTCGGCGACGCCGGCGCCGTCCGGCGCTCGCGCGGTGGTCGCGCCCGAGCGCGCCGAGCAGCAGTCCCACGACGCCCATCCCGGTCACCCGCACCAGCCCCGGATGCGTGCGCAGCCAGAGCTGGATGCTGTGGCCGTGCGAGCGCGCATCGAAGGCGCCGTGCGCGCCGTGGTCGCCCGGGATCGGCTCCCACAGGTTGTCCGGACGGTTCGGGTCCGCCGGCTCGCACGTCTGCTGCGACCGATAGCCCGTTCGCGCCAGGTACCGGTCGCCATAGCCGGGAACGAGCTTGTTGCCGTACACCGCCTTCACGCTCGGCATCCCGACGGTGAGCTCGCGCCCCGTCTCGTGGCGCGCCGCCCACACCACCGCCGCTGCCCCCACCTCGGGCTGGAAGATGGGAGGCACCGGCTGCGGCGCGTTGGGCAGCCGGCTGCGCACCCAGGAGAACTGCGGCGTGTTGAGCGCCGGCATGTGCACCATCGTCACCCGCACCCGGCTCCGGTCGTGCAGCAGCTCCGTGCGCAGCGACGCGGTGAAGCCGAGAATCGCGTGCTTGGCCGCGCAGTACGCGGACTGCAGGGGGATGCTGCGATAGGCGAGGGCCGAGCTGACCTGCACGATCACGCCGTGGTCGCGCGGGAGCATGCGCCGGAGCGCGGCGAGCGTACCGTGCACCGTGCCGAGATACGTCACCTCGGTGACGCGCCGGTACTCGTCCTCGCGCATCTCCCGCACCGGGGAGAACACCGACACCATCGCGTTGTTCACCCACACGTCGATGGGGCCGAGCTCCGCTTCCACCGCCGCCGCCGCGCGCTCGATCGCCGCGGCATCGGCGACATCGGCGGGGAGCACGAGCCCCTTCCCTCCCAGCCGCTCCACATCCGCTCGTGCCCCTTCGAGTCCGTCGCGGCCCCGCGCGATCAGCCCCACCGACGCGCCCTCGCGCGCGAAGCGGCGCGCGATCGCGCGACCGAGGCCGGCGGACGCGCCGGTCACGACCACCACCCGTGGACGTTCTGCCATGAGTGCACCTCCTCGCCGCCCCAGGGAACGCACGGCGTGTGCCCGCGCGGCTCTCGCCGCCCCGCCTCGCCCCCGCCACCGCGCGCGCCAGCGGCCGTCAGCGGCCGCGGCGGGCGAGCGGAACGTTATGTGCCATGTCCGTATCGAAGCTTGCCACCGGCGCTCGCGCGGCCCATTGTGTAGCGCGGATGCGCTCGCTCCCGGGCCGCCGGCGACGGCGCACCGCGAGATCGACCAGGCCCGACATCAGGGAGGAACGCGCGGATGGAAGCTCGGCGTCGCGGGGAGAGCGTGGAGCGGACGGTGTTCGATGGCAGCCGCATCGCGCACCGGGCGGAGCACGAGCCCGAGCTGTCGGTGATCATCCCCGCGCTCGACGAGGGCGGGGCGATCGGACAGGTGCTGGAGGACCTCCGCGCGCTCCCCGTGGAGCACGAGGTGATCGTGGTGGACGGCGGAAGCCGCGATGCCACGCGAGCCATCGCCCTCGAGCACGGGGCGCGCGTGATCGAGACGCGGCGCGGGCGCGCCGTGCAGCTCGCGACGGGGGCCGCCGCGGCGCGGGCGCCGCTGCTCTGCTTCCTGCACGCCGACGTCCGGCTCGACCACCGGGCGCTGCTCATCCTCCAGCGTCTCGTGCGCGCGCGGCCGCGCGGCGCGTACGCGTTTCGCCTCGCGATCGACGAGCGCGGCGCCGGCTACCGGCTGATCGAGTGGGAGGCGAACGCGCGCGCGCGGTGGGCGCACCTCCCGCGCGGCGACCAGGGACTCGTCGTGTGGCGCGAGGACTACGAGCGCGCCGGCGGCTACCCCGACGTGCCCGTCATGGAGGACGTGGCGCTCGTCCGCGCGCTCGCGCGCGTCACGCGCGTGCGCACGCTCCCCGCCTCGCTCCGCGTGTCGCCGCGCCGGTGGCTGCGCGAGGGTGTGCTGCGCGGCGCGATGCGGCACTGGATGCTCCTCACCGCGTTCCTCGCCGGCGCGTCCCCCGAGCGGCTCGCCGAGCGGTGGCCGGCGCGCGAGCAGGGAACGCCGCGACCGTAGCATGCGGCGGCGCGCGGCGCGCGACACCGCTCCGGGCGAAGCATCGCTGACCGCGAGCGCGCCGCACGAGGCGTCGGGTGACGACTCGGTGCTCGCGCCCGAAGTCGACCCGACCGCGCAGGCGGAACCTCCGGCGCCAGGCACCGCGCCCGCGCGCCTCGACCACCTCGAGTCGGCGATCGAGAGTCCACGCGGCCGCTCCGTCGGGATCACGGTGCTCGCCGTGCTCGCGGTGATCTACACCATCCACTTCGCGCGCTCGTTCCTGCTGCCGATCACCTTCGCGGTCCTCCTCGACTTCCTCCTCAGCCCCCTCATCCGCGCGCTCCACCGCGTACGCATCCCCGTGCCGGTGGCGTCGGGGATCGTGGTGCTCGCGCTCCTCGCGCTGCTCGGCGGCGGCATCTACGCCGCCACCGTCCCGGTGCAGGGGTGGATCGCCCGCGCGCCGCGCGCGCTCGCCACGGCCAACGAGCGGCTGCGCCGGCTGCGAAAGCCGGTGGAGCAGGTCACGCACACCGCCGAGCAGGTGGAGCGCGCGACCGCCGTGGGAGGGACGACCCCCGGCCGCGAGGTCGTCGTGCGCGGACCGAGCCTCATCTCTCGCGTGTTCGGCACCACCGAGGCGCTGCTCGCCGGCATGCTGGAGGTGATCATCCTGCTCTACTTCCTCCTCGCCGTGGGCGATCTCTTCCTGCAGAAGCTCATCAAGGTGCTGCCGCAGCTCAGGGACAAGAAGACGGCGGTGCGGATCGCGCGCGAGACCGAGGTGTCGATCTCCACCTACCTGCTCACCGTGCTCGCGGTGAACATCGGCGAGGGGCTGGTGGTGGCCGGCGCGATGCGCCTCCTGCACATGCCGACGCCGTGGCTGTGGGGCGTGGTGGCGGCGCTGCTCGAGTTCATCCCGTACCTGGGCGCGCTCACCATGGTGGTGGTGCTCGGCCTGGCGGGGCTCACCACGTTCCCCTCGCTCGGGCACGCGCTGCTCCCGCCGGCCGTGTTCCTGGCGATCAACCTGATCCAGGGCAACCTCATCACGCCGCTCTTCCTCTCCGAGCGGCTCACCCTGAATCCGGTGGCGATCTTCGTCGGGCTCTCGCTCTGGTTCTTCCTGTGGGGAATCCCCGGCGTGTTCCTCGCCGTGCCGGTGCTCGCCACGTTCAAGATCTTCTGCGACCACATCGAGACGCTCGCCCCCATCGGCGAGTTCCTCGGCCGCCGTGACGAGGAGGAGCGACGGCAGGTGGTGCGGTGAAGAGGGGGGGCTCGTAGGCCCAGGCGATCGGGAAGACACGGCTGTCGGCCATCGGCTCTTAGGCTTAGGCTACGGCCCGGCGTGGAAAGCGCTCGGCGTGTGCCACGAGCCGATGGCCGAGAGCCGGGAGCCGCGTCCCGATGGCCGATAGCCGACAGCCGAGAGCCCGGTCTACTCCCCGCTCCCCGTCCCCTCGCCCTCGGCGAACAGGGGCGCCAGCGCCGCGGCGCAGTCGCTGAGCAGACGGCGGTCTTCCTGGCTGAAGGCGTTCTCGCGCTCGCTCTCCACGTCCAGCGTGCCGAGCACGACCCCGGATGGCGACAGCACGGGGAAGATCGCCTCGCCGCGCGTGGTGTCGAGCGTGGGGAGGTAGCGCGCATCGCGCGACACGTCCTGCACCACGACGGCGGTGCGCGTGCGCACGGCCGCGCCGTTGAGCCCGTGCTCGCGCGGGAAGCGCGGGTGCGTGGGTGCCTGCGGACCGCTCCAGGCGAGCACCACGAACTCCGTGGCGAGCACGTCGTACACCGCCACCCACCGGTATCGTCCAGCACGCCGGACGAGATCGGCGACGCGCTGCGCGCGCTCCCGCCGGTCTCCCGGTCCGCGCGCGATGCGCTCCAGCTCGGCGCGCAGCCGCGGCGCGCCATCTTCGATGGTGCTCATACTCGTTCTCCACTGCGTGGGGCTCCCACGCGGCACGCCCATCGCGCAGATTCCGGATCGGGCGTCGTCGACCGACACGCCCCGTGCGACCCGAGCGCGGTTGGCGGCCGGCGAGCACGAACATCGTATTGTCATCCCATGCGACGGGCAAGCGCGCCCCCGCGCGCCATCCGTTCCTCGCCAGTGGAGGGCCCCACGTGACCGACACGGATCTCGCCACCGCCTACCTCGCCGACGTCCGCGCGCGATTCGCCGCGGTGCGCCACAGCGCCGAGCGCGCCGCCGCGCAGGTGGACGAGCGCCAGTTCTTCGCCACGCTCGATCCGGAGAGCAACAGCATCGCCACCGTGATGAAGCACATGGCCGGCAACCTCCGCTCGCGCTTCACCGACTTCCTCGTCGCCGACGGCGAGAAGCCGGATCGCGACCGCGACCGCGAGTTCGAGGTCGATCCCGCCGATCGGCGCGAGACGATCGAGGGCGCGTGGACGGCTGGGTGGTCCGCGCTCGAGAGCGCGCTCGCGGCGCTCGCCCCGAGCGACCTGCTGCGTACCGTGCGGATTCGCGGCGAGCCGCACACCGTGCTCCAGGCGCTGCAGCGCCAGCTCGCGCATCACGCCATGCACGGCGGGCAGATCGTGCTCCTCGCCAAGCACTGGGCCGGCGCGAGCTGGCGCACGCTCTCCATTCCGCGCGGCGGCTCGGCGGCGTTCAACGCGGGGATGGCGAAGAAAGCGTAGCGGGCGCCGCCTGAGAAGATGCGGTTCTCGGCTCTCGGCTATCGGCTACGGCACAGCATCGAGAGCTCTCGGCGTGTGCCGTAGCTGATGGCCGAGAGCCGAGAGCCGAGAGCCGCCCCTGTCACCTCCCGCCGCGTCGCCCCAACACCACCACCCCCGCGGCGAGCACGGCGAGCGCCGAGAGGATCGCCACCCCCAACAGCACCGGAAGGCGCCGCGGGGCCTGGAGGGGAACGCGCACGAACGGGTCCCCCACCACCTCGAACGCCGCCCAGTCGCGCGGCGGCGCGCCGTCGCGGATCGCCGCGAGCATGCTCTGGCGAAGCGATGCGCTCACGTCATCGCCCGTCGCGAGCGCATCGTACAGGCGTCGCACGAAGCCCACCGTGCGCCGGTCGTCGATGCGCCAGCCGGTGGCCACCACCGCCCGCGCCCCGGCCGAGAGCAGCGGCGCCGTGAGCCCCTGCACCCCTTCGCCGGTGACGATCACGCCCCCCGCCGTGCGGCACGCCGAGAGCACCACCAGGTCGGCACGCAGGCGCAGCGCGGCGAGATCCCCCGGCGTCACGAAGCCGCTCTCCCCCCCGCCAGCGCTCAGCGCGAGCGCCGTCTGGCCCAGGCGCTCGTCATCCACCAGCGCGTGCGTCGCGAAGTGGATCACGCGGAAGCGCGCGAGCGGCGCGTGCTCCAGATAGACCGCGCTCGCCGCGTCGCGGAGCCGCAGCACCGACTCGCGCGCGTAGCCGGTGACGAGCCGCGCCTCGCGCCCGGACTCCTCCAGCCGCTCGAGCCCGCCCGCACTGGCGAACGCGGAGCGGTACCGCTGCGACCCGTCGCCGCGCGCGCTCGACGACTCGCGCGCGCCCGTGCCGTAGTCGGGGTCGCCGAACGCGAGCACCCGCACCGCGCCCGAGTCGGGTGCGGCCGCCGCGCGCCGCCACAGCTCGGCCACCACCGATCCCGATGGCGCGGTGCCGAGCGCGAAGCGCTGCACCACGTATCGTCCGTCGGCCAGGCGAAGGGCCGCGAACGGCAGCCGGTGCAGCGGACCATCGGGAACGATCACCAGCCGGTGCACCCCGGGATCGAGCGCTCCCAGCACCGGGTCGAGTAGCGCCGCACCGAGCGCGCGCTCCAACTCGCGCGGGTCCTGCCCCGCCTCGAGCAGCGCGTCGAAGCGCTCGATGGTCGGCGCCAGCGAGTCCGCCGGAGCGAGCACGGCGGCGTGGACGGAGGCGGTTCCGCCCGTACCGCGAGCGATCGCGAACACCGTCGTCGGCGAGCCGCCCGGGCCGGTCACGTACTCGAGGAGGGCCGTGCCCGCGTCCGGCAGCACGGCCGCCATGCGCGTCGCATCAACCAGGCGCGCCGGCGTCGGGCGATGCGTCCGTCCCGCCGGCGCCGCGTCGGGCGCCGTTCGCGCACGCAGCGCATCCGCCTGCGCCAGGCGGTCGGCCAGCTCGCGGGCCCGCCGCCGCTCGGCGAGCGCGAACGCGGCCGGCGCCCGACCCGCGCCGGCGAGCGCGGCGAGCACGCGGGGCACCACCCCATCCGCGTCGGCCTCCTCGCCCGGCGTCGCCTGGAAGGCGAGCACGCGGAGGGCGCGGTCGTCGAGCGTCGCGCGCCACGTGTCCAGCTCGTCCGTCGCCGCCGAGAGCTCCCGCTCGGCCCGCGCCATCTCCCCGCGACGGGCGTACACCTCGGCCAGGTGCGCGCGGCCGTGGTAGATGTGCAGGTGCTCGTCAGGCGCCCGCTCGCGCAGGTACGCGCGGAACAGGCGCTCCGCCGCGTCCAGCTCCCCGCGGTAGAGCGCGAGGCGCCCCTCCTCGTACGACATCCAGTCGCCCGCCTCGGGCAGCGCGTGCTTCCGGGCGAGGGCGCGCCCCGCGGCGATCGCCCGGGCCGCGGCGTCCCAGTCGTGCGCGCGCATGGCGATCGTCGCCAGCGACTGGTGCATCTCGAGCTGGCGCGGAATCTCCCCCGTCATCTCGTGGTAGCGGAGCGTCGCCTCGGCCTCGCGCCGCGCGGCCTCGTAGTCACCCGCCGCGACGTCCAGATCGACGAGGAACTCGTGCGCGATCATCACGGAGTTCGTGTCCCCCTGCGCCGCGAACATCGATGCGGCGCGATGGATGTGCACTCCCGCGGACGCGCGGTCGTTGAGCTGCAGGGCGAGCGCGCCGGCGTTCAGGTTCGCCGAGGCGAGCGCGAACTGGTTGTCCGACGCGGCCGCCTCCGTCATCGCCTCGTCGATCGCCGTCTTGGCCTCGCCCAGCTCGCCGCGCCCGCGCAGGATGTCCGCGGCCCGCAGGAGCGTCTCGGCGAGCGCGGCGCGGTCCCGGGCTCGGCGCTCGATCACCGCCGCGCGACGCAGGAGCACGAGCGCCGTGTCCGGGACGTGACGCAGGCTGAACGCGAGCGCCTCGGCGCGCAGACACTGCCCCTCCTGGCGCGGCTCCCCCGCGCGCCTGGCGAGCGCCGCGCCCCGCTCCGCCGCCGTCACGCCCTCGGGGCGGAGGAACACGGCGTCGAGCACCGCCTTGCGACACTCGTGGTTGGCCCGCACGTCGAGCGCGGAATCGGGAACGATGCGGCCGGCCGAGTCCACCATCGCGACCCCCACGTCCATCCCCAGGGAGTTGGCCCGGATGAACGCGAGTCCCAGCATCGCCTCCGCCTCGGCGAGCGGATCCCCCGCGCGGCGCGCGCCCTCGCGGGCACGCGTGTACTCGGTGTCCGCGGCGATCACGAGGCCGCGCGCGTAGAGCCCCTCGGCCTCGCCCAGCCTCGCGTACACGCCGAACGCGTCACCCCCCGCCGGCGATGCGGCGAGCGCCCGGTACACCGAGTCGGCATCGGCGTACCGGTACGTCAGGCGGCTCAGCGTCGCGAGGCCGAGGAGGGCGGCGCGATCCGACGGGCTCCGGGAGAGCTGTGCGCGCCAGGCCGCGGCGAGCACGGAGGCGCTGTCCCGCTCCACGGCGCGGCGGGCCGTGCGCACCACGGCGCGCGCCCGCGCGACACCGGAGCCCTGTGGAGCGAGCAGGGCGGCGGCGGTGAGTAAGGAGAGCAGCATCGCCGCAACGATACGCCGGAGGCGGGCGGGGGACAACCAGGGCGGCGGGAGACGGCGGTCGGCGGTCGGCTACCGACATAGCGTGGAGAGCCCTCGGCGTGTGCCGCAAGCCGAGAGCCGATGGCCGAGAGCCGACAGCCGCGTCCTCCCGAGAGCCGATGGCCGAGAGCCGATGGCCGACCGCCGCGCCTTCCAGCCGCGTCTTCCCCGGCGCCGAGCCGACGCTTACCTCGCTCGAGACCTCGTCATCAATTCCCGCCTCACTTCACCGCCGCCCGTCGCAGAGCCACCTCGGCGAGCGCGGCGAGGTCGCGATCGCCATCGCCGTGCGCGATCGCGTCGAGCAGGTTGTCGCGCAGCAGGCCGGCCACGGGCATCGGCGCCGCCACCTCGGCGGCCGCGGCGAGCGCCAGCGCGACGTCCTTGAGCCCGAGGGAGAGGCGGAAGCCGGGCGGGTCGTAGCGGCGCGCGGCGATGTTTCCACCGTAGCCCGCGTACAGCGGCGCCGTGAACACCGACTTGGTGAGCACATCGAGCAGGTCGCCCCCCGCCACACCGTGGCGCTCGGCCATCGCGACCGCCTCGGCCATCGCCTCGATGGCCGCGACGAGCATGAAGTTGCCGGCGAGCTTCGTCACGTTCGCGCGCGCGGGATCCGACCCGACACGCCAGGTCCGCTGTCCCAACGCATCGAGCAGGGGCTGCACGCGTGCGATGGCGTCGTCCTCACCGGCGGCGACGATGTTGAGCTTCGCCGCGGCGGCGACGTCGGGACGCCCGAACACCGGCGCCGCCACGTACGCCACGCCGTGCTCCCGGTGGAGCGCGACGAGCTCGCGGGCCAGTGCCACCGAGATCGTCGCCATGTTCACGTGGACGACGCCGCGGGGCGCGGCGGCCACGAGCCCCTCGTCGACGATCACATCGCGGACCGCCGCGTCGTCGGCGAGCATCGAGACGACCGCGTCCCCCGCGAACGCCTCGCGCGCGCTCGCGACCTGTCGCGCGCCGCGCGCCGCCAGCGCGTCCACGGGACCGGGCGACCGATTCCACACGCGCACCTGATGACCGGCGGCGAGCAGGTTGGCGGCCATCGCTCGCCCCATGCTGCCAAGACCGATGAATCCAATGTCCATCCATCCACCTCCAGAAAAGCGGCTGTCGGCTCTCGGCTCTCGGCCACCGACATAGCGTAGAGGGCTCTCGGCGTGTGCCCCAAGCCGAGAGCCGAGAGCCGAGAGCCGAGAGCCGCTGGCCGCATCACCCACCCGCCGATCCACCTCACTCCCCCCGCGGCAGCCCCCGGTCGCCGAACTCCGGCACCAGTCTCGCGTACTCGGTTCGCATGAGCGGCGAGGACAGGAGGAAATCCGCGGTCGAGCGGTTGCAGGCGACCGGGATGTTGTAGACCACGGCGATCCGCAGAAGGGCGCGCACGTCCACGTCGTGCGGGTGCGGCTCGAGCGGATCCCAGAAGAAGATCAGACAATCGACGCCGCCATCCACGATCGCCGCGCCCACCTGCTGGTCTCCCCCCAGGGGACCGCTGCGGAAGCGCGCGATCGGCAGCCCGAGGTGCTGCTCGAGCAGCTGCCCCGTCGTCCCGGTGGCAAACAGCGTATGCTCGGCGAGCGTTCCACGATTGTACCGCGCCCACTCCAGCAGATCGGCCTTGCAGTTGTCGTGCGCGATGAGCACCACCCGCTTTCCCGCGGTCATGGGAACCGGACTGCGGTCGCCATCGGACCGGGCGACCCGGCGCCCGAACAGCGTGCGGCGACCATCATCCACGTCGCCAGCCCAGCGGTCATCGCCATCGAACTCCCACGCTCCATCTGGTCGCTTCATGTGTCCCCCCGGCAGCCATGGCGAACGAGATCGCCCCCCGGTCCATGCGGAGCGCGGGGGGCGAGGGACGACGTGGCCGAATCAGACCCGGTGCGTACGACCGGAGCTCGCTCGCCAGCGTGTTCGCCGCACGCGCCACACGCCCTCGCGCCCACCGTTGGCGTTCGACGGCAGGCGGCGACCGAGCGTTCGGCGAGCGAGGCGGAGGGCGGGAGCGGACATCGGCGACACGCGCGCGGGCCTGGTGAAGATGGAATACACGAACGACTCGAGCCGCCGGCGGCGGCATGATCGGCAGTCTACCGCACGCGAGGTGCCACCGCTACCCTGCTGGCATCGTCCGACCGAGCTCGAGTGGGCCCGGATCGTGCGATCAGCGGTCTCATGAATGCTGCCGGTCTCGCGACACCGCGAGGCCGTCGTTCGTCAGGCAACCTTGTACATGGAGCAGATCGTGTCGCGTCTCGTCCTGTCCGTTCTCGCGCTCGCCGGCGCACTCCTGTCCTGCCGCGCCGCCTCGTCCGGCGACGGCGCCGCGAGCTCCCGCGCATCGTCCGATTCGGCCGCCACGCCGGCCGCGCCCACCTCCGCCGATTCGGTGGAGCTGCGCGCCGACCGGAGCAGCTACGCGGCCACCGACACGCTGCGGCTGACGATCGCCAACCATGCGCACGCCAGCTACTCGTTCAACCCGTGCACGCGCACGGTGGAGCGACAGACGGCGAGCGGCTGGGAGGCGCTGGCCGAGCCCGACCGGATCTGCACGATGGAAGCATGGCTCCTCGCGCCCGACTCCACCCGCAATGCGACGACGACGCTCCCCACCTCGATCGCGGCCGGCACGTACCGGCTCGCTCTCTCGATGACGCGCGAAGGCGGGGAGGCGGGGCGGCTGACGATCCGCAGCGAGCCGTTCGCGGTGCGGCGATGACGCTCGCCGCCGCGAGTCACGATGCCCACACGCGGTGAGCGCGGCGGCCCGCTCGCGCGGCACGCACCCGCTGTCGACGGCCGGGTGCGCGCCGCGCGAGCGGCGTCACATCGTCACCGCACGGTGACGTAGGGATCGATCTGCGAGACCCCGGCCTCGAGCCCCGGGAGCACCACGCCGGCGCCCGTCTCCACGTTCACGATCGTCCACTGCGGCGCCGACTCCCCAGACCTCCCGCTCACTTCCCGCTCGATCAGCGCGTGGCGCTCCGTGCCGAGGAGCCGCGCGGACACGATGTTGGTCCCCGAGGCGATCCGCACGGTGGGCGCGTAGCCCACCACCGGCTGGCGGACCACGTCCGACACGGACGCGGATCCGTCGGACTCGCCGTTGCGCAGCACCAGCGCCCACGCCGCGCTCCGCGCCAGGCCGTACACCTGACCGATGATCCCCGTGCGCACGGGCTGCACCGCGCCGCTCGCCGGATCGACCAGCCCAACCATGCTCACGAAGTTGAACACCGGATCGTAGGTGCTCCCGGTCCCCTTCCCCACGACGAGCGAGTGCCCGTCCGCGCTCCACACCACGAAGGTGGGGTCGCCGAAGCCCGTGGTGATGCGCCGCACGGTGCTCGTGGCGAGGCGCGTCTCGAACAGGTCGAGGCCGAGCACGAAGGGCCGCGTGCTCATCGTGTACGTGAGGAGCGACCCGTCGGGCGACCAGTGCGGGGCGCTGATGATGTACTGCGCGTTGTTGCTCATGACGCGCCCGTTGGTGCCGTCGGCGTTCACGACGATCACCTCGGACTGGTCGTAGGCCGCCGACACCACGACGGCGAGCTGCGTCCCGTCGGGGCTCCATCGCGGGTTGCGGATGGCCACGATGTGGTCGTCGTCCACGGGAAGCTGCGCCTGCGTGTAGTTCCCCTCGACGTCGTCCTTCAGGTCGCCGAAGTGAATCCGGATGCGCCCGGACCCGTCGGCGTTCTGCACGTAGAGCGCGGGCCGGGTGCCATCGCGCGCCACCAGAGCGACGCGACCGACGGTCACTCCAGCGGCCGCGCTGCCGCTCGCGAGATCGAGGCTCGGGCCATCCGCGGTCTGGCCGATTCGATCGGTGGGTGAGAGGGGGGTGTCGCCAGAGCAGGCCGCGAGCAGCGCGGCCGACGCGAGGAGGGGGATCACCGCTTTCCGCATCGACTTCCTCCGTGAGTGGTTGGTGCGACGCACTTCCCGGCGGCATGACACGCGCGCCATCGCGCGCCGCCGGAGGATGGCCATGGACGCGGTCCCGGCCATCGGAGCACCAACCCCTGTTCGTCCCTCCGCGTCACACCAGCGCGCGACCGGGCACCGCGCCGCGGCGACGGTCGAGCGGCACCCGAGATGGTCCGCCCGCGGAACCGCTCACCCCCTCGACATCGCGTCGAGCCGCTCGGCGATCTCGGCGCGCAGGGCGGCCGGCGCCAGCACCTCGGCGTCCGGACCGTACTGCAGCACGTGCCGGAGCGCCCACGCTCGATCGGCGAGCGGGTGCTCCATCGTGAGCGATCCGTCGGCATCCACCGGCACCCCCTCGCGCTCGGCGATCCAGCGCGCGATGCGCGGCGAGTAACGAACCGTCATGGTGGCCGGAGCCTCGGCGTGGAACGCGCGGCCCGAGCGGAGCACGGCGTCGATCGTGCCCGGATCGGGGGGCGCGAACCGCTCGTCGGTGAGCGTCACCCCCTCGATGCGGTCCAGGCGGAAGAAGCGAAGTCCCTCGCCGTCGTCCCGGGACCCGACCACGTACCACATGCCGGACGAGAACACGAGCGTGTACGGGCTCACCACGCGCCGGGCGGCGCTGGTGGCCCCGCCCGAGCGGTAGCACAGCTCGACCTTCCGCCGGTCGCGGAGCGAGCGCCGGATGATGGCCAGGTGCGCCGCGCTTCCCGCGAAGGCGAGCTCGGCATGGCGCAGCTCCTCGTGCCGCTCGTTCGCCGGCAGCGCGGTGATCGCCTCGCGCAGGCGCGCCAGCGCGCGGTCGATCACCGCGTGCTCGTCGCTCGCGCGGCTGGCACGGGCGATCGCGAGCCCGAGCTCCAACGCGCACAGCTCGGGCATCGTGAGGCGCATCGGCCGCTGGAAGTGGCTCGAGAACACCGAGACCACGCTGGGCTCCAGGTAGATCTGTACGCCTTCCACGAAGCCGCCGGGCGCATCGTAGCGCTCGACGAGCGTCCCGAGCTCGGCGAGCAGTGCCTCGCGGCTCACTCCCGCGAGCGATGCGACCTCGTCGATCGGGTGCTCCTCGCCATCCGCGATGCGCGGGAGGAGGTACAGCAGGCGCCGGAGCTGCTCCGCGGCGGTGTCGCTCACCCCCGTCCTCCCGCTTCCACTCGCTCGTACAGCTCGCGCGTCCGGTCCACCAGCTTCCGGCACGCGGTCACCAGCTCCGGCGGCTCCACGGGGACGACGTCGCCGGCGAAGGAGAGCAGCCACCGCGCGAACGCGTCCAACCGGCGCACCTCGAAGGCGCGGCGGGCGGGGCACCCGGGCACCGGCGCGCCGAGCGCCGCCGCCGCCCGTGCCGCTCCCGTGTCCCCTCGAAACTCCACCACGGCGCGCACCGGCGGGGCATCGCCGAGCTCCCACGCCTGCCGGGAGCGCGCGTGCTCGCGGAGGTGGAACGACGACGGCACCTCGTAGTCGGGGGTCCCCTCGCGCGCGCCGTTCACCGTCAGGCCGGTGATGCGGCTCACGCGAAAGTTGCGCACCGCCTCGCGGTCCACGTCGCGCCCGGCGAGGTACCAGTGGCCGTTCAGGAAGAAGAGACCGAAGGGCTCCACCCGCCGCCGAGCGCTGGCACCGGTGCTCATGCCGTGGTAGTCGAACGTCACCCGCTTCCGGGCGAGCAGGGCGCGACCGAGCATCTGGAGCACCGCGGGATCGGCCGCCGCGCCGCGCACGAGCAGGCGCTCGTCCTCCGCCACCGAGACGCTCCCCACGGGGAGGTCGAACGCCAGCTTGCTCAGCGCGGAGTCCACGTCGGCGACGAGGGTGGGATCGCCGAGCGTCCGCACGCGCGCCGCTCCGTCGACGATCGCCGCCAGCTCGTCGGTATCGAACGTCAGCGTCTGGAGCGAGCGGTATCCCCATCGATCCACGCGGCGAGGCGACGAGGTTCCGCGCGGCGTGGCCACGGCGAGGTACGGCAGGTAGAAGTCGCGCGCGGGGAGCTTGTACGCCGACTCCTCGCTCCCATCCTCCCCCACGGTCTGGATCGGCACGCCGAACGTCCGCAGCTCCAGCTTGTCGCGCTCGAACATCCGCTTCTGCGCCGCCAGGCTCTTCCCGCGATACGCCGGCACCTCCTCCACCAGCCGCTCGAAGGTGAGCGGCGCGTGGTGCGCCAGGAGAGCGGCGATGAGGTCGACCAGCCGCTGGATCTTGGCCGCCTTCTTCTCGCTCACCGCCCACCGTCCAGGCGCACGCGCTCCACCACCCCCTTCGCCTCGCGACCGGTGAGCGCCGACAGCATCTCCACGTATGCCGCCACCTGGCGCCCGTACTGCGCCGCGCGCTCGCGCCACACGTCGTCCGTCACGTCGTCGCTCTTCCAGTCGACCACGAGCCAGCCATCCTCGCCGAGCGCGGCCGCGTCGATCACTCCCTCGACGATGCGTTCCTGTCCGCTCTCGGAGATGCACCGCATGACCGGCAGCTCGATGCGCGGCGCGCCGTGCGCCGTGAGGCGGCGCCAGGCGCCGGATCGCTCCACCTCGCCGAGGAGCGAGGCCAGCCGCTCGCGCTGCTCCGCCTCCAGCCCCTCGTCGCGCGCCACGGCCGCGACGAAGGCGTGCAGCGCGTCGCCGCGCCGGCCGCGCCCGAGCGCCTCGATCGACCGGTGCACGGCTCGCCCCCACGCGGCTCCCGTGCCGGCGCCCGTGCCCTGCTCCGGCACATCGTACGCGCGCCGCTCGAAGCGCGCCTCCTTCGCCGACTCGGTCACCGTCGTGATGCGCACCGTCGGCGCCGCCGCCGCGCGCACGCGCGCGTCCGCGTCGGACACGGCACGGGCGATGTCCCCCGCTTCGCGCGCCACGCGCCGACGACCGGGCGCCGGAACGACGGGGAGCTCGATGGGCGTGGCGAGCGTGTCGAGGGTGGCGGCGAGCGGGCTCCACGTCGACGCGTCGGGCACCGCGCCGCTCTTCCGCTCGCGCACGCACCGCGACACCACGAGCTCCTCCTTGGCGCGCGTCACCGCCACGTAGAGCAGCCGGTCCCGCTCCGCCGACGCGAACCGCCGCTCGCGCTCCTGGATGTCGTCCCAATCCGGCGGCTGCGCGATGACGACCGGTGACGCGTTGCCCACCCGCTCGCGCGCGATCGCCAACCACCCCTCGGCGCGCGCGCCGGTCCCCCCGTGCTCGCCGCGCCGGATGCAGACGTCGGGCAGCGGCGGGTCGGCATCCACCGGCGCGGCGAGGATCACCACCTCCGCCTCCAGTCCCTTGGCCTTGTGCAGGTTCATCACGCGCACCGCGTCGGCGCGCCCCGGGCGCAGCGGCGCATCCGCGGCCTCGCCCTCCAGCTCGAGCTCGATCCGCTCCATGGCATCGGTGATGCCGGAGGCGCCCGCCAGCGAGGCGCCGCGCAGCACCTCCACGAGGTGGAGCAGCGCGCCGGCGCGCGCATCGCCGAGCGGCTGGCTCGCCGCGTGGAACAGGAGCCCGGTGTCGTCGAGGATGCGCTCGAGCAGCACATCGGCCGGGTGGCGCTGCGACACCATCCACCATTCGTGCAGCCGGAGCAGCGCGCGCTCCGCGGGGAGTGCGTCGCCGGCCGGTGGATGGGTGATGCCGAACCGCACGCGGGCCTGCCGCGCGTCGAACAGGTCGGCCGGACTGAGCCCGAAGAACAGCCCCTCCAGCGCCGCCGCCACGGCCACCGCGTTCTCCGGATCGGCGATGGCGCGGAGCGCCACCAGCAGCTCGGTCAGCTCCCGCTCGCGCGGCAGCCGGGCGCCGGTCGTGGTCACGGGGACGTTGCGCTCGGCGAGCGCCCGGGCGTACGCCTCGATCCACTTCTTGGTCGCGGTCAGTACGAGGAATTCCCCGGCGCTCCGGCCGCCGTCGACGCGCTCGGCGATCCACGACGCCACGCGCGTGGCATCCGCCTCCACGATGGCGTCCTTGCGTCCGCCGTCGGGGCGCACCTCGTAGCGGAACACGCCGGCCGACGACGTCCCATCGCGCACCACGCGCATCGGGGTGAACGACGCCTGCACGGCGGAGGCACGCTCGGGGAACACGCCCGCGAAGTGGTCGTTGACGAGCCGCTCGATCGGGCGCGCCGATCGGAAGTTCCGCGTGAGCGCGAGCACGACGCCGCACGCCTCGAGCCTCTGCTTCACGTGCTCGTACGTCTGGATGTCCGCGCGACGGAAGCGGTAGATGCTCTGCTTCGGGTCGCCGACCACGAACAGCGCGCCGGGGCGCGGCGTCACCGTGCGCCAGTCGGCGCCCTGCGCGGACCCGGAGGCGAGGAGGAAGCACACCTCGGCCTGGATCGGATCGGTGTCCTGGAACTCGTCCACCAGCAGGTGCGCCCATCGGGCGCCCAGCTCGTCGCGCACGCGCGGCTGCTCGCGCAGGAGCGCCGCGGTGAGGAGGAGCAGGTCCTCGAAGCCGAGCTGCCCCGTGGCGCGCCGCTCCGCCTCGAACTCCCGGGCCGCCCGCTGGAGCACGCGCATCACCACCGGGTAGCGGTGCTCGCGCCATCGCCGGAGCAGCTCGGCGATCGGGCCGTCGACGAGCGCCCGGAGCTCCTCCCCGAGCCGCTTGGCATCGGCCTTCCCTTCCTTTTCCGCGCTCCACCGCTTCTGCACGAGCGCGCACTGCGCGGCGGTCACCCCCTCCAGCGCCGCGCAGAGCTTCGCCGGATCGCCCCAGTCGTCCACGCGACGCCGCCGGTCGAGCCGCCTGACGAGCCGCATGAGGTCGTCCCATCCACCATCCGGCTCGTCGGCCGGCAGGAGGGAGCGGGCGCGGCCGAGCAGCGCCTCGAGCGCGCGGCGGCAGGGCGCCGGATCGGGCGCACCGCTGTCGACGAGGGGGAAGTTCACGTCCGGGTAGGCGACGATGCCCTCGAACCCCTGCTCGAGGTCCCGCGTGTCGAGCCCCACCCGGTGGAGCGAGTGGATGATCGGGTCGTCGGTGCGTCTGGCGCGCTCCACCCACCGGCGCCAGAAGTCGCGCCGCAGCTCGGTCCAGTCCTCGTCGGTGACTTCCCGAAATCCGGGATCGATCCCCACCTCGAGCGGATGCTCGCGGAGGAGGCGCGCGCAGAACGAGTGGATGGTGCCGAGGAACGCGCGGTCGAGCTCGCGCAGCGCGCGCTCGCACAGTCGTCCACGCTCGCCGCCCACGTCCTCGCGCGCGCCCCGCTCGAGCCCCATCTGAAACCGCTCGCGCAGCTCGTTCGCCGCCTTGCGAGTGAACGTCACCGCGGCGATGTGCTCCACGGGCGTCCCACGCGTCACGAGCGCGAGCATCCGCCCGACGAGCGACGTCGTCTTCCCCGACCCGGCGCCGGCCTCGACGAGCATGTTGGTGTCGAGATCGCGGAGGATGCGATCGCGCGCCGGCTGGTCGTCCGCCTCGGGCGCGGGCGCGCGCGGCGTGCCCGGCGCGGTCACGCGTCGCCTCCACCAGCCGCGTCGCCGAGCCCGCGGCGGGCGAGCATGCCGCGGTACAGGTGCAGCGACGGCGCGTGCGCCTTCGCCCACTCCGCGCGCGGCGACTCCGTCCCGAAGGGCACGCGCCGCGCCCGGCAGATCGCCTGGTACTCGCACCACGCGCAGTCCGCGGCCTCCGTGGTGGGCACGAAGGCGCCGGTGCGCACGTGGTCGAGGAGCCCGGCGATGATGTCGCGCGCGACGGCCAGCTCGGACGCGTCGTAGCCCACGATCTCGTTCCCCCCCCGCTCGGTCGGGAAGCGATACTCGAAGCGCGACACGGGCGTGCCGAGGAGCGAGCCCACCGCCTCGGCGTAGAGCGCCGGCTGGAGCTGCCGGCCGCCGTTGAACGGCCCCTTCGCGGGCTCCTTGGCGTAGTAGCTCGAGCGGCCCGTCTTGTAGTCGATCACGCGCAGTGAGCGGTCGGGGAGCGCATCCACGCGGTCGGCGCGCCCGCGCACGGCGATCGTGCGTCCATCGCGCAACGCGTAGCGCCCGGCCGGCTCGCCGGAGCCGAACGCGTACTCGAGGTGCAGCCATCGCCCGCGGTCCCCCCGCTCGAGCAGCGTGCGCTCCATCTCGAGGAAGGTGAGCGCCGCATCGCGCAGCTCCGCACCCTCCGCCTCGAACACCGCCTCGCCGGGCGGCGGCACCTCCACGCGCCAGCGCGCCAGCGCCTCGTCCACGACCCTCAGCATCTCCACGCGCGCGGCATCGCGCGCGATCTCCGGCCGGCGTCCCTGGTACGTGCGGGCGAACGTCTCGAACACCTCGTGCAGCAGCGAGCCCCGCTCGATCGCGTCGAGCCAGCGCGTGGCATCGTACGTGGGGTCGTCGGGCAGGTAGAGCGAGAGCCCGTAGCGGTAGAACCAGGCGAGCGGGCACGCCCCGAGCCGCTCGAGCGCCGTCGGCGAGATCTCTCCGCCGCGCAGGGGGTCGAGCACCTCCGCCGCGCGCGGGACCAGCCCGTGGTGTGCCGTGAGCTCCCCTCCCTCCGCGAGCTCGGCGCCGCGCAGTCCGGCATCGAGCATGGGGAAGGCCTCGCGCACGAGCGCATCGCCATCGAGCAGGAGCGCACCGTCGGCGATCGCGTCGAGCCACACGTCACGAGCATCGAGCGGGACGGCCGGCGTCGCGGGCCCCGCCGCGCGGTGCGCGGGGACCGCGGAGGCCGGAGGGTGGCACGCCGCGCGCAGCGCCTCGTAGTCGAGCGCGGCGTCGCGCCGCGCGTGCCGCCATGCCTGCAGCAGCACCGGCGACGGACCGGCCTCCCGCCCATCGAGCGCGCCGCTGGTCGCGTACGACAACGTCACCCGGCCGCGCAGCCGGGCGAACGCCGCGCCGAGCGTCCACGCCGCGTCCGCCCGCCGCTCCGCCGAGGTGGCGAGCGACGCGGAAGCGATGCGGCGCCGCGTCGCATCGGGGAGCAGCGGGTCCTGCCGCCCCCGCCCCGCCGTCCGCTCGGCATCCAGTCCGATGACGAACGTGCGCGCGCGACCGGTGATCCCCGCGTGGGCGATGTCGGTGAGGTGCGGCATCCCCCCCGCCGCGCTCCACGGCTTCCGCTCCTCGGTCACCAGCGGCCACGCACGGACGTCGGCGAGGGAGTCGCGCAGCGCGGCGAGCGCCGCGGTGAACGGCACGTCGCCCTCGTCGATGCCGGCCAGCTCCTCGAGACGCGTGCGGAGCCGGAGCGACGTGTGCCGCTCGGCCATGCCGTGGAGCGGCACCAGCGCCAGCCATCCGAGCGTGGCGCTCGCGAGCCGCGCGCACGAGGAGCGCACGGGCCGCGTGCTCCCCGGCGCCGGCACCTCGGGCGTGCAATCGAGGAGCGCGCGGAGGAGCGCGCCGAGCGAGCGTCCCGCGCGTGCGCGGGCCTCGCGTCGGCGCTCGAAGTCCTCGTCGGGCTCATCGTCGCGGCGCGCGAGCGCCGCCGCCGGAGCACCGCGCTCGAGCGCGACGAGGGCGCTCGCCCATCGCTCCCGCCCCCACCCCACCCGCAGCGCGCGCAGCTCCCTGGCGAGCGCGGTCGGCGGCAGCTCGCCAGCCGGCGCGCGCAGCTCCCCCGCCTCCAGCGCCTGCCGGAGCACGTCCGCCTGCAGGCCGCCATCCAGCCAGGCCAGCCACCGCTCCAGCGCTCGGCCGAGACGGGTGCGGGCGAGGGGAACGCCGTGCAGCATCGTCGCGCCGAGCGCGAGCCGCTGGCAGAGCGCGTCGAGGGCGACGCCGTAGGTGTCCGGGTCGGTGGTCGCGATCTCCACGTCGTCCCACCGCACACCCTCCGCCATCACACGCCGGCACACCTCGCGCAGCTCGTCGGATGGAGTCGCGGCGGCGAACAGGTCGACGGTCACCGCCCAGGGGTCGAGGCGCGGATCGTCCGGCGCCGGCAGCTCCTGAGCCCAGAGCCACGACAACGCCGAGCATCCCCCGGCGTCCGCATCGCCGGCGATCGTCGGAAGCTCCTCGCGCGCGCGGCCGGCCACCACGTGTGTGGGGGGATCGATCCCGAGCACCGCGTCGGCGCTCAGCGCGCGCGCGCCCGCCCGGATGAGGCGCGCGAGCAGCTCGCCGGCCAGCCCGCGCGCGGCGAGCGGCGGAGCGAGCAGCACGACGCCGTCGAGCACGAACGGCGCCTCGCGATCGAACGCGTCCAGTGCCGCCTGGAAGATGCCCGCCGGATCGGTGATCCCTCGCTCGGCGAGCAGTCGCTCGTACTCCTCGAGCACGGCGGGCAGGTCGTGCGCCGGAGAGCCCGGCTCGGCGGCGCGGCTCACATCATCGGCGCGGGCGCCGGCCGCGCGCAGCTCGAGAATGGCATCCCGAAGCGCGCCCCGGAAGCCGAGCCCGCGCTCCAGGCGCGCGAAGCGATCGCTCACGCGCGCGCCGGCGAGCGCCCGGTCGAGTGCCCGGTTCACGAGCGCGGCGATCTCCACGTCGCTCGCCGCGCGCACGCCGCGCTCGGCGAGCGGCACGAACGCCAGCTCCTCGGCGATCCCGCGCAGGTTGGTGGCCTCCCACCCCACCCACCCGCCGATGGACCGCGCGAGCGTGACGAGCAGCTCGCGTCCGTGGTTGACGTCAGGCGCGACGAGGCGCTTGCGGTCGGTCGGGTGCGCGCGTGTCGCGGCCTCGAGCGAACGGAGGATGGCGGGGCGGGAGCCCGGGGAACGAGGCGCGAGCACGACCGGGCTCGCCGGTGCGGAGTCGAGCGCGTCGTCGGTCGCGGGGTTCATGAGAGCACGGCCTCACCATGGGCGTCCGGGTCATCGGAGTCGCGCGCCGCTTCGCGCGCGGGATCGCAACATGCGTTTGCCGGGGCGGGGCGCACAGCGAACAGCCACCGAAGCCGGCTGAATCCCGACATCCGACCGGCGCGACCAAGCTAGCGTCGGCCTCGGACAGCGCCCATCCTCCTCCACCAATGACGACAACCGCCAAGTGGCGCGCCGCCGCCCTCGTCGCCACGCTCGGCGTCGCGATCGCCATCGCCCTGGCGCCGTTCGCGCTCGGGCTCCTCGGGGCCGCCGTGTTGTACGTGATCTTCACGCCGCTCCACCAGCGCATCGCGCGCATGGTGGGCCCGTCGTGGGCCGCGACGATCGTCCTCATCGCCGCCATCGCCCTTCTCCTGCTCCCGGCGGTGGCGCTGCTGGGGCTTCTCGTGGACGAGGCGCCGGTGGCGCTGCGCGCGCTGCAGCAGAGCGTGCTGCTCGAGCGACTCGCGGAGCTGCGCGTCGGGCAACTGCAGGTGGGCGCCGAGCTGGCGAAGGCCAGCGGCTCCGTGCTCTCCTGGATCTCGCGGCACGCGCTGTCGCTGGTCGGGAGCGCCACGCACACCACGTTGAACCTCGTGATCGCGTTCTTCGGCCTGTACTACCTGCTGGTGTCCGCCGACGGCACCTGGCACAGGCTGCGGCGCCTCATCCCCTTCTCCGCGGAGAGCGCGGAGGCGCTGCGCGAGCGGTTCCATTCCGTCACGCGTGCCACCCTGCTCGGGATGGTGCTCGCGAGCGTGCTGCAGGGCTCGATCGTGGGCACCGGCTTCTGGCTCGTCGGCCTTCCGAGCCCGGTGTTCTGGGGCGTGGTGACGGCGTTCGCCTCACTGCTCCCGGTGCTCGGCAGCGCCTTCGTGTGGATTCCCGGAACGCTCGTGCTCGTGGTGGAGGGGCGCTATGGCGCGGCCGTGGCGCTCCTCGCGATCGGCGGTGTCGTCGCCTCGAACATCGACAACGTGATCCGCCCGATCGTGTACCGGCGCGTCTCCAACATCCACCCGATGATCACCCTCGTCGGCGCGTTCGCCGGGCTGCGCTACTTCGGGCTGCTCGGCGCGCTCCTCGGCCCGCTCGCGATCGTGTACTTCGTGGAGCTGTGGCGGATGTACGAGATGGAGTACGGCGCCGAGCCCCCGCCCCCCGTCAAGTCCGCCGCGACGCCTCCCGCCGCGCCGCGCCAGCCGGCGAGCGACGCCACCGTGCCGTGAGAAGCGGCCGCGCTCACTCGTCCTCGCCGCGATACACGCAGCCGGTGCTGCACGTCTCCCGCACGGTCACCTGGCACACGCCGGGGAGCGTGGAGGCGAGCCGACGCCAGATCCAGCGCGCGAGGTGCTCGCTCGTCGGATTCTCGAGCCCCTCGATCTCGTTCAGGTAGCGATGATCGAGCGCGTCGTGCACCGGGCGGATGGCCCGGCCGATGTCGGCGAAGTCCATCACCCACCCCGCTCGGCTCTCCATCGCGCCGCGCACGTGGACCGCCACGCGGAAGGAGTGCCCGTGCAGCCGCGCGCACTTGTGATCGGGCGGCACGTTGGGAAGCCGGTGCGCCGCCTCGAACGTGAACTCCTTGAAGATCTCCATGTCGCTCACGGGATCCCGAGCATCTTGTGCGTCTGCAGGCTGAGCCTCCACGGCGGGTGCTCCAGGCAGTAGCGGAGCGCGAGCCGCGTGTTGCGCTCGCGATCGGGGCCGTCCATCGGCTGGAGGAAGAAGTGGCGGAAGTCGAGCGACTCGTAGCGCGCGGGATCGCCCCCCTCCTGCGGGAACACGAGCTTGAGCTCGTCCCCGGCGCGCAGCACCAGCTCGGCGCCCACCTTGGGGCTCACGCAGAGCCAGTCGATGCCGGCCGGCGGCGACTGCGTCCCGTTGGTCTCCACCGCCACCTCGAACCCCGCGTCGTGCAACGACTCCACGAGCGGCGCATCGAGCTGGAGCAGGGGCTCTCCGCCGGTGCACACCACCAACGGCCGCGTGCGCGCATCGCGCGCGCCGGGCCACGCGTCGGCGACCGCGCTCGCCAGCGACCGCGCATCCGCGAATCGCCCGCCTCCCGGTCCATCGGTGCCCACGAAGTCCGTGTCGCAGAACCGGCACACCGCGGTCGCGCGGTCGCGCTCCCGCCCCGTCCACAGGTTGCACCCGGCGAACCGGCAGAACACGGCGGGCCGTCCCGCGTTCGCTCCCTCCCCCTGCAGCGTGTAGAAGATCTCCTTCACCGCGTACGTCACGCGCCACCTCCTCCCACCGCACGGTACGGCGCCGGATCGGCGATCCCGTTCTCGGCGAACCCGCGCAGGCGGAGCAGACACGCATCGCACGCGCCGCACGCCTCGCCATCGGGCCCCGGGTCGTAGCACGTGCGCGTGACGCCGTAGTCCACGCCGAGCGCGACGCCGGCGGCGATGATCTCCGCCTTCGACATGTCGATGAGGGGCGCGTGGATGCGCAGCGCCTGCCGCCCCTCCACGCCGGCCTTCGTCGCCAGGTTCGCCATGCGCTCGAACGCCGCGATGAACTCGGGGCGGCAGTCGGGGTAGCCGCTGTAGTCGAGCGCGTTCACGCCGATGAAGATGTCGCACGACGCGAGGACCTCGGCGAAGGCGAGCGCGAACGAGAGGAAGATCGTGTTGCGCGCCGGCACGTAGGTGACCGGGATCTCGCCCGCCATGTCGCTCGCCGAGCGCCCCTTGGGCACCGGGATGTCCGCGGTGAGCGCCGAGCCCCCGAACGCCCGGAGATCGATGTCGGTGACCACGTGGCGCGCGACGCCCATGCGCGCCGCGATGCGGCACGCGGCATCGATCTCCGACTCGTGCCGCTGCCCGTATCGGAAGGTGAGGGCGTACGTCTCGAAGCCGCGCGCCTTCGCCATGGCGAGCACAGTAGTGGAATCGAGCCCTCCGCTGAGGAGGACCACGGCGCGCGGCGGCGCTGTTGGCGTGTCGATCATCATCTCGTCGGGCCTGCCGCCCACGTGGTGAACCGTCGGACGCCCGGCACGAACGCGTGGGCGGGCGCCATCCGCATGGTAGGATAAGCGGGCCGGGGAGCGCCGTGTAGTCCACCGATGCGCTCGCGACACCGTCGTGGGTGGCGGCCGCGGCGCCGCGTGTAACACCGGGCCGAGCCGCCAAGGGTAGCGCATCCCCTCCCCCCCGATCAGTCTTGGAGGGGGTCCACGGGTCGGCATCGCCCAGGGGCGACGACGAGGTGGCCCCGCGACTTCAGGAGCAGGCGCACGATGACCGTCAGACCGCCAAGTCCATCCACCTTCCGATTCGACACGAAGCGGCCGCGACGCGCGCGGCCGCTTTCGCGAGCGCTCTCGCGAGCGCACTCGCGGCCACCGTCGCGCGCCGATGACCGGCGACGCCGGCGTCGGTGCACCGCGCGTGGCGCCCCGGCTGGCGCGCGGTGTGCTACGGCTGACTTTGACTCGCATCCCGTCGCGGTCTACATTCGCTCTGCTGCGGCGTCGCCGGCTCTCGGCGACGCCGGGCGGCACGTGCGCGCATGGCGACGGGATCGCACAAGACCCTCAGTGAACGCACAGAGGTCGTAGCATGCCGTACGGGCGACCAGACGCTCCGAGCACGACCGGCCGCCAGAGCCAGGACGTGCTGGCCGCGCAGCTCTTCGCTGCGACGCGCGACGCCGCAGCCGCCACCCACGAACTCCTCGGCACCATTCAGCTCCGCCTTCCCTGGAGCGTCGCGTATCTCGCGCGGCAGCTCCGGTCGGGGCACCTGGTGATCCTCTCCGTCGAGCGCGATCCGTCGGCCACGCAAGGCGGCGAGGACTACGCGCTCGCCGAGTTCACCGTGCTGGATGCGTCGGCGCCCGCGCCACCCCACCCCTGCCCCCTGTGCCATGCCACGCTGGCCACGTGGGAGCCGCGCTGCTGGAACTGCGGCGCGGACGCCAGCGGCATCCCCATCGACGATCGCGCCGGCAACTCGGAGAACGCCCTCCTCGACACCGTCCGCCGCCAGGCGGGGCCGCGCTTCGAGGTGCTCGGTGCCATCCCGCGCGCCTCCGGCGGGCCGGCGTACTTCGCCCGCGAGCGCGACACCGACACGCTGGTGCTCATGCACCTCGCGCCGGCGTCCGGCGCCGACGCGACGCCGGTGCTCACGATGATGCCGTTGGCGCCGGCTCCCGCCGCGCCGCCCGCGGGTGATGCCGCGGCGCCCCGTCCCACCGACACGATCGCCGCGCGTCCCTCCGCCGGCGCGGGCGCCGACAACGGCGCGCGCGATGCGCGACCGGCGCGCGCGCCCGACGGCTGGGGGCTCGTGGGACGCGTGCTCGGGGGGCGATACCGCATTCTCCACCGGCTCGGCGAGGGTGGGATGGGCGAGGTGTACCTGGCCGAGCACCTCAAGATGGGACGGCGCGACGCGATCAAGGTCATGCGTCCCTCGCTCGTCGGGGACCCGGAGGCGGTGGAGCGGTTCACGAGGGAGGCGTACAACGCGAGCCGCATCTCCCACCAGAACGTGGCGACCGTGTACGACTTCGGCGAGACGGACGATGGCGTCGTCTTCCTCGCCATGGAGTACGTGCCGGGTCGCACGCTCTCCGACCTGCTGGCGGAGAGCGGCGCCCTCGCGCCCGAGCGCGCCGTCGCCATCGCCCGCCAGGTGGCCGAGGGGCTGGGCGCCGCGCACGATCTCGGGATCGTGCACCGCGACCTCAAGCCCGACAACATTCTCGTCGTCCAGCGGCGCGACGGCGCCGAGCGGGTGAAGGTCGTGGACTTCGGCATCGCCAAGGCCATGCTGAGCGCGCACGGCCGCCAGACGCGAACGGGGTTCGTGCTCGGCACGCCCGCGTACATGAGCCCCGAGCAGCTCACCGGCGATCCGCTCGACGGACGCAGTGACCTGTACAGCCTCGGGTGCATTCTCTACGAGATGCTCACGGGCGAGTCGACGTGCGGCCACGAGAGCGGCGAGCGGTTGATCAACCGCCGTCTCACCGCGCGGCCGCCGCACCCGCGGCACGTCGATCCGCGGATCCCCAGGGCGCTCGACGACATCGTGGCGCGCACGCTGGCGCGGCGGCCGGACGACCGCATCCAGACGGCGGCCGAGCTCGACGCCGAGCTGGCGGCGGCGCTCACGAAATCCGGTGGATGGCGCCGGCTCGTTCCCGGGTGGCGCGCCGATCGCGACGAGCGCGCGCGCGACGATCTGCCATCGTTCGGCACCCCGAGCGCCCCGTCGGCCGTGCACGGCGCCATGCGGCTGGATGCGATGGACGATCAGCCCACGGTCCGTCTCGCGCCGCCGTCGCCGGCGGGCTCCCGCGCAGCCATCGTGCCCGAGCCGTCCGCGACGTTCCCCGGCGCCACGATCCCTCGCCAGCCGGCGGCGAGCGGTGCGCCCGTGGCCGAGCCGGTCGGTGCGACGTGGGCCGCGCCGCTGCACCCGGACACCGCGGAAGCGCCGGCATCGGCGCCCCCCACCTGGGTGGTCGATGGCCGACTCGTGCTGCCGGGCGAGAGCGTGATCGAGCCGCCGCCGGAGCCTCCGCGGCGCTGGCCGCGGTTCGTGCTCGCGGGGATCGCCGCCCTCGCGATCGTGTCGGCTCCGGTCTACTTCCTGGTGTGGCAACGCGTGTCGGAGCCGTCGCGCGAGACGCGCGTGGCGAGCGCGGCGACCGGCGCCTCGGGGTCCGGCACGGGCGAGCAGCAAGCCGGCGGCGAGATCGGCGGTGTCCCGGCGGCCGGCGCCGGCGCGCCGGTCGCGACCGACTCCCCCTCGGCGCCGCCAGCCCCGCCGGCGACGAGCGCATCGGGCGCCCTGGCGCCGGCCGCGGACTCGTCAGGCATGACGGCATCGAGCCTCGGGCCGACCCCAGCGCCGCGGTCGACGGAGCGGCCGGCGCCGCCGGCGTCGCGCCGTGCACCGGCCGACTCGAGCACCGCCGCCGCGGTGCCGCCCGCGGCCTCCGCGCGCGCGGATTCCGCGGTGCCAGGCGGCGACTCCGCGGCCTCGAGCGAGTCCGCTCCCGCGCGCGACTCGGCGGCCGAACCCGCCGGCAGCGCGGGCGCGGCGGCCGAGAGCACCGGCACGCGCGCCGACTCCGACCGCGCCGACTCCGGCGCCGGCGCGTCGCGTCCCCCGGCGGACCAGCCCGCGCCCACGCCGCCGGACACGCGCTCCTCCAACCTCAACAGCGTCTTCGCCGAGTGGGAGACCGACAAGCCGGCCGTGGAGCTGGATGGGAATCTGCGCCCGGGCTACCGCATCTCGCTCCGTCGCGAGGGCGTGCGCGACACGATCTCCGTGCAGTACGTGATCGACACGACCGGCAGCATCGACATGACCAGCGTGCGGCTCCTGCGCATGACCGCCGGGCCGAGTGTCACGGAGTTCAAGGACTCGCTGCTCGCGGTGCTCCCCTCGTGGCGGTACACGCCGGCCAAGGTGAAGGGGCGCAGCGTCCGTGAGCGCCTCATCATGAACTTCATCTACTGACGCGCGCATCGCGCCGGGTGAGCGCGTGCTCGAGAGCGAGCGCGCCCGGCCCGGTGAGCACCAGCGCCACCAGCGCGATGCACAGGGTGAGCTCGTACTCCGCGCCGTTCGGGAGGAAGAACCCGCCGCGCGCCTTCACGAACACGATCGCCAGGAACATCTCGATGGCCAGGAGGACCGCCGCGTAGCGCGTGACGATCCCGACGATCAGCGCGATTCCGCAGAGCAGCTCGATCGCCGTGGCCAGCGTGGCCATCAGCTCGGGACTCGGCACCCCCATCTGCGCGAACGCGGCGGTCACGCCGCCGTGCCCGAACACGAACAGCTTCTGGATGCCGTGGGCGAGGAACACGACGCCGAGGACGAGACGGAGCAGCGCGATCCCGAGCTGCACGCGCGACGCGTTGGGTGTGAGCGGCGTGACGGTCATGGCGAGGCCTCGTGGCTCAGGCGGCCGGCGGGCGGGCGCTCCAGGGTTCGGCGTCGTGTGGCGGGGCGATCGCGTCCGCCGCTTCGGCGGGCCACTCGCCGACGATCGCGTCGGCCGGATCCACCACGATGAGCACCGGACAGGAGGCGCCGCGCAGCACCGTGCGCGCGGTACTCCCGACCTCGCCCGGGAGGACGCGCCCCCGTCCCCGCCGTCCCATGATGATGAGATCCGCCCCCGCGCGCAGGGCGGTCGCGAGCACCTCCTCGCCGGGCACGCCAGCCGAGACCGCCAGCTCCGCCGGGCGCGCGCCGGGCAGCTCGCGCGCCAGCCGCGCCAGCCACTCCTTCGCCACGACCTCGGGCGGCGCGGCGGCGGGCTCGTCCCCCGTGGCGTCCGCGCTCGACCGGCTCGCGTCGGCGAGGCCGGGCGCACGGCGCTCCCCGGATCGCGCGTCGATGACGTGCGCGAGCGTGATGCCGGCGCCGAAGCACCGCGCGATCGCCCCGGCCCACTCGAGCACGGCGGCGGAGAGATCGCCATCGTCGACCGGTACGAGCAGCCGTCTCGGCGGGCCGCTCGCGGATCCCGTCACGAGGAGCACGGGAATGGGCGACATGCGGATGAGGTGCTCCGCCGTGCTGCCGATGGCGCTCCACGGCGGGCGGCGCGCCTCGTGTGGGCCCACGGCGACCAGGTCGGCGCCCCACGCCTCGGCGGCGGCGGCGATGCCGGGTGCCGGCGGTCCGTCGCGCACCTCCACGCGGACCGGGCGGTCACCGAGCGTCGCGGCCACATCGCGCAGGCGCGAGCCGGCCACCTCGCGCGCCGCGTGGATCGCCTCCTCGGTCGGGGCGGGGCGCGGCTCGCCTAACGAGAGGGGTGGCGGCGCCCCGATCACGTGGACGAGCATCAGCTCGCCCGCCGGCGCGAGCGCGTGCGCGATCCACGCGGCGGCGGCGAGCGACGGCGCTCCGAAGTCGATGCCGATCACGATGCGATCGAGCGCGGGGGCGACTCCGTCCGTCATGGCCCCGCCGCGATGCGCGCCATCGTCTCCTCCGCGAGCTGTGCCGTGCCCGGCCGCGGCCGCGACACGCGGCGGACACGGCGGCGGCTACCGCCTCATCATCGAGCCGAGCGGCGCGCGGCGCAATCGGCGAAGCGCCGTCCCCTCACAGCGGGGGTGCCCGGGCGCCCGGAACGGCTCACGGTCTCGCCTCCGGCGTCGCGGACGTCCGCGCCGCGGCGCGCTGCCCCTCGTGCACCCCCTCGGCGAACTCCTCGACCATCTTGCGGTTGAACGCCGGAATGTCTCGGGGGTTGCGACTGGTCACCAGCCCTTCATCGGTGACGACCTCGCGGTCCACCCAATCCGCGCCGGCGTTGCGCAGGTCGGTCTGGAGCGACGGCCACGACGTGACCGTGCGCCCCTTCACCACGTCCGCCTCCACGAGCATCCACGGCCCGTGGCAGATGGCCGCCACCGGCTTCCCCGCGCGGAAGAAGTCCGTCACGAACTGCACGGCCTTCTCGTTCATGCGGAGGTGGTCCGGGTTCATCACCCCGCCCGGGAGCAAGAGGGCGTCGAAGTCGTCGGCGCGCGCCTTCTCCAGGGGCATGTCGACGGTGATCTCGTCGCCCCAGTGATCGTGCTGCCACGCTTTGAGGGTGTCGTGCTTCGGCGATACGAGCGTGGTGTTGGCACCGGCGGCGTCGAGCGCGCGCCTGGGCTCGGTGAGCTCCACTTCCTCGACCCCATCGGTCGCGAGGATCGCGACGCGCTTGCCGTCCAGCTTCCGGGTGGTTGCCATGGTCCCTCCAGTGTGCTGCCGTGATTCCACGCGAACACGGGATGGCGCCGCAAGGGGTGGGCCGGGATCGAGCGGCGGGTCGGGCTCGCGCGCGGGTGCCGCGCCCGGGGCGGCGGGGCTCGGCGGTGGTGAGAGGGAGCGCCCCCGCGCGTCGTTCATCGGGTGATGGGCGACGCACACCACCTTCACCCCGCGCCATGGAGAACGGCATGACCACTCCCCGCTTCAGGATCGGCGACGCCGTGCTGCAGCAGTTCCTTCGAGACTGGCAGGCGCTCCTGCACGAGCTGCGCATGCTCGAGGTGCAGAAGCGGGCCGCCACGGTGCCGGGAGGCGCGGCGGAGGCCGCCAGACAGCGCGTGCAGGCGCGCGTCGGAAAGCTGTCCGACACCTTCGAGCGGCAGCGCGTCCTGTTCCAGGAGCTGTTCGCCGGCGCCGGCTGGGACGAGCACCCCGACACGAAGCGCCTCCGCGATCTGCTGAAGGAGATCTGGGCCACCATCTCCCGCATCCTCGGCATCGGGGCGCACGATCCCCGGGAGGATTCCATCTTCGAGCTCGTTCAGGACGCGCAGATGCACACGAAGGCGGCGGAGCACGTGCTGCACGCGAGCGTCGGCGCGCCGGAGCATCCGATCATCACCGCGGCGGGGGTGCCCCCGGCGGTCGCCGCGAATCCACTCCTCGCGATCGCGATCATCTTCGACGTCATCCGGGTGAAGATTCTCGGGCGGTCGAGGCGGTAGCGCGCCAGCGGCCCCGGGCGCGCGCGGCATCGATGTACGCGGTACGAGCGCGCCGGTTGCTACGGGAATCGGCGCGCTTCATGCGTCGCCATGGCCGCGCCACCCGAGTCCCCACTTTCCGATCTTCGCGCGTGCACGCCCGCCCCCGCCTGGAAGAGTCCCGCTCCCGCGGCGCCGCGCTCCCCGCGAGCGCCGGCCCGCCGATCGAACACATCGCCGTGTCGGCGTTCCGCATTCCCACCGACACGCCGAACGAGTCGGACGGGACGCTCGTGTGGGACGCGACGACGCTGGTGGTGGTGGAGGCGAGCGCCGCGGGCGTCAGGGGGATCGGCTACTCGTACGCCGACGTCGCCACCGCGCGGCTCGTGCACGACACGCTCGCCGGCGTCGTGCGCGGGATGGACGCGGTGGCGAACGGCGCCATCTGGAAGGCGTTGGTGGCGGCGGTTCGCAACCTGGGCCGAGCGGGGATCGCGTCGATGGCGATCTCCGCGGTGGACTCGGCCGTGTGGGACCTCAAGTCGCGCCTGCTCGACGTGCCGCTCGTCACGCTGCTCGGCGGCGTGCGCGAGGCGGCTCCCGTGTACGGGAGCGGAGGCTTCACCTCGTACTCGCTCGGCGAGCTGTGCGCGCAGCTCGCCGGCTGGGTGGAGCAGGGGATCCCGCGCGTGAAGATGAAGATCGGCCGCGATCCGGCCGCCGACCTGGAGCGCGTCGCCGCGGCGCGGTCGGCGATCGGCGACGGCGCCGAGCTGTTCGTCGACGCGAACGGCGCGTACGACCGCAAGCAGGCGCTCGCGCAGGCCGAGCGCTTCGCGGAGTCGGGCGTCACCTGGTTCGAGGAGCCCGTCTACCACCTGGACCTCGACGGGCTCCGCCTCTGCCGCGACCGGGCGCCCGCCGGGATGGAGATCTCCGTGGGGGAGTACGGCTACGAGCCGGAGGACTTCGTCCGCATCCTCGACGCACACGCGGTGGACGTCCTCCAGGCGGACGCCACGCGCTGCGAGGGGATCACCGGGCTCCTTCTCGTGGATGCCCTGTGCGAGGCGAAGCAGGTGCCGCTCTCCACTCACTGCGCGCCATCGCTGCACGCGCACGCCGCGTGCGCCGCGAAGCGACTGCGCCACGTGGAGTACTTCCACGACCACGTGCGCATCGAGCACATGCTCTTCGACGGCGCCCTCGTACCGCGCGACGGAGCGCTCCACCCGGACCTGACCCGCCCCGGACTCGGACTCGAGCTCAAGCGAGCGGACGCGCGGCGCTGGGCGGTCTGAGCGAAGCATCGGGGGCGCTCACGCTCCAGCCGCCCGATGCGGATTCGTCCCCGCACCCTCTCGATGGCGGCGTACGCGGGTGCAATATATGCAGATAACACAGTGCTTATTGTGTTAATTTCGGACGCGGCGCTCATCGCGCCGCCCGCCGGCTCCATCCGGATACCCGGACCCGGCGGACGATCACGTTTCGCGTGCCGGATCACGACACTCGAGGAGGGTCCGATGCGCATCACGACACCGCCGCTCGCCGCAGCCACTCTCGCCGCGAAGAAGCTCGGCGTCGCCCCGCAGGCTCCCGCGGGCGATCAGAGCGAGCAGCAGGCGAAGTCGGAGATGGACTCGCTGAACGCCGTGTCCAAGGGGAAGACGTGGGACAAGTCGTACATCGACTACGAGGTGACGTACCACCAGGCCGTGATCGCGACGGCGACGAAGGCGCTCGACGCCGCGCAGAACCCGGAGCTCAAGGATCTCATCGAGAAGGCCGCGCCGGTCCTGAAGCGCCATCTCGAGCGCGCCCAGGCCATCCGGAAGCAGCTCATCAGCTAGCGTTCACCGGGGTGCCGCGCGCCGCTTCGCCCCGCCCGCTCGGAGCGAATCGGAGCGCGGCACCGATTCCACCCGCCCGCGCGTCGAGCAGCTCCGCTCCCTCGCCCGACACGATCTCGACGCTCGCCCGCTCATCGAGGCCCGAGCGGACGAGCGCCTCGGCCTCCGCGGGGTGCTGCTCGAGGAACCGTTGCGTCAGGAACACCCGCTGCACGGCGCCCGCCGCCAGGGCGGCACGCGTTCTGGCGAAGCCCAGCGCGCCGTGGCCATTGGATGCCGCGCGATCGAACACGGCGCGCACATCGGCCAACTCCTCGCCCCGCCGGAGCGCGGTGATGGCAGCGGCCGCCGCATCCGTGATCTCGGCGAGCGTGGCGCGCGAGTGCAGCTCGGGGACGATGCGGGCGCGCCGCGACACGCGCTCCGGGAGCGCCGCGAGCGCCTCGCTCCGCGCCACCGGCGTGCCGCCGAGCAGGATCCACCCATCGGGCTCGGAGACTCGCGCGATCCGCGCGGCCACGTCGCGAACGAGACGCGCGCGGCCGGTGCGCAGCTCGCGCTCCGCGGCATCGGTACCCGTCCGGCCGCGCGTGCCCGTGTGAAATCCACCGCGCGGCGGCGCTCCCATGTGCAGCGGCGGCTCGATGTGCGCGTGCGCTCTGAGCGTTTCCACCTTCTCCACCTGCGCATCGCGGTAGCGGTAGAGGCGCGCCGAGCGCGCATCCACGATCGCGACGATCGCGGGGCGGTTCTCCCTCAACGCATGCAGCGCCGGCGCGAACGTGATCCCGGTCCCCCACTCCACCCGGAGCGGCACGGACACCGGCAGGTCCGCCGCGTACTGGATGCCATCGGCCGTCGCGAACGCCACCCACCCCGGGGTGCCGATCGCCCCGCGCACCGTGGCGAGCCTCTCCGCGAGCGCCCGCGCCGCGTCCTCGAATGCCGACCGCTCCTCGTGCGTCGCGTCGCGCAGCGATCGCCTCACGTCGTCCACGGCCATCTCCAGCTCCGTGCGCCATCGCGCGCGCGCGGCCGGGTCCGACGTGCATCCATCGACGTACACGCTGAGCACCCGCTCTCGCCGGAGGGTGTCCTCCAGCGAGACGATATCCCGTCCGGTCGGCATGCTGCACCTCGGGGCTGTTGGTCGCGTTGCGGTCCGCACCACGATGCGCCGAGCATCCGCTCGCGTCTATCGGGTGAAAGCAGACGAGCGGCGCGCGAAGCCCTGACGCATGTGGCCGCCGGGTGGGCGCCCCCGCGACCCGGCGCTACTGCTCGTCGCGGTGCACGATGCTCGGCGAGAAGGCGGGGAGACACACGGCGACGTACTCGGCCCCCTCGGGCTCGGGCGTGCTGTAGCGCACCCACTCGCCGGGCGCGGCGACCACCGCTTCCCCCGCGTGGACGTCGAGCGCACCGTGCTCGTGCTCCACGCGCAGCACGCCGCGCAGCACTACGGTGATCTCCTCGAACTCGGGGCGCTGCCCGGGCTCCAGCCATCCACCGGGCGACACCATGCGCGCGACGCTCACGGCGGCGTGCCCGGAGCTCGCGCGCCCCGCGTATTCCTCGATGCGTTTCGGCTTGTTGCCGGCGGCGTGGACGACGGTCGGAGCGGCGATGAGACGTGGCATGATGGAACGATCGCGAGTCCGGAGGTGACGTGTGGTGATGCGACGCGGGATGCTCGACGGCGAACGAATCGGTCGCCGGTTTCGTTCCGGCGACCGGTCACTCGCGCCGTCCCGCCCTCGGGCACGCCCATTCTCGCTCGCGTACACCGCTGCTCACGCCCACACCGGACAGGCGTACTCCCCCCGCTCCGCGAGCGTGCGCAGCAGCGCGCTCGTCCGCTCGCGGTCGCCGGGGTGCGTCACGCCGCACCATGGTCCGCCGCCCGGGAGCACGCGCACGCGCGCGCGCCGGTCGCGCACGAGCGATTCCACGTACGTGGGAAGGAGAAACTCGGCACCGGCGTCGCCCTCCCGCCCGGAGCGGAACGCGCGGAAGCCGCGGTCGAGCTGGGGGAAGACCGCGCGCGTGAACCCCCACATGTTCATCGACACCGGCAACGTGCCCGCGAGCGCGCGCCGCACGCCATCCGCTCCGCGCACGACGCCGTCGCTCCCCGCGCGCTCGATCCCCTCCACTTCCTCGATGTGCTCGAGCCACCCGTCGGGCGAGCTCCGGAGCAGCGCGCGGTTCACCCCTCCGGCCCCGGACAGCGTGTCGGCGAGCGGGAACCCGACCACGGCATAGTCGCTCGCGTGGGGGGGGAGGCCGCGCAGGTAGGTGGCCAGCGACGCGTACGACCGCACCCCGCCGTAGTAGTCGTCGGCGTTCACCACCGCGAACGGGCCGTCGATCGCCGAGCGCGCGGCGAGGACGGCGTGCCCCGTCCCCCACGGCTTCCGCCGCGCGGCGTCCACCTCCTGCTGCACGAGCGCGACCTCGATGCGCGGCCGCCAGCGCGCCACGATCCCGGCGGTGAACGCGTCCCGCATCTCCGCGCGGACCACGAGCACGACCCGCTCGAAGCCCGCGCGGCGCGCATCGTGGACCGCGTAGTCGAGCATGGTCTCCCCGCACGGCCCGAGCGGCTCGAGCTGCTTGGGCCCGCCGAAACGGCTCGCCATCCCCGCGGCGAGCGCGAGGAGGGTGAGCGTCACCGCGGCGGCGCCTCGAGCGCCATCGCCGTCGCGTCTTCGTCGGGCTCGGCGTCCGCGCGCGACGGCGCGCTGGACCAGAGCCCGGGAAGGATGCGCGCGAGTCCCACCGTGCTCACGCAGAACACCGCGAGCCACGCGAAGCCCTGCGGCAGCTTCCCGTACAGGAAGCTCCCCGCGCCGAAGAGCGCCGAGTAGACCAGCGCGCACCCCAGCGTCCAACCGAGGAGCATGTGCGCCAGGCTGTCCGGGGAGGGTCCCACCCCGGCTTCCGCCCGCACCGCCCGCCACCCCGGCCCCGCGGGGCGCACCAGCCGATAGAAGTCGATGAGCGTCGCGCGGTCGGTGGGTGGCGTGAGATACGTGACCACCACCCAGATCACCGTCGTCGTGGCGACCGTCGCGATGAGCGAGATGTGCGAGGGGATCGTCGAACCCGCCTTCGCGGCGATGAAGAAGCCGAGCGCGACGACGAACGAGCTGATCATCGCCGCGATCTCGCTCCACGCGTTGATGCGCCACCAGAACCAGCGGAGCAGGTAGATGAGCCCCGTCCCCGCCCCCACCGACAAGAGGAGGTCGAAGCTCTGGCGCGCCGTGTCGAGCACGAACGTGAGCAGCGCGGCGAGCACCATGAGCGCCGCGGTGATCAGCCGCCCGACGAACACGTAGTGACGCTCGTCCGCGTCGGAGCGCACGAAGCGGCGGTAGAAGTCGTGGACGAGGTAGCTCGTCCCCCAGTTGAGGTGCGTGGAGATCGTGGACACGTACGCCGCGAGCAGGCTCGCGATCATGATGCCCAGGAACCCGTGCGGCAGGAAGCGGAACATGGCCGGATAGGCCATGTCGTGCCCCACGAGGTGCGGATCCACGTACGGGAACGCGCGGGAGATGTCGGACAGGTGGGGGTACACGACGATCGACGCGAGCGCCACGAGGATCCACGGCCAGGACCGGAGCGCGTAGTGCGTGACGTTGAAGAACAACGTGCCGGCCACCGCATCGCGCTCGCTCTTGGACGCGAGCATGCGCTGCGCGATGTAGCTGCCGCCGCCCGGCTCGGCACCCGGGTACCACACCGACCACCACTGGATGGTGAGCGGGATGATGAAGATGGCCAGCGCGAGGCTCCAGTCGCCGAAGTCCGGGAGGAGGCTCAGCGTGTGCGGGTCGATCTGCCGCATCAGTCCGTGCAGGCCGCCGACCTCGGGCTGCTTCAGCGCGTAGTACGCGGCGCCGATGGAGCCCGTCATGGCGATGCCGAACTGGATGAAGTCGGTGACCAGCACTCCCCACAGCCCCGACGTGGCGGCGAACGCGACGTTCAGCCCGGCGCAGATGAGGAGCGTCTGCCACATCGGCCACCCGAGCACGATGTTCGCGATCTTGGCGGCGGCGAGATTGACCGTCGCCATGATCACGCAGTTGAAGAACAGCCCGAGGTAGAGCGCGCGGAACCCGCGCACGACCGATGCCGGCTTCCCGCTGTAGCGCCGCTCGTAGAACTCGAGATCGGTGAGCACCCCCGACCGGCGCCAGAGCCGCGCGTAGAAGAACACCGTCGCCATTCCGGTGAGCAGGAACGCCCACCACTGCCAGTTGTTGGCGACGCCCCCCTCGCGCACGAGGTTCGTGACGAGGTTGGGCGTGTCGGTGCTGAACGTGGTGGCGACCATCGACACACCCACCAGCCACCAGGGCGCCGCGCGCCCCGACGTGAAGAACTCCGCCGTGCTCGAGCCGGCCCGCCGCGCGAGCAGGATCGCCGGCAGGAAGGAGATGAAGATCGAGATGACGACGATCAGCCAATCGACGCGCGTGAGATGCATGCGAGGGGTGCCCTGCCGGAGGCCCGGGTGAGTGGTGATGTGGTCACGACCGAAGGATGGACGACCGGCGCGATCGCCCCGTCAGTTGCGCCCGGCGCTCGATGCCGCGCCCGCCGGTTCGAGCTCGAGCGTCGCGACCTCGAACGGCGCGAGGGAGAAGTGGTGCGGGCGGCCGGCGTCCATGGTGATCGGCGGGCGGCCGCGATCGTCCGCGAACGGACTCGCCGCGACCCAGCGCTCGCCCGCCCCGGGGGGCAGCTCGAGCGCCCGCGCGATGTCGAGCTCGATGGATCGCGGCGCGTCGGCCGGGTTCCGGAGCACGAGGATCCCCTTCCCCCGCGACCAGGATGCCCATCCGTACGGCTCCAGCCACGCCGGATCGCCCCCGATCCAGTGCGCGTCCACCAGCGTCCCCGCGTTCCGCCGCGACCACCTCGCCGACTCGGCGATGTCGTCCCAGTTCGCGCGCGAGAGGAGCGAGGGCGTGATGTACATCTCCTGGAGCTGCGTGCCGCCGCCGAAGTACGACCGCACCTCGGCGCGAAAGTCCCCACCGGGGTCCGAGTCGAGCCCGCGCGCCGAGCGCGCGTAGATGAGCCCGTGCAGCATGAGGGAGTTGAGGGGGAAGAGCGCGTTGCGCTGGATGACGCCCGCGTACGTGTCCGCATCGCGGTAGGTGATCCATCGCTGCCGGTCGGAGCCGACGCCGGCGAAGCTGTGATCGTCGCCTCCGCGCCAGATGGAATCCGCGTACCGCAGCCAGAACGGCGACGGGTAGGTGCCGGTGGTCAGGTTCACGTACAGGTCCGGCTTCTCCGCTCGCAGGTCGGCGATCAGGTGGATGGCGGCGTCGAAGTCGCTGTCGAAGGTGCTCCCGGGGATGGCGCGCGCGGCACTCCCGGTGCCGTCGATCTTGAACTGGTTGATCCCGTACGACCGGATCATGTCGATGCACACCTCGTGGAAGCGTGCGTAGTACCGCGGGCCGGAGAGCGCGAACCCCTCGTCGTTCGTCTCGAATCCCTGCGCCTTGCCGCGCGCCAGTCGCTCCTGCCGCGGCTTGCCGTACCCACCCCACGGGGAGAGCCACACGCCGGGAGCCGCGCCGTACCGCGCCGCGGCCTCGCGGATGGGCGCGAAGCCCCGAGGGAAGCCCGCGTTGAACCGCCAGAGGCGCTCCGGATCGTCCCACCCGTCGTCGAACAGGAAGGAGCTGAGCACCACGCCACGCTTCGCGTGGAGCTCCTCGCCGAACGCGCGGATCACGTCGAGCGCGCTCGCCTCATCGTAGCGGGAGAAGTAGCCGATGTCGTACCACGAGTTGTAGTGCAGGAAGGTCCGGTACGGGTGCGCGCGCTCGCGCTCGATGTAATCGAGGAATCCCCGGCGAAGCTCCCCCGCGGGTGTGGTGCCGATCACGGATGAGAGGACCACCGGCGCGCCGCCGCGGAGCGGAAGCTCGCGCGAGAGATGGCAGCGCGCCCGGCCGCCGGTCACACGGCTCTCGGAGAGGGGGTGCTCCAGCCCGAAGAACAGGTTCTCCGCGACGATCGGCGAGCCGGCCACGGTGCCCGAGAGCGCCGCACCGGGCACGGTCGCGTCCACGAGCTGGATGTCGCGCACCGGGACGTCCGCGCCCACCGCCCGCAGCTCCACCTCCTGCCGCACGTAGCTCGCGCCATCGCGCAGCACGCCCCGCCAGGTGGCGCGGAGGCGCCCGAGCGGGTCTTCCAGCTCGACGACCACCTGTCGCCCCGGCAAGCGCTCGGACGCGCGGGAGGCTGTGGGATCGGCGTGCAGCCGCTCCGCGCGCGGCTCGCCGACCACGCGCATCCCGCTCGACCGCAGGACGCCCCCGCCCTCCCCCAGCCGGATGGCGAAGACGTCGGGCGAGATCGTCACCATGCGCCGGCCGAGGCGGTCCTCCACCGGCAGCGCCCGCAGCGCACCCGCCTCGATCGTCCACGCGGCGGCGATGTGGTCGTTGCCGAGCGCCAGCTCGCCCGCGCGCGCGCCGAGGCGCGCTTCCCCCGCCCCCGCCCCCGCCCCCGCCCCCGGAGATCGGGCGGGGTCGCGTGACCGGAGGGCGACGCCCGCGGCGTTCGGGAAGCAGGCGAGGCCCGCGCCGACGGCCGCCGCGCGCGCCATGAACTCGCGCCGGCCCATCTCGCCGGACGATGCGCTGGATCCACTTTCCGGCATTCCCTTCATCTCCCTCTGGTGGGACGACGACCGACGCGCCAGCGATCGTGGCAAGGAGGGCGTCATGCGAGCCGCGCGGCAGGGCGGCCCGCGCGGGTGAGAAAGAATGTGCAGGCCGACGCGCGAGCCGGGAAGCGCGCGAGGTAGCGCGCGCGCCACGCGTCGAGGAACGTCGTCGCGCCGTCCGCCGGCACGAGCGCCCACACGCTCCCGCCGAAGCCGGCGCCGAACGCGGATGCCGCAACGGCGCCGAGCTCGCGCGCCGCGCGGGCGAGGGCGATCGTCTCGGGCACCTGGTTGCCGAGCCACTCCTCGGCGGCGCGCTGCGATCGATCCACCGCCGCGCCGAGCGCCTCGAGATCCCCGGCGGCCAGCGCGTCGCCGGCCGCGGGGACGAGCACCTCGCTCTCCAGGCGGAAGTGGGCGAGGCGGTCGAGCAGCTCGCGCGACGCCCGGCCGTCCACGCCCCCCCGTGCGAGGAGTGCCTCGAGCGCCCCCGCCGCGGCAGCGCCTGACGAGAGCGCGGCGGCGAGCGTGGCGTCGCGCCGCCCGGTGGCTTCCCGCCATCGCTCGACGATCGTGCGCGCCCGGTGCGACGCGGCGTTGTACCGCTCGCGCGCGTTCCCCGTCTTCTCGGCCGCGACCCCGCTCACGGCGATGGCGAACGTCAGTTCCCGTGGGAGCGGGACCACGCGCTCGAGCCGCACCGGGCAGAACGCGTACTGCGCGAGCGCGCCCGCTCGCCCGCAGAGGATCGCCGTGTGATCCTCGCTCCCCCCGAAGGTGCCCACCCCGGCATCACCCCGGAGCGAGCCGAAGTCCTCCCCGTTCTCCACGCACCCCAGGTATCCGGCCAGCTCCTCCGCGCTCCGGATCTCGCGCCGGTACTCGTCGCGAGCGGCGAGGGCGTTGATCTCCGCGAGCGCGAGAAAGATCGCCACCACGAGCGCGCTCGAGCTGCTCATCCCGGCGGCCGCCGGGAGGTCGCTCGCGAGGGCGATGTCGGCGCCGCGGAGCGGCCCGGGAAAGTTTCGCGCGATGCGGCGAGCCACCGCGGCCGGATACGTGCCCCACGCTCCGGGGCCCGCGAGCGCGCGGGGGGCGGATGTGGCCGTCAGCTCGCACTCCACCGTGGCGGACAGCCGCGCGTCGTGCAGGCGCAGGCGCGCGTCGTCGCGCGGCACGGCCACCACGCACACCCCTCGCTCCACCGCGCAGAGAAGACTCCGTCCGCCCGCGTAGTCGGTGTGCTTTCCCAGCACCTCGATGCGACCCGGACTCCAGATCGCCACCGGGCGCGCGCGATGCGCGTCCGGCGCGTCCACCACTCTCGCCAGCGCGCCGCGCGCCTCGGCGAGCAGCTCGTGGGCGTCGCCGCCCACCACCCCGTCTCCCGGCTCCGCTCCCTCCGCCTCCGTTCCATCCACGCGCTCCGGAGGCATCGTCATCCGCTGCCGGGGCGAGCCCGGTGGCGGGCCGGCGTCCGGCGGCGGGCGCTCCGTCCGTCGATCCCCACCGGCTCGCGTCCGTCCAGACCGAGCGACTGGCGCGCGAGCTGGTGGACCACCGGCGACACCTGCTGGAAGTCGCGATCGGCCCCGGCGATCGCGTCGAACGTCTCGAAGGCGATGATGGCGAACAGCGCCGCCGTCACCGTCTCCACGTCCATCGTGCGCAGGCGTGCACGGCTCGCCGACACGCGCGTGGCGATCTGGCGCATGCCTTCGCGCCGTCGTCCCTCGCGCGCGTTCCACACCTGCGCGAACTCGGGATCGAGCGCGGCGAGCCCCTGAAGGCGCCGAATGACCAGGCGATCATCCTGCCACACCTCCGCGAAGGTGGCCACGAACCGGGCGAGGGTCTCCGCGGGGTCATCGAGCGCGAGCGCCGCGTGGAGTCGCGGCACTCCGGTGCGCACGATGGCGAGCGAGTCGAACACCCCCTCGATCAGCCCGGTCTTCGACCCGAACTGGTGATAGATCGTCATGCGCGCGACCCCCGCCGCCGCGGCCACCGCGTCGATGGTGAACGCGCCGATTCCGTCGGGCGCGCTCAACACCTCGCGCGCCGCGGCGACGATCCGCGCCCGCGTTTCTTCTGCGGCCGCCTGGCGAGCCCCCATGCGATATGCACGCGGCGACATGAGATCGAGGGCGCGATGGTGAGCGGGTGAGGGACGAGGATGACGGCGTTCGGGCAGACGCGGCTGGAAGACGCGGCTGGAAGACGCGGCTGGAAGACGCGGCTGTCGGCCATCGGCTCTCGGCTCCGGCACAGCGTTGAGAGCTCTCGGACTGTGCCGCAAGCCGAGAGCCGAGAGCCGATGGCCGATGACCGACAGCCGTGTCTCCCCAGCGCCGTTGGCCCATTACCCGTGGCCCCCGGCCGACGACTGAACGAATTATACGCCTCACCCCGCCCGCCCACACCACCTCCGCCGGCGTACCGCGAACAGTACGGCGAACACCAGCAGCAGCGGGAACCAGGGGAAGCCGTGGTAGGCATGGTGATGCCACCCGTAACCGTGGTGCCACCCGTAGTACCCGTGGTGCCACCCCGCGTGGGAGCCGAAGAGGGCGAAGAGGAGGGCCAGCGCCAGCAGCGCGGGCACGAGCGGCACGCCGAGCCACCCCCCTCGCCATCCGGCGCGCGGCCCGGCCTCCGCCGGCCGCTCTCCGGGAAGGTCCACCAGGAGCGCGCGGAGCTCGCCCATGGTCTTCGCCGACTGGCACCGGGTGAGACGGTCCGCGAGCTCGTCGTCGCCGAGCCGCCCCTCCAGGTGATGCGCGCGCAAGCGCGCTTCAGCCGCTTCGCGATCGGCGTCCGCGGCACGGATCGCGTCATCGTAGTTGCTGTCGTACAGGCGTGAGTCGGGCTTCCGCATGAGATGCTCCTGCTGAGGTCGCGGCGACCGTGGGGCCGCCCAATTTGCTCGTACTAGCCGTACGATCAATACGAACGCGAAGTTTCACCCCGCCCCGGCTCCCTCGCGCTGGCCGCGCCGAGGGCCCGTTGCGGGGCGGGCGCACCGGCACACATTGCAGGGATGCAGACGCCCACCCCCCGCCGATCCGCCGAGCCCCGGCCCGGAGAGCGGCGCCTCGACACGGGCGCGCTCCGGCGCGGCCGCCGCGCCTTCGAGCGGCGAGCGTGGCGGGACGCCTTCGATCTCCTGTCCGCCGCCGATCGCGAGGCGCCGCTCGAGCCCGCGGATCTCGAGCTGCTCGCGGCGTCGGCGCACCTGACCGGGAGGGACGACGAGCTGCCCGACCTCTGGTCCCGCGCCCACCATGCCTGGCTGCGGCGGAGCGAGCCGCGGCGAGCCGCACGCTGTGCGTCGTGGCTCGCGCTGACGCTGCTGCTCGGAGGGGAGATGGCCCGCGGCGGCGGCTGGATCGCGCGCGCGCAGCGGCTCCTCGACGAGTCGCCCGAGGACTGCGTCGAGCACGGTCATCTCCTCGTGCCGATCGCGCTCCGCGCGGTGATCGCCGGCGACTTCGAGACGGCGCGGCACACCTTCGCCAGCGCCGCGGCGATCGGCGACCGATTCGGCGACGCGAGCCTCGTCGCGCTCGCGCGGCAGGGACAGGGCCGCGCGCTGATCTGGGTGGGGGAGATCGCGCGCGGCGTCGCGCTCCTCGACGAGGTGATGGTCGCCGTCACCGCCGGGGAGACCGACCCGGTGGTCGCGGGCGCCGTGTACTGCAGCGTGATCGCCGCGTGCCTCGAGATCTTCGACCTGCGCCGCGCGCGCGAGTGGACCGCCGCCTTGACGGAGTGGTGCGCGACGCAGGAACAGCTCGGGCCGTACCGCGGGCAGTGCCTCGTGCATCGCGCCGAGATGATGCGCTTCCACGGCGCGTGGTCCGACGCGCTCACCGAGGCGGAGCGGGCGCGCGACTGGTTGCTGCGCCCCCCCGCCCCCGCCCAGCGGGCGGCCGGCGCCGCGCACTACCAGCTCGCCGAGCTGCACCGCCTGCGCGGCGACTTCGATCGGGCGGAAGCCGCGTACCGCGACGCCAGCGCGTGCGGGCACGAGCCGCAGCCCGGGCTCGCCCAACTCCGCCTGGCGCAGGGGCGCGTGGATGCCGCGCGCACGGCGATCTGTCGCGCGCTCGGCGAGGCGCGGGACCGCCGATCGCGCGCCCGGCTGCTCCCCGCGGTCGTGGACGTGCTGCTCGCCGCGCACGATGTGGACGCGGCGCGCGCCGCCGCCGACGAGCTGTCCCGAGTCGCGGAGGAGCTCGACGCACCGTTCCTCCGCGCCGCGTCGGCGCGAGCCGCCGGGGCGGTGCGGCTCGCCGAAGGGGACGCGGGCGCCGCGCTCGCCGAGTTGCGACGCGCGTTCACGGAGTGGAGCGCGCTCGACGCGCCGTACGACGCCGCGCGCACGCGCGTCCTCCTCGCGCGCGCGTGCCGCGCCCTCGGCGACCACGATGGCGCGGCCCTGGAGATGGACGCGGCGCGCGTCCTGTTCCGCGAGCTCGGCGCCACCCCCGACATCGCCGCCGCGGCGGAGCGCCCGAACACCACGACGCCAGCCGCGGCGAGCGGTCTCACCGCGCGCGAGGCGGAGGTGCTCTCGCTCGTCGCCGGAGGGATGACCAACAAGGCCATCGCCGCCGCGCTCGGCATCAGCGAGAAGACCGTCGCGCGGCACGTGAGCAACCTGTTCACCAAGCTCGGCCTCTCCAACCGCGCCGCCGCCACGGCGTACGCGTACCGACACGGCCTCGTCCGCCCGCCGGCTACATAGAATCACCCACGCCATCGCGCGCGCGACTGCGTACTTTGCCCGAAGCGGAGGGCGCTCGCGCGCATCATCCTGGTGACCGAAGGCATCGAGCAGCAGGGCCGAGTCGCTTCACGAGGTGCAGGATGAGAGATGGACGAGCTCCGGAGCGGGTGGGGACGGTCGTGATCGGCGGGGGGCAGGCGGGCCTCTCGGTGGGGTATCACCTCGCCCGCCGCGGCATTCCGTTCGTGATCCTCGAGGCGAACGAGCGCGTGGGCGATTCCTGGCGGAAGCGCTGGGACTCGCTCCGCCTCTTCACGCCAGCCCGGTACGACGGACTGGATGGGATGCCCTTCCCCGCCCCGCCGCACACGTTCCCCACCAGGATCGAGATGGCCGACTATCTCGAGGCGTACGCCGAGCGCTTCGCGCTGCCCGTGCGCACGGGGGTCCACGTCGATCGTCTCGTCAGGCACGACGACGGATTTCTCCTCGAGATGACCGGCGGGACGCGCATCATCGCCGAGCAGGTGGTCGTGGCGATGGCCACGTTCCAGGCACCGAAGCTCCCGCCGTTCGCCGCGGAGCTGCGCCCGGAGATCGTGCAGCTGCACTCGAGCGCGTACCGGCGCCCGTCGCAGCTCCGCGAGGGGCTGGTGCTCGTCGTGGGCGCCGGGAACTCCGGGGCGGAGATTGCCCTCGAGGCGGCGCGCCACGGCCACCCCACCTGGGTGTCGGGGCGCGACCCGGGGCACGTGCCCGTGCGGATCGACGGCGTCGCGGCGCGGTTCGTCCTCCCGTTCGTGTTCCGCGTCCTCTTCCACCGCGTGCTCACCACCGGCACGCCGATCGGGCGGCGCGCGCGCCCCAGGGCCCTCGTGAGCGGGGGCCCGCTCGTTCGCGTCAGGCCGCGCGATCTCGCCGCGGCGCGCATCGCGCGCGTCCCTCGCACCGCCGGCGTGCGCGATGGACTGCCGGTGCTCGCCGACGGACGCGTGCTCGACGCCGCGAACGTCATCTGGTGCACCGGCTTCCATCCCGGCTTCTCGTGGATCGACGTCCCCATCTTCGATCCCGACGGCCAGCCCCGGCACGACCGCGGCATCGTCGCCGAGGCGCCCGGACTGTACTTCGTGGGGCTCCACTTCCTGTACGCGATGTCGTCCACGATGATCCACGGCGTGGGACGCGACGCGAGGTGGGTGACGGAGGCGATCGCGAGGCGGTGGGCGGCACGGGGCGCACGGGGCCCGGTGCGAGCGATGGACGCCGGCCATCGGTCGTCCGAGGCCGGCGATCGGGCGCGGCGCGTCGCGGCCGCGTCGTAGGCGACCGGCGGCCGCGCCGCGCCCCGTCAGCTCCGGCGCGAGCGCGCCGCCATCACGCGGAACGCTCGCGCCGCCGCGCGAGCGCCTCCGCCCGGCGCTTGATGCCGAGCAGCATCTTGCGTGTCATGATGAATGCCGGCGGCTCGATCGCCAGGTACGTGAGCCGTTCCCGGAGCGACTCCGGCGACGCGCAGCGCGAGCGGGTGATCAGCCGGGTCGAGCGCTCGCCGACCGGCACGAGCGCGAACGACCAGGTGACCTTCCCCGAGACCAGCTCGAGGACGAGCGCGCGCTCCGGCTCCACCTCCAGCACCGGCCACGACAGGCCGCGCCCGATCGGGATCGTGTCGCCTGCCTGGAGGTGCTGGAACTCCGGCAGCACCTCTTCCGCGCTGTCGCGATCCAGATAGCCGAAGAGGCGGTCGAGCCAGTCGTAGCTGTACAGCCCACCACGCCGCCAACCCATCTGCGCGAGCCACGGCCAGACCTCCGCCGGTCGCGCGCGAATCGTCACCGCGTTCGTGGTGACGAGCGCGGCGTTCGGCACGCGCGCGTCGCCGGGGAGCGTGGCCGCGACTTCCGCATTGGTGGCGCCCCACCGCTCCAGGCGCGGACGAGCGAGCACCCATGTCGCGATCCCGGCACCCCCCGCGACCGCGGCGCCGCTCGCGATTCGCTTCGTGGAGATTCGCATCGCGTGTGACCCTCCGATTCCTCCGGTGTCGCGTGCGTGCCGCGCGAGATGGCGGGGAACCCCCACGCCCGGGCGGCGGGGCGCGCCCCGCCGCCCGGCGACGAGGCACGGTCAGGAGAGCGCCGCGCGTGCCGCCTCGGAGTAGCCGGCCAGCGCACCGTCGTCGCGCACCGTGAACCGGTGCCGTGCCGACACGCCGATCGACGCCGGCGTGACGAACGTCCACGTGGCCAGGATTCGCGGCGCGCCGCGCGAGATCCCGCCGCGGTGCAGCCCGCTCGTGTCGCAGAGCACGACGGTTCCCGCCGGGCCCGTGGCCAGCACGCGCTGCTCGCGTGGTACCGCGCGCTCGAGCTGCTCCTCGTTCGGGTAGCGGTCCGCGTGCAGGATCGTCGGGTGCCAGCCCCACAGCTTCCCGAAGCGGCCGGTGAAGTGACTCTCGCGAACGTACTCGAGCGGACCGGATTCCTCCGTCACCGCGGCGTGGTAGTAGTACACCTTCACCATGCGCAGGTCCTCGGGATCGCGGTGCCAGTGCTGCGATCCGATGCGCCGCCCGATGTCCACCGGGATGGTGTGCCAGAGATCGGTGTAGATGAGCTTCGCCCGGAGGCGGAGATAGGTGTTCACGACGCCGAGCATCATCGGACTCAGCCCCACACGAAGCAGCGGGCTGCTCGCCGGAAGCACCGGTCCCTCGGCGAAGCGCTTCAGCATGTAGTCGTCGCCCTTGAGCGACCGGCGCGCGAAGCTCTCGGCGTCCACACCCAGCGCGGCCCGCACCGGCTCGCTCGCGACGAACTCGTCCAGCATCGCATCGAGCGCGCGACGATCCTGCTCCGGCAGGCCGAGCGCCTCCGCGGTCGTCACGGCGATCCCCGTGCGCGCGAGCTCGGTGGCGATGCGCAGTTGCGCGTCCGTGAGCACCGGTGGGTCGACGCGGAACTGCCGCTCGCTCGCCGGGTTGCGAGTGAGCGCCCATTGCAGCCGGTGCTTCATGCCGAGGTACGTGTTGGTGAGCTGGCCGGTCATCTGTCCGCCGTAGTAGCGGGTTGCGCGGCGCAGCTTCGTCGCGGTTGGTGCGGGCGCGTTCGACATGGCGACCTCCCTCCTCACGCGGGTGCCGACCTGCGCGCGGCTCGGTGCCGGCGCGCGTGCACGACGTGCCACCGGTCGGAGTGCGGCACGCTCCAGTATTGGAGCGGCGCCGGGGGAGGCAAGCTGAACGGCGCCCGCCGTCGGGGAAGTGCCGGTCGCGTGCCGTCAGCGAGTCGGCGCGGTGCGACCCTCGCCGGACTGGTGATCGTCGGCGTAGGCCGAGAGAATCGCCATCGTCGGCGCCTTCCTGAGCCCCAGGTACTTCGCCCCGACCAGATCCGCGAAGGCATCGATGGCGACGCGCAGGACGACGGCGCTGTATCGGACGGTGGGATTCGCGTCGTCGGGCACGTCGGCGATCCGCATCAGCTCCGGCAGCGACGCCGGCAGCGACACCCCGCGCTCGGGATCGCGGAAGTAATAGCTGATCGAGGAGAGCATCAGGTCGACGCGAGCCGTGATGAGGCTCGCCGCCAGCTCGTCGAGCACCCGGCTCACCTCGGCCGGGTCGCGCTCCATGATCCCGATCCCCGTTCGCCGCGCCGCGGCACCGTGGAGCACGATGCGTTGCGCGAGCGCGTGCCGGCGGCGCAGCACCGGATACAGCATCAGGATCCACGAGATCCCCGCCGTGAGCAGCGCGAACCCCACGAATCCCTCCAGCGTCGCGCCGAGCCGGAGCGCCGGGCTCGTCGGCGTGACGTCGCCGAACCCGAGCGTCGAGAGCGAGAGGAGCGAGACGTAGAGCGCGGTGCCGAAGCCGGCCTGGGTCGCGGGCGCGAGCGGCGACGAGAAGCGGAACTCGTCAGGCAGCCCTGGCCAGTAGACGAGCGCCCACCCCACCGCGAGCAGCAGCGTCCATGCGGCGAGGACGCCGACCAGGATCACCGGTCCCGCGAGCCCGAGCACCGACCGGTGTCGGCGCCCGAGCGCCCGGAAGACGCGCCAGAACGCGTGCATGAGCGTCCGGGCGATCGTGCCGGTGCCGCTCGGGTGGAACAGCTCGTGAAGCACGTCCCTGAGGACGACCACGATGATGCTCACGCCGGCCAGCGTGATGAAGATCGACACGGCGGTGGACACGTCAGCTTCCCCGCCGCCCGGCGAACCGCGGGTGGCGGGCGGTGGCGGCCGCGTGGAGCTCGCGAAGGAGATGCGCCAGCGCGGCCAGCGTGTAGTTCGCGTTCAGGCCGCTCGGGTTCGGGAGCACCCAGACGTCGGTGTCGCCGATCCGCTCCGGCTGACGCCCGAGCGCCGAGCGCGGGCGGGCGAACGCGGTCCGGTAGGCGCCCACGCCGAGCACCGCGAGCACCGTCGGCCGGTAGCGGCGGATCTTCTCCTCGAGCACGCCAGCCCCATCGACGAGCTCCGCCGGCGACAGCTCGGCGGCCGTGGCGGTCGCGCGGGCGACGACGTTCGTGATGCCGTAGCCCAGCGGGAGGAGCTCGCGCTCCTCCCGCGGTGCGAGGAGGCGTGGCGTGATCCCCGCGGCGTGCAGCGCGGGCCAGAAGCGATTGCCCGGCCTCGCGAAGTGGTGGCCGACGGCGGCCGAGTAGAGCCCCGGATTGATCCCGCAGAAGAGCACGTGCAGCCCGGGGGCGATCAGGTCCGCCACCGTGCGGCCGGCGGCGGCCTGAAGCTCTTCCCTGGTCGGACGACGCGCGGGCGTTGATGGCATGGTCCAGTGATCGGATCAAGCGCCGTACCGTTCCGCTCGCACGAGCACGGCCTGCACGCCGCCCGCTACGGCGCCGTCCGCCGCACCGTGCGGCACGAAGAGTCGCGCCGCCCCCCCGTGATCGGCCCGCTCAGAATTCCACCGTCTCGTGCACCGCGAGCACCTTCATCCGCGCCTTCGAGTGACGCTTCTCGAGCGCCGCGCGAAACGCCTCTGGCGTGCCGGTGAATCCCGGCAGCCCCCTGTAGTGCATGGGAATCACGACGTCGGGCTGCACCAACTGCACCGCCAGGGCGGCGTCGTCGGGGCCCATGGTGAAGTGACCGCCGATGCACGCGAGCATCACGTCCACGTGGTGCCGCATCGGGATCAGCTTCATGTCGCTGAAGACGTCGGTGTCCCCCGTGTGGTAGATCGTCGGGCCGCCGCGCACGGTGATGAGGAATCCGCTCGGGTTCCCGGCGAACTCGATCGCGGGCGGGACGCCCTCGCCCCTGGGCACCTCCAGACCCGAGCTGTGCACGGCCGGAACGAGCGTGATGCGCACCTCGCCGCCGAAGAAGCTCATCTCGCCGCCGTAGTTGCCCTGGCCGTCGATGCTCACGTCCGCATCGGGGTAGCCCGCATACGCCACCAGCGCGGTTCCCAGGTCGGCGTTGGACACCAGCTTGGCGCCCGTCTTCCTGGCGATGGCCACGGCGTCACCCACGTGATCGAAGTGCGCGTGGGTGATCAGGATCAGGTCCACCCTGTCCAGCGCCGCGAGGTCTGCCGCCCCGTTCGGGTTCCGGTGGTTGGTGATCCAGGGGTCGATGAGCAGCACGTGGCCGGATGGCGTCGTCACCTTGAACGCCGCATTGCCGTACCAGGTGATCTGCGTCTTGCCGGTGGCCGTCGCTGGCGTCGCGAACGCCGTGATCGGCATGCAGAGACATGCGATGAGAAGCGCGGTGCGTCGACAGGCTCGGATGAGACTCACCATCGGACTCGTTCTCCAGTCGTGCGTGGTTGGAGTGATGTAGTCGGAGCTCCCACGCTGGTGACAACGCGGGGGTCGCGACGCGAGTTTCCCCCGGCCGAGCATCGCGCGATGCGCGGCGCCGCATCGGCGCCACGCCGACGCGGGGCCGCGACGGCGACCGCACGCCCTCCCCGGCCGCTCGCGATCACACGCGCGAGCCGGTGCGTGCCGCCCCGCCCGCGTGTGCCGAGCCGCTCGTGGTCTCGAGGTAGTGCGCGGCGATCTCGTCGCTCGTGGTCAGCCAGACTCCCTCGTGGGCCGCGACGTACTCGAGCGCCTTCGCCAGATACTTGTGGCGGAACGGCTGCCCGACGACGAACGGATGTAACGCGAGCGCCATGACCCTCCCCGACGGCGCCCCTTCATCGTGGAGCCGGTCGACCTGATCGACGACCGCGCGGTAGAAGTCCTCGCCGGTGAAGCTCTTGGTGACGAACAGGTTGATGTCGTTCAGCTCGACCGAGTACGGAACGGAGATCATACCGTCGACGTTGAGCGGGAAGGGTTGATCGTCCGCGCACCAGTCCAGCCCGTAGGTGATGCCGAGCTCGCGGAGAATACCCGGGGTGTGAGATGTCTCCGTGAGTCCCGGCCCCATCCACCCCGTGGGCCGACGTCCCGTCGCCTCGGCGATCGTTCCGACGACCTCCTCGAGGAAGGGGCGCTCCACTTCGGGCGTCATGTCGGCCTGCAGAATCGAGTGGTCTTCCCGTGCGCGAGCCACGCCCACTCGCGTTGCCTGCCGGCATCGATGATCTGCGGGTAATGGCGGCAGACGTCGGAGTTGAGCAGGGCGGAGGCTCGGATGCCGTACTGGTCGAGTGTCTCGGCCACGCGCCAGAAGCCGACCCGCGCCCCGTAGTCTCGCCAGCCGTGGTTCAACGGATCCGGCACGAGATGTGAGGTGCCGGCGAAGATGCTGGTGGACGGCTTGCCGACTTCGAGGTTCTCGACGTTGAGGCCCACGTAGAAGGCGACCCGCGCGCCGTTCGGCCAGGTGAGGTTCGGCCGCTCCACGATCGGCGAGTAGTCGTAGAGGACATTGTGCATTGCCAGCTCCGAGTCTCGGGTTGGTCGTCGGGACGCCGCCGGACGCTCCCGCCCGGGAGCACGATGTCGCGCCGGCTGTCACTCGGGGATCAACATGGTCGCGACCGACGCGCCGTTGCACCGGGGCACACCTCCGAACACTTCGGACCTGACTGTCCGCAATCGGGCCACCATGGAATGAACAGTCTCAGCTCGCTCATCGCCTTCGTTCATGCCGCCGAGACCCGCAGCTTCACGACCGCGGGGCGACGGCTGGGCGTGTCGTCGTCGGCCATCGGGAAAGCGATGGCCCGGCTCGAGAGCCGGGTCGGCGTTCGGCTCTTTCACCGGTCGACGCGCACCGTCTCGTTGACGCCGGAGGGCACGTGCTTCCTCGAGCGCTCGCGGCGGATTCTCGCGGAGATCGAGGCCGCGGAGCGGGATCTCGCCGAGACGCGGGGCGCGCCGCGAGGAAAGCTGCGCGTCGGCGAGCCCGGCGACTCGCGACTGGTGAGCCGGGCGCTGGGGCAGTTTCGGCTCGCGCTGGTCGCATCGCCCGAGTACCTGCGCCGGCGAGGCGTCCCGTCGACTCCCGCCGACCTCACCGAGCACGCATGCCTGCGTCGCCGCGACGCGGTCAGCGGCAAGCTCGAGTCGTGGCCGCTGCGCGCCGGCGGCGTGGAGGGCGAGGTCGCCGTTCCGGCGACGGCCGTGGCGAGCACGATCGAACCGCTGGTATGCATGGCCGAGAGCGGGCTCGGCATCGCCTGCGTACCGGACTTCACGATCCGGCGGCAGCTCGCCGACGGCACGCTGCTGACGGTGCTGGACGACCACGTGGAGCACACGGGCCACCTGCGACTCCTCTGGCCGTCGAACCGCTACGTCACGGCCAAGCTCAGGGCCTTCGTCGACTTCATGGCGGAGAACCTTCTGCGCACTGTCCCCACGGCGGGGGCGGGCGGCTCCCGCGCGAAGGGGGCTCGCGGCGCACGGCACACGCGAGCGCCGCGAGGCGCGCCCCGGGCGATCGCGTCCTGATGGAAGTCTTCGAGGTCGTCGTCGCGCTGCTGCTCGTGGGCGCGCTGCTGGCGGCGTGGGCCCGGCGAATCGGCGCGCCCTACCCGGCGCTGGTGGCGCTCGCCGGCGCCGCGCTCGCGCTCGTGCCGGGCACTCCGGCCATCGCGCTCGACCCCGAGCTCGCCCTCGCCCTCTTCGTCGCGCCGGTGCTGCTCGACGCGGCGTACGATGCCTCACCACGCGATCTGCGCGCGAACTGGCGCCCGGTCGCGAGTCTCGCGCTCGGCGCCGTGGCGCTCACGATCATCACGGTCGCGCTCATCGCCCGCGCGCTCGTACCCGAGCTCCCCTGGGCGGCGGCGATCGCGCTCGGCGCCATCGTCGCCCCGCCCGATGCGGCCGCCGCCACCGCGGTGCTGCGACAGCTTCGCCCGCCCCACCGCCTGCTCGTCATCCTGGAAGGGGAGAGCCTCTTCAACGACGCCAGCGCGCTGCTCGTCTACCGTCTCGCCATCGCCGCCGCGGTGGCCGGGAGCGTCTCGGGGTGGAGCGTGCTCCCGATGCTGCTGGTCGTCACCGTCGGCAGCATCGTCCTCGGCCTCCTCCTCTCGCGCATCTCGCTCGCCGCGACCACGCGCATCCACGACATCGCCACCGCCGTCATCATCCAGTTCGTCGGCACCTTCGCCGTCTGGCTCATCGCCGATCGGCTGCACCTCTCGCCGATCATCACGATGGTGGTGTACGCGATGGCGGTCGCCCGCGTCGCGCCCGACCTGGTGCCGGCGCGCATCCGCATCCCGTCGTACGCGGTGTGAGAGGTCGTGGTGTTCGTGCTGAACGTGCTCGCCTTCATCCTCGTCGGACTGCAGCTCAAGCCGATCGTCGCCAGGCTCGACCGCGCGACGTGGATCCAGTACGCGGGGGTGGCGGCCGCGGTGTGCGCGGCGGCGATCCTCGCCCGCATCGCGTGGGTGGTGGGCGCGGCGGCGCTCAGCCGGTGGCGCTGCCGGCCGCGCCCGGACGGCACGCCAGGGCCGACCGACGCCGTCGCGCTGTCGCCGCGCGGGGCGGCGGTGGTGGCGTGGTGCGGGATGCGAGGCACGGTGACGCTCGCCGCCGCGCTCGCGCTGCCGACGGTGGTGCGCGATGGCGCGCGCCCCTTCCCCCAGCGCGACCTGATCCTCTTCACCGCGTTCGCCGTCGTCCTCGGCACGCTGGTGTTGCAGGGGATGACGCTGCGGCCGCTCATCGCGCGACTCCACCTGTCGGACGACGGCACCGTCGATCGCGAGGTGCGGCTCGCCCGCGCCGAGACGCTGCGCGCGGCGGTGTCGGTGCTCGCCGCGGCGCCGGACGTGGAGTCGGTCGCGCTGCTCAGGCGGCGGTACGAGCTGCGCCTCCGCCACGCGGACGCGGAGCTCGATGGAGGCGCGCACGATGAGGCGCGCGCGCCTGGCGAGCTGTCCGCGGACCCGGACACGTTGCGCGCCGCGATGGCGGCGGAGCGGCGGCGCCTCTCGGCGCTGCGCGCGGATGGGACGATCGGCGACGACGCGTTTCACCTGATCGAGGAGGAGCTCGACTGGGCGGAGCTGAACGCGGAGAGCGTGTTGCGGACGGAGCACGGAGCGGAGTAGCGGCCCGGTGGCGGCGGCGTTCGGGAACACCGGGAGGATGCGCGGTCCGTGAGCGCGTCGGCCGACGAGACGGACGCGGGGCCCCGCCCCGTCGACGTCGCGGTCGTCGGCGCGGGCGCGGCGGGGCTCGTGGCGAGCCGTCGGCTCGCCGATGCGGGTCGTTCCGTGCTTCTGCTCGACGCGCGAGATCGCGTCGGAGGCAGGATCTGGACCGTGCCGGGTCCCATCGAGCTGGGCGCCGAGTTCGTGCACGGCCACCCCGCATCCACGCTCGCGCTGCTCCGCGAGGCCGGCGCCGGCACCGTGGAATGCACCGGTGATCGATGGGAGGTGCAGGACGCCCGCGTGGAGCGCACGGCCGACCGGTTCGGCGAGCTGCATCGCCTGCTCCGCGAGGCCGCGAGCCTCGAGTCGGACGTGCCGGTGTCGCGGTTTCTCGCGCGCGTCGTCGAGGACGTCCCGCGATTCCGGCGCACGGCGGAATGGCTCGCCCGCGTGACCGAGGACTACGACGCCGCCGATCCCCGGCGGGCCAGTCTCATGGGGCTCGTCGCCGAATGGACCCGCGGTGCGCCCGTCGAGACCACGCCGAGCAGACCGCGAGGGAGCTACGCGACGCTGATCGAGCACCTGACGCACACACTCGACCCGGCGAACGTCGAGCTCCGGCTCGAGAGCATCGTGCGCGCGGTTCGATGGTCGAACGGGCGCGTGGAGCTCGAGGTCGAGCGGCGCGGCGCGCTCCACCGGCACCGCGCCCGCGCGCTCATCGTCACCCTCCCCCTCGGCGTGCTGCAGGCGCCGCCCGACGATCCGGCGGCGGTGCGCTTCCACCCACCGCTCCTCGAGAAGCGCGCGGCGCTCGCCGGTCTGGCGATGGGGTCGGTGCTCAAGGTCGTGCTCCGCTTCCGGGAGCCCTTCTGGGAGAGAGTGGACGACGGCCGCTGGCGGAACACCGCGTTCCTCCACGCCCCCGCGCTTCCGTTCAGGACCTTCTGGACCACGCTCCCCGAGCGGACCGACCGGCTCACCGCCTGGGTGGGCGGACCTCGCGCGGCGGCGCTCTCCGGCCAGCCGGATGACGCGATCGTCGCGCGCGCGGTGGAGAGCGTGCGATCACTCTTCCGTGGTCGCGTGGACGTCGTGGGGCTGCTCGAGGAAGCTCGCTTTCACGACTGGTCGCGCGACCCCCGCGCGCGCGGGGCCTACAGCTACGTCACCGTGGGTGGCATGGGCGCCGGCCGACGCCTCGCCGAGCCGGTGGCCGGCACGCTGTTCTTCGCCGGCGAGGCCACGGACGACACGGGTGAGGCGAGCACCGTCGCGGGAGCGATCGCGTCGGGGGAGCGTGCGGCGCGCGAGGTGATCGCGGCATCGTGAAATCCGCGAGGGATGAGATGGCGTGGACGCACGGAGCACGGTCGTCCGCGCGCGCCGTCAGCGATCAGGCCGGGGATCGCGGCGCGCGTCGATCGCGCGCGCCGCGTCCGCCCCCGGAGCCGGGGCGAGCCGCTCGATGAGGATCTCGACCGCCGCGAGGTAGGCCCCGGTGTCGAAGTGGCCCGGGTCGATCAGTGCCTGCACCGCGCAGCCGTTGATCAGGCTGACGGCGACCGCCGCGAGCGTCGCGGATGTCATCTCCCGGCCGTTCGCCGAGTCCGGCGGGAGCATCTCCTCGGCGATCGCCCTGAACGCCGCCCGGTAGCGCTCGAGCGCGGCACCGATCCTCCGCCGGATCGCGACGCGGCGCACGCCAAGCGCCCAGTATTCGAAGAACAGGCGCATGCCCCCCGGATCACGGGCGACGCGCCGCAGCTCCTGTCGGAGGAGAGCGCCCAATCGCTGGGGCGCGTACGGGAGCCGGGCGACGTCCTCGGAGACGTGGATCATGGCCGTGGTCGCGAGGACGCGGTCGAGCAGCGCGCCGATGAGCTGCTCCTTCCGCTTGAAGTAGAAGGCGACGAGGCCGTGGCTGAGCTTCGCCTCCTCCGCGACGGCGCGCAGCGTGACGGCGTCGATCCCCGCGCGCCGCGCCACCGCGTACGCCGCGTTCACGATCTGGTCGCGCCGTGCTTCCTCCGGCGCCTTCGGTCCCGGCACGATGTCCCTCCACGCATTGTCGTGCGCCGCATCGTCGTGCGCCGCGTCGTCGTGCGCCGGCCGCTCGCGGGATGACACGGGCTGGTGCTGGCCCCGTACCCGACGTCGCCGCACCGCCGGCAGCTATTGACCAAATGGACAACACACAGTATCTTGCATTGTACACCTGGTCAATACGGGAGTGGGACGCAGCCGCTCGCCGCATCCGGCACGATCGACCAGCGGCTCCGCACCGGACCTCCCGATGACCGTGATGGATCGTTTGGTTCCACTCGAGACGCTCTACGCGCGATTCGACGACTACGCCGAGGGACGCATTCAGGGCAAGGGCGGCTGGGCCGCGCACGAGGCGGTCGTCGACCGCCTCGCCGCCAACCAACGCGTGGCCGAGGCGTACGGATGGACGTCGTGCGCGCTCGAGCGCGCCGGCGGCACGGGGCGGCTGCGGGCGTTCGGCGTGCCGCCATCGGAGTGCGAGCGCCGCGTGCTCCCCGACTGGCCCTTCGAGTCCCCGTATCGCGCGTGAACGTCCGGCGAGCACGCGGCGGCATCTCACCGGTCAGCGTAGGCGGCACGCGCGTCCGTTGACGGCGCCGCTGGCCCGCAGCGACGACACTCGCATCACCCCCTCGGCACGTGGACTCGGCGCCGCGGCGCGGCATCCGCGTCGCGATGCGCCGAACGCATCGGTGGCGCGGCGGCCGGATGCCTGACCTCGGCGTTGCGCTCGGGCTCCTCGCCGCGATCGCGATTCTCGCCGCCGCCGGGCGGCGCGTCGGGCTGCCGGATCCGATCGCGTTCGCCCTCGGCGGCCTGGCACTCGCGCTGGTACCCGGCGTCCCCCACATCGCGCTCCCGCCATCGCTCGTCCTCGTCGTCTTTCTCCCACCGCTGATCTTCGCCGCCGCCCAGGACACGTCGTGGTCCGAGCTGCGGCAGGACGCGCGGCCGATCCTGCTGCTCGCCGTCGGCCTCGTGCTCGTCACCATGGTCGCCGTGGCCGTGGTCGCGCGCGCGCTCGCGCCAGCGCTCTCGTGGGCCGCGGCGTTCACGCTGGGCGCGGTCGTCGCCCCGCCCGACGCGGTGGCGGCGAAGGCGATCGCCCACACGCTGCACCTCCCGCGGCGGCTCGTCGCGATCCTGGAGGGCGAAGGGCTCGTGAACGACGCGACGGCCCTCGTCGCGTTCCAGGTGGCCAGTGGGGTGGCGATCGCCGGAACGGTGTTCGCGCCGGCGTTCGCGGCGGTGCGAGTCGGTTACGCGGCGGCGGCGGGTGTCGCGATCGGCGTGCTCGTTGGCTGGATCGGGCACCACGTGTTGGGCCGCGTCGGCGACGCCGCGGTCGAGAATACCGTGACGCTGCTGCTCCCGTTCGCCGCGTTCCTTCCCGCGGAGCAGGTCCACGCGTCCGGCGTGCTCGCCGTCCTGGCGCTCGCGCTCTATCTCAGCCGGTTCGGCATCCTGGGCCCAGCGGCGGCGAGTCGGCTGCAGGGACGGGTCCTCTGGGAGATGATCGACTTTCTCCTCACGGGGCTGTCGTTCGTGCTCGTTGGCCTGCAGTTGCGATCGGCGGCGCAGGGGCTCTCGGATCGGGCGGGCGGCGTGCTCATCGCCGCCGCGGTGTGCCTGACGGTCATCCTCGTTCGCCCGGCCTGGGTGTTCGGGACGGCCTGGCTGTCGCACAGCGTACAACGCGCGCTCTCGGAGACCGTGCCGACGCCGAAGCCACGGGCGCCGGTCCTCGCCGTGCTGAGCTGGTCAGGGATGCGCGGCGTCGTCTCGCTCGCCGTGGCGCTGTCACTGCCGCATGTGACCGCCGACGGGCGCCCGTTTCCCGGTCGGGACCTGATCGTGTTCGTGACGTTCGTGGTCGTTCTGGTCACCCTCGTCGGTCAGGGATTGACGCTGCCGTCCGTGATCCGCCGGCTCGGCGTCGGCAGCGCGGCGGGCCGGGCGGAGGACCAGGAGCTCTCGGCGGAGCTGCACATGGCCCGGGCGGCGCTGAACCGTCTCGACGCCATTGGCGCCGAGACGCGGGCGTCACCGGATGTCGTGGAGCGCGTTCGCGGCTTCTACGCGGAGCGGCTGGAGCGGCTCGAGCGGCGCCACGAGGTGCGGCTGTCGGACGCCGCCGAGCAGGTGCTCGAGGCGCAGCTGCACGAAGGCACGCGGCAGCTGCTCGGGCGACTGCTCGAGATCGAGCACGCCGAGCTGCAACGCATCCGCACCGGCACGGAGCTCGACACCCCGGTGGCCCGCCGCATTCAGAGCCGACTCGACGCGCTCCGGCTGCGAGAGGGTCGCTGACACGCGCTGGTCGAGCTCGCGGCCGGTGACGCCCATGGCTGCGCGGCATCTTTCGGCGGTCGACGGTCATGGGTTAGGATGTCGGAGCTGGCGGTGCCACGCCTGCCCTGCGCCTTCTGCCCCGCCGGCGTCCGAGACCCGCGTGTTTCCCGAGGAGGCGAGCGGCATGACTCTGCTCACGTGCCGGAAATGTGGTGGTGAGGTCCGCAGCTCCGCCTGGCGCTGTCCGCACTGTGGCGCATCGCCCGCGGCGGTGCGCGGGCGGCCTCACATCCTCATCGTCGGCCTCGTGCTCGCCGCACTCGCGATCTGCGCCTACTATTTGCTCATCGCCCGATGAGGTCCGCGCGAGCCGCGCGATTGCGTGGGCCCGAGTCGAAACCGACCTCGTCGGTCCGGCGTCATGCTCGACCGCGCGCGAGGCACTCATCACGGAGGCTGTACCGTGTCAGGCCACATGCATTGGCGTCGGCGAGTCGTGCACGCGCTCCCCGCGCTCGTCGTCGTTGCACAGCTCTTCGCGAGCGCTCCCCTCGGCGCCCAGGACGGCAAGCTGGCCAAGCGGGCCAAGCGGGCCGCGGAGGTGCTGGCGGAGCTCGTGGCCATTCCCGACAAGGCACCCCCGAAAGCGCTCCTGTCGGAGGCGACCTGCATCGCGGTCGTTCCGGGAGTCGTTCAGGTGGGGTTCGGCTTCGGCGGGCGTGCCGGCTACGGCCTGGCGAGCTGCCGGACGAGCGCGGGCTGGAGCCTGCCGACCTTCGTGGGCCTCAAGGGGGGAAGCTTCGGCCTGCAGATCGGCGGGCAAGCGGCGGACATCGTTCTCGTCTTCGTGAACCGGGATGCCGGCCGGCTCGCGTCGTCCACATTCGACCTCGGCGGTGGCGCATCCGTCGCCGCGGGGCCCGTCGGGCGGAACGTGTCCGCCGAAACAGACTATCGGCTGCGAGCCGAGATCTACTCGTACTCGAAGACCAAGGGGATCTTCGCCGGGATCGACGTTTCGGGAACGAAGTGGGAGCTCGACTACGCCGCCAATCGCTCCGTCTACGCGAGCGCCGCGCGCCTGCCGAAAGGCGACGATGCCAAGAGTGTCGCGGCGTTGCTCACCACAGGGGGCGCGGCGGCGCCCACGATCGTTCGCCCGTTCCTCGAGAGCCTCGCCAAGAACATCGGAACGGGAGCCGCGCGGTAGCGATCCACGGTCATCGCCGCTGGTGGGGTCCTCGGTCCGCCCGGTAGCGGGCCGGCAGCCACGCGGCGAACGTGCTGCCGTGACCGGGCGTGCTCCTGGCGACGGTCACGTCGCCACCGAGCAAGCGCGCGAGAAGGCGAGCCAACGGGAGCCCGAGGCCGGTGCCGCCCGAGCCATGTGCCGCGCCCGAATCCTCCTGCCAGAAGGCATCGAAGATGTGCTCCTGCGCATGGACCGCGATCCCGCGGCCGGTGTCGCTCACCTCGAAGCAGGCTCTGACGCCGGCGTCGTGCGCCTCCATGTGGAGTCGGAGCACCACCTCACCGGCGTCGGTGAACTTGATCGCGTTGGCGAGCAGGTTGACGAGAATCTGGCGGAGCTTGCGCGGGTCCGTGTGGAGCTCGACCGGCTCTTCGGGGCCCTCGGCGTGGATGCGCAGTCCCTTCTTGTGGGCGATGGGGCGGACGAGCACGAGGCTCTGCTCGGCCACCTCGGTCCAGCACACGGGCTCTGCGCGCACGACGTTCGCGCCGGCCTCGGCGCGCGCGTAATCGAGAATCTCCTCGATGAGCCCCAGCAGGTGCTTGCCCGACGCACGCACGCGCCCGAGGTGGTCCTTCTGGAGCGCGCTGAGGGGACCGCACACCTCCGCGGCGAGCAGCTCGGTGTAGCCCATGACGGCGTTCATCGGCGTGCGCAGCTCGTGGCTGATCATCGTGAGAAAGCGCGTCTTCGATCGGTTCGCCAGCTCCGCGTCCGCGCGTGCTCGCGCTTCTGCCGCCCTCAGGTAGGCGCGCATGATCGCCTGCGCGCACATGACGCCGAGCGCGACGACGAACGCGCGCTCATCCTCGTCGAAGCTGCGCGGAACCGCCCAGGCGAGACCGAGGACCCCTCGCAGCTCTCCGTTCGCCCGGACGGGAACGATCGCGGCGGCGCGCGCACCAGCGCGGATCACGGCGGCGCCCCACGCAGGGTAGCGCAGCAGCTCGCGCTCGGAAGGGAGAAAGAGCGGCTCCCCCACGCGCGCGACCTCCGCCAGGGGCACCGGTGCCTCGAGCGGCAGCCGCACGAGCGCTTCCCCCACCTCCGCAGACACGCCGATCGCGTGTACGAGGTTGAGCGTCGGAACGACCGCTGGCGTGGACGCGCCAGCGGATGGCGAAGCGTCCGGCGGGAAGCTGCCGAGCGTCACCACGACGGCGCTCGTGGCCCCGAGCGCCGTGAGCGCCCGCTGCTCCACGAGGTTGGCCGCATCCTCTGGATCCAACGAGTCGGTGAGCGAGCCGCTGAGCGCCGCCAGGGCGCGCAGACGCCGGCTCGCGCCGGAGCTCTCCTCGCCCGCATGTCGGGCGGAGGGTATCTGCCGGGGATCGCGTAGCTGGGGATGACGTGGCGGATCGACGTGCGGCAGGTCGCCGCGGGGCGCGCGCATGGGATCGTCCTCGAGTGATGAGGCGTCGCCAGGAGCGCCGGAACCATGGCAGCGTGGTGGCGTTGAGGGACCACCCGCCCTGCGCTGGTGAGAATCTCGCAGTACCAGTTATATAGCGCCCGGACCGCTCTCGGGCCAGACCGGACCCACCGATCCGACTGTCCCCGGCGTCGGATGGGCGCAGCGCACTACTCGACCAACCGACGCCGGCACGCCGCCGACTCGCTCAGCGCCTCCACGCTGTCGACGATGCCGTCGGTGTCCCCCTTCCCGTTCGTGAGCACCACGACGATGGAGTTGGCGTCGCGGAAATACCGATACGCCGAGTGGCTCGCTCCCAGGTGGCCCACCGAACGATTTCCCGGAATGGAGAAGGTGATCACGCCGAAGCCGTATCCGACCGGCCCATCGATGCTCACGTGCGTCCCGTTTCGCAGTTCCGCGGGTGCCCACATGAGGTCGCGAAGGTCGGCCGGGATCACCTTGCCATCGCGCACCGCCTCGACCCATGCCGCCAGATCGTCGACCGTGCTGTTGAGCCCCCCGGCCCCGTGCGCGAAGGTCGGAACGCGTGACATCCGTACTCTCAGCTCCGATGGCGCGGCCCGCTCGTACTGCTCCGCCCGCCCCGTGACCACCGCGTACGAGTCACCGAACGATGTGCGCGACATCCCCAACGGCGCGAACACGTGCGCCCGGAGGTAGGCGTCGAGCGGCGTCGCGGCGACCTTCTCGATGATGCGCTGCAGCAGCACGTACGTCGTCTGGTCGTACGTCCAGCTCGTACCCGGAGCGAACTGCAGCGGCCTGACGCGCACCATGGCCAGCGCGCTGTCGTAGCTGGATGCCACCAGCCCGTCCGTCCGAGGATCGATCATGTCCGGCAAGCCGGCCGTGTGCGCGAGCAGCTCACGCACCCGCACTCCCTTCCACGACGGTGGGAGCTCGGGCAGGTAGCGGCCGATCGAATCGTCGAGGGCGAGCGTCCGGTGGGCGACGAGCTGCAGCGCCGCCACGGCGGTGAACGACTTGGTGATGGACGCCAGGTCGTAGACCGTACCGACGCGCGCCGGAATCCCCCATTCCACGTTGGCCACCCCGTACGCCCCCCGGTGCACGACGCGCCCGCCGTGATCGACGCGGACGGTCGCACCCGGAATCCCCTGTGCCGCCATCGCGCGGCCGACGTACGCGTCGATCGCGCCGCACCGTTGCGCCGCCGCCGGCGTCGTCAGCGCCGCGGTGATGAGCGCGACGGTGATCGTCATGCTTACGTGTCGTCTGTGCACGATCTCTCCTGATCGTCTATCGGGTTGTCGGGGATGGGAGCGCGCCTCCGCGCGCTCACCGCAACGCGTCGCCGGGAAATCCGCGCGTCTCGTGGACCTCGTACGTGAACAACCCCGCCTGCACGCCGGGGTCGCCTTCCATGAGCCGGCGCACCTCGTCGAGGCTCGCATCGAAGATCCCGATGCCGCAGACGTCGCTGCCATCTCCCACGGGGCAGACGATGTTGAGGACGCCATCCTGCCGGAGCTGGAAGTTTCGCCGTCCGTGCTCCCACACCACGGCGTATGCGCCGGGCGCCTGGAGCTTCTCCGTGGGGTGCAGGATGAGAAGGGAGTACTTCTTGGTGCGGGCGAGCCGCTCGCGCATCATGTCGTCGGTGATCATGCCTCTCCTGGTTCGAGCGATATGGCCAGCGGTATGGCCGCGGGCGCTGCCGGCCGTCCGAAGCATACGCGGACGGCCGGCGCGGAGATTCACCGTCCGCCCGTGGTCTCGACTTTCCAGAGTCCCATCCCGTTCCCCTCGGGGTCGCTGAACACGGCGAACCGCCCCACGCCCGGGATGTCGTACGGCTCCATGAGCTGCCTGCCGCCGAGCGACAGGGCCATGGCGAGCGACGCCTCCACGTCCTCGACCTGCGCGTAGACCATCACGCCGGCCGGCAGCGCACCGGCCTCGCTCACACCGCCGTCGATCCCGCAGGTGCTCGCCGTCTGGAGCTTCGTGTACCCGAGCTCCGCGAACTCCGCCGGTTCCCAGCCGAACACCCCGGCGTAGAACGACGCCAGCTTCCGCCGGTCACGCGCCGTGAAGTGAAAGTGCATCACGGGTGCAGACATCGATCTTCCCCTTGTGAAGAGTGGATGCGGAACCTGTCGCGCTCGGCCGCCGCCGTGGAGTCTCCATGCAGCGGACGCGCGGATCGGTGCAGCGAACCGTCGACCGCTCAGGATCAGGATCGGGGCATGGCGTTGATTCCCCACACCTGACCGCCCGGCGCGCGGAAGTAGAAGCGGTCGCTCCCGTCCTTCTTCACCTGGGGGAGTCCGGCGGCGGTCACGCGGCTCCGCAGCGCCTCCGGGTCGTCGGTACGCACCTCCAGCCACGCGCCACGCAGCGCGTGCTCGTCGTCGAGCGCGTCGGGCGTGAACTCCACGCTCACCGACGTCCCGTCGTCCATCCGGCAGAGCAGCATGGTCGTACCGGGAATGGTCTCCGGGTCGCACCCGAAGATCCGGGCGAAGAACGCCTTCAGCGGCTCTCTCGCCTCGGGACGCGCGTAGAGATGCGCTCTGCTGCCGAATCCGATCATACGGTTCTCCTTCTCTCGTTCAATGGTATCAGGCCCCTCGTCTCCCCAGCGCCACCTCCACGGCATCCCGCCGGCTGCGGCTCACCGGGAGACGCGCGCCGTTCCCGAGCACCACGACGAGCTGTCCATCGGCCGTGCGCTCCAGCCCGTGCACTCGCTCGATGTTCACGATCGCCGACCGGTGAATGCGCAGAAAGGTCTCCGGGTCGAGCCTCGCCTCCAGCGCACTCATGGTCTCGCGGAGAAGGTGCCGGCGGCCCCCCACGTGGAGGGCGGCGTAGTAGTCGTCGGCTTGCACCCAGTCGATCGCCGAGACGTGAATCACCTGCGAGCGGTTCGCCGTCGTGACGAGCAATCGCTTCGCGTACGTGGTCGCGTGCGCGATCGGGGGCGCGGTCGGGCGCGCGGTCGCGCATGCGGTCCGCTCCCCGCGCGCTCCCGGGCCGGTGCGCGCCCTCCCCTCCTGCTCGAGCAGCCCGGCGAGCCGCGCCGCCACCTCGCGCAGGTCCCGCCGCCGCAGATGCTCGCGCGCGCGCGCCAGCATGATCTCGAATCGCTCGTCGGTGAACGGCTTCACGAGGTAGTCGAGCGCCTGGACCTCGAACGCCCGGACGGCGAACTCGTCGAACGCCGTCACGAACACTGTCGCCGGCATTCGGGGCGCGCCGATCTCGCGGATCACCCCGAACCCGTCCAGCTCCGGCATCTGGATGTCGAGGAAGAGGAGGTCCACCGCGCCATCGTGCAGCACCGCGGTCGCCCCTCGCCCATCCTGGCATTCACCGATCACGTGCATGTCGGGGTGCTGCTCGAGCAGCACCCGCAGGCTCCGGCGCGCGAGCGGCTCGTCGTCGACGATGAGAACCCGGACCTCAGACATGTGACACCGTCCGCTGTGGCGCCGCGCCCGCCGGTGCGCGCGGCGCGGTGTGGAAGGGGAGCTCGATCGCGACGATCGCGCCGCCAGGCGCGGGCGCGTTCGTCAGTACGAGCCGCGCATCGTCTCCGTAGAGCTGATGCAGCCGCGCGCGTGTGTTCGACAAGCCGACACCCGCATCGCGGACGAGCATCTCCGGAGCGAACCCGGGCCCGTCGTCCCGCACGACCAGTCGCAGGAGTCCGTGCGAGCGCGATGCCACGATCTCGAGGTCGCCACGCGTGCTGCGCTGATGGATGCCGTGGCGCAGCGCATTCTCCACGATCGGTTGGAGCAGCAGGCTCGGCACCAGCGCGTCGATCGCGTCGCTCTCCACGTGCCACGACACGCGGAGCCGGTCGGGGAAGCGGACGCGCTCGATCTCCAGGTAATGGAGGACGAACTCCATCTCCTCCCGCAGCGGCACTTCGGCGACGGTGGTGCTGGCGAGCGCGTGGCGGAGGACGTCGCTCAACAGACCGATCACGTGGACGGCCGTGCGGTTCTCCTGGTCGCGGACCAGCCCGGACACCGCGTTCAGGCTGTTGAAGAGAAAGTGCGGGTTGAGCTGCGCGCGCAGCACGCCGAGCTGCGCGTGCGCGAGCTGCGCGCTCAGGCGGGCCGCCTCGAGGTCCCGCTCGCGATACCGTCGCGTCATGAGCAGTGCGTAGCCGATGAGCAGCGTGCCGATGTAGATGACCGCCGCCGTTCCTGGTCGCGCCGTCCGGACCGCCTCGGCCACGAAGCTCGACGCGGGCCGGGGGGCCACCAGCCAGCGCACGCTCGTGCTCACCGCCGCTTCCAGCACCGTTGCCGCGAGGATCGCGACGAGGTGGAGCACGATCGCGGCCGCGCGGTTGGGGCGGCAGATCCCCAGCCGCTTCCCGGTTCGCAGGATCACCGGCGTGAGCGCCGCCCACAGGTAGCACGACGCGGCATAGGGCGCGAGCCGCGTCCAGTCGATCGGCCGCCCGCGCAGGTGCGCGGTCTCCACGGCGTCGGCGAGAAGGATGAGCGGTGGCACCGACCAGATCACCAGTGTCAGGAACCACCACAGCTTTCGCGTATCGACGGTCTTCACGGGTCGCCTCCGAATCGTCGTCACATTGGCACGCGCCGACGGTCGCCGGCCAGAGGCGTGCAGCCACTGGCCGTTCCACGCAGCCAATCGCTGCAGACGCGCCGCAGTTGCCTGCGTGCCGGCTGTTGCCGGGGGGAGCGCGACCGCACTATGCTCCGCGTGGTTCCCTTCACCTTCGCGGCGCGCGCCCTCGCCGCCGCCGTCGTTCTCGCTGGCCCCATGACGTCGGCGTCCCCGACCGGCGCCGTACACGGCACCGTCGTCGACGCGGCGGGCGGCGCGCCGCTCGCCGGCGCCGTGGTCGACCTCGACGGGCGGCTCGCGATCGCGCGCTCCGACTCCACCGGCAGCTTCGTGCTGACAGAGATCTCTACGGGCGTGCACGTGCTCGAGGTTCGCCGCCTCGGCTACACCCCGGAGCGCTCGCGCGTCGCCGTACGCGGAGAGCATACGTCCGAAGTCGTGGTGCGCATGCGGGCAGCACCGACGATGCTCGATCCGCTCACCGTGCGCCCGCTTCTCCCGGAGCGCGAAACGTTCGAGACCGTCGTCGCTCCCGGCGTGCTGACCCTCTCCGGCGAGACGCGCCGAACGGCTCCGGTGGCGCTCGAGGCCGACGTCCTCCGCGACGTTCCCATGCTCCCCGGCGTGGTCGCGCGCAGCGACCGGAGCACGGGCTTCGCCGTCCAGGGCGGAGAGGAGGACCAGAACCTCGTGCTCCTCGACGGCATTCCGCTGTTCGCCCCGGATCACTTCGGAGGGCTGTTCGGCGCCTTCATCGACGGCGCGGTGGACGGCGTGCGGCTCCATGAGGCGGGGTTCCCCGCGCGCTACGGCGGCCGCCTGTCGAGCGTGCTGGAGGTGTCGAGCGCCGAGAGCGCGCGTCCGGGGGCGCACGGTACCGTGAGCGTCTCGCTGCTCGCCTCGACCGTCACCGGAGGCGGCACCTTCGCCGGCGCGCGCGGCGCGTGGACCGTCGCCGCCCGTCGCACCTACGCCGACCTCCTCGCCCGTGCCTTCGGCGCACACGCGCTCCCGTATCACTTCTCGGACGGCGAGGCGCACGTGCGCTACGATGTCTCGTCCCGGACGCGTGTGACGGCGACGCTGTATCGTGGCCTCGACGTGCTCGACGCCAGCCTCGCCGAGCTGCAGGACTCGAGCGGGCCGCTCCCCGCGCGACTGTCGTACGACCGTGGCAACGCGGCGGCGGGTATCGCCGTGGTCCACTCGATCGGCGAGCGCATCGTGGCCGAGCAGCGGGCCTCGGTGTCCCGCCTCTCGAGCAGCTACGACCAGGGGAGCGGCTCGCTGCGCTTCGATGGTGGCGTGCGCGACGACGAGCTGTCCGGCTTCCTCGCGCTCGGCGGCGCTCCCCACCTGCTCCGCGTCGGCTATCAGTACGACCACTACCGCGTGCGTCACCGGCTGGGCTCGCCCGGGATGCACGCCGACGAGCTCTCCGCCGACCAGCGCCTCGCGTCGCTCGCCCTGTTCGCCGAGGGCGAATGGCGCCCGGCGGCGCGCCTGGTCGTGCAGCCCGCCGTCCGTTGGGAGCGCGTCGGCGCCGCCGACTGGTCGGCCCTCTCCCCCAGGCTGGCGGTCAGGTACTTCGCCACGCCGTCGCTCGCGATCACCGCCGCGGCGGGGGAGTACGCCCAGTGGCTGCACCTGTCGAACGACGAGACGGCGACGATGCAACTGTTCGACTACTGGGCGGCGAGTGGCCGCGGCACACCCGTCGCGGTCGCGCGGAACGTCGTGGCCGGCGTGGAGCGCTGGTTCGGCGCTTCACGCTTCGTGCGAGTGGAGAGCTACTACAAGCGATACGCCAGCCTCCCGCTCACGAATCCGGCCGCCGATCCGGCGATGCCGTCGTCGGAGTTCCGCTCCGCGCGCGGCACGTCGTACGGCGCCACCGTCCTGCTCCGGCAGACGGAGGTGGGCGGGTTCGGCGCGTCGCTCTCGTACTCGTACGGCGTGACGAGACGCCGGCTGGGCGACACGACGTTCTTCCCGCTGCACGATCGACGTCACTCTCTCGACGCGCTGGTCACGATCCGTGGGCGCCGGGGCACCTTCGGCGCACGCTTCACGTACGGCTCGGGCACGCCGTACACCGCCGTGGTCGGCGAGGTGCAGACGCGCGCGTTCGACCCGGCGACGGGCACCTGGCTTCCCGGCGACCCGCTCCCCGTGCCGGGCGCGCGCGATGCGCGCCGGTATCCGGCGTACGCGCGCCTCGACCTCGGCATCTCGCGCGCGTACCGGTGGCGCGGGGCCACGCTGACGCCGTCGTTCGACGTCGTCAACGCTTTCGACCATCGCAACGTGTTCCGGTACTTCGCGCACTACGACACCACGCCGCCCACCCGCGCCACGCTGACACAGATCCCGTTCCTCCCCTCGCTAGGGTTGAGGGTGGACTTTTGAGGCCCGGCCGTTTCGTCCTCGCGCTGCTCGTCTCCACCGCGGGCTGCATACTCGGCACCGAAGCCATCCCTCCCGGCCGGGACGCGGTCCAGGTGAGCGCCGTGCTCGATCCGTCGCTCGCCGATCAGACGGTGCTCGTCGAGCGGGTGCACTCGGGTGACGTCGCGGTCGACTCGGCGAGCTTCGATCCCGCTGATCCGGTGGCCACCGGCTTCGGGATCCCGGTGTCCGGCGCCCACGTGGCCATCGTGGGGCCGGCTGGAGATTCCGTGGTGCTCGAAGAGGACCTGGCGACGCGGGGACGTGGGGCGGGCGTCTACCGCTTCAGCAACACCGACGTGCCCGGAGGCACGAGCGAGCGCGTCGCCAGCGTCGTACCGGGCGCCCACTACATCCTGCACGTCGTCACCACGACGGGCGAGTCGGTGACCGGCGAGACGACGGTCCCACGCGCGACGCCCGCGCCGCTCCCCACGATGGTCGTGGACACGCTCGATCGCGGGGGAGCCCCGATGCGGATCGCGTGGCCGCGGGTGAGCGGCGCCGCCGAGTACGGTCTCATCGTCGAGAGCCCGCGTGCGCCGTACATCCTGATGCTGCCTGACACCGAGGCCACGCTGAGCGGCTCGGTCCGCGACCCGAGGCAGGGGTTGGCGCCCGTGTTCGCGCCCGGATTTCGCCAGGCGCTCACCGTGGTCGTCATGGACCGCAACTTCTACGACTATTACCGCCCCGAGCGAAGCGGCGACGCCGACGTCCGCTCTCACATCGTGGGCGGTTACGGCCTGTTCGGAAGCGTCGTTCCGATCGCCGCGCACACCCTCGAGGTCGTGGCGGCGGGCGAGGTCGCGCCAGCCGGCACCTGGCGGCTCGTCGACTCGAGCGCGCCGCCGCACGTGGCGCGCACGCTCCGCCTCTACGTGGACGACGAGGACGGCTCCGGGCCGGCGCTCACCGGCAACTATCGCCGGAGCGATACCGGCGCCCCGAGCGGCGTGCTCGGCGAGGCGCACGGGGATTCCGTGCATCTCGCGCTCCTCGCCGCCTGGACCGCGCTCGACACGCTCGACCGTCTGGACGGCACCATCCGCGCGACCACCATGGACGTCGTCCAGCGCACCACCGGACTGCACGTGAGGTACAGCCATGAGCAATGACAGAGGTACAGCCATGAGCAATGACGAGAGACCCATCCCGCGCGCCATGCGCCTCCCGCTGTTCGCCGACTTCGCCACCGTGCGGCGGTTCTACTGCGACATGCTGGGAGCCCGGGAGCTGTCGCGCGCGGAGGCGTCGGAATCGGACGTCAGCCTGCGGTTTCTCGTCGGCAGCCAGATGATCGCCGTGCGAGCCGATGTGGCGCCGGCGCCGCGCGTGACCACCGTGGAGGTGCCAGACCGCCTCGCCGTGGCCGAGCGATGCTGGGACGCCGGGTACGCGGTGTACGCCGACGAGGCGGACGCGGCCGGCGAGGTGTTCGTGATCGATCCGTTAGGGTACGTCATCCAGCTCGTGACTCCGTGAGCGTGACGGATGGCCCCCGCGAAACCGGACCGCCGGGACGCCCGTACCATCAGCTAGGTAGGCTCGGCCGACCCGGAGCCGCGCGCCCCGTGCCCCCGTTGCTGGTCGCCGTCGCGCGGCGCATGATCTGAGCGGTCCGGTGGCCCCTCCTGCCTGGCGCCGTTCGATGTCACCGGTTCCGATCCGACGACGCACGTGGCGTCGCCCGGATGCGCCGCGACCGCACACCCGCCGCACGGACAATCCGCGATGATCGAGACGCTCCTCGCTGATCTCAGCCACGCCGTCCGGATGTTCCGGAAGAGTCCTGGCTTCACCTTCGCGGCCATCGCCGCCCTGGCGCTCGGGATCGGCGCCAATACGGCGATCTTCTCGGTCGCGGACGCGGTGCTGCTGCGCCCCCTCCCCTACCCGGCGCCCGACCGGATCGTGATGTTCGAGGTCACGTCGCCCCAGGGCACGAACCGCGGCGGGTCGCCGGCGAAGTTCGAGTTCTGGCGCCGGCAGACTGCCGTCGTCCGGGACGTGGCGGCCTTCACTACCGGCTTCGTGAACTTCACGGGCGGGACGGTTCCCGAGCAGCTCAGGTCGGCGCAAGTCTCCGCGGACTACTTCCGGCTCTTCGGGGCCCGCACCCTGCTCGGCCGCACCTTCACCGAGCAGGAGGACCTGCCCAACGCGGGACACTTCGCCGTCATCGGCAGGTCGCTCTGGGAGCGGCGATTCGACCGTGACCCGCGGATCGTCGGCAAGAGCATCTCTCTGGGCGGCGATCCCTACGTCGTGGTCGGCGTGCTCGACGACTTCTCGTTCAGCGACTTCGGGGCGACGCCCGATGTGCTGGTACCCTTCCAGTTCGACCCGACCACGACGGACCAGGGGCATTACTTCATGGTCGCGGGCCGGCTCCAGCCCGGCGTCTCCCTCGAGCGGGCGCGAGCGGAGCTGCGGCGCTCGACGAGCGCGTACCGGGAGCGGTTCCCCAACGTCATCGATCCGAAGGGCGCGTTCGACCTCGTGCCGATCGGCGAGGCGCTCGTGGCGAACGTGCGCACGTCGCTGTACGTGCTGCTCGGCGCCGTGGGCTTCGTGCTGCTCATCGCCTGCGCCAACGTCGCCAACCTGCTGCTCGCGCACGCCGCGGGACGCCGGCGCGAGATGGCGATCCGCACCGCGTTGGGCGGCTCGCGCGTCCGGCTCGTCCGGCAGTTGCTCACCGAGAGCCTCGTGCTCTCGTTGATGGGCGGGGCGCTCGGGCTCGCGCTCGGCGCGATCGGGATCAGAAGCCTGCTCGCGGTGAACACCGCCGGCCTCCCGCGCGTCGGGGAGAACGGCGCGATGGTGGGAGTGGACTGGCGCGTGCTCGCCTTCACCCTCCTCCTCTCGCTCGCCACGGGAATCCTGTTCGGGCTCGTCCCGGCGCTGACCAGCGCGCGGGCCGACCTCTCGGCGGCGTTCAAGGAGGGGAGCGCGCGCTCGGGGTCGGGGTTCCGCCAGAACAAGGCCCGGTCCGTGTTCGTCGTCACCGAGATCGCGCTCGCCCTCTCCCTGCTCGTCGGATCGGCGCTGCTCATCCGCACGGCGGTCGCGCTGGGCCGCGTGGACCCCGGGTTCGACGCCCACCACGTGCTCACGATGCGCATGTCGCTCACCGGGCAGCGGTACAAGACCTCGGCGGCGGTCGAGCAGGTGGTGCGCGAGGGCGTGCAGCGCGTCGAGGCCATCCCGGGCGTCGAGCAGGCGAGCGCCACCTGCTGCGTACCGCTCGAGGGCGGGTTCGGGCTGCCGTTCACCATCGCCGGCCGCCCGCTCGTGGACGGACCCTACCATGGCGGCGGCGCGTGGACGACCGTGTCCCCCGGCTACTTCGAGGTGTTCAGGATCGCCGTCAGGCGCGGGCGGACGTTCACGGATCGCGATGATGGCCAGGCGACGCCCGTGGTCATCATCAACGAGGCGATGGCCAAGCGGTACTGGCCGAAGGAGGATCCGATCGGCGCGCGCATCACGATCGGACGCGGCGTGATGCGGGAGTTCGCCAACGAGCCGGAACGCCAGATCATCGGCGTCGTCGCGGACACCCGTGACGACGGGTTGAACAACGATCCCGAGCCGAGGATGTACGTGCCCCAGGCGCAGGTGCCCGACGCCGTGACCGCGCTCAATGCGCGACTGGTCCCCATCGCGTGGGTGGTACGCACCCGGACGGACCCGCTCGCGCTGAGCAGGGCGATCCAGGAGCAGCTCCGCCAGGTCACGGGGCTCCCCGTCTCGAGCGTCCGATCGATGGACCAGGTCGTCGAGAACTCGACGTCGCGGCAGCGGTTCAACATGTGGCTCATGTCGGTGTTCGGAGCGTTGGCGCTCGTGCTCGCGGCGATCGGCATCTATGGTCTGATGGCCTACTCTGTGGAGCAACGCACGCAGGAGATCGGGATCCGCCTGGCGCTCGGCGCGGAGGGCTCGCGGGTGCAGCGCTTGGTCGTCGTGCAGGGGATGCGCCTGGCGCTGGTCGGCGTGGTGGTCGGCGTCGCGGCCTCGTTCGGGCTCACGCGCCTCATCTCGAGCTTCCTCTTCGGCGTCGCGCCGTGGGACCCGCTGGTGTTCGTGAGCGTGCCGCTGCTGCTGAGCGGCGTCGCGCTGGTCGCGGTATGGTGGCCGGCACGCCGGGCGAGCCGGGTGGATCCGCTCAGCGCGTTGCGGGCGGAGTAGGCGCGCGGTGCGCTCCCCGACTGCTACGTGGCCCCGGCCTTCCCCCCGACGTGCGCCCACAGGGCCCGCTCCACCATCACCGGCGTCCCCCCTCGGCCGGGTCGCACCGGTCATCGCGTAGCGCGAGCGCGCCCGGCGGCTGGCCGTCCAGCGGCGACTCACCGTGCCTTCGCCGCCCGCGGAACACGTCGAGGCACACGCGCGCCACGACGGTCGTGAGCCAGCCCTCGAAGTTCGCGACGCCGCGCGTGTCACGCCCCTCCTCCGCGCGGATGAGGCGAAGCCACGCCTCCTGCACCGCATCCTCCGCTTCCACCCACGAGCCGGGCATCCGGTAGGCGACTGCCGCGAGACGCTCGCGGCCCGCTTCGAATCGCGCCGCCATCCCGAGATCATCGTCCATGCGTCACATTTCCTCGACGTCGTGCGTCGATCCAGCGACCTCTTCGCACGCACTCCAGGCTCGATCACTCGCGCTCGACTCCCGCATGCGCTCGACTCGAATCTCCCGTCACATCGACGCACCTCGTACCGCCGTGTACCGCGCGCTCCTGGATCCGGACGCCGTCGCGCAATGGAAAGTTCCGGATGGCATGACCTGCGTCGTCCACGAATGGGACGCCCGGGAAGGCGGCTCGATCCGCGTATCGCTCACGTACGACACTCCGTCCGGCACCGGCAAGACGACCCCGCACACGGACACCTACCACGGCCGGTTCGTGACGCTCGTGCCCGACGAGAAAGTCATCGAGGTGGACGAGTTCGAGACGGCCGACCCGTCGCTTGGCGGAGAGATGACGAGCACGATCACGCTGGCCGATGCCGGGAGCGGCACCGACCTTCTCGCCGTGCACGAGGGGCTGCCGCCCGGCGTCTCGGAGGCCGACAACGAGACCGGTTGGCGCATGGCGCTCGACAAGCTCGCCGCGCTGCTCGAGGCACACGCGCGTTAGCCATCGCCGCTCGTTGTGTCGGCCAGGAACTCTTCCCAGGTTCGACGGCCCACCGCTCGCTCGGGCGCGAGGTTGGCGCCGGATCGGACGGCGCGAGCCGCCGCTCCGGGGACCCGGAGGGAGAGGAAAGACCGTCGCCGGCCCGTCGCCTCCAGATACGCTCGAATCAGCTCGGCCATGTCGTACGTCTTCGGTCCGGCCATCTCCGGCACCATCCCCGCCGGCTCGCCGAGGGCCAGCTCGACCAGCCGGTCCGCCACCTCTCCGGTATCGATCGGCTGGAACTGGAATCCGGCCGGAACCGGAATCACCGGCAGCTTCGACATCGACCGCGCGACCTTCAGGAACAGGTCGTGGAACTGCGTGGCGCGCAGCGTCGTCCAGGGGAGACCGGAGCTCGACACCACGCGCTCCGCGGCCCGCTTGGCCGCGAAGTAGCCGAACATGGCGCGATCCACCGCGCTCGAAACAGGGATCCGGTCGGCGCCGACCACCGAGATGTAGACCACGTGTCGCGCGCCCGCGCGCGCCGCCGCCCGCACGAGGTTCGCGGCCTTGAGCTCGTCCCCCTTCTGACTTCCCGCGCAGTGCACGATGGCCTCGGCGCCATCGACCGCGGCGTGGATCCCCCGGGCCGATATCAGGTCGCCCGTCACGAGCTCGATCCCCTCGCTCGCCTCCTGACGGCGCCGACTGAGCACCCGAACGCGGCAGCCGATGGCGCGAAGACGCGAGACGACGATCTTTCCGAGCGTGCCGGTTCCACCGGTGACGAGCAGGAGTCGGTGGTGGTTGGTGCGTGCGTACACGTGGCTCTGCATGCCACGATCCTCCTTGGGCTTGTTGGACGAGCGATCGCGTCGGCGCTGTGGCGCCGCTCTCCAGGGAACGAGCAATGGCCCAATGACGCCCAAGGGCTACGAAATGTGACGTCGCTGGCGATGGCACCTGGCTCGCGCTCCGACGCGCCCCGACGGCTGATCCGGCCAGACCATCGGCTCCTCACGAATCGAGGACAGCCTGCGCCGAGCGCGCCGGCTACGCCGCCCCGGCCTTCCCCCCGGCGTGCGCCCACAGCGCCCGCTCCACCATCAGCGGCGTCCACCCTCGACCGAGTTGCTCCGCCCGATGCCGGAGCGCGGCCGCATAGCGCGCGTAGTAGCTCAGGGTCCAGGCGATCCCGCCAAGCCCTGGCACCTGCCCGGCCACGAGCTCATCGAGGAATGGGTAGAGATCGGGCGCCGTCGCCGCCACGATCGCCGAAGCGGTTGCCGGGCCCACGCCCTGGAGGGTCGCCAGGGATGCGATCGGCGCGGTCGGATGCGGCATCTTCGCCAACGCGTCCGTGCTCCGCTCGACCACCACCTCCGGCTCGTTGCCGCGCACCAACACCAGGTTCCGCGCGCGCCAGACCCCTCGGGCCATCTTCCACTCGGTGAGCCGCACGAGCTCGGGCAGCATGATGAAGGCGGGCCGACGCGAGCCGATGGCGTGTGGCAGCGACTCGCGGTACCACCGGTCGAGCTCCGGCAACCGCGCGACGCCCTGCTCAGAGACGACGTGTTCGTAGCGCTCGAGCGCGTCACGCCAGCGCATCGGGTCGGCCACGGCCCAGAGATCGATCATCGGCGGGTGCATGAGGAGGGGAATCGCAGTGGCGATTTCCTGTACGCTAGACGGAGTACGGATCCCCGGCGTCGCGCTCTGTCAAACCAGCGCCGTGCGAGATACGGAACACAGCGCGCGTGTTTGTCCACTACCGAACACCGCGTCACGCGACGTCCTGCACGCGGTGTCCGTCGCGCCTAGCGTACGATGCAGCCGGGGATCACGCCTGGCCACCGGCGGCTGTCCTCCAGGACGCCCACGTCCAGGACGTCCAACGGTGACGGCACACCGACCGGTCCGGAATCCAGAGGGTACGACGTGACGACGAAGGAAGAAAAGACGAGAGCGGCTACCAAGGGGCTGGTCCTGCATGCCCACGCCCGCTACTACGACGTCCTGGCCTCGCTGCTGACGCGCGGGCGCGAGCGAGCGCTCCGCGAGCGGCTGGTCGACCTGGCGCGCATCGACGCTGGCGAGGCGGTGCTCGACGTGGGCTGTGGGACGGGAACGCTCGCGATAGCGGCGAAGCTGCGCGTCGGCGGGCTGGGTAGCGTTCACGGGGTCGATCCATCTCCGGAGATGATCGACCGGGCGAATCGGAAGGCCGGCAAGTTGGGCGTCAACGTGACGTTTCGAACCGGGATCGTGGAGGAGCTCCCGTACCCCGAGGCGCGATTCGACGTCGTCGCGAGCACGCTGATGTTGCATCACCTTCCCCGGCCGGTTCGCCAGCAGGGCGCGCGCGAGATGCGCCGCGTGCTGAAACCCGGGGGCCGAGTCCTCGCCGTCGATTTCGCGGTGCCCGCGCGGGAGCGAACGGGCTTCTTCGCCCGCTTTCGCCGCCACGGGCATCTCGCCCTTCGCGACATCGTCGAGCTGCTGAGCGACGCAGGTCTGACAGTTGTGGAAAGCGGCGCGGTGGGAGTCGGCGATCTGCACTTCGCGGTCGCGACGGCACCGAACGGGAGCTGACCATGACATGGCGACAGCCGAGGGTCGTCCGCGGTTGACCACCCACGAGGCATTCTGGTATTAATGCCAACCTGGAGCGCGGGTGCGGACGGCAAGCAGTCGCGGATGCGGCGACGATCGCGCGCCAGATACTTCGTACGGTTCCGAGCGCCTCCCGAATACTCGCTCATCCCTCCGAAAGACTCCGTGAAGTCCACCGACGAGTTCCAGTACCTGACCGTTCTCATCTCGATCATTCTCGGACTCGGGCTGACGCAGCTCCTCACCGGCATCGGACGGCTGGTCCAGGCGCGCGCGCGAGTGCGCCTGTACTGGCCGGCGCTGCTCTGGATCGCGCTCGTGCTGCTCATGCACGTACAGGTGTGGTGGGCCCTGTTCGACCTGCGCGCCCACCGAGGCTGGACGTTCCTCAACTTTCTCGTCGTGCTGCTGACGCCCACCTGCCTGTACCTGATGGCGGCGCTGGCGCTCCCCGACGTGGCGGAGGCCACGGCGGGTGCCGGTGTGTCCGGTGCCGATGCGGCTGGCGCGCTCCCCACACCGTCCGAGCGAACGACGAGCGGGGCAGATGTCGAGCGCGTGCTCGATCTCCGCTCCCACTACTACGCACAGACACGCTGGTTCTTCGGTGCCGCGGCGGCCATGATCGTGTCGAGCCTGGCGCGGCCGCTGGTGATGGAAGGCCGTCTCCCGCTCGACCTGGACCGGGGGCTCCAGATAGTGTTCTTGGCCCTGGCCGTAGGGGCCGCATCGACCCGCAGGGCACGTTACCACGAGCTGGTGGCCGGAGCCGTCGGAGCGCTCTTCGTGGCCTATGTCGTTCTGCTGTTCACACACCTGCGTTGAGGAGAGACCGGTCGCGGAATGGTCTCGGGACGCCGGTGGCACTCGCGGCCAGACGTCGGGAACCCGCTGCGGAAATGCGCGTGCCCTGGACGAGACGAGGCCGCTGGATCGACGATCACCCCCATTCGTGGCCATCATTTGGCGCTGGCCGATCCACGTGCCCTCGCAGCTCCTCGAGCAGCCGAGTGATCACGTTGTCGTGCAGCTCCTCCTGATCCGCCACCTGCTCGCCGAGCACCCGGCCGAAGAAGTCGGAGCGCGCGAGTGCCTCGCGCGCCGCCGCCGTGTCACCGGTGCACAGGACGCCCGCGCCGTCGCTGACGGCGATCTCGCGAAGCCCCACGCGCGATTCGGGCGGGAGCCGCGTGTGATGATGTACGATCGAGCCGACCGCCAGCCTCGTGCCGTCGCCGATGTCGGCGCCATGGAACACCAACACCCCCGTCGCCACGTAGCACCGCGCACCGACCCGGCAGCCCGTGAGCACGCACCCGGGGGCGACGAGCGTCCGCGGACCCACGTGCACCGGGAAGGGCGGGCGGCTCCGCCCGCCGACGGATCGAACGACGCTGTTCGCGAGCACGATGACCTCGTCCTCGAGGATCACGGGCGCGCCGCTGCTCTCGACGACGACTCCGTGGTCGACGAAGCATCGTGCCCCGACGGTGACGTTGCCGACGATCACCGCCGACTCGGCGATGATCGCCGACGGGTGGATTCTGGGTTGCTGTCCGTCTCGTTCCACGAGCATCCTGGCACCTTCGGACGATGGGTGTCGCACGTCGAGCTCCGCCCCCCCACCAGCCTCGTGACCGGCTGGGCCGGTAAAGGACCAGACAGCGTGACGGTCTTGCCGCGCGACGACGAGTTGGATGATAATGCTGGCGCCTGACGCCGATCCAGACGTACCTGTCGGGTCCCATGGAGCGTGCCACGAGCGATGCGCTGGCAGCGCGCTTTCGGGAGCACTGGGAGCGCGAGGGCTTCGACCGGCTGGCCCTTCCGGAGATCGTCGCCTTCACGGTGCCCGAGAACCGGCGCTCCCGGGCCGTGATGGAGCGCCTCGGCATGCGGTACTCGCCGGCGGATGACTTCGACCATCCATCATTCCCCGAGGGCCATCCCTTGCGCGGCCACGTGCTCTATCGCATCGCGAGGCCAGTCTAACGGCGCACCCAGCCCGCCGCCTACCGGCGATCGCGCCAGATGACCACCTCGTCCCGGCGCACTGCTGAGAAATCGTTGCAGCGCCCGTCCCCCTTGCCGGTGATGCCGCCGTCGGGGAGGCAGACGACGGCGCCAGCCGAGTCGTACAGCACGCCTGGCACGTCGCAGCATCTCGGTGGTAGGTAGTAGACGTCCGCGCCATGGTACTTGTAGCGGACGACGGACGCCGGTGGATTCGCCACGGGTTGGCGCTCGAGTCGGTGGATGAGCGCCGCCAGCCAGGCGGGGGGTCTGCCCGCAGCTCGCTCGGTGGTCGCACTGTCTGGAGGCGGCTCGCGCGTCACGCTCATCACGCAGTACGCGATGCGAGTGCCGTCTCGCCAGGGGACATCGCCTCCCGGATCATGCCGCGTCTGCGACACCTCGTCACACGACCGCACGCGGCCCTCCCAATCGCAGACGCGGGTGCAGGTCGCGCCGATGCTCCGGCAGAGCGCGCCGAACGTGACGCCGCCTCCGTCGCTCCGCTCGGGCACGGACACGCGGCGAAAGGTCGCCGCGCAATGAGCCCTCAGCTCTGCGTCGCGGTCCTGTGGCGAGGTGTTGTTCCGAAATCCCAGCCACTCGCCACGCGCGCCCTGATCGGTATCCGGCCAGAAGTGTCTGGCGTCTTCCCGCGCCCACGCGGTACCGCCGCCGCGATCGGCATCGCGACCGGCATCGAGACCGGCATCGCGATCAGCGTCGTGCACACGCGCGCGACCATTGGTGCCTGACTCGCCACACGCGAGGAGGGCGCACTCCAGAATCACCAGCCACCGCGTACCGTACCTCGTGCTCATGTGCAGCTCCTCGCGAACGTCTCGCGCGAGCCGAGGAGGGTCTGGCTCGGCGGCGGGCCCGTCCGGGCACTGGCGACGAGCCGAGCGGATCCGTGCGAGGCGCAGCTCGCCCGGCGGTCCACGACGGTGCGGCTGGCGCGGCGCCAGACTCGGCGGCCAGGAAGCACCCGAATTGGAGCGATACGACTCGCCAGCGGTGGCATCTGGCCCGGGTGGCAGCGGCGTTCTATATATGGCGGCGCACGACCAGGCGCACCAGCGCGGAGTGTATCGTCTCGAGCTCCCACGGGTCCGATGACCGTGGGCGCCGCGCACCAGCCCGTGGCGCGCCGCCGGTCGTGCCAGGCAGAAGGAGTCGAGCATGAGGACGCATCAGCTCGGAGCAGTCCTGCTCCTCATCGCTGTCCACGCCGGCGCGGCGCAACGAACGAGGAGCCGCGAGCTCCCGCCCCGCATTCCGCTCCGCGTCGGGCTCACGATCGTGACGGCGATCAACCAGCCCGCCGGCGACTACGAGTCGATCAAGCGCATCGTGGCGCTGACGCCGGACACCGTCCACCTCACCTACTCGAACGAGCACCCGAAGCCGCTGGGTCTTCTGGAGGATCCCGCACCCGGCCCGCGTCCGATGGTCAAGCTCGATGCCACGCGCACCATCCTGCGTCGCGATCTCCGCGACTCGCACAATTACCTGCAGCAGTTCGGCGAGCCGCGGAACGTGCCGGACTTCGTGCCCGGCACCACCGCCATTGGCGTCTCCAAGGTCGTGCTCGAGGAGCTCGAGACGAAGGGCAGCACGCAGCTCACCGTGTACCAGGCGTCCACTGGTGGGATGCCACCCATCGTGGAGCCGCGCGAGCCGGGGACGGTCGACTACCGGCTGAGCGGCACGCTGACACGCGTGGAGTCGGGTACGGTCCCGGTGCCGGTCATCGTGAACGGGCAACGGGTAGAGCTCGCGGCCATACACGCGAAAGGGACGCTGGTCTATCCGGCGGAGTTCTGGATTCTCGATGAGCCGGAGAATCCGCTCGCGCTCCGTTACGCGATCGACCGGGACACGCTCACCGTGGTCAGCATCGACTTCCCGGGTGAGGCGCCTCCCGGCGCGCGCGCCGAGGCGGAAGCGGGCACGCCAGTCGAGCGCGTCGCCGACGCGCTGGCCAAGCGCTGCCGCGCGGAGGTGTACGGGATCTACTTCGACTTCGACGAGGCCACCATTCGGCCGGAGTCCGAGCCGGTGCTAAGGGAGATCGCCGACGCGCTCGCGCGCAACCCGGGCTGGTCGATTCGCATCGAAGGTCACACCGACAGCATCGGTGGTGCTGCGGCGAACCTGGCGCTCTCGAAGCGGCGCGCCGCCGCGGTGAAGGATGCGCTGGTGAAGCAACACCACGTTGCGGCGGCTCGGCTCACTACCGATGGCTTCGGCGCCACCCGCCCCAAGGAGAGCAACGCGACGCTGCAGGGTCGAGCGCGCAACCGCCGGGTGGAGCTGGCGCGGAGTTGCTCGTGAGAGGTGAGGACCAACCAGTCAGGCGCGGCTTCACTCGAGCGACAGTGCGACACGTCGACGTCAGTATTTCGCCGCCACGACGTCGGTCTGAGCGAAGTCGTTGCCCACGAACAGAAGCGGCTCCTGGAGAACGGTTGCGAGCGCGTACGCAAAGCAGTCGCCGAAGTTGAGTGCCGCCGGATGGCGCCCCTTGCCGTATCGTCGGTAGGCGTCGCGCGCGAGCTCCGCGTGCTCGGCGGTGACACTCATGACGTCGGCACGGAGGCGGTGGAGGAGGAGGTCGAGTTCGCGCCCGCCCGCCTCGCCGCGCCGAACTTCGACGACGATACCCGCCTCGAGCACCGTACCGGCGGAGACGCGAACGGCGTCGGCCACGCTCAGGGCGGTGACGAGCCGCTGCGCGGTCGGCTCTCCCTCGAGGATCGCGAGCAGCGCCGAGGTGTCGACGACCATGGCCTAGCGGGGCAGGCCGTGCACGTCGTAGTCGAGGATCTCCTCGGCGGAGCGCGCGTCTTGAATGGGCAGCCGACGGTAGCGCGCCTGAATGCGGGCGATGTCCTCCGCGAGCCGGGCCCGCGCGCGCCGCCCGCGCTGTCGCTCGAGCCGCTCACGCAGGGCCAGGATGACCGCGTCGGTCAAGCTCTCGCCGGTCTCATCGGCGAGCTCGCGGGCGAGTCGATCGGCCTCCGGACTCTTGATGCTGAGTGGCAATGGTGCTCCTCGTGGTATATACAGGCAGAAATTTAGGTATATTCTACCACGACGCAATACGTTGCCTCGAGTCCGAAGTCACTGCCGGCGTACGCCAAACGGCCGTACTTCGGCGTATCTTCGGCACGCCTCCTGCACTCCTTGCTGGCTCAATGACGTGGCGCGCCGGGCCACTGGCCGGCGCCCGGAGCAAGCCTCAACCACGGAGTGAGCGATGGCAAAGCAGGACCGCGACCACCCGGCGCCCGAAGAGACTCGGAAGGACCCGGACGAGTGGGTCACGGGCGACGAGCGCATGACCGGCGCACAGGCGTCGTACCTGAAGACGCTCGCCCAGGAAGCGGGTGAGCCCGTGGACGAGAACCTGACCAAGGCCGAAGCCTCCAAGCGGATCGACGAGCTCCAGGAACGCACCGGTCGCGGACGCGACCATTGATGCCCCACTGAACGCCGCGCCCGCCCCGAGCCGACGAGTCGCGCTCGCGGCCCGGGGCGGGCCGGTGCCGGCACGCAATCGCGAGCGCAATCGCGAGCGCGAGCGCGAGAAGAGACGATCGAGACGTCTCGTGCCGGGACGCGTCCTCCGGTTCGCCTACAGCCTACCGGAGCGCGCTCGCCAGCGCCGCCGGCCCCACGCCACGGAAGATGGTCGCATGCGTGAGGTCCGGCCGGGGCACGTACACCAGCGCGAGCCCCTTCGGCGCCGCGGTGCGAAGCAGCTCCGCGAGCCGCGCGGTGCCCGCCGTGATCTCCGGGACGTTCGAGCTGGCCAGGTAGAGCGTGCGCGGCGCCGTGTCGAGCGCCGCCGCGTTTGCCGAGGCCGAGTCCACGAGTGAGCCGCCGTTCCACCACAGACTGGGGTCGAGCGCCACGTAGTGGTCGAAGAGCGCCGGCTCGGTGAGGAACGTCTCCACGATGAACAGCCCCGCGAGCGACTCGCCGACGATCGCTCGCTCACCGGTGGTGCGGTAGCGGGCTCGCACCGCCGGGATGAGCTCCTCGCGGAGAAAGCGCCGGAAGGCCGCCGAGCCGCCCACCCGCGGCGCGATCGCGCTGTCGGCGGCGATGTGCGTGGGGCCCGTGAGGTCGCGTCGGCGTTCCGTGTTCGGGATCCCGACGACGATCACCGGCCGGATCGCCCCCAGGGCGATCAGCGAATCGACCGTGTGCACCACGTGCGGGAAGTCCTCGTCGAGACCACCGTCGGGCATGTAGAGCACCGGGAAGCGTGCGGCCGACGACGCGTCGTAGGCCGCCGGCACGTGCACGTTGACCGGCCGTGTCTCGCCGAGCGCGCGGGACGCGATCGTGAACGTCTCGTGCACGGGCACCGGGTCCACGCTCGGCGCGGCGCTCGGCGCGGCGCTCTGCGCGCCGAGCGGGGTGGCCAGCAGGGGGATGGCGAGCAGACGTCCGAGCGATCGCCAGATCGGCGGGATGCCATGGCGTGGCGTCATCACTGTGTGTGGTCGGTGAAGGGTGGGCGCGCAAAGGCGCCGTGGAGGAGAAAGTGGAACGCCTGCTCCACTACCTCGGACGCGTGCATGATGAACGTGTGCCCGCACGGCACGACGAGGTGATCCTGCATTCCGGGCACCGCGGCACGAGCGACGCTCACCTTGCCATCGTTCGGGCCGCTGAAGGCGCGCGCGAAGAGTGGGTTTCGCCCCCTGTTTCCCACGATCACGCCGAGCGCGATACGGCTCCGGCTTGCGCCCGACGACCAGCAGGTGCGCGCTGCAACCGATCACGGCGGGCTCCGACTCGAGCGCCCGCGCCACTCGCACGAGGATCTCGCGTCGGGCCGGATCGTTCCAGCGATCCATGAAGTCCGGCAGCATCCACCCCGGTCCTTCGACCCCGTACAGGCCCTCGACCTGGAAGCCGGCGTCCCCGACCTCCCGCCGAAGCTCGTCCGGTCGATGAAAGTACGCCGTGGTGAAGTAGTCGAGCCGGTCCGTCGGGTTCTGGTGATGGCCGTCGAGCAGATCGCGCTCGACGATGCGCGCGAACGCGGGGTCGCGGAGCGCCTCGTGTGCCAGCCCATCGAGTGCCGACGCCCAGCGTGAGATGCCGGCGGCGATGAGGACGCGCCCCGGTCGCAGCACGCGCGCAGCTTCCAGGAGCGGATCAGGCGGGGCACCGCGTCGACCAGTCGAACCTCGTAGCCGCGCTCCGCCAACCAGAACGCGTACGCCCCGGCCGCGCCGCCCACGCGGCGAAGGTCACCGCGGTGCGGTGCGCGGACCCGAAATTGGTACCAGCGTCGCCGGGGCACAACCCGACCGCCGACGCTCCGTCGGGCCGAACCGCTCCGTGGTCGAGCTGCCTCACTTCGCGAACTCGGCGAGCTTGCGCAGGCGTACGGTGGGGTCGCTGGCGAAGTCGTGTCGCAGCCAGCCGAGGTGACCGGCGCCGAAGATGACCAGCACGCGCTCGCTCGGAGAGTCTGCGAGCCGGACGACGTTGCTGTAGATCCGCATGTTGCGCCGGAACCAGTCGGAGACCAGGTCGGCGCCGGCCCAGTCCCACGGCTCGCCGAGGTGCGCCTGGCGGTAGTAGAAGCCCACGTCCTCGGCGGCGCGCTCGTCGGAGTTCATGTACAGCAGCGTCTCGAGCACGGTGTGAGAGGCGAGGTACGCGTCCGTGGCCTTCACCTTGTTGGTGATCTCGCCCATCAACGCGTCGAGCTCCTTCGTGCGGCCGTGGGCCCTGGCGTAGTCGGCGAGGCGCGCGAAGGGGAACTCGCCGTCGGCATCCACCGCGTACACCGTGCGATGGCCGAGCTGCTTGGCGAGACGGAAGCCGATCTGCTCGATCTCGTTCCTGGTGAGCTCGTGCCTGCCGGCCAGGTACTCGCCATAGCGCTTGGCAATGGCATCATCATCGAACGCCGCTTCCACCGCGATCTTCGTCGGGTGGAACTTCTCGAGCACCGCGACGACATCCTCGATCTCCACCTGGCGCCTGGGCGCGAGGACATCGTCGGCCCGCATGTCGACGATGTCCCGGCCGGGGTTGGACATGTGATAGACGCCGAGCACCAGCACCTCGGCGCGGGCGCGCGCGGCGGGCGTTTCGGTGGACGACTGCTGCGAGAGGACGGGAAGTGGAGTGACGGCCCACAGGGTGAGAGCGGCACCTGTCGCCCAGAATCGCATCGGTGAACCTCCTGGCTCGAGCTCGGAAAACGCGTACGACGGCTACGCTGGAAGCCAGGTTGGACAGACGCCGGCGCGAAAGGGTTGGAGCGGGGCGTCAGGCTGTGCTACATCCCTACGGCTTCGCCGCTTCGGCCGCCTCGCGCCGAGCGAGCTGCTGGCGGGCAGTGGCGACATAACGTCGACACGCGTCGGGGTCGACGAGCGCTGGTGTCGTGCTGCTATCGCGTGACGCCACACGCTGCCAGAACCCGGAGGCGCCGGGGTGCGGCGTCAGTAACACATCGCACGGCAAGCGCTCGAGGACGGCGAACCCGCGCGCGAAGTCTGCCAGCGCCGTGGGATAGGTCTGGCTCCTCGTGAAGAAGAAACCGTCGGCCGAGATCGGGGTCTGGCTGTCCGCGTACACGAAATCGAGACAGCGACCCTGGTCGCACGACTGCCAGGACCAGCTCGTGCCCCCCGGCGTGTGTCCCGGGGTGAAATGCGCCGTCAGCACGAGAGCGCCGACGCGCAGCGTGTCGCCATCGGCGATCGTCGCGACGCTGGGCACCGGGGGAAACGCCAGAGCGTCGCCGTACTGCGGGTCGTCCGGCCCCGACGCGCCACGCCGGAGGACGAGCGCACTCGCGGGGCTCGCGGCGACGTTGGCGCCGGACGCACGCTGGAGCGCGGCGATGCCGCCCGCGTGGTCGAAGTGGGCGTGGGAGTTGAGGATGAGCTTCACGTCCTCGATCCGGAAGCCGAGCGCCTGAATGTTCGCGATGATCTGCGGGGCGGACTCGGGGAGTGCGCCATCGATGAGCACGTGCCCCTCCTTCGAGGTGAGCAGTATCGCGCTCAGGCCGTGCGGACCGACGTAGTACGTGTTGCCGTAAATCCGAAATGGGCGCTGCGGCGCGTTCCACTCGGCGCAATTCGGGCAGGTGACCGCGGGCGCGTGGACGTGCGCCGTGTCCGCCGCTTGCGCGGCGAGCGGCAGGGGTGGAAGCGAAAGACCGATCGAGAGGGCGAGACGGACGGTTCTGGAAAGCATACGTAGTTATCGTGGTCGACTCGGGAGCCGTGGGGTCCAGTTGCCGCGTGAACATCGCCACCGGATGCCGGTGCCGCAAGCCGACACGGCGCGCCTCGACCCCACGCGCATCCCTCACGCGGTCTTCTCGACGTTCATCTTGTCCAGCGCCGCCCGGAGGCCACGCGCGAGCTTCGCGGCGTCATCGTTCGCCCAGAAGTGCATGAAGTAGAGCTTGGGCTCCTCCGTCAGCATGTGGCTGTGGAGCGCCGTCACTCGAATGCCATTGCTCGTGAGCGCCTGGATCACCGGATCGACCTCGCCCGCGATGAGCACGAAGTCGCCCGTGATTGCGGCCTTCCCGCCACCGGTGGGCTGGAAGTTGAGCGCGGTGGCGACGCCCATCGCGGGCGGCACCTCCATCCCCTCGTCGTGGATCGTCTCGGCGCGCGGGACGCTCACCTGATAGACGCCACCGTTGACCTTCCCGGCGTACCCCAGCGCCCGACGGATCCGCGCCGTGTCCAGTCCCAGCGCGCCCGCTGCTGGCCCCTTCCCTCCCCCCGCGTCCATTGGCGTCTTGCTCGACGCGAGCGCCGCGTGCATCGCGGCGGCGATCTTCGTCGGGTCGCCCTTGGCTCGGATGTGCATGTACATCACCCGGGGCGACTCCTCGAGCAGGTGGTTGTGCACCGCCGTCTGCCCGATCCCGCCCTCCCGGAGCTTCAGCATGACGGGACCGACCTCGTCCTCGGTGAGCACCAGGTCGCCCATCGCCATCGCCTCGTTGCTCCCCGTCGCCTTGAACGCGACCCACGAGCCGAGGGCGAGCGCCGGCTTCACCTGCACTCCCCTCACCGACACGCGGAGATCGCTGCGCGGCAGGCTGACCTTGTACACGTCCCCCGGTTGCATCGAGCCCGCCTTCCCCATCGCTTGCCCGACCCGTTGCCAGTCGATCGACTGGGACGCAGCCGACCGGGCCGCCTGCGGCTGCCCGGCCCGCGCCTGCGACTCGCCACTGACTTGGACGCTGCTTCCACCATTGGCGCTGCGTCCCTCCTTCGCCTTACAGGCGCCGAGGAGCGCAAGCGCGGCGGCCAACGCCAATGCCCCACGACGCCGCCGGAGAGCGCGCCTCCCATCGGCGGCCCGGCGACCACACCACGACACTCCCATGCGACGTGTCTCTTCGGTCCACATGATCCGACCTCCTCCTGACCGGGTTCTGCCCCGTTGGGGCGTCAGTCCTTCCTCGAGAGATGAATCACTTCCCACCCCGGTGCGCTCCGCGAGATGGGCGCCAGGGACGTAGGAGAGCATCGCCGTCGTCATCTCGACGGCGACGAGCACGCCGAAGCGCGTCGCGGAGATCCCAACGACGTTCATCGCGCAGAGCGCGAGGAAGACGTCGACCATCCCCTCGCACGTGCGGATGAAGATGTCGGAGGCCAGCGGGCGGCGGAACGGAATGGGAAAGGATTGCCACACTCCACGAATGGTGGCCGGCTCCCGCTCCGCCGGCGAGCGCGAAGCGGCCAGGTCGGTGATGCGAGCGCGATGAGGCGAGCAAAGCCCTCGCGGCACCGCCCATGCACGAGGAGGCGCGATGGTCATGACGGCTGAGACACGTTCGACGGCCGGCCAGGGGCACGAACGGCACCGGGGCGTCGGGATGGCGCTCCTCGCGGCGCTCCTCTTCGGCGTGAGCGCCCCGTTCGCCAAGCTGCTCCTGCGCGGCACGGCGCCCCAGCTCCTGGCGGGGCTGCTCTATCTCGGCTCCGGCGCGGGGCTCGCGCTCGTGTGGCTCGGGCGGCGGCACTCGACGGACGTCGCGCGCGAAGCATCTCTCACCCACCGCGACCTGCCGTGGCTCGCGGGCGCCATCGCGTTCGGCGGCGGGCTCGGGCCCCTGCTCCTCATGGTCGGCCTCACGCGCACTCCCGCGTCGAGCGCGTCGCTCCTCCTCAACCTGGAGGGCGTCTTCACCGCGCTCCTCGCGTGGTTCGTGTTCCGGGAGAACTTCGACCGGCGCATCGCGCTCGGGATGGTGGCGATCGTGGCCGGCGGCGTGGTGCTCTCGTGGGAGGGCGCGCTCGCGTGGGGCGGGGTCGCCGGGACGCTCGCCGTCGCGAGCGCGTGCCTCTGCTGGGCGATCGACAACAACCTCACGCAGAAGGTCTCGGCGGGCGATCCGGTGCAGATCGCGATGCTCAAGGGACTCGTCGCCGGCGCCGTGAACACCGCCATCGCGCTCGCGCTCGGGGCGCCGTGGCCCGCGCTCCCGCGCCTGGGCAGTACGGTCCTGCTAGGCTTCCTGAGCTACGGCGTGAGCCTCGTGCTCTTCGTGCTCGCGCTCCGCCACCTCGGCACCGCGCGCACCGGCGCGTACTTCTCGACCGCGCCCTTCGTCGGCGCCGCGGTCTCGCTCGTGGTCTTCCGCGAGCGGCCGACGGCGCTCCTCGTCGCCGCCGCGGCGCTCATGGCGCTCGGCGTGTGGCTGCACCTCACCGAGCGCCACGAGCACGAGCACGCCCACGAGGCGCTCGAGCACGAGCACCCGCACGTGCACGACGAGCACCACCAGCACGCGCACGCGCCGGGGGACCCGCCGGGGGAGCCGCACAGCCACCAGCATCGGCACGAGCCGCTGGTGCACACCCACCCGCACTACCCCGACATCCACCATCGGCACGGGCACGACTGACGGGCGACCCAGCCGGCGTACATGACTCGCGAGGTAATTGAGTCTCGCGACGCGATCGCCGATCGTGATTCACCGGCGCGGCCGATCCACCCCGCGACCCGTGAGGCATTGACCCGGCGCACGGCGGCGCCTCGCGGCATCCGTGCGCGAGTGACCGACACTCAGCGGAGCGTCCCCATGATCGAGCTCAACGAGAACGCGCGCGGCAGCATGGTCCGCGCCGGCGGCGTCGACCTGTTCGTCCGAGACTGGGGCGACGGCCGCCCCATCCTGTTCCTCAGCGGCTGGACGCTGACCTCCGGTATGTGGGGTCACCAGATGGCGCCGCTCGCGCGCGAAGGCTTCCGCTGCGTCGCCTACGATCGTCGCGCGCACGGGCGATCGGGCGATCCCGGCGTCGGCTTCGACTTCGACACGCTGGCAGACGATCTGGCGGCCGTGCTCGACGCACTCGACATGGAGGACGTGACGGTGGTCGCACACTCGTTCTCGAGCGGCGAGATCGTCCGCTACCTGGAGCGCCATCGCGGGCGACGCGTCGGCCGCGTTCTGCTGCTCGCGCCGGCCGCCCTGCCGTGCCGCGTCCGGCGTCCGGACAATCCCGTCGGTATCGAGCCGGAACAGATCGCCGCGCTGCTCGCGCGGTTGGAGGACGACTTCCCCGGCTGGATCGAGGCGAACGCCGATCCGTACTTCGGCCCGGGCGCGCCGCGCGCGTTGGTGGACTGGACGGTGCACACGATGTTGCAGACGTCGCTGCTCGCGACGGTCGAGCTGACGCGGATCCAGATGACGACGGACTTTCGCCAGGCGCTCGCGCGTATCGACACGCCGACGCTCGTGATCCACGGCGACCGCGATGCCTCGGCACCGCTGGAGCTGACCGGGCAGCCGGCGTCCGAGCTCATCCCCGGGGCACGGCTCGTCGTGTACGAGGGTGCGCCGCACGGACTCTACTTCACGCATCGACACCGGCTGAACGCCGACATCGCCGCCTTCGCGACGACCGGCGCCCCGTCATAGGCGACGGCACACCGGCGCGCCTCGGGCGAGCGCGGATCCATCAGCACGCGCACGTCACCACACGTGCACCTAGGGAAGTCGCAGCTTGCCGACAGCGACGGTGACCGCTGATCCGAGCAGTCGGACCGCATCGCCTCTCACATCGAGCTCGATCCGGCTTCGCCGGCCCATGTCCTCGCCCTGTATGAACGCGACGCGGCCCGCGGGTGCCACCGCGTTCGAGATCAGATAACACGCGAGAGGCCCAGCCGCCGTACCAGTGGCCGGGTCCTCGGCGATGCCGACCGTCGGATTGAAGAACCGTGTGTGCGCCTGCGTGTCGGGCTCGGAAGTGGCCAGCGCGAAGATGTAGCACCCTTCGGCTCCGCAACTCCGAAGGACGGACGCAAGCCGCAGCGCATCAGGACGGGCGCGCGCGAGCGCGCCGCGGTCCCGCACCGGCACCATCAGATGGGCGACACCCGTCGAGACTACCTGCGGACGGAGATGGGTGACGTCCAGATCCGAGACGGTGAGCCCCAGCGCGCTGGCCAATTCGGCGCAGTCCGTGAGTACCGTCTGATGGCGCGGCGCTCCCTGCCACATCGCGATGGCCTTGGGCGACCCAGCTTCCGCGAGGACTTCTACCTCGAGCACGTCGTCCCCGATCTCCTGCCTGAACGAGGCCCAGCCGTCGTCGAGCGCGATGGCGCCGGACTCCGCAAGCCACCACCAGGCTCCGAGCGCGTTGTGACCGGCGCCGTCGACCTCCACGCCCGCCGCCGTGAAGGAGCGCAGACGCCACTCCGCGTCGCGTGTGGGGTGAAGGAGAAACGTCGTCTCGGACTGGTTGAACTCACGCGCGATGCGGCGCATGTCATCGTCGTCCAAGCCATCGGCACCGGGGACCACCGCGAGCGGATTCCCCGAGAGCGGCTCCTGCGCGAAGACATCGACCAGGGCGAAGTCGACCTGTCTCGTACCTCTGGAACGCTGCTGTCCGCCGGCGGCGCCGGTGACGTGAGTGATCTGTTGCGCCACGCGCTCTCTCCTTGCCGTGTCGAATTGGTCATGCCAGGACGAGCACGGGCGTGTGGGATCGCCCCGGCCGGATCTGCCCGGACGCGAGCGGCGCCACCATGCACCGGAGGTCGTCGCGAACGGCGCTCGGCTCGTCGTGGAAGATTGCGCCCAGGCCGTAAATGCCATCGCCGCCAAGGTAGTTCCTCGATCCGGAGATACCGTCTGCCGCCATGGAGGCGGGCAAACGACGTATGCCGAGGCCCAAGCTTCGCCTCACCGCCAGCGAGCTGGTGTCCGAGCTCGAGAGATACGGATTCATCATCGACGATGATGAAGCCGGCCCGCATTTGCACTCGATATCAGCCCGCAAGCCGTGAACGCGGAGACCTCGGCGCGGCCGCCGGATGAGGCCGTACACGGACGCGGCATTGACGGCGAGCGGTCCGCATCCTACCCTGGCCTTCGTCAGCCCGGCTGCAGCCGCCCGATCCGCCGGCATGCTGCGCAGCCCACTCCCAACCCTTGGATACGCGGCTCGACGTTCGCGACTCCCCTCCCGCGCCCCAATGACGCCCTCCGCTCCAGCCGTGACTTGCTGTCGGTGTCGTCCGGACGCCTGCGCGCGCCCCGAGGGGGAGAGTCGCCGTTGCGGAGCAACTGGGATGACAATAGCTGAGCACTGACCGGTTTCATCCGAGCTGCTGCGCGCGAGGCCCGCCTCCCGAGAGGGGAGCGGGCCTCGTGTCGTTCATCCGCGCCACGCACGCCGCGTGGCGCACTCCCTTCGGCCGCCGAGGTGAATATGGCCATCATCGACGAACTACTCGAGGCGAACCGCGCCTACGCGTCGCACTTCGACAAGGGGCACCTCCCGATGCCGCCGCGCCGCCGCGTGGCCATCGTGACCTGCATGGACGCCCGCATCATCCCATCACGCCAGCTCGGGCTCGAGGAAGGCGATGCACACGTCATTCGTAACGCGGGCGGCCGCGCCCAGGACGCGCTCCGGTCCCTCGTCATCTCGCAACAGCTCCTCGGCACGCGCGAGGTGGCCGTGATCCATCACACGGACTGTGGGATGCTCACGTTCCGGAACGAGGAGCTGCGCGCGAGGCTCCGCGCGGCGCTCGGCGTCGATGCGGAGGATGTCGACTTTCTGCCGTTCGCGGATGTCGAGCAGAGCGTGCGCGACGACATCGCGTTCCTCCGCGGCTCGCCGCTCATCCCGAGAGAGATCCCCATCCGCGGGTTCGTCTACGACGTGCGGAGCGGGTCTCTGTCCGAGGTCGCGAGCGTGGTCGTAGGAGACCGCGGCGCCGTGGCGTCGTAGGGCCGAGCGGGCGCCGACGGACGGCCAGTGACGGCACCGCCAGCGCCCGCCTCGCGCGACGCGATTGCCGAGGCAGCGCGCGGGGTATGAAACCGGGCGCGAGTTTGGCGACCGCTCGGGGTCGAGGGCCCCGTTCAGAGGCGGGAGGAGACGCCGTGCGGACTGGGTGGACTTCGAGCCGGGCGACCACACCGAGAGGGCGCGTGCTCCTCGCCGCGCTCGCCGCGCTCGCGCCCCTCGGTGGCTGCGGCTACGTCAAGCTGCTTCGCCCCAGCGTGCGGAATCAGCTCAATCCGCGGGTCGTCGCACTCGTGAACGAGTTCCCCGACGTCGACCACCCGAACGAAGCGATCATCGCGCGGCTCCCGGGGCACGGTGGGCTCGCCCACGCGTCGGTGGATGCACGAGGGGTGATGCATACCGTCGTGCGCGCGCCCAAGAATCAGCTCATCTGGGAGCCGTCGGTCATCGCCATGCCGCACGGCGGCACGCTCGAGATCGCGTTCACCAACGACGATCAGGTCACCCACGGCGCGACGGTCGAGAGAACCGATGGCGAGCAGGTGGTGTGGCTCCCGATCCATACCGCCGGTCGCGTGCGCGTGCGGCTCGACCAGCCGGGGCTCTACAAGTACACGTGTCCCGTCGCTGACCACGGTTGGCGAGGGATGCTCGGGCTCATTGTCGTCCGCGGCGACGTACCGCCCGCGGCACGGCTCGACCGCCCGCCGCAGCGGCGGCCATGAGCAGCCGTCCATGACGCCGATGCGATCGCTGGCGCGCCGCCGGCGACCGTCCGCCGCGATGCTCTTCCTCGCGTTCCTCGGCCTCACCGGGTGTGGCTACCTCAAGCTGCTCCGGCCGAGTGTCCTCAAGCAGCTCAACCCGCGCGTGGTCGCGTTGGTGAACGAGCTCCCGCGTGTCGATCACCCCAACGACGCGATCGTCGCCCGACTGTTCGCGCAGGACGGGCTGTCGCACGCGAAAATGAGCAAGAACGGCGTGATGCGCGACGAGATCCACGTCCCACCGGACCAGCTCATCTGGGAACCCGCGATCGTCGTCATGCCGCGCGGCGGTGAGCTCGAGCTCACCTTCCAGAACAACGATCAGGCGATGCACATGGCGCTCATGCCGACGAACGGAGGGCGCGCGCTCCTGGAGCTTCCGATGCACCATGCCGGCAGAGTGCGCATCCGCTTGGATGAGCCGGGCCTCTACTGGTTCGGCTGCCCCGTCGCGAATCACGCGGGGCGCGGCATGCTCGGTCTCATCCTGGTTTCCGGCGAGGTGCCGACGGAGGCCAGGCTCGATCGCCCCCGACAACGCCGACGCTGAGGTGGCGGCATGTCGACCTCCTGTTCGCGACCCCGGCGCACCGGGCGCCGAACGCGGGCGATTGCGCTCGCCGCCGTGCTCGCCGCAGCCGCGTGCGGGCACCCCGCGCGGTATCCGGTGACAGAAGTCGCGCGCACGTTCGGAGAGCTGAACGCGCGCCTGGCCGGTGCGGCACCAGCGGTGGCGTGGAGCATCACGGGCGACCGGCTCGTACATGCCCGCGGCGAGCCGCAGAACTGGCTCACCTACTACGGCACGTACGATGGGCAGCGCCACAGCGCGCTCGATCAGATCACGACGGCCAACGTCGAGCAGCTCCGCCCCGCATGGATCTTCCAGGCCGGCGTGATCGGGCTGATCGCGAACCCGCCTACCTACTCGCTCGAGGCCACGCCGATCGTCGTGGACGGGGTCATGTACCTCTCGGGCTGGGACGGCTACGTCTGGGCGCTCGACGCCGCCACGGGGCGGATGCTCTGGCAATACAAGCACGCGATTCCCCTGGACGGGCCGCTCTGCTGCGGGAACGTCAACCGCGGCGTCGCGGTCGCGCAGGGGAAAGTCTACGTCGCGACGGCCAACGGCTACCTGGTCGCGCTCGATGCGGCGACGGGAAAGCCGACGTGGACGGTGGCATTCGCCGACGTCCGCAGCGGAGAGAGCGCGACGGGAGCGCCGCTCGTCGTGAAGGACATGGTGATCGTCGGCAGCTCCGGGGGCGAGTACGGCGTGCGCGGTCACATCGACGCCTTCGACCTGGCCACCGGCAGACGACGGTGGCGGCGCTACAACACGCCCAGGCCGGGCGAGCCCGGCGCCGAGAGCTGGTCGGGCGACTCGTGGGCGCGCGGCGGCGGGGCGGCGTGGGTGACGGGGACGTACGACCCGGAGCTCGATCTCGTCTTCTGGGGGACGGAGACGGGGCTCCTCTACACGCCGGTCGTGGAACTGTGCGGCAGGTTCAGTCGCCGTCACACGGAGTTTCGCGAAAGCCTCCCTCACTGGGGCGGCGAGGTGAGCAACCACGGGCTCGAGTCGTGGGGCTACGTGCGCGCCCTGGAGCCGGCCACCGGCCGCGTGGCGCGGTCGTACCGCACGAAGCATCCGATGGTGGGCTCGCTGCTCACGACCGCGGGAGGGCTCGTCTTCGCGGGGGAGCCCACGGGCGAGTTCGATGCACTCGATGCGCGGACGGGCCGGCTCCTCTGGCAGTTCCAGACCGGGAACGGCATTCACGGGAGCCCGATCGCGTACAGCGTGAACGGGAAGGAGTACGTGGCCGTGCCCTCGGGGTGGGGGGGCTGGATGAAGGGCTTCGCCCCCGAGCTGTACGGGGCCCCACGGAGAAGCGCGCTGATCGTCTTCGCTCTCCCGTGAGACGATCCGCGGCCGCTCACCATGGGGTTGCGCGACCGGTTCGGGGCGATCGCCGAGCGGCTGCTGCCGCACGCACACGGAGAGCAAGCTGCATTTCGGGGCATGCAAGAAGCCCCGCCCGGCGCGCGCAGCGTCAAGCGGGGCAACCAGTTCGTTTGGAGTGGGCCTGGGTAGAGTTGAACTACCGACCTCACGCTTATCAGCCAAGTACCAGGAGCTAGAGAGTCCGGCGTAGTGCCGTCTTTCAGAGGGCGGACTGCGCGATCTGCCCGGATTCCCTGCCCCGGATGCCCGAACTTGCCGGGCTGAATCCACACCACAATCCACACCACGCAGGATCGGCTGCGGCCGGTGCCCTCACTGCTTACGGCCGCCGGGGCGAGGTGAACAAGAGCAGAAACTCCCGCCCGTGATCCGGCGCAAGATTCCCTTGCCTCCGTGTCGCACCAGCGCGAGACGGCGGGTCGTAGCCGGCGGGTAGTGCCCCACATGGCGACACTACCGGCAGCAGGATCGAACCGCCAATGCGGCTCGCCCACGGTGGGGATTTCGGACGAGAGTTCGTTGCCTCCGCGGCTTCCAATGGCAGAGCCGGGGACCCCAAGGGGCCCCCGGCTCAGCGACTCTTCATCTTAACAGTAGCCTCGGAGCGGCGACTACTGGGTGTCCAATATCTCCCCGTCGTCCGGTTGAGGAGAGAGAGGTAGTAAGCGCATTGCAGGATGCGCCCCGCGTGCGGCGTAGTCAAGCTGTCACTCACCATATCGGGACTACACCGCTCTAGAATTTCCCAGCGACCCGCTGCTGTCGGGGCCACGTCGTCGGCACCTGACTGTGCTAGCCCGCGAAGTTGCTCACGTTCACCGTGAAAGTCGAATCAAAGACGGCATACCCGACGAACTCGCCGCCGGTTACCCGCGGGTCTCCCACGACATACACGCTCCCCATGCGGACGACCGCGACCGCCTGATCGGAGGGCCGGTTCTGGAGGCGCGAATAGTACGCCGTCGCGGCTCGCTCGCAAACGAGCGAATCCGTCTCGATCGTAATTGCCGTGACTGGTACCACCGGGAGGCCGAAGGCCGTGCGCTGGTCGGTATCGGTACTGTCACTGCTCGTATCGAGCTGCACGAGGAAGTCCCGGAGCCCGGTCGTGAACGCATCTACGGGTCGGCACGCTGTGCTCTGACCACTGCGAGCGGCGGGGTGCGTCGCTCCCGCCAGGATGGCGACCGCCAAACTGAACACACCGATTCTCTGCCACATGCGGAGGCTCCCAATAGCGAAGGTCATGTGCTACTGACAGTTAGGATCGTCAAGGAACTTGCGCTTCCAACGCCTCACGTTCTTCGAGTTCCACTTCGTCGAGTCCGCAATTCCGGGCAGGAACTTGTAGATGTTTTTCTTATCCTGAATGTAGCCCGGTACGGTGTTGAAGGGCGCCACGCCGACGCTTATCCCCCAATCGTTTGGACTTGGCCCCCCGTGCCTGGTCGAGTACCTGTACCTGAGAGTATCTCCTGGAAAGCAGTTCTCTGGCAACATTTCTCCTGGTGAAAACGGGTGTGAGTGCTGCCAGGAGTCCAGCACGTAGCCCGGTGGGGCCGCCGGGAGCGGGTGTTGGCTCAGCGGATTACTACATGGCGTCTCACCCGGCCAGTCAACCGGAATGGTAATGTAGTCCCCATCCGAAGGCCGCCTGAAGGTCACACTGGGCCGCTCGAGCCGCAGGCTATCGGGTCCGCTTGCATTTGACATCGCCCAGCGGTTCCGCAGGCTGTCCCGATTCGCAGGGTTGTCGAGCATCGAATCACCCTGTGGACATTTCACGATCCGGACTCGCGCATCCGCACTCTGCAGCTTGCCCTCCACGACCGCGAAAACACGCATCGTACCTGTTTCCTGGACGGCCACGGTGCACACTATGTCACCGTTGGGACATGACAACGTCGCCCCGGGGGCCACATCGGGGATCCAGGTCCAGTGGTCGACTTGAAAGGGTGAGCCCAGCGCCGTACTGGGAGTAAACGTGATGGTAGTCCCCGCGTAGCCCCACGTTGGACTCGCGCGCAACAACAGAGTGTCAGGCTGCACCGACACGTGCACGCTCGCCTGCTGGTCCACGCCAGCGACCGTCGCGAGCACGTACATGGTGCCGGACTGCGTAACGGTTTCCACGCACGTCTTGGCCGTGCTCCCGATGCATTCAGGCGTATCGGTCAACAACGCGCGACTGTCCCCGACGACCACACGTGCGGTGGAACCCCGGGTGCCCAACCCGCCCGAGCTTGCTCGATCCAAGCTCACACGTCCAGGCGCCTGGGAGCCAGGCCCGACCCGGTCCGCCATGATCGCGCCATCGTCGGGGACGAACTCCCACCGCTGCACGGTGTCGGCCCCGGTCACTGTGAACGTCACCGTTCGCCCAGAAAGCCCGTCGGCCTGTTCAGCGCTAACACTAATATCCGTGGCGATCGGCTGGATCGTGACCCTGAACCCCAAACCTGCGAACCTGTAGCAGGCCGGAAAGTCACCGGTGTCGCAATAGTAGTTGCTGGCATGCGGCCCCGGGTACTTTCCGGCCTGGCCAATGCCCTGGACAACAATGGTGTCGATCCAAGGGCCATTATTGCTCGGCGTGCGGCACGCTTCGTAGCCGCCCGAGGCGAACCGAACCCACGCGTTACCCATGCAGTCGTAGTAGAGATATGACCACCACCCGCCGGGGTCGGTCGTGCCCGCAGAGGTCCCGTACCCCCCGCCCACGTTCCAGATCATCTCGTAGGTGCCGCTGATACTGACCTGAACGAGCGTGCGACGCGAGTACTGCGCGAAGTCGATCGGACCAACGTTGTCGGCGCTGGTGGCGGCGACCAGGTCCACATGGAACACGTTGCTCGGCTCCGGTGGGTCGCCGGAGCTCACGCTCGGGCTCGGGGGCGCGGCAGCGCGCGGCGCCGTCAGCGGCGCCCGATCCGAGCACGCCGCCACGAGCAACGCGAGCATCGTGATTCCCACGGCGTAGCGGATAGATCTCGACGTGTTGTTACGCCGGCCGACCGCCTGACTGCTTGAGGCATCGGTACGATTCGACATGGGCGAGCCCGTCTCCGAGGTAAATAGCCACTGATATTTCACGTTTTGTCCGGCCGGCGTGCGCGCCCCTGAGAATTGGCGTGGGCGCCTAACGCGCCTGGCGGCCACAACAGTACACCGTGAACTCGGCTCGTGCAAGGAGCTCTGCCTGACGACTGCAAGGCATGTGGAGCCGCTGGTGAATGTACTAGGCACCCGCGCATGCACGGCCGGAAGCTTCAGGGCGCTGCACTCCACAGCCGTGAGCAGCGCAGCGGCGGGACTGAGACAGCCGAATGCCCTACGAGTGGCCTGTGCTCTGCTCCCGCTAGGTAGGTGGATCAAGGCGATCCGTTTCGGCGTCCGCGGGAATATGCGAGGGAATTCCCCAGTTTCGTGCTTCGCAGTTGACGCCCGGTCGATGTACACCGCCGCACAACCTGCGCGCACGATCTCCGAAGCGCCTAATTCAGCGCGGCCACTGCGACGTTAGGTGAGACTAACCCGGGAAGGTTGTTGCACCCCACGCGCTTTCCAGGCAACTCCTGTACAACGGGAGGTCCGGCATCTTGCCGCCATTCACTCACGGCGCGCGCGATCGCGCCGGGCTCCCCTGCCCGTCCCGCCGGCGCTCGTCGTCTGTCATCGCATCACTCCAGGTCAAGAAGCGTCGGCGCGAAGCTCGAAATACATGGCAGGGCGCGAAAAGAAAAAGAAGCAGACTGTCTCTCACGGGCCGATCCAGTGCAACTCAAGGTGCCGGACACTCAACGACCTCCGGTGTCATCGGCAGCGCGACAGCGGCGGTCGTCTCGGTGACTTCAGTTCCAGCATGCCGAAAGAGGCACTCTATCTCGTAGCTGCCAGGCTCCACAAAGCGGAGCAGTGGCGTACCTCCGATCGATTCCCAATTCCCGTTGCTCCCGTTCGGTCGTATCGAGACTAGCGCGGGCCACCCCGACGTAATCACAAGCGCTCCCTCAGGGGTATTGCGACCTAGCATTGCTTCGGCCAGCCGACGCGACCTGGTCGCGCTGTCAAGCTGCAATCGGAGGCGTGTCGCTATCTCAGTCAGCCTAGCCTTGTCGGCAACACTGCCATCTATAGTGCGATGAATCGACACGAGCGAATCCTGTAGTGCTGTCGTTGTCGAGTCACTGGCCGCGATTCTCCGCTTCAGAGAATCCACATCCTCGGTGGCCGCTGAGTACTGTTCGTCTGCCCACGCCTGGAACACCGAGTCATAGGGGTACTTTCGCAATAGTGCCAAGAGTGCGACGCGATCCGTTGGCTTCACACCTGGCGAGAACAGACGTGTGAGGTAGTCCTGCCGAATGCTATTCTGCTGCTCCAATCTGAACCGTGCTTCCTCACGCTCCTTTGCATAGTGGCCATCAATGCATGTCGCGAGCGGAAGGATGGCGGCGAGGAGTGCGGCAACCGCTGTGATTGTGACACGATCCCACCACCGGGAAGGGGTGGCAAGCGGCGCACTCCGGACGGCTTCGAGAGCTGCCACGCGCGTTGACAAATCGATCTGGCGCTCTACCGCCGCTACTCGCTCCTCGATCGACGTCGTCATCTCGTACTCAGCAGCCTCGCGTCCGCGATCGTGAATAGCCCGCCCTCTGCGCCTCGTCCTCGCTCTTGAGGTAAATCAGATTCTGCGGGGCGAGACGATCAGCCGTACTGCAGCCGCGCCGGTAGTAGGTGTGGCCGCTGGAACTCGCGACCCAAGGGGCGCTCGAATCTGCGGCCGCTTGGGCGTTCGCAAGGCTCTGGGCTGAGGCAAACGGTCCGGGCGCAGCCGCCCTTACGGGTGCGGGCCCCGGCGGCGTCGCGATCGACGGCGTTCCGACGTGGCAGGTCCTGGCGGCCGAGATGCAGGTGCCACCGCAGGGGATTCCCTTCCGACAGTGTCGCTGAGCTGCGGCGCTCGGCGCGCACAGAACAAAAGCGGAGAGCGCGACAGCCAAACGCCTCACGGTGAGCATCGGCCCGTCTCCAGTTAGGTAGGCGGTCCGATGCTATCCCTTCAGGCATTTGCCGGCAATGCTAGGAGATACCCCAGGCTCGGCTTTCGTGTCGGGGCTCGCCTCCTGCGCATGTCCCACCGCGTACGCCTGTGTCCCCTGGCGTATGGGGTGAGGCGAGGCATCGCCGCTATCCTCCCGGGCATCACACCGTCGGAGGTGTCCCGTGCCGAAGCGCCTCACGATTCGTTCGTTCAGCGCCTACGAGGGCGACCCAGGAGAGAAGTTCCTGATCCGCACCACGCGCGCGACCGTCCAGTTGCAGCCCAGAGAGGGTGTCACGCGCGCCGAAATCGAGATCTACCGGACCGAGACGTCGCCGCACGTGGGCGTCATCGTAAACATCGGCACCGGCTGCCGGCGCCTGAATGCCTACAACGGCGTCGAGCACTTCGCGTTCGACTGCCTGCCGGACGAACTGGAGATAAGCGCCAGCGCGCTCGTCGCTGCGGTCGAACGCGCGCGTTACGACGGCACCATTCAGCCACCCAAAGCCGCCAGGACAGCGGACAACCGATCACCTGCCTGAGCATGATCGCCGCGGGCGTGTGGCGCTGTGGCCGTCGCCCAGCGGCCGTCGGCGTTCCCTCAGTAATGCGGCACCGTCTTCCATCAGGACCCTCGGTGCGAGTCATCCTCGCTGAGCCCCTGGTGTCGTGGCTTGAGCAGCACGGCGCGCTACTTGATCCGCTCGCCGACTGTTACGAGATCTGGCTGGAGGTAGACGGGCTCCCAGTTGTAGAAAAACAGGCAAATTCGCGCACCTGAAAACACCCAAATTCGCGCACGCGCCTTGACGGTGCCGCGCCAGGCGGCACCCTCTGCGTCGGGCAGTCCGATGCCACCTGACGCGGAGCACGACCATGGCGAAGCTGCGG
>DASUXC010000100.1:0-46816 GCA_036378095.1 Gemmatimonadaceae bacterium | reverse complement strand
ACCCCGCCGCGGAGGGTGGAGACGCGCGCCGCCTGCACCATCGACAAGGCGGGGGAGGGGTTCGCGATCACCACCATGCAGCTCACCGTCCGGGCGAGCGTGCCGGGGATCGACGACGCGGCCTTTCAGAAGATCGCCGAGGCGACGAAGGAGGGCTGCCCCGTCTCGCGCGCCCTCGCCGGCAACGTCAAGCTGGAGCTGAAGGCGACGTTGGAGTGAGAGGCGGGGCGGTGGGCGAGAACAGCGGCTCTCGGCGACAACGTCGGCTCTCGGCTCTCGGCTCTCGGCTACCTGCACAGCCCAGAGAGCTCTCGGGGTGTGCCGCAAGCCGAGAGCCGATGGCCGAGAGCTGACAGCTGTGTCTTCCCGAGAGCCGAGAGCCTGGTCTTCAGCCCACCGTCCCCCCCACCTCCGCCAGCCCGTCCAGCAGCCGCAGCACGTGCGAGCGCGTGGTGCGCGGGTTCATGATCGTCACGCGCAGCACGCGCCGGCCGCCGAGCACCGTGGTCGTGATCCACCCGCGCCCGCTCCGGTTGTAGCGCTCGCGCAGCTCGCGGTTGAGCGTGTCGAGCGTTTCGTCATCGCGCGTCCCGTCGCCGATCCAGCGGAAGCAGAGGATGTTCGACTCCGGCACGTGCATCGCCTCGAAGTCGGAGCGCGCGACGATCGCCTCGTGCAGCGCGCACGCGGTGGCGGCGAGGTGGTCGTACAGCGCGGCGATCCCGCGCGCGCCGTAGCGCTGCAGCGCCACCCACACCTTGAGCGCATCGAGCCGCCGCGAGCAGAGGAAGCTCCGCGTCCCCTGGTCCCAGCCGCGCGCGCGCCCACCCTCCCCCTCCCCCTCCCCCTCTCCTTCGCCGTGAAACAGGTAGGGGGCGCGTTGGGCGAACGCGCGCTCGAGGTCGCGCTCGTCGCGCACGAGGAGCATCCCCGCGGCGAGCGGCATGAGCATCATCTTGTGCGCGTCCCACGCCACCGAGCGCGCGTACTGCACCCCGCGCAGGCGCGGGCGGTGTCGCTCGGAGAGGAGCGCGGAGGCGCCGTGCGCGCCGTCCACGTGCAGCCAGAGTCCGCGCCTCTCGCACAGCTCCCCGATCGCCTCCAGGTCGTCGAAGCTCCCGGTGGCCGTCGATCCGGCGGTGGCCACCACCGCCATCACCGGCGTGCCGGCGTCGGCGAGGCGGTCGAGCGTGTCGCGGAGCGCGGCGGGATCCATCTTCCAGTCGCGCGACGGGACGGCGATCGCGCGCTTCACCCCGAGTCCCAGCTCGGCGGCCGCGCGCGTGGTGGAGTAGTGCGCGTGCTCCCCGCACACGATCGCCGGCGGGTTCGCCCCCACTCCTTCGTCCCACGCGTCGGGGAGCGCCGCCGCTCGCGCGGCGAGGAGCGCGGTGAATGTGGCCTCCGTGCCCCCGGAGGTGAACGTCCCTCCCGCCCTCGCGCCATCCCAGCCGATGCGCTCGGTCATCCATCGGATCACGCGCGTCTCGAGCGCGGTCCCGCTCGGCGACATCTCGGCGACGGCGACCGACTGGTTGAGCGCGGCGATCACCATCTCCGTCCACACCGCCGCGGGGAGGGGCGCCGAGACCTGGTGCCCCATGTACATGGGGTGGACGAGCCGGTTGGCGTCGCCCAGGACATCGGTCTCGAGGCGAGCGACGACGTCGGTGAGCGGGCGCCCGCCGAGCGGGAGGGGCTCGCGGAATCGCTCGGCGATCTGGTCGGTGGTGAGCGGCGAGGAGACCGGCCCGTCCCCCGCTCGCATGCGGACGAGATAGCCGGCCACGAGGTCGAGAAAGGGGAGCGCGGCGTCGCGCTCGGCATCGCGCTCGAGGGCGGTGAGGGTCGGGTCGGGGTGCATGCCACAATCTACTCGCCGGTTCGAGGTCGGCGCGCTGGAGGCGGGGCGCGGGGTGCGGGGTGCGGGGTGCGGGGTGCGGGGCGCGTCAGTATGGAATGCGATGCGGGGCCGGCAGTCGCCGGCCCCGCATCGCTCAGTCCACCCCCGGCCCCCGGCACCTGGCCCCTGGCCCCTGGCCCCTTGCTTGCTTCGGCCTTTCTTCGGTAGTAGACTGGTGTCACTTCACTGGGGTCCGGCGAACGGAGACGGAGCGTGGCGAGTGCGGCGCGGTACGCGGATCGGTACGCGGCGATGGAGGAGCGGGCGCTGGTGCTCGCGATGCGGCGGGACGACGAGCGGGCGTACGAGGAGTTCGTCGCCCGCTTTCATCCGGTCCTCCTCCGCGCGGCCGCGGGGTGCGGGGTGGATGCCGCGGAGCGTGACGCGCTGGTGGTGGACGTGCTGTGCGACGTCGCGGCGAAGCTCGTGGCGGCGGAGACGCGCGTCCCCCGCTCGGTGGAGAGCTACCTCGTGGTCGCGCTGCGGCACCGCGCGCGCAACGCGCGGCGCGACGCGGCGCGACGGCGGGCGTGGAGCGAGCGGGCGGCCAGCGAGCTGGGCACGCATCACGAGTGGGCCGTGCTCCCCCTCTGCTCGGAGAGCTCGGTGCGCGCGAGCCGGGGCGCCGGGTGGGAGGCGTCGCCGCTCTCCCCCACGCTCGCTCGTCTGGCCGCCGTGCTCGACGCGGAGCTGGAAGAGGAGGAGCGTCGCGTGGTCGAGTGGCTGGCGAACGGAATCACGCACCGCGAGATCGCGGAATGGCTCGGCATCCGTCCCGCGGCGGCATCCAAGCGCATCGAGCGGCTGCGTGCCCGTCTGCGCGACGCCGCCGAGCGGCACGCGTCGGAGTGCGCCCCCGGCGACCGCGCGGAGCTCGATCGGTTTTTCGGGCGCATCGCTCGAGGAGAGTGACCATGGTCCACCCTGACGACGGCCGCCGCGACGCGGCACGCGAACGTTCCGGCGCGGCGCACCCCGCGCGCGAGCCGCTGCCGCGGGGCGAGCGGATCGACGACGCGCTCGTGGCGCTCACCGCGCGCCTTCGCGAGATCACCGCCGGCGACGCCCCGGATGCCGGGGGCGCCGCACCGCGGGAATCGCCCCCCGCCGCGTCAGGCGCGCGCGCGGATGACACCCCCGCCCGGTGGGGGGAGACGCGCGCGCGCGCCGTGTCGAGGCTCGTGCGCGCCCGCGCGATGGCGGCGCGCATGCCCGTGCGCCTCGCGTCTCCCATGCCTGACGAGCGCCCCGCCCTCGCCATCCCCCTCCCCGCGGCGGTGGAGCGCGCGGGGGAGCACGGCTGCGCCCCCATCCTCGACCTCGCCGCCGCCGCCGGCGCGGGGCGCGAGCTGTGGGACGCCGCGTGCGAGAGCTGGGCCGAGCTACCCGCCGACCTCCCGCGCGCGCGCTACGTCGCGCTGCGTGTGTCGGGGGAGAGCATGGCGCCGCTCATGCACTCCGGCGATCTCGTGCTCGTGCAGCTCGGCACACCGCTCGCGCGCGACACGGTGATCGTCGCGCGCCGGCCGGGGGAGGGATACGTCGTGAAGCGGGTGGGCCGGCTCAGCCGCAAGACCGTCGAGCTGCTGTCGCTGAACCCCGACTTCCCCCCCGTCACCATCCCGCGCGACGACCGGCTCGTCGTGGGGAAGGTGGTCATGCGATGGAGCAACGCGCCGGGAGGGTGAGGGGCGGCTGTCGGGACGCGGCTCTCGGCTCTCGGCTCTCGGCCATCGGCCATCGGCGCTCGGCTACCGACATAGCGTGGAGAGCCCTCGGCGTGTGCCGCAAGCCGAGAGCCGATGGCCGAGAGCCGACAGCCGCGTCTTCCCGAGCGCCCCCAGCCGCCTCCTCACTCCCCCCCGTCCAGCCGCAGCTCCAGCAGCTTTCGCCCCGGCTGTGGATCCATCGTGAGGTAGAACTGGATCCGGTCCACGACCACCGGCTCGTTCACGCGCACGCGCAGGAGGCGGCGCTCCATCGGCGGCGTCAACGTCGGGAAGAAGGAGAGCGTGGAGTGCGGCGAGAAGGGGAAGCGCGCGTGCGGAAAGGTGAGTCCGCTCGTCGCGATGCGCTCGTGCAGCGTGCGGAGCGGACCGTGCGGATCGATCGGGAGCACGATGATGTCCGTCTGCATGAAGCGCATGGGCGCGCCGAAGCGCACCGTGATCGGCGGCGTGCTCGACGTGATCGGCTCGACGAGCGCGCGCAGGCGCTCCACCGGCGTGTCGGGAGGGATGGGCCCGACACCGGAGGATCCCACGAGCGTGATGTGCGGCGGCGACCCCCGGGAGAGCTTGGGATCGGCCCACCGCTGCACGGCGAGCACCTTCTCCCGCACCGCCCCGGCGAGCTCCGCCACCACGAAGATGCCGCGTTTCATAGTGATGCTAAGGTAACATGACTGGCGCGGGAATCGGGAAACGGGAATCGGGAAACGGGGATCGGGAATCGAATGCGCGAGGAGCGTGCTGTCGATTCCCGATTCCCGATTCCCGATTCCCGATGCTACACTCACCCATGCCCGAGTACGAGCTCACCCCCTGCCCCGTCTGCGGCGAGAGCGATGCCGAGCACGTGGCCGGGGCGGACGAGATTCGCGAGGAGGTGGAGGCGCTGTGGGCGTTCCACGAGCGGCGGCTCGCGCCGGGCACGCCCCCCGCCAGGCTCGCCGACCGCGTCGCGTTCTCGCAGCGGCCGCCGCTCAACGTGGTGCGCTGCCGCCGGTGCGGGGTCGTGTATCGCAATCCGCGGGAGCGCGCGCGCGAGCTGCGCGACCTGTACGAGGAGGAGGCGCCGGCGCCCGAGGTCATGCGATCGCTCCACGAGAACCAGCGCGTCGCGTACCGCGCGCAGGCCCGGCGGCTCGCGCGGGCACTCGGTCGCGCGGGGGACGGCCTCGAGGTGGGGAGCTACGTGGGTGCCTTCCTCGCCGCCGCGCGCGCGTGCGGCTGGCGCTTCGAGGGAGTGGACGTGAACGCGCGCGTGAACGCGTTCGCTCGCGCCCGCGGCTGCACCGTCACCGACGGTGATCTCTGGTCCGTGCGCGACGACCGCCGGTGGGATGCGGTCGCGTTCTGGAACTGCTTCGACCAGCTCCCCGATCCCCTCGACGCGGCGCGGCGGGCGCGCGAGCTGCTGCGCGACGGCGGCGTGCTGGCCGTGCGCGTACCGAACGGCGCGTGCTGGGCGGCGCTCCGCCGGCGGCTCCGCGGCCCCGCCGCGCCGCTCGCCCGCGCCATCCTCGCGCACGACAACCTGCTCACCTTCCCGTATCGCGTCGGCTTCACCCCCGGCGCGCTGCGCATGCTGCTCGACCGCGCCGGCTTCACCATCATCCGCACGTACGGCGGGCCGCTCGTCCCCGTCGCCGACGACGTCACCCGCGCGTGGGCCGCGCTCGAGGAGCGCGCCCTCAAGGCCGTGATCCGCGCCGCCGCCCTCCTCCCCCTCCCCTTCGCGCGCGCGCTCGCGCCGTGGATCGAGTGCTATGCGAGGAAGGTGGAGGGCGGGAGGTGACGGCCATCGGCACTCGGCGCTATTTCTCTTCTCGCATCCACGGGGTGAAGGTGATGCCCACCAGTAGTCCTTCCGGCGCGAGCAGGCGACTGACAGTCTGGCCCCACGGCTCTTTCCTGTTCTTGACCAGCATGCGATAGCCTCGAGACTCCAGTTCCGCGGTGGCCTTCTCGACATCGTCGACGTCGAACTCGATCCACGCTTGCGGGGTGGGCACATCGCCAGGCCACGCATCCTTGCCGTAACAGGACCGAGCCGCCTCGGAGAGCGGCCACAGGGCGAAGCTCTTCGCGCCGGTCAGAGCCTCCGTATGGAGGTAACCGTCCTTCTCCTCCTTGAATGGAATACCCAGGGTCTGGCCGTACAGCTCACGGCTTGCCTCCCGTTCACGGACGATCGGGCCAAAGCCCGCGATGAACAGCACTCCGACATTCCCGATTTCTTCCACGGTGTCTCCTCCGCCCAGAATGAATGCAGCTCCTGCCGAGGCCAAGCCCGCCAGCGGCTCCCCTCGAATCATGGGTCTCATCATGGCTCGGAGAGGAGCCGTGGGTCTTGAACGAATCCGACATGCGCGGGGTACACTCGGCGGAGCGGATCGGCACGGGCGGTGGGCTGTCGGCGGAACGCTGGACCTCGCGGGTCATCCAACACTATCGTGATGATGTAACGACGTGTCGCTCACTCTCGGTCGGCCATCGCGGCCGTGGCTCGCCCCGCTTGCGCTCCTCCTCGCCGCGTGCGCGCACGCGCCCGCGGCGCGGCCGGTGGCCGATGTCGCCATCGCGCGCGACACGGGCACGGCGTTCGCGCGCGCCGTCGCCCGAGGCACGCGCACCTGGACGGGCGCGCCGGGAGCGCGCTACTGGCAGCAGTACGCGCGCTATCGTATCGAGGCCACGCTCGAGCCCTCGGGGCGCCGGCTCCGCGGGCACGAGACGGTGCGCTACATCAACCGCTCTCCCGACACGCTCGCCACGCTCGTCGTCGCGCTCTACCAGAACATCCACGTGCTCGGCGCGCCCAAGGACCAGAGCATGCCGCTCACCCACGGGATCGAGCTGTCGCGCGTGGCCGCGCAGGGAGTGGTGCTGCGCGAGATCGGCGGCGCGGGCGTCGTCGACGCATCCGACGCCGGCGCGGGACCCGGAACCGGCGCGGGCTCTGCTCCCGAGGCCGGTGAGGACGCCGGCTACAGCATTCACGGCACCGTGGGACGCATCCGTCTCCCCACCCCGCTCGCCCCGGGCGACAGCGCGGAGCTCGAGCTGACGTGGAGCTTCCACGTTCCCGCCAAGGGATCGCCGCGCATGGGACAGGACGGCTCCGTCTTCTTCCTCGGCTACTGGTACCCGCAGATCGCCGTGTACGACGACGTGGACGGGTGGCACACCGACCCGTACCTGGGGACGGGCGAGTTCTACATGGACTACGCCGACTACGACGTCGCCATCACCGCGCCCGACGGGTGGCTCGTCGTGGCCACGGGGGAGCTGGACGACGCGAGCGAGGTGCTCTCCCCAACGACGCGCGCGCGCCTGGACAGCGCGCGGCGCACCGGCGCGGTCGTGCACGTGGTGACGCGCGGCGACCGCAAGGCGGGGCGCTCCACGGCGCGCGGCCGCGACGGCCAGCTCACCTGGCGATGGCACGCGCGCGACGTTCGCGACTTCGCCTTCGCCGCGTCGCGCGCCTTCGTGTGGGACGCCACCACCGCGGATGTCGGCGACCGCGATGGCGATGGCGCCCCCGACACGGTGATGGTCCACAGCGTGTACCGCCCCGGCACGTGGGGGTGGTCGCGCTCCGCCGCGTACGTCAGGCAGTCGGTCGAGTTCATGTCGCGACTCCTCTGGCCGTACCCGTGGCCGCACATGACGGCGGTGGAGGGGCTGGTGAGCGGGGGGATGGAATACCCGATGGTCACCCTCGTCGGCGGGCATCTCTCCCCGGACGTGCTCTACACCGTCATCGTCCACGAGGTGGGGCACATGTGGTTTCCCATGCAGGTGGGCTCCGACGAGACGCGCTTCGGCTGGCAGGACGAGGGACTCACCTCGTACGACGAGGCGCTCGCCACCCGCGCGTACCTGGGGCGCGATGCGGAGCGGGAGCAGCAGTCGCGATACCTCGCCCTCGCCGGGAGCGCGGTGGAGGAGCCGCTGCTGCGACACGCCGACGCGTACGCCTCGGAGCGCGCGTACACGCTCGCCAGCTACGACAAGCCGAGCGCCGTGCTCCGTGCCCTCCGGGGCGTGCTCGGCGACACGACCTTCCTGCGCGCGTACCGCGAGTACGGGCGCCGGTGGAGCGGGCGCCACCCCCGTCCCGAGGACTTCTTTCACACCGTGGACGATGTGGCCGGACGCGACCTGTCCTGGTTCTGGAACGAGTGGTTTCTCCAAACGTGGACACTCGACCAGGCGATCGCGTCCGTGGCGGACGTCGGCGACTCCACCGAGATCACCATCGAGAACCGCGGACGCGTCGTCATGCCGGTGCTGCTGGCGATCGAGCGCCCGCACGCCACGGTCGAGCACGTCACCATCCCCGTCGACGTGTGGCTCGGCGGCGCGCGGCGGTACGCGCTGCGTGTCGCGCGGCTCCCGCGGGGCACGCGCATCGTCATCGATCCCGATCGGGTTTTTCCCGACGTGCATCGCGGCAACGGCGATGCGCGCCTCTTCTGACGAGCGCGCGCACTCCCCTTTCGACACCCCCACCGGCGCGGCACGACACTCGCACGGAGTCTCGCGCCGCGCGAGGCGCGTTCCGAGCACGCGATTGTGACGTGTGTCACCAAGCCGCGAGGTTGTGACCGCGGAGTGGGTGTCGGGGTTAACGACGACATCGCACACGACGCTGACGCCTGCCCCGAAGTCGGGCATGGCGATTGCCCGCGTGCTCGGAACCCCTGATTGCGCGGTGACGATGGCGGCACGGAGGCCGCTCGCGTCCGCTATTCGCGCGACGGCTCCGCGCTCCCGTTGGGCGCAGCCGCTCGAACCAAGACACCCACGTGCGGCCGTGCACATGACGCTCGACCTAACCGTCCTGGCGGTCTACGCAATCGCCTTGTTCGTTCTCTCGCTGTTCAGCCTCAACCGTTACATCCTCATCTCGCTGTTTCGGCGGCATCGGCTCGAGCCCCGTCCGCGCCCCGCGCTGCCGGACCAGCTCCCCGTGGTCACCGTCCAGCTCCCGATCTACAACGAGCTGTACGTGGTGGAGCGACTGATCCGCTCGGCGTGCGCGCTCGACTATCCGCGCCACCTGCTGCAGATCCAGGTACTCGACGACTCCACCGACGAGACGCTCGCACTCTCGCGCCGCCTCGTGCGGCGTTTCCGTGCGCGCGGGTTCGACATCGAGCACCTGCACCGTGCCGACCGCACGGGGTACAAGAGCGGCGCGCTCGCGTATGGACTCGAGCGCGCGCGCGGCGAGCTCGTGGCGGTGTTCGACGCCGACTTCGTCATCCCGAAGGACTTTCTCCGCCGCACCGTCGGACACTTCGCCGACCCGAGCGTCGGCATCGTGCAGGCGCGCTGGTCGTACCTCAACGAGCAGTTCTCGATGCTCACGCGCGTCACCGCGCTCGGGCTGAGCGGACAGTTCGTGATCGAGCAGCCGGCGCGGGACTGGGGTGGGCTGTTCCTCACCTTCAACGGCACGGCCGGCCTGCTGCGCGCGAGCTGCATCCGCGATGCCGGGGGCTGGCAGCACGACACCATCACGGAGGATCTCGATCTCAGCTACCGCGCGCAGATGCGCGGGTGGCGGATCAAGTACCTCTCCGAGCTGACGTGCGATTCCGAGCTGCCGCCCGACATCCACGCGCTCAAGGCGCAGCAGTTTCGCTGGACCAAGGGCTCGCAGGAGACGGCGCGCAAGCTGCTCCGGCGGCTCTGGCGCACCGAGCTCCCGGCGTGGCAGAAGTTGCAGGGGTCGTTGCACCTGCTCGGGAACGCGGTGTATCCGTTCCTGCTCGTCGTCGGCATCCTGAACCCGCTCGTGATGCTGGTGGCGCACCACGCCGACATGCGCATCGCGTGGCCGGTGTCGGCGTACTTTCTCTTCTCCCTCGGCGGCACGTTCGCCTACTACGCCGAGGCGACGCGCGTCATTCACGACGACTGGCTCAAGCGCGTCGCCTACCTCCCCGTCTTTCTCGGCGCCTCGATCGGGCTGAGCATCTACAACGCGCAGGCGGCGGTGGAGGGGATGCTGGGGAAGACGAGTCCGTTCATCCGCACCCCGAAGTACAAGCTCGGCGAGCGCCCGAAGACGCTCGCCGGCTTCCGGTATCGCAGCGCGTTCACGCGCAGCACGATCGCCGAGCTGGTGATGGCGACGTACACGCTCGCGGCGTTCGTGTACGCGGTGGTGGTGCACGAGTGGGGCGCGCTCCCCTTCCTCGCGCTGTTCGGGTACGGCTACCTGCTCGTCGGCATGTATTCGGTACGCCACGCGATCGAGGGCTCGCGCCCGCCGCGCCGCGTGCTCCCGCTCCCCGCGGCGCAGCCCGCGCCGGTATCGCTCCCGAAGGCCGAGGCTGGGGCGGCCGGTGTGGGGGCGGGGGCGGGGGCGGGGGCGGCGACGGTCTCACGCGCGACCCGCATCATGCCGGTGGTGATCATCGCGCTGCTCCTCCACTGCGGGCGCGATGCCGCGGTGCCGCCGGCGAACGTGCGCGCGGCCCGCAGCTCGGAGGTGGAGTCGGAGCTGGCGGGCGGCGCTCCCGGCGTGGATTCCGTGCTCCTCGTGGCCAAGGACGAGCGCTTCGGGCTCGTGCCGGCGGGCTCCGACGTCCCGGTCGGCGTGTTCTGGTATCGTCCGTCCGGCGACACGTTCGCGTGGCGGCTGAGCGCATCGCATCTCACCCCCGGCCGTGCCTACCGCTTGCAGCTCACGGTGGATGGCCGGCCGTACGACATCACGAGCGTGCGCGCCGGCGACGACGGCGCGCTCGACGCCTCCGGCCGGCTCCTCGCCTTCGCCGACGGGGTGTGCATGGGGCGCACCTACCAGCCGCGCATGCCGATCGCCGGCACGCACGTGATCCAGATCGGGGTGAAGGATGACGGCGCGCCGCGCTCGGGCAGCGATCCGGGCGACGCCCCGACGTCAGTCGGCGGACCACCCCTCCCCTGCACCGGCAACGGCGACGGCCAGTTCGGCTTCCGCCTGCTCGAGATGCAGTCGATTCACTTCAGCGGGAACTGAGAGAAGACCGGGCTGTCGGCCATCGGCGCTCGGGACGACACGGCTGTCGGCCATCGGCTCTCGGCTCTCGGCTAAGGCCCCGCACAGAGAGCTCCCGGCGTGTGCCGCAAGCCGAGAGCCGATGGCCGAGCGCCGACAGCCGAGTCTATCGCCCGCCCCCCACCGTTCGCCCCACTCGCACCACCCGCACTCCGCTCCCCGCCTCCATCAGGAAGTCGTCGGAGATCACGGGGTGGCCGAGGGCGGCGCGGAGGGAGTCGGGCATCGCGTTGTACAGGGGGGAGCGGTAGTCGAGCACCACCCACGCGCGCGGCGCGTCGATGGTGTTCAGCGCGCCGCCGACGCTCTGGTCGTTCCCCACGCCGAGGATCCGGCGCGGCCGCGCGTCGCGCAGGTAGTACATGAGCGGCACCGCCATCTCGCGCGGCTGCACGATCACCGGCCCGGCGGACCACTCGCGCGCGATCACGCGCGCGACGGGGCGGTAGTCGCTGTCGCGCGAGCCGACGCGGTCGGTGCGGACGATGCCGAGCACCAGCGCGCCGAGCAGGGTGGCGAGGGAGAGCGCGGCGGTCGCGCGGCGCATCCGGTCGATTCCGTCGGCGACGAGGATGAGCAGGAAGGGCGTGGCGTAGAGCGTGTAGCGCGCGAGGTCCAGCTCGCGCCACACCGAGATCGCCGCGCCGATGACGGTGGGAACGATCCAGGCGAGGGCGATGGTGCGCCGGGCGCCGCGCCACGAGCCGCCCGCCGCCGCGGCGAGCGCGGCGACGAGGACGAGGAGGAGCCCCGGCCCCACGAGCAGCAGCTCGGCGAAGCGGAGCAGCGACCGCCTCCCGGGGTAGTACACGGCATCGGTGGCCGCGCGCCAGAAGTCGTGGGAGTAGTAGTAGAGGCCGTGCACGGTGGTGAGCGGGAGCTCGAGCAGCTCGCGGGCCGCGCCGGCGACGCCGAGCGCGGGGCGCCAGAGCTGCGTGGAGCCGGCGCTGCCCACGTACGTGAAGGCGAGCACCCCGAGCAGGAGCACGGCGATCGCGCCCTGCGCGGCCGCCCAGTGCGCCGCCGCGCGCCACCAGCGCGGGCGCGGCAGCGTGCGGTGGTGGACGGCGAGCGCGATCAGCGCATCGACGTTCACCGCCACGATGAGGAGCGCGGCGACCGGATTGGTGAACATCGCGGCGGCGGCGAGGAGCGCGTACGCGGCGAGCGCGCCGATCCCCCCGTGACGGTGCTCGCGCCCCGCCGCAGCGGGCGCGAACGTTGCGAGGGACCAGCGCAGGTAGGCGAGCACGAAGAGCGCGCCGAGCAGCGCGAGGGGCATGTACATGCGCGCCTCGCGGGAGAAATAGAGGTGGAGCGGTGAGAGCGCGACGAGCGCGGCGCCGAGTGCCGCGGCGCGACGCGAGGTGGCGCGCGCGGCGATCGCCCACGTCACCGGCACCAGCAGGACGCCGGCGACGAGCGACGGCGCGCGCAGCGAGGCCGCCGAGTCGCCGAACGCGCCGATCCAGAGCTTGAGCGCGACGAAGTAGAGCGGGCCGAGGGGGCTCGCCCGCAGGTTGCCGATCATGTCGTGCCACGGCAGCGTGGCCACGAGCCACGAGTTGGCCTCGTCGAGCCAGAGATTCGTGGCCGCCAGTCCCATCACCCGGAGCACGAGTGCGAGGAGCATGAGCGAGGACAGGGCCAGCAGCGGGACGCGCACGCGCATCCGATTCTCCTTCCGGGAGCTCGGACGGGTGCTCGTGGTGCCGGTGATCGCGGTAGCGCTGTTCATTTTCCTGTTCGCGCGGACGCACGAGTCGAGCCGGGGGGCCGGACCCGGGGGCGTCCGGCGCATTACCCTGGCCACGAAGGACTCCGCCTTCCACATCGTGCCGCCCTCGCGCGGTGGGGCGGAAGGTTCGGTGTGGTACACGTCCAGGGATTCCGTGTTCACCTTCCAACTGCGCGCCACCGGGCTCGCGCCGCGGGTGCGCTACCGGCTCGTGCTCGCGGTGAACGAGGAGCCGTTCGTGATCACCACCCGCGCCGCCGATGCGCGCGGCGCGCTGTCGATCGACACCACGCTCACCGAGTTCGCCGAGGGCGCGTGCGTGGGCGACGCGTGGGACCCGCCGCTCCCGCTCGCGGGCGAGCACGCGATCAAGTTCTGGCTGCAGCGCGACGGCACTCCGGCCTCCGGTACGCTCCCCGCCACCCTTCCCCGCGCCCGCCCGGGCGCCTCCCTCCCCTGCCACGGCAACGGGGACGGGGTGTTCACGTACGCGCTGCTGGAGAACGAGGTGGCGAACTTCGCGGGGCGCGAACCGCGCGGGATGCGGGGCGCGGAGCGCGGGGCGCGTTCGAATAGAGACTGAGCGACGCGGGGCCGGCGGATGCCGGCCCCGTGTCGCATTCCATACTCCCCCGCGCCCCGCACCCCGCGCCTCGCGTCCCGCACCCAGCGCGCTGGATCAGTGAACCGGGAGCAGAATGATTCGCACCACGTGCCCCCCTCCTTCCGGCCCGATGCTCACGCCGAGGAGCCAGCGATCGAGCTTGTTCCCGTCGTGGGAGTGCTGCCAGCGCACGACACGCCGCCCGGTGAAGATTCCGATCGCCGCGCCCATGACCACGTCGCTCGCCCAGTGCTTGTCGTTGTACATGCGCGCCGCGCCCACGAGCGTCGCGCCGCCGTACAGGAGCGGGCCTACGTACCACGTGGAGTGCGGCCACCACCGGCGCGTCTCCTCCGTGACCGCCGCCGCCGCGGCGAACGCGGTCACCGCGTGCCCCGAGGGGAAGGAGCGGTAATCCTCCGACTGCAACCCGCGCATGAACGCGAAGTCGTGCGGCCTCGTGCGATCCACGTACGGCCGCGCGCGACCGGTCGTGAACTTGACCACCGACGTCACCACGTTCGCGATGACGAGCGCCTCGGTGCCGTGCAGGCCGAGGTCCGCCATCCGGTCGTCCCCGCCCAGCTTCCCCCCGATGTACAGCCCTCCGCCGATGATGAACGCCCCGGGCACCGCCACCGCTTCCACCACGTGCGACAGCCGCTGCAGCGTGCGGTCGTGCTGCCCGTGCGTCTGCATGAACGCCGCGATGCGTGCGTCGAACGGCGCCACCGCGACCGTCGCCACGCCGGCCGCGCCGAGGTACTCGAAGTCCGACGCCGCGATCACCGGCTGCGGCGCCACGCGCGCGCTGTCCGCCTGCTGCGCGGGAAGGGGGAGGCTCACGGTCATCGCGAACGCGATGGCCGTGAGCCAGGGGCCAGAGGCCAGGGGCCGGGGGCCGGGGGGGAACGGCGGGGATGGAGAGAAGCGGGACGGCACACCCCCGGTGTCCCGTTCCCGCCGTTCGCTGTCTTTGACGTTCCCGATCCCTCTTCTCCGTTCCCGCCTCATCCCCCCTGGCCCCCGGTCCCCAGCCCCTGGCCCCCATCCAGGATCTCCGTCGACCCCTCGAGGTCCTTCAGGAACATCTCCTCCGCCTCCTCCCCCAACTTCCGGTCCTCGATGATCGCGTCGATCTCGTAGTTGATCGCCACGCCGAGCGGGTTGAAGTCCGTGGAGCCCACGCGCACCCAGCGGCTGTCGATCACGCTCGTCTTCGCGTGCATCATCACGCCGTTCCACTCCCAGATGCGGACGCCGTTGTGCAGGAGCCGCCGGTACACGCGCCGCGTCAGGCGGCGCACCCATGGGTGGTCGTACTTGCTCGGCACCAGGATGCGGACGTCCACGCCGTCGAGCGCCGCGCCCGCCAGCGCCTCCAGCTCGGCCACCGACGGGTAGAAGTACGCGCTCGCGATCCAGATGCACTTCTCCGCCGCCACCGACTGGAGCTGGAGCGCGCGCGCCACGCGCAGCCGCCATGGCTCCCCCTCGATGATCCCCACCACCGACCCCTTCGACGTGGCGGGATCGACCTCCGCGCCGTGCGCGCGCCGCACCAGGTGCCGGCGCGCGCTGCGGCGCTCCTCCCCGCCCGCGCGCGCCCACATCGCGTCGAACGCGCGGCGCATGTCGAGCACCGCCGGCCCCTCGATGCGCACGGCGGTGTCGCGCCACGGCGCCACGCGCCGCCGCGCCACCCCGCCGCTCCACGCCTCGCCGAGCCCGATCCCGCCGGTCACCCCGATGGCGTCATCCACCACCAGCAGCTTGCGGTGGTCGCGCGGGAGCACCCCCAGCCACGGGCGCATCCCGAGCCGGTTGAAGACGCGCACGTCCACGCCGCCCTCCATGAGCCGGCGCCAGAAGTGGCGCGGCGTCTCCCGGCTCCCGATCCAGTCCGCGATCAAGCGCGTGCGCACGCCGCGCGCCGCCGCGGCGATCAGCGCGTCGGCGAACCGGTTCCCCACCGCGTCGCCCAGCACCATGTAGCTCTCGAGCGACACGAAGTCCCTGGCGTCGTCGATGGCGGCGAGCATGACCTCGAACGTGCGCGGGCCGTTGCGCAGCAGCGCCACCCTGTTCCCGCTCGACACGTCGGCGCCCGCGATGCGCCAGAGCCCGCGCGCGAACGATGGTCCGCGCGGCTCGACGGTTCCGCCGCTCGCGCGGCTCACGGGCACGACGGGTGAAGTCATGACTGGTTCATGGTCGACGCTGGCTGTAAGCTACTCGCCGGATGCGTGCCGGCCAGCGGCGCGAGCCCGGGGCGCGAGCCCTGGGCGCGAGCCTCGCGCGCGCGTCCCTCGCCGGCGCCTCGCGCCCCCACCGCCTCATCGCACCCATCATGCCCCACCCTCGCTCGCCGCTCGATCTCGACCTCGACACCATGCGCCGGCTCGGTCACCGCGTGACCGACGTGGTCGCCGAGCACCTCGCCACTCTGCGCGACCAGCCGGTGCTGGACGAGATCGGCCGCGCCGAGGCCGAGCGACGCATCGCCCACGCGCCGCCCGCGCACGGAGCCGACTTCGACACGCTCCTCGCCACCCTGCGCGGTCGCGTCTTCCCGCACGCCGCGCGCGAGCCGCACCCCGGCTTCCTCGCCTACGTCCCGGGCTGCCCCACGTTCCCCGCCGTGCTCGGCGACTGGCTCGCCACCGGCTTCAACTTCTTCGCCGGCGTGTGGCCGATGGCGTCCGGCCCGAACGAGCTCGAGCTCGTGGTGCTCGACTGGTTCCGCCAGTGGCTCGACATGCCGGCCGGCAGCGGCGGCATCCTCACCAGCGGTGGCTCGGCGGCCACCCTCACGGCGATGATCGCCGCCCGCGACGGTGTCGCGCGCGAGGATCCCGCGCGCATCGCGCGTCTCACGGTATATCTCTCCGACCAGACGCACTCCGCGGCCGCGCGCGCCGCGTGGATCGCGGGGATCCCGCGCGACCACGTGCGCGTCATCGCCAGCGACGACGGCTTCCGCCTGCCGCCCGGCGCGCTCGCCGCGGCGATCGCCCGCGACCGCGAGGCGGGGCTCACCCCGCTCGCCGTCATCGCCAACGCGGGAACCACGAACACCGGCGCGGTGGACCCGCTGCACGCGGTCGCCGACCTGTGCGCGCGCGAGCGGCTCTGGTTGCACGTGGACGCGGCGTACGGCGGCTTCTCCGCGCTCACCGCGCGCGGACGCGCCGCGCTCGCCGGCATCGGCCGCGCCGACTCGGTGACGCTCGATCCGCACAAGTGGCTCTACGTCCCCTTCGAGTGCGGGTGCCTCCTCGTGCGCGATCCGCGCCGGCTGCGCGCCGCGTTCCAGGTCCGCCCCGACTACCTCGAGGACACCATCGCCGGCGGCGAGGCGGTGAGCTTCGCCGACTACGGCGAGCAGCTCACCCGGTACTCGCGCGCGATCAAGGTGTGGCTCGGCGTCAGCTACTTCGGCACCGACGCGCTGGCCGCCGCCATCGACGCCGCGTTGGCCGTCGCCGACCACGCCGAGCGGCTCGTGCGCGAGCGCGCGGGCCTCGAGGTGCTCGCGCCGGCGACGCTCGGCATTCTCTGCTTCCGCGTGCACCTCGCCGGCGTGGACGATCCCGCCGAGCTGGACGCGCTCAACGAGCGCGTGACCGACGCCGTCGTGCGCAAGGGACGCTTTCTCATCGCCACCACGCGCATCCGCGGCGCGCTCGCGCTCCGCATCTGCCCCATCGGCTTCCGCACCACCACGACCGACATCGAGGAGCTGTTGGACGAGATCATGGAGCTCGCGCGGAGTCGCTGAAGGTCTCGGCGAGCTCTGGCCGGAGCCCCGCCGCGCCGCCCAGATACGCGTGTCGCGGCGCGCGCCCCGTCGCGGGCCACTCCACGTGCAGGAGCACGCGCACGCAGCGCGGGAGCGCATCGGGGACGGGGATCTCGGTGGCGCAGAGGAGGGGGACGTCGCGCCAGCCGAGGGCGCGGGCGGCGGCGGCGGGGAAGGCGCTGCGCAGGTCGTCGGTGACGGTGAAGATCGCGCTGATCACCTGCGCGGGGCGCACCGCGTTGCGCCGCGCCAGCTCGATGAGCAGCGCTTCCGTGGCCTCGCGAATGGCATCGGGCTCGTCGCGATCCACGGTGATCGCGCCGCGCAGCGCGCGCACGGTGGTGGGCGGCGCGGCGCTCGCGCCCCGATCGTCCGCGCGCCGAACTCGTGGAAGCCAGCGTCGCCATCGCATGTCAGCACGCTCCCGGCGCGCCGCGCGCCACGGTGCCCAGCGACCGTCGCCAGGTGGTGACCGCGGCGAGCGCGGCCAGGGCGCGATCGAGCGCGGGGTCGGCGGCCGCGTGCTCGATCTCGATGATGAATCGGTAGGTCCACGGATTGCCGGCGGGACGCGACAGGATGCTGCCGAGGTTGAGCCCCTCGGCGGCGAACGGCGCGAGCGCGCACCAGAGCGCCCCGGGAACGTTCGCGGTGGCGAAGCCGAAAATCGTGCGCGCCGGCGTGCCGGGAGCGAGCGGCGCCCCCTCGGCGGCCACGGCGAGGAAGCGCGTCTGGTTGTCCGGACGGTCCTCCACGTCGGCGGCCAGCACCGCGAGCCCGTAGTGCTCGGCGGCGGCGCGGCTGGCGAGCGCCGCGCGGCGCGGATCGCGCGCGCGGGCCACGGCGCGCGCCGCGCCGGCGGTGTCGTACGCGGCGCGCGGCCGCAGGTGCGCGTGCCGCTCGAACAGCCCGCGGCACTGGGCGAGCGCCACGGGGTGGCTCTCCACGCGGCGGATCCCCGCGAGCGTGGCGCCGGGCGGGGCGACGAGGCAGTGGTGGATGCCGAGCACCAGCTCATCCGTGGCCACCACGTCGTCGCACGACACGAGCGCGTCCCAGCTCGGCAGCACGCTCCCGGCGAGCGTGTTCTCCACGGCGAGCAGCCCGATGTCCGCCGCGCCGCTCGTCACCGCGCGCACCACGTCCGCGCACTCGCGGCGCGGGACCGGCTCGGCCGAGCGCCATCGCGCGGCGATCGCCAGCTCGCTGTAGGCGCCGCGCTCTCCCTGATACGCTACGCGGACCATGCGCCCTCCGCGCGCGCCGCGGGAAGCGCGGGAGCCGGCGTCGCGTGGAGCTCGCGCCCGAGGGCGGCCGCCGTCGCCGCGATGCGCCGCATCATCGACGCGAACGCGGTCGGCGTGAGCGACTGGTCGCCGTCGGAGCGCGCCTCCGCCGGGCTCGGGTGCACCTCGACGATCAGCCCGTCGGCGCCGGCGGCCACCGCGGCGAGGGCGAGCGGCTCGACGAGCGCGGCGCGTCCGCCGGCGTGGCTCGGATCGACGATCACCGGCAGGTGCGTCTCCGCCTTGAGCATCGGGATCGCGCCGACGTCGAGCGTGTAGCGCGTCGACGTCTCGAAGGTGCGGATCCCGCGCTCGCACAGCACCACCTGCGCGTTGCCGCGCGCGAGCACGTGCTCCGCGGCGTAGAGCAGCTCGGCGAGCGTGGCCGACGGACCGCGCTTGAGGAGGACGGGACGGCTCGACTCGCCGACCTCGGCGAGCAGCGCGTAGTTCTGCATGTTGCGCGCGCCCACCTGGAGCATGTCCGCGTGCTCGGCCACGAGCGCGACGTCGCGCGGGTCGAGCACCTCGGTGACCACCGGGAGCCCCGTGAGCGCGCGCGCCTCGTCGAGCATCTCGAGCGCGGCGGGGCCGAGTCCCTGGAAGCTGTACGGGGAGGTGCGCGGCTTGAACGCGCCCCCGCGCAGCATCACCGCCCCCGCCGCGCGAACGGCGCGCGCGGTGTCGAGCAGCATCTCGCGTCCTTCCACCGAGCACGGGCCGGCGATGATCGCGAGCGGCGTGTCGCCGAGGGTGACGCGCTGGCCGAGGCGCACGAGTGTCGTCGGGCGGATGACCGCATCGGCCTCCACGCCGCCGCAGTCGGTGTGGGCGGCGGATGCGCGCGCGGCGCGCGCGACCAGGAGGGGCGGATCGTTGGGGAGGAGGGTGAACGACATGAGAGGAGTGGGGCTGGGGGCTGGGGGCTGAGGCTCGCGACCGGCGCCGGGGGACGAAAAAAAGCGGCCCCCGAACTTCGGGGGCCGCCGATCGCAGACGAGTGCTCGCCGTTTACTGGCGCGCGCGCGTGCGACCGTGACCCCCATCCGGGTAGCCACGGTAGAACGTAAACGCGAACCAGGTAGCGAGACGCATGTCGTGAGACGTGGAGTGGTGGTGCGATGCCGACGCGCGCCGCGACGCGGCGCGCGTTCTCCGCCCTATTTACGGGCGCGAGCGCGAGCCGTCAAGTCCGTCGTGCGTGCTCGCGAGCTGGGGCGGCAGGACTCGAACCTGCAACTTCCCGATTAACAGTCGGGCGGTCTGCCATTGACCTACACCCCAAGGTCGGGATTGTACTGTACCCAATCTGGGGGCCAGGGGCCAGGGGCTGGGGGCCGGGGGGACCCAGGACCCCGGTGCTGGAGGCCGGGGACACCCGAAAGGCAGGGAACGGCGGGAAGGGACTGGAGCGGTGTGCCATTCGCCCCCACCCCTAACCCCGCCTCTCCGAACCCCCCTGGCCCCCGGCCCCCAGCCCCCAGTCCCCATCACTTGATCTCTCCGCCGCCACCCGCTATTCCCAGGCATGCTCAACATCGACCTCACCGACCGCCGTGCCCTCGTCGCCGGCGTGGCCGACGATGCCGGCTACGGATTCGCCATCGCCCATGCTCTCGCCGAGGCCGGTGCCTCGGTCGTCGTCGGAACGTGGCCGCCGGCGCTCACCATCTTTCTGAATCTGCTCGAGCGTGGAAAGATGGACGAGTCGCGGCGGCTCTCGAGCGGCTCGCTGCTCGAGTTCGAGCGCATCTACCCGCTCGACGCGGCGTTCGACACGCTGTCCGATGCGCCGGAGGAGTTGCGCGCGAGCAAGCGCTACAAGGACGTCGGCGACTTCTCCATCGAGGGGCTCGCGCGCCAGCTCGTCGCCGACTTCGGCGAGCGCCCGCTCGACATCGTCGTGCACTCGCTGGCCAACGGTCCCGAGGTGAAGAAGCCGCTCATCGAGACCTCGCGCGCCGGCTATCTCGCGGCGCTTGGCGTGAGCGCGTACTCGATGGTGTCGATGGTGAGCCGGCTCTCCCCGCTGATGCGCGAGGGGGGCTCCTTCGTGTCGCTCTCGTACATGGCGAGCGAGCGGGTGATCCCCGGCTACGGCGGGGGGATGTCGTCGGCCAAGGCGGCGCTGGAGAGCGACACGCGCGTGCTCGCCTACGAGGCGGGGCGCCGGCACGGCGTGCGCGTGAACTGCATCTCCGCCGGCCCGCTGGCGTCGCGGGCGGCGAGCGCGATCGGGATCATCGACAAGATGGTGGAGTACGCGGCGGCCAACGCGCCGCTCACCACCCCGCTCGCCGCCACCGACGTCGCGAACGCCGCCGCCTTCCTCTGCTCCCCCCTCGCCGGCGGGATCACCGGGACGGTGATGTACGTGGACAAGGGATATCACGCGATGGGGATGGCGGTCGGCGAGATCGCCGGTAAGTGATCCGAAGCGCCGGATGCGGGGGGCGGTGCGCGGGGCGCGGGGCGCGTGAGGGATGGAGACTGAGCGTCCCGGGGCCGGCGACTGCCGGCCCGGGACGCATTCCATGTTCCCGCGCCCCGCACCCCGCGCCCCGCACCCCGCGTTCTTGGAAACGGCAAATGTGACGCCCCGCCTCCATCCCGCAGTCATCTCGATATGGATCAGCGATCGGACGCGGAGATCGTCGATGCCGTGCTCGATGGGGACGCGGATGCCTACGCGATTCTCTTCGCCCGATATCGCGATGCGTACACGCGCTACGCGATCCGGCTGCTGGGCAGCCGCGACGACGCCGAGGAGGCGCTGCTCGCGGCGTTCCTGCGGGCGTATCGCGCGCTCGGGCAGTGTCGCGACCCCGCCCGCTTCGGGGCGTGGCTGCGCCGCATCGTGATGAACGAGTGCCGCACCCGCGCGACGCGGCGCGGACGGCGCGAGCGGTACTTCGTGCGCGATGCGGAGGCGCTCGACGCGGTACTCGCCCCCGATCCGCGGGAGGACGGCGCGTTGCGCGAGGAGATCCAGCTCGCGCTCGACCGGCTGGACGTCGCGCATCGCGAGGCGTTTCTGTTGAAGCACGTGGAGGAGCTGAGCTACGAGGAGATGGCCGCGCTCACCGGCGCCGGCGTCTCCGCGCTCAAGATGCGCGTCAAGCGCGCCTGTGACCGGTTGCGCGAGCTGCTGGAGGAGGTGCACCGACCATGACCGACCATCACGAGATTCGCCAGCCGGCCACCGAGAACGCCGGCGCGCGCGCCGGCTCGGGCGATCCCACCCTCGATCGCCTCGCGCGCGTGCTTCGCTCGCCGGAGACGCTCTCCGCCGGCTTCGATGCGCGGCTCATGGACGCGGTACGCGCCGCCCCGCACCCGCGCCGCGCGCCCGCGCGCGTGCTCCACCTCTCGCCGCGCGCCGCGCTCGCCGCCGCCGCGGGGATCGCGCTCGTCGCGTTCCTCGGCGGTCGCGCGAGCGCGGGGCGCGCCGGCGCCGCGCTCGCTCCCGCGCCCCACGCCGCGTCGGTCGCGGAGGCCGCCCGGGAGAGCGGGGGGAGCGACACGGTGCACGTGGTCCGCTTCGTCTTCATCGCCCCATCGGCGGAGCGCGTGGCGCTCGTCGGAGACTTCAACGACTGGGATGGCGACGCCACCCCGCTCACGCCCACGGGCGCGGGGGGCGCGTGGTCGGCGGCGGTCGTCCTGCCGCCGGGCCGTCACGAGTACGCGTTCATCGTGAACGGCACCACGTGGCGCGCCGATCCGAGCACGCCGCTCACCGTTCACGACGACTTCGGCACCACCAGCTCGATCGTCACCGTCGGCAGCCGCGCCGGCTGAGCCGCCGCGCCGTACCCGCATGCCTGACCCATCGACCCGGGACGGCGGGGCGCGTCGGCGCGTCCCGCTCGGCGCCGCGCTCGCGGCGCTCTTCACGTTCGCGGCGTCGCTCGTCGCGTCGCGCCCCGCTCCGCTCGCGGCGCAGTCGGTGGTCGGATCGCTCGACGCCGGCGAGGTCGGCGTGCGCTACGGCGACTCGGCGACCATCTCGTCCCTCGCCCTCACTCCGGCGCTCCGCGTCGAGCTGCCGCGCGCCACGCTGAACGCGAGCGGCACGTACTCCGTGTCGGGGAGCGGCGACTGGTCGGCGCAGGGCGCGCTCTCCGCATCGCTGTTCACCGGGCGCCTCGGCCCACTTCGCCCCGAGATCGCCGGCGACGCCGGCGGGAGCACGCACGCGGATGGCGTGCGCACCGGGCAGCTCTCGGCCACGCTCCGCCTCCACCTCATGCGCGGCACGTGGGGCGCGTGGGCGGGCGGGGGTGGGGGCGGCGCGTGGGACGGCGAGGCATCACACCAGCTCGCGATCGGCGACGTCGGCGCGTGGGCGCGGTGGCGTGCGGCGACCTTCGTCGCCACCGCCACCCCCACGCACGTGTCGGGAGGGGGCGACTACACCGACGCCCAGCTCTCCGTGCGCTGGGTGAACGACCGCGTGGAGCTCGGCGGCTCGCTCGGCGCGCGCGCCGGACGCGCCCTGGCGCTCGGCGACGGCGGACGGCGCGCGTGGGGGAGCGGCTCGGCCACGCTCTGGTTCGGCGAGCACCTGGCGCTCGTCGGCGCGGCCGGGAGCTACCCCGTGGACCTGGCGCAGGGCTTTCCGGGCGGACGCTACGCCACGCTCGCGCTGCGCTTGGCCTCGCGTCGCCCCCACCCCGGCGCGGCCGCGCGGCGGGGCGACGCGCGCCGCGGCGTGGATGGCGGCGCATCCGCCGCGGGCGTGGACCGCTTCGCGCTCGCCGACGCGTCCGGGGGCGGGAGGGAGCGCGTGGTGCGCGTGCACGCGCCGCGCGCCGCGCGCGTGGAGGTCGCCGGCGACTTCACCGACTGGCGTCCGGTGGCGCTCGCGCCGGCCGGCCACGGATGGTGGACGGCCACGCTTCCGATCGCGCCGGGCACGCACCAGGTGAACCTGCGGCTCGACGGCTCGCGCTGGGTGGCGCCCCCCGGGCTCACCGTGATCACCGACGAATTCGGCGGCAGCTTCGGGTTGCTGACGGTTTCCGCCTCGCCCGCGCCGGCGATGTGACGCGGCGGCGAGATGCCGCAGTCCAATCTCGTGAAGGGGGCGGCGGGCGGCACGCGCCGCGCGGCCGCTCCCGTTCTTCGATCGCCGAGGAAACCACCATGCGCTCACGACATCGTTCCGCCGTCATCGCCGCGCTGGCCGTCGCGTGCGGCATCGCCCCGGCGGCCGCGCAGTCGACGTCCACCGCGACGGCGCGGCTGCGCGAGGTCCTCCCCCCGGATGTGGCGGCGCACGTGCTCGCGCGCGTGGACAGCGCGCGCGCCGCGGGGCTGCCCGCGGAGGCGCTCGCGCAGCGCGCGCTCAAATTCGCGGCCAAGGGGGTTCCCGCGCAGGCCATCGATCGCGCCATCGCGGAACAGGCGGATCGCCTGACGGGTGCGCGCGCGGCGCTCGCCGCGTCCGGGCGCGCGCCCACCGACGATGAGATCGAGGCCGGCGCGGAGGCGATGCGTCAGGGCGTGGATGGCGGCGCGGTGCGCGCGCTCGCCACGAGCGCGCCGTCGGGGCGCTCGCTCGCCGTGCCGCTCTACGTGATCGGCGCGCTCGAGGCGCGCGGCTTGCCCGCCAGCGAGGCGCTGGCGCGCGTCCAGCGGATGCTCGCCGCGCGCGCCAGCGACGCGGAGCTGGAGTCGCTGCCGGCGCAGGCCGCCGGGGCGGCGCAGTCTCCCGGCGCCATCGGTCGTGAAGTCTCCGCCGCCCGGCGCGCCGGCGCGGCGAATTCCGCCGGCGGCGGTCCGCCCGCCGGGGTGCCCGCGAACGCGGGCGGGAAAGGCCGCGGACACGCCGGACGCCCGGGACACCCGTGATGCACCGCGGACCCGGATCCGGACGATTTCACCCCAACGAAGGATGACCATGCGACGTCGCACTCCTCGTACGCACTCTCGCCTGCGCTCCGCCGCGTTCGCCGCGGGGCTCGCGCTCGCCACGCTCGCGCCGCTCGCGGCGTGCAGCGACTCTTCGTCGTCGGGCACCGGCCGGATGTCGATCCTCCTCACCGATGCCCCGGGTGATGTGAAGGCGGCGGTCGTCACGATCTCGCGCATCTCGCTGCAGGGTACGGGGGGTCAGCTCGTGCTCCTGGACACCGCCGTCACCACCGACCTGCTCACCCTCGCCGACTCCACGGCGTCGCTGGTCCAGAACGCCGTCGTGCCGTCCGGCACGTACTCGCAGCTCCGCTTCCAGATCACCGGCGCCTACATCGAGGTGGACAACGGCGACGGCACGACCACGATCTACGCCTCGTCCCCCGACTACGCCGGCCTCCCGAGCGGCGCGCAGGTGGGCGGCACGCTGCAGATGCCGAGCTTCGACCAGTCCGGGCTCAAGGTCGACCTCCCCGGCGGCGCGGTGTCCATCGATGGCGACCAGAAGGTGCTGCTCGTGGACTTCGACGTGTCGCAGAGCTTCGGCCACGACGCCGGGGGCTCCGGAGGGTGGACGATGCACCCGGTGGTGCACGCCACCGACTTCGAGACCAGCGGCGGCCTCACCGTCACGCTCGCCCAGGGTGACGGCGTGACGATGCCCACCGTCGGCGGCGCGACGCTCGGCCTCGGCGACTTCAAGGCCGTGTTCACCCCCGACGGCGGCACGCCCGACACGGTGGCCTTCGTCGACGGCGGCACGGGCACCTTCGCCGCGAGCCGCCCCTTCACGGCCGCCGGGACCTATTCGGTGGACGTGATCGCCCCCACGGGCGTGACCTTCACCACCAACCCCGACCACCCGGCGTCGGTGGCGCTCATGTCGGGCGCGTCGGACACGACGGCGTTCGTCCTCACGCAGGTGTCCGCTCAGTAATCGCGGATGCACGCGTCGTCGCGCCGGAGGCGGGGCGCGGGGTGCGGGGCGCGGGACGCGTGAGGGATGGAGATTGAGCGATACGGGGCCGGCGAGAGCCGGCCCCGTATCGCATTCCATGGGCACGCGTCCCGCGTCCCGCGCCCCGCGTCCCGCGCCCCGGCCGTTCGCGCCCCGGCCGTTCGCGCCCCGGCCGTTCCCGCCCCGCGCATGTCAGGAACTCGTTAGCCCCCCTCCCCCCCATTCCCCCGCGCGCTAGTATCGACGCACATGGTCGATCGCGCACGTCACGCCCGCTGGCCGCGCGCGCCGCAATCGCGCATGGCCCTTCTCGTCGCGCTCCTCACGCTCAGCGTCGCGGCCACCGCGATGCTCGCGTATCAGGCGCAGGACGCGGCGCGCTCCCACCGCGCCACCGCGGAGCGGGCGCTGCGCGACTACGCCACGTTCACCGCGCTCGAGTTCGCCGTGAACGCCAAGGAAGGGATCTGGAACGCCATGTACGCGCGCCTCTATCGCCCCACCGATCTCGGGGGCGCGCCCACGAGCATGTACCGCGTACCGCCGTCGCTCGACTCCATCCCCGCCGGCGCCAGGCAGTGCGAGCACGCGGGCTCCGACACGATCCCCTTCTACTTCCGCCTCGACCTCGACACCCACACCATCCCCGTCAGCCGCGGGTGCGCCACGCCCGAGACGCGTGCCTGGCTGCGCGACACGGTGCCGGCGTACACGCAGCAGTACGCCAAGGCCGACTGGGAGCTGGGGCACATCGTGAGCACCGTCGCCGGCACACCGCGCGTCGCCGCCTTCGTCTTCCGGCGCGACGCCAACGGTGTCCCGGTTCGCGTGTACGGCTTCTCCCAGCCGTACGCCCCGTTCGCCGGCCACGTGTTCGATGAGATCTACCGCTACTATCCGCTCCTCCCCCCCGCGCTCGTCGGCGAGATCCCCACGGACTCCATGCTCTCCGTGGTGGTGCGCGACCTGGAGGGGCACACGTTGTACGCGTCCGCCGCGCAGTACCCGGCCACGTACACCGGGCACCAGGAGATGGAGAAGTTCGGCCGCTTCGAGGTGACGGTGGCGCTCCGCCCCTCGCTCGCCGACCGGCTGGTGATCGGCGGGCTCCCGCGCTCGCGGCTCCCCCTCCTGCTCGCGCTCGCGCTCGTCTCGGTTGGGCTCGTCATCACCGCGCTCCACCAGCTCCGGCGCGAGTACGAGCTCGCGCGGCTGCGCGCCGACTTCATCTCCGGCATCTCGCACGAGCTGCGCACGCCACTCGCCCAGGTGCGCATGTTCGCCGAGACACTCCTCCTCGGGCGCGTACGCAGCGACACCGAGCGGCGCCGGTCGCTCGAGATCATCGACCAGGAGGCACGGCGTCTCACGCACCTGGTGGAGAACGTGCTGCAGTTCTCGCGCGCCGAGCGGCGGCTCTCCCGGCTCTCCCCCGAGCCCACCGAGCTCGCCGGGCAGCTCCGCGAGGCGATCGAGGCGTTCGCGCCCATCGCCCAGGCGCGCCGCGTGGAGGTGCGCGCGGAGCTCGAGGAGGGGATCATCGCCAACGTCGACCGCGGCGCGCTGCGACAGACGCTGGTCAACCTCCTCGACAACGCGGTGAAGTACGGCCCCCCCGGCCAGACGGTGCGCGTCGCGCTCTCCCTCGGCGGCTCGCGCGCGCGCATCGCCGTGGACGACGAGGGCCCGGGCATCCCCGATGACAAGCGCGCGCGCATCTGGGAGCCCTTCTTCCGCCTCGATCGCGACGCCAGCTCCGCCGTGGCCGGGAGCGGGATCGGGCTCTCGGTGGTGGCCGAGCTGGTGGCGCTGCACGGCGGGCGCGTCTGGGTCGAGACCGCCCCGCTCCCCGGAGGAGGCGCGCGCTTCGTGGTGGAGCTCCCCGCGGCGCGGTGCGTCCCCGGCGAGCTGCACCAGGGGGCGCCTGACGACAACGCCGGCGCCGCCGATGCCGGCACCACCGGCGCGCCGGGCGAAGCGGCCCGCGAGCCCTCGAAGTCGCGGGAGGTGCCACTGTGAAGCGCGTCCTGGTGGTGGAGGACAATCCCGACCTCGCGTTCGGGCTGCGCAACAACCTGGAGATCGAGGGCTACGAGGTGATCTCCGCGGAGGATGGGCTCACCGGGCTCGCGATGGCGCGCGAGCAGTCGCCGGACATCGTCATCCTCGACCTCATGATCCCCGGCATGGACGGCTATCGCGTGCTGCGCGCGATGCGGGACGATGGGATCGTCACGCCCGTGCTCATCCTCACCGCGCGCGGCGAGGAGGCGGACAAGGTGCGCGGCTTCCGCCTGGGGGCCGACGACTACGTGACCAAGCCGTTCGGCGTGCTCGAGCTGCTCGCGCGCGTGGAGGCGCTCCTCCGCCGTGCCTCCGGCGCGCCGCCCGCCACGCCAGCGCCGCGCACCGCGCCTCCGCGCGAGCGCGTGGGGGAGATCGAGATCGATCCCGGCTCCCGCTCGGTCACGCGACGCGGCGAGCGCGTGGACCTCACCCCGATGGAGTTCGACCTCCTCACCGCCCTCCTCCGCCGTCACGGCGACGTGGCCACGCGCCACGAGCTGCTGCGCGAGGTGTGGGGCTACCACTCCGCGGTCGTGAGCCGCACCGTGGACACCCACGTGGCCGAGCTCCGCCGCAAGCTCGAGGACAACCCCGCGCACCCGCGGTACATCCTCACGGTACGGAAGGCGGGGTACCGGTTGAACGGGAAGCTGGCGTAAGGCGGCTCTCGGCCATCGGCTCTCGGCTCTCGGCTTGCTGCACACGCCGAGAGCCCTCGGTGGTGTGCCGTAGCCGAGAGCCGATGGCCGATGGCCGATGGCCGCGTCTCCCCGAGCGCCGCTTTCCTCACCCCTCCCTGACACCGCCACCACCTTCCTGACATTCGGTCCTCGTAGCTTCGACCTCGCCCGCTCGCATGGGCGAAGGGAGAGCTGTGAAGGAGGTCACCGATGTTCCGGAGACGATTCGCACGCGTGGTGATCGCGGATCTGGCGAGGGTCCTCGCGCCGGCCGCCCTACTGTTCCTCGCGCTGACGCTGCAGGCCCCGCCGCTCGGCGACTACGTCGCGGCGCGCGTGCGGCACGACGTAGTCGCCACGCGCGGCGCGATCGGCAGCATCGCGGGCGCGCTCGGGCGTCACCTCGGCGATTCCTCCATTGCCGTCCTCGCCCGCGCGGCGATCGCGAGCGCGAGCGGCGGCGCGCAGCACCGGTGCCCGCGAAGCGGGTGACGGTTCGCACGAGGCTCTTCGCACGAGGCTCGAAGATCGGCGGCGCCGGGGTCCTGCTCACCTCTTCACCGCGGCGCACGTCTCGTTTACAATAGATGCATATACACTGAACCGACGGCTCGCGGCGGCACCGAGAGATCGAATGAACGCAACCAACGTCCTACCGCGACCCGGCATCGCTCGCGGCCTGCTGCGCACCGCCGTGGGCCGGGTCGAGTGTCAGCTCACCGGAGGCGACGGGCCGGTCGTCCTCGCCAGCCACGCTGGGCTGGGCGGGGTGGACCAGGCCCGAGTTCTGTTGAACTGGATCGATCCCGGCAGCTACCGGCTGCTCTCCGTGTCGCGGCCGGGATACCTCGGCACGCCGTTGGAGAGTGGTCGAAGCTTCGCGCAGCAGGCCGATCTGTTCGCCGCGCTCCTCGACACCCTCGGCGTGGAGAAGGCCGCCGTCGTCACGCTGTCGGCGGGTGGACCGGCCGGCTATCTCTTCGCCATCCGCCACCCCGACCGGATCCGGGCTCTCATCGCGATCGACAGCGCGAGCGGCCGCCACGAGGTCCCCGAGACCGCGGGGGCGCTGGCGCAGACCCTGTTCATGAGCGAGTGGGGGCAGAAGCTCACGCGGCTCGTGCTTCGGAAGCGCCCGGAGTGGTTCCTGCGCCAGATGCTGCGCGGCACGGCGTACTTCACGAAGCGGCAGCTAGATGAGCACGTCGACCACGCGCTGGCCTCGCCGCGCGCCCGGAGTTTCATCGCGTCGTTCACGGCGACGATGTTTCCGTACCGGCCGCGCCGGGCGGGAACGGAGAACGACACCGAGCAACTCCGCTGCCTGGCGCCGCTCCCCCTGGAGCAGGTGCGCTGTCCGACCCTCATCGTGCACGGCACTCACGATGCGGACGTGAAGTTCCACCACGGCGTGTTCGCCCACGAGCACACCCCGCACGCCGAGCGCTACTGGATCGATGAGGGCGACCACCTCGGCTTCTGGCTCAGCCCGCGCGCCGAGGAGGCGCAGGACATCGCCCGCGACTTTCTCCGCCGTCACTGCGGCGTTGCCCGGCACGGCCCGGCGGCTCGCGTCTCACCCTAGCACGCCCGCATCGTCTCCGCCGGATCGACCCCCGCCGCGCGCCGCGCCGGCGCGACGCACGCCGCGAACCCCACGGCGAGCAGCACCACCTCCGCGGTCACCAGCGGGAGCGCGAGGTGGGCATCGCCGAGCCCCCACGCCAGGAAGCGCAGCGACCACGCGGCCCATAGCGCCGCCAGTGCGCCGATCCCGGTGCCGGCGAGGAGCATCACCGCCGCGTCGTGCATCACGAGGCGCCACACGTCGCGCGCCGCCGCGCCGAGCGCGACGCGCACGGCGAGCTCGCGCAGACGCCGCGACACGGTGTAGGACACGACGCCGTACACGCCGATCGCCGAGATGGCGAGCCCGAAGATGGCGAAGCTCCCGAAGAGCGCGGAGAGGAAGCGGGCCAGCTCGGCCGCGCGGTCGAGCGACTCCGTCCATGGCTCGATGTGCATCGCCGCGGAGGCCACGGGGGAGAGCGTCGCGATCTCGCGCCGCATCACCATGGCGAGCGCCGAGGGATCGGCGGCCGCCCGCGCGACGAGCGATCGCTTCGGGGCGTCGTCGTCGGGCGTCACCACGTACACGCGCGGGCCCGGCTCGGCGCCGGCATCCTCCGGCCGCGCCTCGAACGCATCGCGCGCCACGCCGACCACGCGGTACCAGCGCCGCGCCGAGTCTTCTGGCGCGAACTTGATCATCTTCCCCACCGCGCCGCCGAACGGCCAGAGGAGGCGCGCGGCGGCGTGATTGATGACCACCGCCCCGGTCACCGCGTCTCCCGCCTCGAAGTCGCGCCCTTCCGTGATGCGAATGCCGAGCGTGCGCAGGTACCCCGGCGTGACGATCCTGTACGCGGGGAGAAATCGCGAGTCCGTGCCGCGCCCCGCGTCCTCGAACGTCACGGCGTGCCCCACCGGCCTCGCGTCGTGAAAGAGCGCCGCGCTTCTCGCTTCGGGAAGCGATGACACGCGCGTGAGCATCTCATCGTAGAAGCGCGCCGCGCCCTCGCCGCCGAGCCACCGTTTGCCATAGACGCCGTTGCTCGCCACGATCAGGGCGCGCGGGTCGTAGCCGAAGTCGAACGCCGCGATGCCGCGCGCCGTGCGCACGAGGAGCGCGGCGCCGAGCAGCAGCACCATCGACAGCGCCCCCTCGGCGATCACGAGGACGCTGTACCGCCGGCGTCCCTCGCGCGTCGTGATGCCCGCTCCGTCCTTCAGGGCGTCGTTCGGGTCGGTAGCCGCCGCCCGGAGCGCGGGCAGGAGCCCGAACACCACCATGGTGCCGAGGGCGATCAGCAGCGCGAACGCGAACGCGCGCCAACTCGTGCGCGGCTCGATGAGCCCCAGCTCGAGGAGCGCGCGCGGCACGGTGAGGCGGACGATGTCGTTCGCCCAGAGCGTGACCACCCCGCCCACCACCGCGCCCGCGGCCACGATCAGCGCGCACTCGGCGAGCACCAGCCGGGCGAGCGCGCCGCGCGAGGCGCCGAGCGCGGCGCGGATCGCCAGCTCCCGCCGCCGTGCCACCCCGCGCGCGAGCAGCAGGTTCGAGAGGTTGGCGCACGCGATCAGCAGCACCACCGCCACGGCGCCGCCGAGCACGAAGTGCACCGGATCCGCCGCCGGCCGGAACGGCGACGAGAAAGGCTGCCACGTTCGATAGTGGATCGGCTTGTCGAGCAGCCGATGCTCGGCGCTCACACGCGCGGCGATCGCCGCCAGCTCGGTCTGCACCTGGCCGGCGGAGACGCCGCGCTCGCGTCGATACCAGATGGCCACCCCCGGCAGTCCGTCCCCCGTCGCCACGGCCCCCGCGGGAATCGGCATCCACAGCTCGGCCCCGAACGGAAAGTCGACCCCATCGGGCATCACGCCGACCACGGTGTACGCGCGATCGTTCACCATCAGCGTCATCCCGCGCGGCGTGCGCCGCGCGCCGCGCACCTGCCGCCACAGCCGCTCGCCGATCACCACCTGCGTCTCGTCGGTATTGAGCCCGTCGAGGCTCGCGAACCCGCGTCCGAGCGCCGGCGCCACGCCGAGCACGCGGAAGAGGTTCGGCGAAACCGTGACCGCCTTCACGTCGCGCGTGCGGGCGCCCGCCCGCACCGTCGCGTGGGCGAGCGCGGTCACGGCCACCACGTCGCGGAACCGCGCGTCACCGCGGAGGGCGAGGAAGTGCTCGTACGTCGTCGGTGAATGCCGCGCCCGGTCGCCCCCCTTCGGGATCACGGCGTAGATCGCCTCCGGGTCGCGATACGGCACGTACGGGTGCACCACGGCATCCACCAGGCTGAACATCGTCGTGCAGAGCCCGAGGGCGATGCCGAGGGAGACGATGGCGACGGCGAGGGGGGTGTGTTTCAGGGGGTGGAGGCCGGGGGCCGGGGGTGAGGGGCGTTGAAGCGGGGCACGGAAGAGGGGCCGGGAACGCCACCACACTTGGACGATCGCGTCCGGGCGCCGGCAAATGCCGGCGCCCGGCGCATTCCTTATCTTGTCCTGGCCGTTCCTGATCCCAGTCCCAGACCCCGCTGCATCCCCCCTGACCCCCGGCCCCCGGCCCCCAACCCCATGCCGTTACTCCCCTTCGACATCACCGAGACCACCCTCGCCAACGGTCTCCGCGTCATCATCGTCCCCACCGGATTTCCGGACGTCGTGTCCATCCAGATTCCGGTGAAGACGGGCTCGCGCAACGAGGTCGAGGAGGGGAAGACGGGATTCGCGCACTTCTTCGAGCACATGATGTTCCGCGGCACGGAGCAGTACCCGCCGGAGATCTACCAGGGGATCCTCACGCGCGCCGGCGCGCGGCAGAACGCGTACACCACCGACGACTACACGAACTACCACATCACCTTCTCGCGGGAGGACCTGGCCACGATCCTCGAGATCGAGGCCGACCGCTTCCAGCGGCTGAGCTATCCCGAGGAGGACTTCCGCACCGAGGCGCGCGCGGTGCTCGGCGAGTACAACAAGAACAGCGCCGACCCCATGGAGAAGCTGTTCGAGGTGATGCGCGACAGCGCGTACACCACGCACACGTACAAGCACACCACCATGGGCTTCCTCCGCGACATCGAGGCGATGCCGGACCAGTTCGAGTACTCGCGCACCTTCTTCCACCGCTGGTACCGCCCGGAGTACACCACGATCATCCTCGCCGGCGACGTGACCGCGGCGGAGGCGCTCCCGCTCGTGGAGCGCTACTGGGGCGACTGGCGCCCCGGCGGGTGGGCGGCCGACATCCCCGCCGAGCCGGAGCCGGCGGGGCCGGTGTACGCGCACGTGCCGTGGGAGACGCCGACGCTCCCCTGGGTGACGGTCTCCTTCCACGGCCCGGCGTTCGACGCCGGCGACCGCGCCTACGCGGCGTTCGACCTGCTCGTCGACCTCTGGTTCGGCACCACCTCCGACCTCTACCGCCGCCTGGTGGAGGTGGAGCAGACGGCCGACCAGCTCTTCGCCTTCACGCCGGGGAGCGTGGACCCGGGGCTCGTCACCATCGGGGCGCGCGTGAAGCGCATGAGCGACGTGGTCGCCGTGCGCGACGCGATCCTGCGCACCGCCGCCGAGGCGCGGGGCACCACGCTCGCCGCGCGGCGCCTCGCCGAGGCGAAGTCGAACATGCGCTACGGCTTCGTGCGCGAGCTCGACGACACGGAGACGATCGCCGCCACCCTCGCCCGCTTCGTCCAGTACGAGCGCACCACGGGCACGCTCGAGACGCTCTTCGAGAGCTACGCCGCCGTCACCCCGCGCGACGTGCGCGCCGCCGGCCGCCGGTGGCTCACCGACGCGCGGCTGGTCGTCGCCACGCTCTCGCACGAGGCCATGCCGGAGGCGATGGCGAGCGTGCCGTCGCTCGCCTCGCTCGCGCCGCGCGAGCCCGCGCCGCGCGCCGCCCTGCCGGAGCCGCTGCTGCAGCGCTCCCCGCTCCCGCAGCTCGACGTGAAGCTCCTCTTCCGCGTGGGCTCGGCGCACGACCCCGCGGGGAAGGAGGGGCTCGCCGCGCTCGCCGCCGCGATGATCGCCGACGCCGGCTCGCGCGACATGCGCATCGACGAGATCACCCGCGCCCTCTACCCGCTCGCCGCCACCTTCGACGCCCAGGTGGACCGCGAGATGACCACGTTCACCGCGCGCACGCACCGCGACACGTGGAAGCGCTTTCTCGACGTGACGCTCCCCATGCTCCTCGATCCCGGCTTCCGCGAGGAGGATTTCGAGCGCCTGCGCGACGCGCAGCGCAACGCCCTCGAGCAGGACCTCCGCTCGAACAACGAGGAGGAGCTGGGGAAGGAGCGGCTGCAGGAGGTGGTCTTCCGCGGCACGCCGTACGCCCACCCGACGCTCGGCACCGCGGCCGGGATCCGCGCGATCACCCTCGACGACGTGCGGGCGTTCGTGGCCGAGCGGTTCGTGCGGGCGAACCTCGCCGTCGGCGCCGCCGGCGACCTCCCCGAGCCGATGCTCGCGCGCGTGCGCGCCGCGTGCGCCGCGCTCCCCGAGGGAACGGCGGCGCCGGCGATCGTCCCGACCGTGCAGCGTCACGCCGGCATCCGCGTGAACATCATCGAGAAGGACACGCGCGCCACCGCCATCTCGATCGGGCACGTCATCGACGTCACCCGCTCGCACCCCGACTTCGCCGCGCTCTGGCTCGCGCGCGCCTGGCTCGGGGAGCACCGCTCGTCGGTGTCCCACCTGTACCAGCGCATCCGCGAGATCCGCGGGATGAACTACGGCGACTACGCGTACATCGAGGCGTTCCCCGGGGGGATGTTCCAGTTCTTCCCCGACGCGAATCGCGCCCGCCACCGCCAGCTCTTCGAGCTGTGGCTGCGCCCCGTGCTCCCGGCCAACGCGCACATGGCGCTGCGCATCGCGCTGCACGAGCTGCGCGCGCTGGTGACCGACGGGCTCTCCCCCGAGGCGTTCGAGAGCACGCGCGACTACCTGATGAAAAGCCTCCCCCTGCTCGTCTCCACGCAGGACCTCCAGCTCGGCTACGCGCTCGACTCCGAGTGGTTCGGCATCCCGGCGTTCGTGCCGTACCTGCGCGAGCGCCTGGCCGCGCTCGACCACCAGGCGGTGAACGCCGCCATCCGCCGCCACCTCTCGGGCCTGGATCTCGACGTCGTCATGATCGCGCGCGATGCCGCGGCGCTCCGCGACGCGCTCGTGTCCGACGCCGAGTCCGCCGTCACGTACGACGCACCCAAGCCCCCGGAGCTCCTCGCCGAGGACCGCGAGATCGGCGCGATGCGCCTCGGGATCGACGCATCGAACGTCACCATCACCCCGGTGGACGCCGTCTTCTCCGCCTGACTGCTCCGCATCCACCCCCCGAGCACGTCGGGGTTTCCTTCACACGACGCGCCGCGATACCGGCGGTGTCGGGCGGTCGTCCTATGGTCGTGCCTACCGAGACTTCCACGCATCCCGCCGCGCTCGCGTCGTACACGCCTGCGTCGGCGCACCTCCCGCGCGCGGGCGGTCCCGCCGTCTCGGGACGACACCGGTGGGCCCGCGGAGTGGCGCTCGTCACCGCGCTCGTCGCCGCCCTCGTCGTGGTGCGCGCGGCGGCGCACTTCAGCCAGACGTTCGACGAGCCGGCGCACCTCGCCGCGGGGATGGAGTGGCTGGAGTCCGGACGCTACGACCTCGATCCCCAGCACCCGCCGCTCGCCCGCGTGGCGATCGCCCTCGCCGCGCGTCTCGGCGGCGCCACCGCGCAGGCGGGCGACAACGTCTGGGCGGAGGGGAATGCGATCCTCGTCGCGGGCGGCCACTACGCGCGCACGCTCGCGCTCGCGCGGCTCGGCGTCCTCCCCTTCTTCCTGCTCATGCTCGGCGCGGTGTGGGCGTTCGCGCGCTGGCTCGGTGGAGAGCGCGCGGCGATGCTCGCCGTGCTCCTCGCCGCCACCACGCCGCAGCTCCTCGCCCACGCCGGTCTCGCCACCACCGACCTCCCCGTCGCCGCCACCTTCGTCTGGGTGGTGTACGCCTTCGCGCGCTGGATCGAGCGACCCACGTGGCGGCGCAGCGCCCTGTTCGGGATCGCCGGCTTCGCCGCCATCGCCTCCAAGCTCTCGAGCCTCCCCTTCTTCGCCGTGGCGGCGCTGCTCATCGTCGCCGCGCGGTGGTGGTCGGGCGCGGATTCGTCAGGCGACGGCGCGCCCGATGCGCGCTCCGGCGGCGCCGGCGTGCACCGCCCGTGGTGGCGCTTCTCCGCCGTCCGCCCGTACCTCGCGCCCGCCGCCCTCGCCGCGCTGCTGTGCGCGCTCGGCGTGTGGGCGATCTACCGCTTCCACCTCGTCATCGCCCGCGGCTTCATCCCCGTGCCCGCGCCGGAGCTGGTGGGGGGGATCCGCACCCTCGCGCAGCACGACCAGCACGGGCACCCGGCCTTCCTGCTCGGCGAGGTGAGCGAGCGTGGATGGTGGTACTACTCGCTGGTGGTGCTCGCCGTGAAGACGCCCCTCCCCTTCCTCGCGCTCGGCGGGCTCGCCGCGGGGTGGAGCGTGCGCGCGGTCCCGGGCCGGCGGCGCGGCGCCGGGTGGCGCCCGCTCGCTCCGCTGCTCGCCGCCGCCGCGGTGGTGCTCGTCGCGATGGGCGCGAACATCGACATCGGCGTGCGCCACGTGCTCCCCGTGTACCCGCTGCTCGCCGTCGCCGCGGCCGTCGCCGCCGCGGCGGTGTGGCGCGAGGCGGGGTGGCGGCTCGCCCCGCGCGCGGCGATCGCCGCGCTCGTCCTCTGGCAGGTGGCCGGCGCCGTGCGGGCGTACCCCGACTACCTTGCGGACTTCAACGCGCTGGCCGGCGCGAACCCCGCGCGCGTGGTCGTGGACAGCAACCTCGATTGGGGGCAGGACCTGCGGCGACTCGCGGACACGCTGGCGGCGCGCCGCGTGCCGGCGGTCACGCTGTTCTACTTCGGCAGCACCCCCGTCGGCGCGCTGCGCCTCGCCGACACCGTGCGCCTGGGCGGGAGCGCTCCCGCCACCGGCTGGGTGGCGGCGAGCCGCACCTACCTGGCCGGCGCCTATCTCCCCTGCTTCACCTGGCTCGCGCGCGAGACGCCGGTGGCGCGCATCGGCCGCTCCATGCTGCTCTACCACATCCTCCCCGACAGCGCGCCGCGCCTCCCGCGCGGCACGCGGCCGGTCGGCGATCTCGCCGAGTCGTACGGCGGCGTGCTCGGCGAGCACCTCGTGCACGGCGGGCTGTGCGACCAGACGCGCGCGCTGCTCCCCGGGAGCACCCTGGCGCTCCGGACACGAGCGAGGGTCCGCCGCGGATCGTCGCCGCCCCGCGCGGGGGGAGCGGCGGCGCCCGGACGCGATCGCCCTTCACGCCCCGCGCCCATCGCCGTCACCGACCAGATGCTCCTCGATGCCGCGTCGAGCAGCACCGACTGGCTCACGTACGGGCACGACTACTCGAACGCGCGCTACTCCACGCTCGCGCAGATCGATGCGCGCGACGTGCGGCAGCTCACGCTGGCCTGGGTGCATCAGCTCGAGTCGCAGCCGGGCGGGCAGGAGACCACCCCCGTCGTCGCCGACGGGGTCATGTACTACACCGGTCCGTTCGGCACCGTGGTGGCGGTGGACGCGGCCACCGGGGAGGAGATCTGGCGCTACCAGTGGAAGCTCCCTCCGGTCCCCACCTGCTGCGGCGCGAAGAACCGCGGGGTGGCCGTGTACCACGACCGGGTGTACGTGGCCACGCTCGACGATCACCTCCTCGCGCTCGACGCGCGCACCGGGCGGCTCGTGTGGGACGCCACCGTGATCGCGCCCGACGACGGCTATTCCATCACCATGGCCCCGCTCGCCGCCGACGGGAAGATCATCGTCGGGGCGAGCGGGAGCGAGTTCGCCATCCGCGGGCTCGTGGATGCGTACGATGCGGCGACGGGGGAGCGCCTTTGGCGCTTCTGGACCATCCCCTCCCCCGCCGATGGCGGGTGGTGGGGGAAGTGGTCGCGCACCACCCCCGATGGCGACGTCCTCCCGCGCGACATCGCGCGCGAGAAGCGCGACAGCGCGCGCTACCCGGACGCGTGGCGTACGGGGGGCGGCGGGGTGTGGAACACACCATCGTACGACCCCGCGCTCGGGCTCATCTACTTCGGCGTCGGCAACCCGGCGCCGAACATGGATGGCTCCGTGCGCCCCGGCGACAACCTGTACACCACCTCGGTGGTGGCGCTCGACATCCGCACCGGGCGGCTGCGCTGGTACTACCAGGAGGTGCCGCACGACGAGTGGGACTACGACGCCACGAGTCCGACGCTGCTGCTCGACGTGATGGTGAATGGCGAGCGCGTCCCGGCCGTGGCGCAGGCGGGGAAGGTGGGGTGGGTGTACATCCTCGACCGGCGCACCGGGGCGCGCATCCGGCGCACGGCGGAGTTCGTGCCGCACGAGAACACCTTCGCCTCGCCCACGCGCGAGGGGGTGCGCATCATGCCGGGAATGGGGGGCGGGAGCAACTTCGCGCCAGCATCGTACTCGCCGGGCACGGGGCTCATCTACGTGTCGGGGATCGTCGAGCCGATTCGCTTCGTGCTCTCCCCCGAGCCGCTGGCGAGGGGAGTGAAGTGGCAGGGCGGGTATCACGTGCCGCTCGCGCCGGCCACGGGGACGTTCACGGCGATCGACGTGAACACCGGGAAGGTGGCGTGGCAGACGCGAACGCCGGAACGGATGCTCGGCACCGGCGCGCTGACCACGGCGAGCGGCCTCGTGTTCTACGCGGAGTGGCGGGGGATCCTGCACGCCGCCGACGCGCGCACGGGGAAGGTGTTGTGGAGCGTGCGCACGGGCGGGCAGGTGCGCGCGGCGCCCATGACCTACGCGGTGAACGGGCGCCAGTACGTGGCGATCGCGGCGGGGGGAGCGCTCTTCTCGTTCGCGCTCCCGGAGGAGGGCGCGCGGCACTGACGCCGCGCGCCCTCCGCGACGCTCACCAGCCGCCGCGCGGGCCGGGGAAGGTGCCGCGCCCGATCGGGATCGGGATGCGCGTGTTGATCATCACGGGCACGCGGCCGCGCGGGTGGATCTCGCAGTGGTCATCGTCGCCGATGGTGCCGCCGCGGATGATCACGCCGATCACCCCGCCGATCCCGCCGCCGTGGTGCTCGCCTTCCGTGTCGTTCCCGCTCCCCGCGGGATAGTCCACCGGGTTGGGCTCCGGGCGCGGACCCGCCGTGGGCGCCGGCGCCGGCGTGACGGCGATCGTGGTGGGCTCCGGCGAGGGCGCTTCCGCCACCGCCTTCACCGCTTCCACCTTGGGCGCCGGCGCGGGCTTGGCGCGCGGCGTCCGGCGCGTGGTGCGCACCCGCGCCGCCTTCGACGTCGAGCGCGTGACGTGCGGCGCCGGCGCGTTCCCCAGCTCGATGTTCGACACCACCTGCTGCGGGCGGAACTGGGCGGACGCCAGCTCCGACGTGGGCGCGGCCGCGCGCGCGAGATCGCTGCGCAGGTCGTCGCTCAGCGCGGCGCGCTGCTCCTGCTTCGAGTGGCCGCCACACGCGAGCGCGAACAGCGTCATGGGCAGCACCGCTACCACTGACTTCATGCCCATAGGATCTCCTCCGCGGACGTTCCACTCGCTCCCCGCCGTGCCGGAGTGGCATCGCTTTCGCGAGAGCTGGAGCGGGCGCTTACGCCGTTGCATCTCCCGGACCACGCGTTGCGCCCGCGTACCGCCATTTCCCCTACCATCGTGTCCCATCGCGAGGACGCCAGAGTGTCCACTTCAGAGGAGCCGCGCGCCCTTTCACTTCGCGCGCCGCGCCGCCGGGCTCGTCGCTTCGCGCTCGTCGCGCTTCCCCTCGTGTCGTTCGCGCTCGCCTGCTCGAGCGGCTCGAGCGCCGCGCCGCTCGACGCCGCGCGCCGGCGGGCGATCGCCGACACCGTCCGCGCGCGCCTCGTCGCGGCCGCCGATCTCTCCGGCGGGGACGTCGTGTCCCGGTTGATGAGCCTCTACCCCGACACCGGCGCCGTCATCTCGGCGAGCGCGGGGCGGGTCACCACCACGCGCGCGGAGCTGCGTCGCAGCATCCAGCAGTTCTGGACGAACATCGGACGGAACATGCGGAACCCGCGGTGGGAGTGGGACTCCATGCACGTGGACGTGCTCGCGCCGGACGCGGCGGTGGTCACGGCGACGTATCGCATCCCGCACATCACGCCGCAGGGGCGGCCGCACGTGGTGGGGGGCGCGTGGACGGCGGTGTTCCAGCGGCGCGGCGGGAAGTGGGTGATCATCCAGGAGCACCTCTCCGACTTCCAGCCGATCGGCTGAACTCGCATTCGCGCGGTGGTGGCGGACACGTCGGCGGTCGATGGAACATCCGTCACGCGGTCCACGTAATGCGGAAGCAGGAGGGCGAGGCGGCGGACGCCGCCGCGCGGATTCCCTGTATGCGAGACGACAACTCCGCCACTCCCCAGGTCGACGGCGTCGGCGTCATCATCCCCCGCTGGCGCGCGTGGATCATCGTCAGCGGCGCGGCCACCGCGATCGGCCTCGTCTTCGCGAGCCAGCACTACGTGTACCTCCGCGTGTCCGGCGCTCGCATGCCATTCGCCGAGCTCGCGGCGCTCCATCTCATCCGCTGGTTTCTCTGGGCGGCGCTCGCGCCGTTCATCTTCGCCGCCGCTCGGCGGTGGCGGCTCGACGAGGGCGACGTCGCCCGGCGGCTCGCGCTTCAGGTGGTGTGCGCGGTCGCGTTCGCCTTCGCGCACGCGCTCCTCGCCACGCTCATCGAGCGCCGGATCGGCTTCGGTGCCGTGCCGCTCGCGCTCACCATCACGTCGCACGTGCTCACGCGCTTCACCGGCGACGTCTTCGTGTACCTGAGCATCGTCGCCGCCTGGCACGCGCTCGAGTACTACGGGCGCTACCGGAGCCGCGAGGCGCGCACCGTGCAGCTCGAGGCGCGGCTCGCGAGCACCCGGCTGCAGGTGCTCCGCATGCAGCTCAACCCGCACTTCCTCTTCAACACGCTCAACACCGTCTCCGCGCTCATGCGACGGGATGTGGAGGCCGCGGACGCGATGCTCACCTCGCTCTCCGACCTCCTGCGCCTCGCCCTGCGCAGCGACGACGTACAGGAAGTGCCGCTGCGCCAGGAGATCGAGTTCGTGCGCCGCTACCTCGACATCATGCGCATTCGCTACGGCGACCGGATACGCACCGACGTGCGCGCCGACCCCGATGTGCTCGACGCGCTCGTGCCGAACCTGGTGCTGCAGCCGCTGGTGGAGAACGCGCTCCGGCACGGCGTGTCCATGCGCCCGGGGGGCGGATGCGTGCAGGTGCGGGCCGAGCGGCGGGAGAGCTCGCTGCGCCTCACGGTGGCCGACGATGGGCCCGGACTCCCAGCCGGGTGGACGCCCGGAGCCTCGCTCGGCGTCGGCCTGCGCAACACGCGCGACCGGCTCGCGGAGCTGTACGGCGACCGGTACGACCTGGCGATGCGCAACCGCCCCGAGGGAGGGCTGGAGCTCACTGTCGTGCTCCCCTACCGGGTCGCCGTCCTGGCGGCGGGCGCGTGAGCGCCGCCGAGCTCGTCATGCGGCTGCGGACACTCATCGTGGATGACGAGCCGCCGGCGCGCGACCGGCTGCGCGCCTTCCTCGCCGCGGAGCGCGGCATCGAGATCATCGCGGAGTGTGGCGGCGGCGCCGAGGCGCTGGAGGCGATCGCCCGCGACGCGCCCGACCTCGTCTTCCTCGACGTGCAGATGCCCATCGTGGATGGCTTCCAGGTGCTCGAGCGGCTCGACCCGGCGCGGATGCCGGGGATCATCTTCGTCACCGCGTACGACCAGTACGCGCTGCGGGCATTCGAGGTGCACGCCCTCGACTACCTGCTCAAACCGTTCAGCCGGGAGCGGCTGCACGAGGCCGTGCACGTGGCGCGCGCGCGGCTCTCGCGCCGCCCAGCGCCGGGGCTCGACCACGCGCTCCGCGCCCTCGTGGACGAACTGCGCGCCGAGCGCCACGGGCACGAGCGCATCACCGTGCGCACCGATGGCCGCGTGCTCGTGCTCCGCACCGCCGACATCGACTGGATCGAGGCCGCGGCGAACTACGTGCGGATCCACGCGCGCGGCGAGTCGCACGTGCTGCGCGAGAGCATGAAGAACATGGCGAGCAAGCTCCCCGCCGAGTCGTTCGTGCGCATCCATCGCTCCGCGATCGTGAACGTGGAGCGCGTGCGCGAGCTGCAGCCGTGGTTCCACGGCGAGTACGTGGTGATCCTCCAGGACGGCACCAAGCTCACCGCCAGCCGGGCGTACGTGGGGCGCCTGCAGGACGCCATCGGCTGAGCCTGGCCCACTCGTCCCGCCCCACCGCGCACTCGTGGCGCCCAACCCGCGTCTCATCCCGATCTCGTTGCCGTTTCTTCACATCGTCCAAATTGTGTGGACTCCAGCTGACGCCGATGGCGGGACGGGAAACTCCGGTTGCGCGTCGGCGCCGCTCTCGTGAGGGGACGCGTATCGAGGCTGCGTAGTTCGTCGCGTGTCGTCGTTCAGCTCGAGCGCCACGTGAACCGGGCGTGGCATTCATTGCCCGCGAGCAGGAGGCACACGCTCCGCTCACGCCGCCATCGCGCGCGAGTCCCTCGTCCACCACGAACGAGGAGAGACTCGGAGGCACTATGCGACGTCGGTTGTTGGACCTCCTCATCGCCGCCGCGGCACTCGCCGCCATCACCGTCCCGGTCGCCCCGGTCGCCGCTCAGCAGGAGGCGGTGATCACGGGGACCGTGAGGAGCCGGGTCGGCGCACCGCTCGCGTCGGCGAGCGTGTTCATCGAGCAGTTGCGTGCCGGTACGCTGACGGAGGAGAACGGCACGTACCGCTTGGTGATCCCCGCCGCGCGCGTCAGCGGACAGGCCGTGACGCTCGCCGTCCGGCTCATCGGCTACCGCGAGGCGACTGCCCCGCTCACGCTCACGCCTGGACCGCACTCGCAGGACTTCTCCCTCGACCCGAACCCGTTGCGGCTCGGCGAGGTCGTGGTCACCGGCGCGGGCACGGCCACCACACGCGAGAAGCTCGGCAACGTGATCAACACCGTCGACTCGTCCCAGATCCGGCGGTCGAACGAGACCAACGTGGTCGAGGCGCTCGCCGCGAAGGCACCGAACATCGTCGTCAACGCGCAGTCCGGTGAGCCGGGCGCGTCGGCGTCGATCCAGATCCGAGGACTCAAGACGATGACCGGCACCGGCCAGCCCCTGTTCGTGGTGGATGGCGTCCCGGTCAACAACGAGACCAACGCCACCAGCGACCCGACCGGCGTGATCGGTGCCGGCATCGGCGGGTCGTCCGCGCCGAACCGCGCGTCCGACATCAACCCGAACGACATCGAGTCGATCGAGATCCTGAAGGGCGCCGCCGCGGGCGCGATCTACGGCGCGCGCGCCGGCCAGGGCGTCGTGCTCATCACGACGAAGCGCGGGCAGGCGGGCCAGACCCGCTACTCGTTGCACTCGAGCTATGGTTTCGACGACGTCAACAAGGACATTCCGCTCCAGACGACCTACGGACACGGCGACGGCGGCGCCACCCCGTCGTGCGACGCCTCGAACCCGGATCCCGCGGCCGAGATCGACTGCGGTCCGGCCACCAGCGGCAGCTGGGGCCCGCAGATCGCGCCCGGCACGCCCATCTACGACCACTGGAACGAGCTGTTCCACACGGGGAGCACGTGGGACAACGTCCTCTCCGTGTCCGGCGGCTCCGAGCGGACGCTCTTCTACCTGTCCGGCGGGCGCTCGAACCAGAACGGCGTCATCGTCGGGCCGAACAACTTCTACGACCGCACGACCGTCCACGCGAACGCTTCGCACCGGCTGTTCGACAACCTGAACATCGGCGCCAACGTCTCCTACGTGGACGCGCGGGGCAGCTTCACCGGGAAGGGCTCGAACACCTCCGGGCTCCTCCTTGGCGCGATGCGCACGCCGCCGGAGTTCAACAACGAGCAGTTCCTCGATCCGACGACGGGCATGCACCGGTCGTACCGGTTCCCGTTCCCCTCGAACGCGTCGGCGACTCTCCCGCGCGGATACGACAATCCGTTCTTCGTGATCTACGAGCAGCCGAACGACGCGAACACGACGCGCACGTACGGAAACGTGAACGTCGACTGGACGGCGCTCGACTGGCTCGACATCAAGGAGACGTTCGGTGCGGACTACTCGACGGACCAGCGGCTGTCGGCGCTGCCGTTGACCAGCTCCACACAGCCCGTGGGGCAAGTCACGCGCAACGACATCCTGAGCTACCAGATCGACCACAACCTGGTGGCCACTGCGACGCACACCTTCAACCCGAACTTCTCGGGGAGCTTGGCGCTCGGTCAGAACCTGAACAGCCGCAACTTCCGCAACGTCGCCGTCACCGGCGTCACGCTCGTTGGGGCGCAGCCGCTCATCCTGAAGAACACGACCACCATCACGCCTGACGACAGCGAGGCGGTAGTCCACAGCGAATCGTACTTTGGACAGGCGACGGCCGACCTGTTCAACCAGCTCTACCTCACCGCGGCGCTCCGGAACGACGGCTTCTCGTCGTTCGGCACGAGCTCGCGCCGCCACTGGTTCCCGAAGGCGAGCGCCGCATGGGCCTTCCGGCAGCAGGGTGAGAACGAGGACCGTATCCTGAGCTACGGCAAGCTGCGCTTCGCCTACGGCGAGACGGGTACCGAGCCGGTGGCATACCTCACCAATCAGGTCTACCTGAGCGGCGTGGCGCTCGCCGACGCCGGGTGGGGCGACTTCCTCCTCACGAACCAGGGAGGAAACGGTGGACTCGTGCTCGGTACCACCAAGGCGCAGCCGAACCTCGGGCCCGAGCGGACGAAGGAGTTCGAGGCGGGTGTGGACTTCGGCCTCTTCGGCGCCCGCGCCGACGGCGGCGTCACGCTCTACAACGACCGCACGGTCGGCGTGATTTTCCGCGCGCCGGTTGCCAACTCCACCGGGTTCCTCAACCAGGCGCAGAACGCGGCCACGATCCGGAACCGCGGCGTCGAGGCGCAGCTCAATGTCCGCCCGATCATGCGCCAGAACCTCACGTGGGAGGTCGGGCTGCAGTGGGCGAGGAACCAGAACAAGGTGCTCGACCTGGCCGGACAGCAGTTCGTCGATCTGCTGAACTCCGCGCAGAGCAGCTTCACCGGCACCGTGGCCACGGCGTGGGAGGGCTCCGAGGTCGGCGTGCTCCGCGGCAACGACTTCGCGCGGTGCGGACTCGGATTGAACATCGACGGCACGGACATCGACGCCGCCTGCGACGGTGCGCCGAAAGGTGCGCTCTACCTCGGCGCCGACGGCCTGCCGATCCTCGACCCGACGCAGCGGGTGATCGCCGTCGGAAGCCCGAAGTGGACCGGCAGCATCCGCACGACGGTCACGTTCCACAAGTTCCAGTTCTCCGGCCTGCTCGACATCAAACACGGCGGGCAGATCTGGAACGGCACGAGAGGCGCGCTCTACTTCTTTGGCACGCACAGGGACACCGACCTGCGCAACCGGACGGTGGTCCTCGGCAAGGACTGGCTCCCCGGGCCCGTCGCCGGTCCCGGCGCGGGCGTCGCGATCGACTTCAGCGCCATCGACCCGGGGACGGGGTTGACGTTCGGGCAGGACTTCTTCCAGGGCATCGGGGGCGGCTTCGGACCCGTCGCCAGTCAGTTCGTGGAGGATGGCGGCTACACGAAGCTGCGCGAGATCTCCGTGGCGTACACGTTCGACCAGCCGTGGGTGCGCCGGGTGCTCGGCCTGAGCAGCATCGGCGCGCGCATCGCGGGACGCAACCTGCACACGTGGACGAACTACAGCGGCATCGATCCGGAGACGAATCTGTCCGGCGCTCTGGGCACGATCCAGAACGTGGACTACTTCAACAATCCGCAGACCCGCTCGATCGTCCTGACTCTCGATCTCAACCGGTGACCGCCCATGCTCCGTATCTTCAAGATCGCGCTCGGCGGGCTGGTCTCGGTGCTCGCCCTGGGCGCGTGCAACGACTGGTTGACTGGCACGAAGCTCACGAACAACCCCAACTCCCCCACCGTCGCGGGGACGAACCAGCTGCTCGTTGGCGTCCAGACGGGCCTGACCATCGTCGAGACCGGGGATCTGGCCCGGATTCTCAGCATGTGGACGCAGCAGATGGCCGGCATCGCCCGGCAGTCGCAGTCGCTCGGCGTCTACAACTACGATGAGGACAATTTCTCTCCCGACTGGACGCAGATCTACACCGGCGGTGGACTGATCGACATCCGGTCCATCGACTCGCAGTCGGTGGCCGCGGGTGATTCGGTGTTCGCTGGCGTGGGGCTGGTGCTCGAGGCGCTCGACATCGGAACGGCCGCCGACATCTGGGGCGACGTTCCCTACTCCGAGGCCGCGTCCGACGTGGTGACGCCCAAGCTCGACTCCCAAGCGACGGTCTACGCGACCATCCAGGCGAAGCTCGACACCGCGATCCGATACCTCCACTGTGATCCGGCCCTGGTGACCACCTGCGTGGGTCCGTCCTCCGACCTGTGGTTCGGGAACGACGCATCGAAGTGGATCGCGGCCGCGCATACGCTCAAGGCGCGCTACTACATGCACGTCGCCGAGCGCGACCCCAGCGCCTACGCGCTCGCGTTCGCGGAGACGGATTCGGGCATCTCGGCGCCGGAGAACGACCTGCGCTCGTTCCAGAGCGACAACCCGAACGAGAGCAACCTGTGGTGGCAGTTCATGATCGTCCAGCGCGCAGGGGACATCGGCGCGGGCGCGTTCCTGGTGAACCTGCTCAAGAGCACCAACGATCCGCGGCTGTCGCAGTACTTCGCGGAGAACACCTCCGGAGACTTCGTCGGCGCGCCGCCGGGGGGCGGCAACCAGGACTTCTCCACGATCAGCGAGACGCGGCTGGATCCGGCGTTCCGGCAGCCGATCCTGACCTACGCCGAGAACCAGCTCATCCGGGCGGAAGCCGCGCTGCACGAGGGCAACACGGGCGCGGCACTCTCCGCCTACAACGCCGAGCGCACGTCGCAGGGGGTGCCGACGAAGGGGAGCATCACGCTCGAGGACGTGATGACGGAGAAGTACATCGCGCTCTTCCAGAACGGGATCGAGGTGTGGAACGACTACAAGCGCACGTGCCTGCCCGCCCTCACGCCGGCGCGAGCGAGCGGCATCCCGGGCCGCCTCCTGTATCCGCTCTCGGCGGAACGGAACGCGAACCCGAACGTGCCGCCGCCCGATCAGCAGCCGGCGCGGAACTGGAACGACCCGAACCCCTGCCCGTGAGGGGTGCGGCGGGTTGGACCCGCCGACGGATGGCGGGGTAGTGACGATGCCGGTCCCGGTGGTGTGACTCACGTAGTCGGGTGTCCTCCTTGCCCCAGTGAGCTCACTCTTCCAAACCCCGGGCCGGCACTTCGGGAGCGGGATGGTG
>DASUXC010000099.1:0-60388 GCA_036378095.1 Gemmatimonadaceae bacterium | reverse complement strand
CGAGCGCCAAAGTCCCTTTGGCGCTCGCCCCGCACCATTGTGCGCGGGGGCGGCGCAGTCGCGCCGCCCCCGCGCGGTCATTCCCCGGCCCCCAGCCCCCGGCCCCCAGCCCCTGGCCTCTACCCAAGCACCTCCCCCACCGCCACCCCGCGCCCCCGGAGCCACTCTCCAACGGACATGCGCGTCCGCCCCGCGGGCTGCGCCCAGGTGATCCGCACGGCGCCGTCCCCGCACGCCACGAGCATTCCGCGCTCGTCCACCGCCAGCACCTCTCCGGGGCGACGCCCCGCCTCGTCCGACGCCTCGTCCGTCTCCACGGCGCCGAACAGCTTCACCTCGGCCCCCCGGTGCGTGGTGTAGGCGCCGGGACGCGGGTCGTACGCGCGGATCAGGCGCGCCACCACGCCGCACCCCTCCAGCCACGGAATCCGCGCCATCTCGCGATCGATCTTCCCCGCGTACGTCGCGGCGCCCTCGTCCTGCGGGCGCTCGCTCGCCTGACCGAGCTCGAGCAGCGTGAGCGCCTCCACCAGCGCCAGCGCCCCCAGCTCGGAGAGGCGCAGCTCCAGCTCGCCGTAGGTCTCATCGGGGGCGATCGGGGTGCGCGCCTGCAGGATGATCGGCCCCGCGTCGAGCGCCGGGACCATGCGCATGATGGTGACGCCGGTCTCGATGAACCCGTCGCGGATGGCGGCCTGGATCGGGGAGGCGCCGCGCAGCTTCGGGAGGAGCGAGGCGTGCACGTTCACCGTCCCCATGGGCGGGAGCGCGATCGTCTCGGCCGTGAGGATGTGCCCGTAGGAGACGACGACCGAGATCTCGGGCTCGAGCGCCGCGAGCTGGGCCATGAACTCGGCGCCGCGCGGCCGCTCCGGCTGGAGCACGGTGATCCCCTCGGACGCGGCGCACTCCTTCACCGGGGAGGGGCGGAGCACGGAGCGCGAGCGGCCGGCGGGGCGGTCGGGCTGCGTGACCACGCCGACGAGGTCGAACGCCTCGCCGAGGAGGGCGCGAAGGGAAGGGAGCGCGAACGACGACGTCCCCCAGAAGAGGACGCGCACCGCTACAGCTCCTCGTCGCGATGGTGGTGCCGGGCCATCTGCTCCGGCGCCAGCTTGCGGATGTACGAGCGCTCCCCCTTGCGGAGCTTCTCCCACTTGGCGAGCGCGGCGCGCCGCTTCACGACGCTGAGATAGTCGATGAACAGCCGCCCGTGCAGGTGATCGATCTCGTGCTGGAGGCAGCGGGCGAGCAGATCGGTGGCGTCGATCTCGAACGGCGCCCCGTTGCGATCGAGCGCCCGGACGACGGCGCGGGTGGGGCGCTCCACGTCGCCGTAGATGTCGGGAATCGAGAGGCACCCCTCCTCCGCCTTCCCCTTCCCCTCGGTGGCGACGATCTCGGGGTTCACGATCACCAGCGGGTTGTCATCCACGTCCACGACGGCGATGCGCTCGGAGCGGCCGATCTGCGGCGCGGCCAGGCCGATCCCCTTGGCCGCGTACATCGTCTCGAACATGTCGTCGATGAGGTGCCGGAGCTCGTCGGTGATCGTCTCCACCGGCGTGGTCTCCTGGCGCAGGATCGGCGCCCCGAGCACGTAGATGTCGAGCAGGCTCACGAGGCCGGTCCCTGCTCGGTGGTGGACTTGGTCGCGACCCGGGCGATCCGCCCGCGCTCGACGACGAGGCGCGATTCGGCGGACTTGATCGTGATCCGGTCCTCCATCGTGGCCGTGGGCGCGCCGTCCTTCACCGTCTCCTTGATGTGAATCACCTCGCCGACGATGCCGCCGGCGGTCACCACCTCGTCTCCCTTCTTGAGCTCGCGCAGGCTCTGCTCGTGCTGCTTCCGCTGCTTCTGCTGCGGACGCATGACGATGAAGTAGAAGAAGACGAAGATGAGCGCGATCTCGATGAGGAACGGCGTCATCGAGCCGGCCCCGCCGGCGGGGGCGTTCTGCAGGGCGAGCGCGAAGGCGAGCGAAGCGGTCATGGTACCGGAACGGGTCGGGAGTGATAGCGGTCGAGCCAGCTTCGGCTCCACGCGTCGAAGACGCCCTGGGCGATCGCGTCGCGCGCGTCGCGCATGAGGGTCACCAGGAAATGTACATTGTGCAGGGACAGAAGGCGCAGCCCCAGCGTCTCCTCGGCCATGAAGAGGTGGCGGATGTAGGCGCGGGAGAAGCGGCGGCAGGTGGAGCAGTCGCACGCCTCGTCGAGGGGGCGCGGATCCGTGCGCAGCCGCGCGTTGCGCACGTTCATGCGTCCATCGCTCGTGAACGCCGTGCCCGTGCGCCCCATGCGGGTGGGCGCGACGCAGTCGAACAGGTCGACCCCCCGCCGCGCCCCCTCGATGAGGTCCTCCGGGAAGCCGACCCCCATGAGGTAGCGCGGCCGGTCGCGGGGCAGCTCGTCGTTCGCCACGTCGAGCATCGCGTACATCTCGGGCTTGGCCTCGCCCACCGACAGCCCGCCGATCGCGTAGCCGGGCCAGTCCCCCCCGTCGCGAATGGCGCGCGCCGCGTCGCGCCGGAGGTCGGCGTGGATCCCCCCCTGCACGATGGGAAAGAGCGCCTGCGGCGGCAGCCCGTCGCGCGCATCCGCGGTGCGCGCGAAGGCGACGCGGCACCGTTCCAGCCAGCGCAGCGAGCGCTCGCTCGCGTCGCGCGCGGTGGCGTGGTCGGACTGGCCGGGGATGACGTGGTCGAACTGCATGATGACGTCCGCGCCGAGCGCGCGCTCGATCGCGATCACCCCCTCGGGGGTGAAGAACCGGCGCGAGCCGTCGATGTGGCTGCGGAACTCCACCCCCTCCTCGCTCACCCGGCGCAGCGTCTCGAGCGAGAACACCTGGAAGCCGCCGGAGTCGGTGAGGATGGGACCGTCCCAGGCCATGAAGCGGTGCAGCCCCCCCATCGTCCGCACCACCTCCTCGCCCGGGCGCAGGTGCAGGTGGTACGTGTTGGCGAGGATCATCTCCGCCCCGATCTCGCGGAGGTCGCGCGGGTCCAGCGTCTTCACCGTGGCCAGCGTGCCCACGGCCATGAACGCGGGGGTGCGGACGGCGCCGTGCGGCGTGGTGAACACGCCCGCGCGCGCCGCTCCCGCTCCGGCGCCCGCCTCGGCGGCGAAGCCGAACGCCCCTGATGCCGTCATGCGCTCACCCCGCGCGGCCGAGGCGCAGCGTCGTGGTCTCGGCCATGGGGGCGCACGCCCAGCCGGCGACGAGCGTGGCGGAGGCGCCGGCGCCGCCGAGCCGCGGGAGGTGGAGCCGCGCGGCGAGCGCGCCGAGCACGTCGTCGATCCGCTGGCTCGGCGAGCCGTGCGCGAGGCTGGCGCGCCGCACGTCGCCGGCGGAGTCGATGTCCAGCGTGAGCTCCGCCTCGCCGTACACCATCGTCCGTCCGCGCAGGAGGCGCGGACATTCGACGTGCAGGATGGCGTCCGTGTGCTCGCGCATCTCGTCGAGCGTGATCCTGGCCTCCTCCGTCGTGGGCACGTAGTAGCGCTCCGCCGTCGCGCATGCCGCCGCCATCATGGCCATCATCGCCATCATCGTCCGGCTACACGATCGCCATCGCGTCGCCGTACGAGTAGAACCGGTACCCCGCATCGATCGCCTCTGCGTACGCCCGCATCGTGAGATCGTAGCCGGCGAAGGCGGCGACGAGCATGACGAGCGTGGACCGGGGAAGATGAAAATTCGTGACGAGTTTGTCCACGCCGCGGAAGCGATGCGGTGGGCGGATGAAGATCCGTGTCTCGCCGGCGGCCGCCCGGAAGGTGCCATCGTCGGCGGCCACGCTCTCCAGCGTGCGGGTGCTGGTGGTGCCCACCGCCCAGATCGCGCCGCCCCGCGCGCGCGTCTCGTTGAGTGCGCGCGCCGCCTCGGCGCTCAGCACGTACGACTCCTCGTGCATCAGGTGCTGGGCGGGATCCTCCACCTCCACCGGCTTGAACGTGCCGGCGCCGACGTGGAGCACGAGGTCCACGCGTCGCACGCCGCGCGCGGCGATGGTGTCGAGCAGCTCGGGGGTGAAGTGCAGCCCGGCCGTGGGCGCGGCCACCGAGCCGCGCTCGCGCGCGTACACGGTCTGGTAGCGCTCCGCATCCGCCGCCGTGTCCCCGCGCGTGATGTACGGCGGCAGGGGGACGTGGCCATGGCGCTCGATCGCCGCGGCCACGTCGCCATCCGCGGCGCGCACGCGCACCACGCGCGTGCGGCGGTCGGTGATCTCCAGGATGTCCACGTCCATCCCCGGCGCCACGTGCACCACCCGGCCGGGACGCAGCTTCCCGCCCGGGCTCACCATCGCCTCGTAGCGGCCGTCGCCGAGGGGGCGAAGGAGGAGCACCTCGGCGGGTGCGCCCGAATCGCGGCGGCCGAGCAGCCGGGCCCGGAGCACGCGCGTGGTGTTGAGCACGAGGGCGTCGCCGGGCGCGACGAGCGTCGCGAGATCGCGGAAGACGCGATGCGTGATGCGCCCCGTCGCGCGCTCGACCACCATGAGGCGGCTCTCGTCGCGACGATCCAGCGGACTCTGCGCGATCCGCTCGGGCGGAAGCGCGAAGTCGTAGTCCGACGTTCGGTCGCCGGCCGTCACTCGACGACCGTGACCGTGCTCTCTCGCGTCACCGTGCGGTGCGCGACGTCGTCGGTGATCGACACCGCGAGCTTGTAGGTGCCGGCGGGGGCGTCCGCCAGGTCGAGCGCGATGTAGTCCACGGACACGGGGCGGGCGGGTACCTGGCGCGGGTAGGTGATCGACACCTTGTCGGTACCCTGCCGGGAGAGCCCGACCACGCTCGCCACCCCGCCGATCACGCGGGCGGCGAAGCCGCCGATCCCCCCCGCCCGCTCGCGGGTGAGCGTGATCGCCACGCGGTAGTCGTCGCTCCCATCCTTCGGGGAGAGGCCGTAGGTCTCCCAGAGCAGAGCGAACGGCTGCCCGCGGCGCACCTGGCCGAGGTTGGGGGTGATCTCGAAGTCCGACCACCGCGCCGCCTCGGTGCCGGCGCGCGGCGCGGCGCGCGCGGACACGAGGAGGTCGCTCATCCCGAACCCGCGCTCGTCGGTCACCTCGATGCGACTGGCGCCGCGCGCGCCGCGCATCGCATCGGGCTGCAGCGCCTCCACGCGATAAAGGAAGGTGCCGGCGTGCACGCGCGTGGACCACGACCGGATCTGGTCCGGGTCGCCGTGCGTGAAGTCGAGCACCTCGCGCATGGTGCGGGCGAACACCGGCTCCGCGCGCCACGTGTACGCCTGGAAGTCCACCTGGAGCGCGCCGCGCGCGAGGTCGATCCCGCGGACCATCCGCGACACCGGGACGTGCGCCGCCACGTACACGTCGGCGGAATCGGAGGTGGCGCGGAAGCGCACGAGCTGCACGTCCACCGAATCCGTCCGCCGGTCGTCGCCCGCGTTCGCCCACACCACCGGGACCGTGTCCCGCAGCCGGCGGAACTCCCGCTTGTCATCGGGCTGCAGGGTGACCACCCCGAACGTCGGGAGCTGATCGAACAGGAACGCCTCGTCCACCGTGTACCACCAGAGGACGCGGATGCGGTGGTTCCCCTGCCGGGCGGGATCCGGGGGGAAGGAGATCACCGCCGGCGGGGGCCCGTAGCGCACGTACACCTCCCCCTGGTCGGTGTCCGCGCCGTGCAGCTCGAACTCCTCCACGGAGAAGCGCAGCTCGGCGTACACCACGCGGCTCAGGAACTCCAGGCGGTGCTCGTTGTCCCTGGTCGCCCACAGGGGATCGGCCATGAGCCAGTACATCCGGGCCAGGTTCTCCCGCTCCCCCTCGGGCAGCCGGGAGAGGCCGGTGGAGTCCTTGGCGGTGAAGATCCGGCCGAGCCGCTCGTAGCGGGCGCGCTCCGTCTCGGGGAGGAGCGCGAGGCCGCTGCGGAAGCACGAGGCCGCGGCGCGGTCGTCGCCGAGCCGGTGCTCCGCCAATCCATTGGCGAGCCACGCCCACGCGTCGGTGGAATCGTGGTTGAGCCGGACGCGGGACACGTGCTCCAGCTCCGCCCACCGCTGGCGGTCGACGAGGGCCATGTACGTGTGCCGGAGCGCGCTCTCGTTCGACGGGTCGGCGCGCAGCGCCTCGGCGAACGCATCCCACGCCTCCAGGTACTCGCGCTGCCCCGACCAGTCCTGCGCCGCCGCGCGGATGGTCTGGTTGTCGATGAAGTAGGCGATCGACCGCGGGTCCTTGAGGAAGGTGCGGTCCTTCACGTTCTCCAGCACGTAGCTGTAGATGTGGCGGTTGGCGCGGTCACGATAGCGGCGCCACCACGTCATGCCCAGCTCGTCCGCCGCCCGCGAGATGCCGACGCTGTCGCCGGTGCGCCGCGCGAGGTCGAGCGCGCGCTCGAACAGCTTCTTGGCGTGCGAGCGCTCGGAGGCCGAGTTCGAGGTGAGGTGGAAGCGCCCGAGATCCACCAGGTACTCGGGGCTGTCCTCGGCGTAGTGGGTGGCGAGACGGAGCGACGAGTCGGCGAGGGTGAGCAGCGAGTCGTTCGCCTCGCGCTTCATGTAGCCCGTGCGCCGTTCGGCATTGGCGAGGCGCCACGCGAGGACGCCGCGGCGATGCCACGTCTCGGCGTCGGTGTGGTTCATTGCGAGACGCGTGTCGAGCGCGCGGAGCGCCGCGAGCGAGTCGGTATGGGAGAGGAGCGAGTCCGGGTGCGACGCGAAGCTCTCCTGCGCGCGCCCCGTGAGAGGCGCGCCAACGACGACCGCGCCTGCGAGCAGGAGAGCGGGAAGCGTGCGGCGCATGTTCTATCGTCGCGTGCGCGTCGCGCGCTGTCAAGCAACGTCCGGCGGACCGTGCCGCGGCGCGTGTCAGAGATGTGTCCGGTGTCGTCAGAACAGCGTCGGCTGTGCGTCGCTCTGCCCCGGCGGGGTGTAGCCGAAGTGGCGGTAGGCCTGCGGGGTGGCCATGCGCCCGCGCGGCGTGCGCTGGAGGAAGCCGTTCTGCACGAGGTACGGCTCGTACACCTCCTCGATGGTACTCGCGTCCTCGCCCACGGCGGCGGCGATCGTCGAGATCCCCACCGGGCCGCCCTCGAACTTCTCGATGATCGTACGCAGCACGCGGGCGTCCATGTCGTCGAGCCCGAACTCGTCGACGTCGAGCATGGCGAGCGCGGCGTCCGCCACGCCCTTCACGATGCGCCCGTCGGCCTTCACCTGGGCGTAGTCGCGGATGCGCCGGAGCAGCCGGTTGGCCACGCGCGGCGTGCCGCGCGACCGCCGGGCGATCTCGAGCGCTCCTCCCTCGTCCACCTCCACCCGCACCACCTCCGCCGAGCGCGCGACGATCTGCTCGAGGTCGCTCACGGGGTAGTAGTTGAGGCGCTCGATGATCCCGAAGCGGGCGCGCATGGGGGCGGTGAGCATGCCGAAGCGCGTGGTGGCGCCGATGAGCGTGAACCGCTCGATGGGCATGGTGATGGTCTGCGCCTTGGGACCCTCGGAGAGCCGGATGTCGATCCGGTAGTCCTCCATGGCGGGGTAGAGGAACTCCTCGATGATCGGGCGCAGGCGGTGGATCTCGTCGATGAAGAGAATGTCCCCCTCGCGCATGTTGGTGAGCGTCCCCACGAGATCGCCCGGCTTCTCGAGGGCGGGGCCGGACGTCGTGCGGATGTTCACGCCGAGCTCGCGCGCGATCAGCTCGGCCAGCGTGGTCTTCCCGAGACCCGGCGGGCCGTAGAAGAGCGTGTGGTCGAGGGGCTCGCGCCGCGCCAGCGCCGCGTCGATGTAGATGCGGAGGCTCTCCTTCACCTTCTGCTGCCCGATGAACTCGGCCAGCCGCTGCGGGCGAAGGGAGAGCTCGACGACGGATTCGTCACCCAGGGCTTCGGGCGTCGTGATCTCGGCGCGGGACATGGCTACACACTACCTCGGTATCGGGACACGACCAAGCGGGAACGACACGCCGAAATATAGCCGAAGAGAGGCCGAAAAGGCGGCCATCGGCTCTCGGCCATCGGCTCTCGGCTACCTGCACACCACTGGGAGCCCTCGGCGTGTGCCGTAGCCGATGGCCGAGAGCCGAGCGCCGACAGCCGGGTCTTCACACCTTCGCCTTCACCCCCACCAGCCGCTCCGCGGCGCGCTCGAGCGTCTCGGCGCGCTTGCAGAACGCGAAGCGGACGAGGGAGCGCCCGAGCGCCGGCGCGTGGTAGAAGCTCGAGCCGGGCACGGTCGCCACGCCCACCTCGCGCACCAGCCACTTCGCGAACTCGTCGTCGGGCAGGTCGCTCAACATCGAGAAGTCGGCGAGCACGTAGTAGGCGCCCTCGGGGACGGTGAAGGCGAACCCCGCCTCGGCGAGCGCGGCACAGAGAAGATCGCGCCGCGCCCGGTAGTCGAGCGCCAGGTGATTGTAGTAATCGGCGTCGAACGCCATCCCCACCGCGCCGGCGGCCTGCAGCGGGGCCGGCGCGCCGACGGTGAGGAAGTCGTGCACCTTGCGGATGGCGCCGGCCGCCCGTTCGGGCGCGATCGCGTAGCCGAGCCGCCACCCGGTGCAGCTGAACGTCTTCGAGAGCCCCGAGATCGTCACTGTGCGCTCGCGCATCCCGGGCCAGGCGGCGAGCGCGTGATGGTCGCCCGCGTAGCGGATGTGCTCGTAGATCTCGTCGGTGAACGCCCAGGCGTCGTGCGCGGCGCAGAGCTCGGCGATGAGTCCCAGCTCCTCGCGCGTGAGGACGCGACCCGTCGGGTTGTGTGGCGTGTTGACGATGATCGCCCTGGTGTTCGGCCCGAACGCGGCGCGCAGCCGCTCGGGATCGAGGCGCCACGCGGGCGGCTCGAGGGGGACGAACACCGGCTTGGCGCCGGCCAGGATGGCGTCGGGGCCGTAGTTCTCGTAGAACGGCTCGAGGACGATCACCTCGTCGCCGGGGTCGATGAGCGCGAGGAAGGTGGCGGCCATCGCCTCCGTCGCGCCGCACGTGACGGTGATCTCGCGCTCGGGGTCCACGTCCATGCCGTAGAAGCGGCGGTACTTCTCGGCGATGGCGAGCCGCAGGGCGGGGGATCCCCAGGTGATCGCGTACTGGTTGATGTCCCCATGGATCGCCGCGCACGCCGCGTCCTTCATCGGCGCCGGCATGGGGAAGTCGGGGAACCCCTGCGCGAGGTTGATCGCATCGTACTGGTTGGCGATGCGCGTCATCTCGCGAATCACCGACTCGGTGAACGTGGCGGCGCGGCGTGCGGGCATCAGCGTCCTCCGACCTTGGCGAGTGCGAGACGGATGAGCTCGGGCGCGCTCAGCCCGCGCCCACCGTGATCGAGCGCGGCGCGCACGGCCTTCTCGGCGTCCGCCGTGGTGTAGCCGAGGGAGGCGAGGGCGCGGATCGCATCCTCGGCCGCCGCTCCCTCCGGGCGCGGCCCCGTCGTCGCGCCGTCCCCCTGCACGTCGTCCAGCTTGTCGGCGAGGTCGAGGATGATCCGCTCGGCCTTCTTGCGCCCCACGCGCGGCACGCCCTGCAGGGTGGCGATGTCCTTCTCGCGGATCGCGCGCACGAGCCGCCCCGCCGAGAGGGTGGAGAGCATGCCGAGCGCGAGCGCGGGGCCCACGCCCCCCGCCGTCAGCAGGCGCTGGAACACGCGCTTCTCGAACGCGCTGGCGAACCCGAACAGGAGCCACTCGTCGTCGCGCACCACGAGGTGGGCGTGCAGCGCCACCTCCTCTCCGACCTTGGGCAGCGTCTCGTACACGCCGAGCGGGATGGCGAGCTCGTAGCCCACGCCGCCGGGGGTGAGCACCTCCACCCGGTCGAGATCCTTGGCCACGAGCCGGCCGCGCACGTGAGCGATCACCGGTGCTCCTTCATCCGGGGGATGCGCGCGCTCATGATGTGCGCGAGCGCCGCCGCCGCCCCATCGGCGGCGTCGCTCGGCTGCGGCGCCGACTTGAGGCGCAAGAGCCGCGTGACCATGAACTGGACCTGCTCCTTGGTGGCGGCTCCGCTTCCGACCACGGCCTTCTTGATCTCCGCCGGTGGGTACTCGTGAATGGAGAGCCCCGCCTGCTCGGCGGCGAGCAGCACGACGCCGCGCGCGTGTCCGAGCACGACGGTGGTGCGGACGTTCTTGGCGTAGAACACGTCTTCGATGGAGAGCGCGTCGGGGTGGTGCCGGGCGATGAGCGCGCGTACGTCGTCGTAGATCTCGCGCAGGCGGACGGGGAGCGGGTCGCGGGTGCTGGTGCGAATCACGCCGCACTCGATGAGCGAAAGGGAGCCGAATGGCTCCCCCGAGACGACGCCGTAGCCGGTGGCCGCGGTGCCCGGGTCCACGCCGAGCACGATCACCGCGCGCGACTCACGCTCTGGCCATCTCCGCCAGATCGATGTCGAAGTTGGCCTCGACCTTCTGCACGTCGTCCAGCTCCTCGAGCTCCTCCATGAGCTTGAGCAGGGACTCGGCGGTCTTCCCCTCGACGTGCACCGTGGTCCTGGGGATCATCGCGATCTCCGCTTCCTGCGCCACGATCCCCGCCGTCTCGAGCGCGCCCTTCACGTTGTGCAGCTCGGTGGGCTCGGTGGTGATGATGTACTGGTCGCCCTCGCGCTTGAGGTCTTCCGCGCCCGCCTCGAGCGCCGCCTCGAGCGCCGCGTCCTCGTCGTAGCGGGTGGCGTCCACGTAGATCTGCCCCTTGCGCTCGAACATCCACGCCACCGAGTTGGTGGCGCCGAGGTTGCCGCCGCCGCGCGAGAGCTTGTGCCGCACGTCGGCGACGGTGCGCGTGGCGTTGTCGGTGAGGGTGTGGATGAGGAGCGCCACGCCGCCCGGCCCGAAGCCCTCGTAGGTGATCTCGCTGTAGTCCACCCCCTCGAGCTCACCCGTCCCTTTCTTGATCGCCCGCTCGATGTTGTCCTTGGGCATCGACGCGGCGCGCGCGGCTTCGATGGCGGTGCGGAGGCGCGGGTTCCCGTTGGGGTCACCGCCCCCGGTCTTGGCCGCGACGGTGATCTCGCGGATGAGCTTGGTGAACATGGCGCCGCGCTTCGCGTCGGCGGCAGCCTTGTAGTGCTTGATCTGCTTCCATTTGCTATGGCCGGCCATACTCGATCCCGTGCCTGAAAAGAACGCGCCGGCTGCCACCCCGTCCCGGGCGACACCCGTGCCTCACGTCCTGAAATATAGCCCCGCTAGCGGTCGGGGTCGACCATGTCCTCGAAGCGCAGCCACTGCCGGTAGAAGTACAGGTCGACGTACGTGCACGGGCCGCCCCGGTTCTTGAGGACGGCCAGCTCGGTGGCGCCTTCCTGTCCCGGCGCGCGCTGGTACAGCTCCTCGCGATAGAGGGCGAGCACGATGTCGGCGTGCTGCTTCACGGCGCCGAGCGCGCCGAAATCGTCGAGGTTCGGGCGCATGTCGTCCCGCTCGCGCTCGAGCGCGGGAAGGTGCGCGGTGGCGATCACGGCGACGCCCGTCTCGATCGCCGCGCGCTTGAGCAGGCGCACCGTGTGCGCGAGCTCCTCGTCCTGCGGCATCGACCCCGCGGGGATGGACTGCAGCGAGTCCACGATCAGGACGCGCGCGTCGATCGCCCGGCGCACGGTGTCGGCCATCGCTCCGGCGCCGCCGGGCGGAATGCGGTCGATGCGGGGGAGCGTCTCGCGCAGCCGGAGCGCGGCGGCGCCGAGGGCGGCGCGGGTGGTATCGTCGAAGCTTCCGTGCCGGATCGTGTCCACCGAGGTGCGCGCCTCGATCGCCAGCACGCGCTCGAGCACGCGCGCGGTGTCCATCTCGCCGGTGCGCAGCTCCACGATGTGTCCGGCGGCGCTCGACCGGAGGGCGAAGGCGAGCGCGAGCGCCGACTTGCCCACGCCCACGTCGCCGCCGAGGACCACGAGGTCGCCGCGTCGGACGCCGCCGCCCAGGAGGCGGTCCACGCTCGGAAATCCGGTGGGGACGGCATCGGGCGGGGCCATTCCGTCGGCCACCGCGTCGACGCGCATCATCAATTGGGAGAGCGGGGAGATGTCCGCGCGAGCGCTCATGCGGGATGAAGATACGCGCGTCGCGCGCCCTGGCCAGGACGTGGCGGGGGACCGGCGGGGGCGCTAGCTCCGCCGGAGCGCGGCGATCACGTGCTCGATCTCGGCGATGCCGCCGGGCTCCAGGTGGCGTCGCGCGGCGGCGAGCACGGCGGCGAGCGCACCGGCCATCTCCGCGTCTCCCTCGTGCTCGATCGAGGCGGCCACGCGCGCGAGCGGCTGGCGCAGCGGGGCGGGGACGGCGACGGCGCCGAACCACGCGCGCGCGCCCACCGCCCGCGCGGCGCGCGCCGCATCGCTCACCCGCATCGTGCGCGAGGCGTCGGCGAGGCGCGCGGCCATGAGGCAGGCCAGCGCCACCTCGCGCGCCCCACCGAGCGGGGCGCGCGCGGCCTGAGCGGCGAGGGCCTGGAAGGGGAATCGGTGCGGCGGAAGCGAGTACGGGGGTGGGGTGGGGGCAGGCACGCCGGGAATCTACTGGGTGGTGGGATCGCGGGAAGATCCGAGGGCGAGGAGCGAAGGGGGTGAGGCGCGAGTCGGAGCGAGGAGAACCCGGTGCGAAGGACGCCGGGGGCGCGCGGCGCGTCCGACTCCCCTCGCTCCGGGTGGTCTTCGCTCCCACCAGCGCCTCACCCCCCACAACCTTCGCTCCCGGTTCTCCTCGCTCCCACTCGCGCGCCACCCCCTTCGCTCCCCTCCCACTTCTACGTTGCTCCCCTTTCGGCGCCCGGCTACATTGCGACGGCATGGCGCAACCTCCGAAGTCGGTGCTCTGGATCGACGACGAGGCCGATCTCCTCGAATCGCACCGCATCTTCCTGAGGGAGAAAGGCTTCCAGGTCGACGCGGCCACGAACGCGGACGACGCGGTCGAGATGCTGCGCCGGCGCCAGTACGGCATCGTCCTCCTCGACGAGCAGATGCCCGGCAAGCGCGGACTCGACGCCTACCGCGAGATCCGCGAGATCGACCCCCTCCTCCCCATCGTCATGGTCACGAAGAGCGAGGAGGACGCCACGCTGCGCGAGGCGATCGGGGTGGACGTGCGCGACTATCTCGTCAAGCCGATCAACCCGCGCCAGGTGCTCACCGTGATCACGCGCGTGCTCGAGGGGCCGCGCATCCGGCAGCAGGCGATCGCCCGCAACTTCGTCGAGCGATTCCGCGCGCTCGAGCTGGAGCGCGAGCGCACGCTCGACTGGCGCGGCTGGATCGCGCGCTACCAGGAGATCGTGGACTGGGACATCGAGCTCGCCCAGGCGCGCGAACAGAGCCTCTACGAGTCGCTCCAGGCGCTCTATCCGCAGCTCCGCCGCGAGTTCGCCGACTACATGCGCACGGCGTACCCGCGCTGGCTGAGCGAGCTCGAGGGCGACCGGCCGCCGCTCTCCATCGACGTGGTCGGGGAGTTCCTCCTCCCCGTCCTCGAGCGGTCGCGCGCGGCGCTGTTCATCGTCATCGACTGCCTGCGGCTCGACCAGTGGCAGGTCCTCCAGCCGCTGCTCGCGCCGCTCTTCGAGGTCGAGACCACGCACCACTTCGCCATCCTCCCCACCGCCACGCCGTACTCGCGCAACGCGCTGTTCAGCGGGCTCTTCCCCGGGGAGATCGCCGCCCGCTTCCCGGACTGGTGGGGGGACCGCGAGGACGAGTCGCTCAACGCCCACGAGCGCGAGCTGCTCGAGGCGCACCTGCGCGAGCTCAACGTCCCCGCGCCGGTGCGCTACGACAAGATCTCCTCGGCCGGCGACTCCGCCGATCTCGAGCGCCGCATCCCGCACGCCATCGCCGCGGACGGGGTGAGCGCGTTCGTCTTCAACTTCGTGGACCTTCTCACCCACGGACGGAGCGAGTCGGCCATCCTGTACGAGGTGGCGAAGGACGAGATCGCGCTGCGGCAGATCACCCGGCAGTGGTTCGAGCGCTCGGCGCTGTTCACGCTCCTCAAGGAGGCGGCGCGCCGCGGCGTGCCGGCGCTCGTCACCAGCGATCACGGCTCCATCCATTGCCTGACGCCGGCGACCGTGTTCGCCAAGCGCGACGCGACGGCCAACCTGCGCTACAAGTTCGGCGAGGACCTCCGCGCCGAGCGGGCCGAGCACGCGCTCCTCTTCTCCAACTCCGACGACCTCCGCCTGCCGCGCCGCGGCCTCGGCGGCAACTCGCTGTTCGCCGTGGGCGACACGTTCTTCGTGTATCCCACCAAGCTGCGCGAATACCAGACGCGCTACCGCGGCTCCTTCCTCCACGGCGGCGTCACGCCGGAGGAGGTCATCCTCCCGGTCGCGCTCCTCACTCCCCGACGGTAAGTGCGTCGCTTCTACGGCAGGCTGCTCCAGTTCCTCCGCCCGCACGCGTGGCGGATGGCCGGCAACATCATCGCGAACTTCATCGGCGCGGCGCTGGATGGGTACTCGTTCGCGCTGCTCATCCCGTTCCTCAACGCGCTCTTCGGTCAGAAGCAGCTCCCCGTCGGGCAAGGGTGGGTGAACGACTTCCTGCACCTCACGATCGGCTCGCTGCTCGACCCGGCGAACCCGATGCGATCGCTGCGGAACGTCATCCTCGTGATCCTCGCCACGGTCGCGGTCAAGAACCTCTTCATCTGGATCGCCGGTACGCTCGGGGCCGAGCTGCAGGAGTACGTGACGCGCGATCTGCGCGACGCGGTCTACCGCCACCTCCAGCTCCTCCCGATCGGCTACTTCACGCGCACGAAGACGGGGCAGATCCTCTCGCGCGTGCTCAACGACACGGAGCAGACGCGCACCCTCATCACCCAGATCGTCACCCAGGCGCTCTCGGCGACGGCGCTGGTGGTGATCTACGTGGCGTACCTGTTCGGCATCTCCTGGAAGCTCACCCTGATCGCGCTGGTGGTGGCGCCGCTGCTCACGCTCTCGCTGCAGCCGCTCCTCAAGCGGCTCCGCCGCGGCTACCGCCGGCTGCGCAACGACCATGGCGAGATGACGAGCGTGCTCCAGGAGAGCGTGAGCGGGATCCGCCTGGTGAAGAGCTTCGGCGCCGAGCCGTACGAGGAGGCGCGCTTCGTCGGCGCCAGCCACACCTACTCCGGCGGGCTGGTGCGCATGGCGCGCGTCGCGCTCATCGCCCAGCCGGTCACCGAGACGCTCGGCACGGGGATCACCGTGCTCCTGCTCTGGATCGGTGCGCGGATGGTGCTCGGGCCATCGCACGTGCTCCAGGCATCGCAGTTCCTCGTGTTCCTGACGTTCGTGATGCGGCTGCTCCAGCCGCTCAAGCAGCTCTCGCAGATCCCCGCCGTCGCCCAGAACGCCTTCGCCGCCGCGGAGCGCCTGTTCGACGTGCTCGACCGCCCCACCGAGCAGTCGCTGGACCGGGGGACACGGGTGGTGGACGACTTGCGCGAGGGGATCGAGTTCGACCGCGTGTCGTTCGCGTACGAGGCGGGGCAGGAGCCGGTGCTCTCCGACATCACGTTCACCGCGCGCAAGGGGGACGTGATCGCGCTCGTCGGCGCGAGCGGAGCGGGGAAGACGACGCTCGTGGACCTCATCCCGCGCTTCTACGAGCCCACCAGCGGGTGCATCCGGCTCGACGGCATCGACACGCGCGAGATCACGCTCCCGTCGCTGCGCTCCCTCTCGGGGATCGTGAGCCAGGAGACGGTGATCTTCAACGACACCGTGCGCAACAACATCGCCTACGGGCGCGGGGAGCGGTACACGGACGCACAGATCGAGGCGGCGGCGCGCGCCGCGAACGCCCACGCGTTCATCACGGAGCTGCCGCAGGGGTACCACACCCCGCTCGGCGAGCGCGGCACGCGGCTCTCCGGGGGGCAGCGCCAGCGCATCGCCATCGCCCGCGCGCTGCTCGTCGACCCGCCCGTCCTCATCCTCGACGAGGCCACCTCGGCGCTCGACACGGAGAGCGAGCGGCTGGTGCAGGAGGCGATCGACCGGCTGCTGGAGGGGCGCACGGTGTTCGTGATCGCGCACCGGCTCTCCACCGTGCAGCACGCGACCGAGATCCTCGTGCTCGACCGCGGCCGCATCGTCGAGCGCGGAACGCACGAGTCGCTGCTCGAGCTGCGCGGCGCGTACTACCGGCTCCACGCGCTCCAGTTCGGCGATCGGGAGCCCGTGGCCCAGCCCTGACGTGCGCATCCTGTTCTACCACGAGGGACGTGCCTGGACGGGAAGCGCCAGGGCGTTCGCGACACTCGCCCGCGGGCTCAGCGAGCGCGGCCACGCCGTGACCTTCGCCTGTCCGCCGGAGACGCCGGTGGAGGAGCGGCTGGAGTTCGGCACGTACGAGGTGCTCGCCCTCGACGCCGATGCCGCGGCGCCGCTCGCCGCGCAGCGGCTCCGGCGCGCGCTGCAGGAGCGCTTCATCCAGGCGGTGTGCGTGCACGGCAACCGGGAGCAGCTCGTCGCGGCGAGCGCGGCGCGCCTCGCCGAGCGTGCCGCCGTCCTGCGCCGCGTGCCGGTGGGGGAGCCGGTCGCGCTCACCCCGCGCGCGCGCTTCGCGCTCCGCCTCACGACCACCGGCTTCGTGTTCGGCTGCGAGGAGGACCTGCGCCGCGCTCCGCCGATCACCCTCGCGCGGCTCGCCCCCGCCGTCGTGCCGCTCGGGGTGAGCCCCGCGCTGTACGAGGCCACGCGTCCGATCTCCCGCGCCTCGCTCGGCGCCGCCCCGGCGAGCCGCCTCCTCGTCTGCCTCTACGGGCCGGAGGGGCGCGCGCGCGCCGCGAACATCCTGCGCGTCGTCGCGCTGCTCGTCCCGCGCCACCCCGAGCTGCGCCTCGTGCTCGTCGGCCCGGGCTCCGACGACGGCGATCTCCGCATGCACGCCGCGGCGCTCCGCATCACGAAGCACGTGAGCTTTCTCGGCGAGCGCGACGACCAGCTCGCCATCCTCGCCGCCGCCGACCTCGGGTGGGTCGTCGCCGGCGGCGACGACGGCGCGTACGGCGTGCTCGACTTCCTCGGCTGTCGCGTGCCGGTGATCGCCGAGCGCGGATCGGTGGCCCAGCTCTACATCCCTGACGGGATCGCGGGGTTGCTCCTCCCCCCCGGCGATGCCCACGACACGGCGGCGGCGGTCGCGCGCCTGCTCGCCCACGAGGAGCAGCGCGCCGCGATGGGCGGGGCCGGACACGGCCGCATCGTGCGCGACCATACCGACGCCGCGATGGTCGACGCGTTCGAGCGCATCGCCGAAGCGGCGAGCGACCGGTCGCGGTGGTAGCGGTGGCCGCACCCGCCGTGGACGCGCGCACCCCGTCGGTCGCGCATCGCGTGGAGTACGGGGCGATGCGGGCGGTGATCGGCGCGCTGGGCGCGCTCAGCTGGGACCGCGCCACGCGCGCCGGCGCCCGCGTGGGCGCGCTGGGCTACCGTCCATTCGGCATCCGCCGCGGCGTCGTCGAGCGGCAGATCGCCGCCGCGCTGCCCGCGCTCCCCGAGCACGAGCTGCGGCGCATCGCGCGCGGCGCCTTCGAGCACCTCGGGCGGGTGGCCGTGGAGACGGCGCTCCTCTCCCGACTGGGGCGCGACGACGTGCTGGCGCTGTTCGAGGACGTGCAGGGGTGGGAGGTGGTCCGCTCGCTCCTCGCTCGCGGGCGGGGGCTCATCATGGTCACCGGCCACCTCGGGAACTGGGAGCTCGGGGGCGCGTGGATCGCCGCCCAGGGGGTGCCCCTGGACGTCGTGGCGCGGCGCATGGGGAATCCACTCTTCGATGCCTATCTCGGGCGCACCCGCGGGCGGCTCGGGATGACCGTGGTGCGCGACCGCGACGCCGTGCGCCGCACCCCGCGCGCGCTCCGCGCGGGAGGCGCGGTCGCGTTCCTCACCGATCAGGCGGGGCTGCACCTCGCGTCCACCTTCGTCCCGTTCTTCGGCCGCCCCGCGAAGACGCCGCGCGGGCCGGCGGTGTTCGCCCTCCGCCTCGGCGTCCCCGTGGTGTTCGGCGTCGCCCTGCGTCGCCCGTCCGGGCGGTACCGCCTGGCGTTCGAGGAGATCCCCGCGGCCGAGAGCGGCGACCGGGAGCGCGACGTCGACCAGCTGGTGGCGAGCTACACCACGGCGCTCGAGCGCTGGGTACGCGAGGCGCCGGAGCAGTACCTCTGGCACCACCGCCGCTGGAAGCAGCAGCCCGCGGACACGCCGAGCGAGCTGCGCGACCCCGCGTGAGCGACGCGCCGCCGGCGGGGACCGCCCGCGTGCACCGCGATCGATTCGTCTCCGCGTCGGAGCTCGCGGAGTGGGCCTACTGCCGTCGGGCGTGGTGGCTGCGCGTGGTGCGCGGCGCCACGTCGGAGCGGGAGGGGGAGCGCTTCCAGGCCGGACGCGACGCGCACCGGCGGCACGCCGACTCGCTCCGGCTCGCGCGCGCGCTCGCCGTCGCCGCCGCGCTCGCGCTCGCCGCGGCGCTGGCGGTGCACTGGGTGCTGGCGCGGTGACGCTCCCGCTCCTCCTCGCCGCTGTCGCCGCGGTGCTCGCGGTGCTCAGCGCGGTGCTGTACCGCCGCTTCGGCGTGCGCGGCCGCGTGGTGGCCAGCGACGCGCGCGTGGCCAGGCCGGCGCGCGTGATGCGGTCCGCGCGCCACGGCGTGTCGGGGAAGCCGGACTACCTGGTGGAGGAGCGGGGGCGGGTGGTGCCGGTGGAGCTCAAGCCCGCCCGGCGCGCGGAGAAGCCGTGGCTGCGCGACGTGGTGCAGCTCGCGGCGTACTGCCTCCTCCTCGAGGAGATCGAGCCGCGCTTCGCCGGGTATGGCTATCTGCGCTACGCCGATCGTACTTTTCGCATCGACTTCACCGACACGCTGAGAGAGGAGTTGCTCCGAACGCTCGCCGCCCTCCGCGCCGATCTCGCCGCCGCGGACGTCGAACCCAACCACGCCGATCCGCGCCGCTGCGCGCGCTGCGCGCTGATCGCCGCCTGCGGCCGCCCCATCGGCGCGCGGCCGGAGGCGCGCGCGTGATCGCCATCGTCTGGCGGCGGCTGCGCGGGGACACGCGCGCGCTCATCGGCATGACCGTGGTGGCGCTGCTGGTGTTCGCCGCCATCACGGCGCCGCTCATCGCCCGCCACGACCCCACGGCGATCGATCTCGTCAACCAGCTCCAGCGTCCCTCGGCCGCGCACTGGATGGGGACGGACCTGCAGGGGCGCGACATCTGGTCGCGCATCGTGTTCGGCGCGCGCATCTCGCTCGTGGTGGGCCTCGTCTCGCAGGGGATCGCGCTCGCGCTGGGGGTCGCGCTCGGGCTCGTGGCCGGGTACTACGGCCGATGGGTGGACGAGTCGGTCATGCGCCTCGCGGACATCACGCTCGCCTTCCCGACGCTCCTCCTCCTCATCGCGATGGCCGCGGCGTTCCAGCCGTCGCTCGGCACGGTGTTCGTGACCATCGGCGTGGTGGGATGGGCGGGGATGGCGCGCCTGGTGCGGGGGCAGGTGCTCGTGACGCGCCAGCTCGAGTTCGTGCAGGCCGCGCGGGCGCTCGGCGCGCGCGACCGCCGCATCATCGCCGTCCACCTCCTCCCGAACGTGATCGCGCCGGTGATCATTGCCGCCACGCTCGGCGTGGCGGGGGCGATCATGGCCGAGGCGGCGCTCTCCTTCCTCGGACTCGGCGTGCAGCCGCCGACGCCGAGCTGGGGGTCGATGATCGCCGAGGGACGCGACCTCGCGCAGCTCCGCAACTCGCCGTGGACGTCGGTGTTCCCCGGCCTCGCGATCGGCGCCGCGGTGCTCGGCTTCAACCTGCTCGGCGACGCGCTCCGCGATGCGCTCGATCCGCGCTTTCTCATGGAGCCGGCGGGCGCCGGCGAAGGGGAACCGTCATGACGTACGACGTCGGGACGCTCCGCGCGCGCGAGTTCCCCTGGGCGGCGCGGGGCGATGCGATCTACCTGAACAACGGGTCCACCGGGCCGCTCCCGGCGCGTACCGTGCGCGCCATCGCCGAGTTCACCACCCTCCGCGCCGAGCCCTACCGGCTCACCGACGAGCACGAGCTCGGGACCATCCGGCGCACGCGCGAGCTCGCGGCGGAGCTGGTCGGCGCGCGACCCACGGAGATCGCGTGCATGGTGAACACCACGTACGGGATCAACGTCGCCGCGCGCGCGCTGCCGCTCCATCCGGGCGACGTGGTGCTCACGCACGACCGGGAGTTCCCGTCGAACGTCTATCCGTGGATGGCGCTCGAGAAGCTGGGGGTGCGGTTCGAGCGCATCCCCACGCGCGACGGGCTGCCGGACGAGGAGGCGCTCCTCCACGCGATGCGCCGCCCGGAGGTGCGGGTGGTGACCACCTCGTGGGTGCAGTTCGCCACCGGCTACCGCGCCGACCTCGCCACGATCGGGCGCGAGTGCCGCGCGCGCGGGATCTACTTCGTGGTGGATGCCATCCAGGGGATCGGCGCGGCGACGCTCGACGTCGAGGCGTGCCACATCGACATCCTCGCGTGCGGCGGGCAGAAGTGGCTCCTCGCGCCGTGGGGCTCGGGGTTCGTGTACGTGCGCGAGGAGCTGGCGCGCTCGCTCGAGCCCGGCGTGGTGGGGTGGATGTCGGTGCGCGGCTCCGACGACTTCACCCGCCTCGTGGACTACGACTACACCCTGCACGACGACGCCCGCCGCTTCGAGATGATCACCGTCCCGTACCAGGACTTCGCGGGGTTCAACGCCAGCGTCGAGCTGCTGCTCGAGCTGGGGCTGGCCGACGTGGAGCGGCACGTCGCCTCGCTCGCGACGCTGGCTGTGGAATGGGCCGCGGACCGCGGCGACGTGCGCCTGGTGACGCCGAGCGATCCCGCGCGCCGCGCGGGGATCGTCTCCATCGCCCCGCGCGACCCGCGCGCGGCGTCCGAGCGCCTCACTCGCGCCGGGATCGCCCACTCGCTCCGCGAGGGGGCGATCCGCCTCTCGCCGCATTGCTACAATACGGAGGGGGAGGTGATGAGGGCGCTGGAGGTGATGGCGGGGGGTAGGAGCTAGGGGCTGGGGGCCAGGGGCCGGGGGTGGACCGCGGGGCGAGCGCCAGAGGGCCTTTGGCGCTCGCCCCGCGGTCCACCCCCGGCCCCCGGCCCCTGGCCCCTAACCACTAACCACCTCCCGCCCTCACCAGCCCGAAGCTCCGCCCCCCCTTCCGGATCAGGAAGTACCCCCCGTGGAGCGCGGCGTCGACCCGGAGCGCCGACGTCTCCGCGCTCGCGCGCGCACCGTTCACCGTGATCCCCCCCTGCTGCAGCACGCGGCGCGCCTCCCCCTTCGACTTGACCAGGCCGAGCGTCACGAGCGCATCGGGCAGGTTGATCGAGCGGCCCCGCTCCCCCTCGTCGGCGGGCGGCGCGGCGTGCCCCCCGCCCGCCGCCACCACGCCGCCCGCGGCCCACGCCATCTCCGCGAACGGGATCTCCGCCGCCAGCGCGTGCAGCGCCTCGCGCGACAGCGAGGCCGGATCGCCCCGACCGAACAGGATCCCGGAGACCTCGTCCGCCACCGCCGCCTGGTCGGCGCCGTGCACGCGCGTCGTCACATCCATCGCGAGCGCGTGCTGCGCCGTGCGCCGCTCGGGGTGCTCCGCCGTCTCCCGCTCCAGCGCCTCGATCTCCTCGCGCGACTGGAAGGTGAAGAAGCGCAGGAAGCGCCCCACATCCCGATCGTCGGTGTTGATCCAGAACTGGAAGAACTGGTACGGCGACGTGCGAGCGGGATCGAGCCACACCGCGCCCCCCTCCGTCTTGCCGAACTTCGTGCCCGTGGCCGTCGTCAGGAGGGGGAGCGTCAGCGCGTGCGCCTCGGCGCCCTCCACGCGGCGAATCAGCTCGATGCCGGCGGTGATGTTCCCCCACTGGTCGCTCCCGCCGATCTGCAGCGTCGCCCCCTCGCGGCGGTGCAGCTCGAGGTAGTCGTACGCCTGGAGCAGCATGTAGCTGAACTCCGTGTACGAGATCCCCGCCTCCATCCGCGCCTTCACCGATTCCTTGGCGAGCATGTAGTTCACGGTGAAGTGCTTCCCCACGTCGCGCATGAACTCCACGGCGCCGAGCGGGAGGAGCCAGGCCGCGTTGTCCCGCATGAGCGCGGCGTTCGGCCCGTCGAACTCGAGGAAGCGCTCGAGCTGCGCGTGGATCCCGCGCGCGTTCGCCTCCACGACCTCGTACGAGTTGAGCGTCCGCTCCGTGGACTTGCCGCTCGGATCCCCGATCATCCCGGTGCCGCCGCCGACGAGCGCCACCGGCCGGTGCCCCGCGCGCTGCAGGTGCACGAGGCCCATGACGGGCACCAGACTGCCCACGTGGAGACTGGGGGCGGTGGGGTCGAAGCCGCAGTACGCGGTCACCGGCCCTCCGGCGAGCCACTCCGCGAGCCCTTCGGTGTATTGATGGAGGAGCCCGCGCCAGGTGAGCTCATCGAGCAGGGAGGTCGTCCGGGTAGACATCCCGCAATTATAGGTGGCGCACGGGCTCGTGTCACCGCCGCGTTGCCAAAGGCTTCGCGGGCGCGTTAGCTTCACGTTTTCCCACGTATCGTTGGTGCTTTCCTCTCCACATTCCGGCGCGGCGTCGCGCGCACTTCTCCATCATGGCTGATTGGCCGTTTCGCCGCCGCTTCTGGCGTCGGCGGCCGCGTCTCACGCGCGCCGTTCTCCTCTCCGGCACCTTCGCCGTCGCGGCGGCGGCGGGTCTCGCGTACGCCTCCTGGACCCTCGTCTGCCGCGGCGCCGCGTGCCCCGACCCCCGGCGGCTCGAGGCGTTCCAGCCGCGGCAGACCTCCAAGCTGTACGCCGCCGACGGGCGCTTCATCGCCGAGATCGGGCTCGAGCGCCGCACCCTCGTGAAGCTCGCCGACATCCCGAAGAGCGTGCAGGCGGCCTTCGTCATCACCGAGGACAAGCGGTTCTACCAGCACGCCGGCATCGACTGGATCCGTGTGTTCGGCGCCGCGATCCGCAACATCAGCGCGGGCGGCTACGCCCAGGGCTTCTCCACGCTCACCATGCAGCTCGCGCGGAACATCTTCACCGAGAAGATCAGCCGCGAGAAGACCCTCACGCGCAAGCTCAAGGAGGCGAAGGTCGCGCGCGAGATCGAGAAGCTCTACCCCAAGCAGAAGATCCTCGAGCTGTACCTCAACCAGATCTACCTCGGCAACGGCGCCTACGGCGTGGAGACCGCCTCGCAGCGCTACTTCGGGAAGTCGGTGCGCGACCTGAATCTCGCCGAGGCGGCCACGCTCGCCGCGCTCCCCAAGGCGCCCGAGCGCTACAACCCGCGCCGCTTTCCCGACCGCGCGATCCAGCGCCGCAACACGATCATCGAGCTGATGCGCCGCCAGGGCGCGGTGAGCGACGCGGACGCGCAGCTCGCCAAGGCGTACCCGCTCCGCCTCGCCCGCAAGGCGGAATCGGGGGAGCTCGCGCCCTACTTCGTGGAGTGGGTGCGCAAGCAGGCCGAGGAGCAGTTCGGCGATCGCGTCTACACCGACGGGCTCAAGATCTTCACCACGCTCGACATCGACATGCAGCTCGCCGCCGAGCGCAACCTCGAGAAGCAGCTGCGGGCGATCGAGGCGGGGAAGTACGGCGCGTTCCGCCACATCACGTTCGAGCAGTACGTGGCGCGCAGCGCCAACGGGGAGAGCGACGATCAGACGGGCAACTCGCCCTACCTCCAGGGCGCGTTCATCGCCATGGACCCGCGGAGCGGCGCCGTGCGCGCCCTCGTCGGGGGACGCGACTTCGACGACTCGAAGTTCAACCGCGCCACGCAGGCGCTCCGGCAGCCTGGCTCCACCTTCAAGCCGTTCGTCTACTCCACCGCGATCCACCAGGGGCTCCCACTCTCGTACCAGCTGCTCGACTCGGCGCTCAGCGTGCCGCAGCAGAACGGACAGGACTGGACGCCGCAGAACTACGACCTCCGCTTCGACGGTCCCATGCCGATGCGGGTCGCCCTCTACCAGTCGCGCAACATCCCGGCGATCCGCCTCGGCATGCAGCTCGGCGCGCCGAACGTGATCGACATGGCCCGCCGCTTCGGGCTCACCACGCCCATCCCGCCGTACCCGTCGATCTTCATCGGCTCCGCCGACGTGTACCCGCTCGAGATGGTCTCCGCGTACACCACCTTCGCCAACCTCGGGGTGCGCACGTCGCCGGTCGCGATCGTGCGCGTCGAGAACGCCAAGGGGGAGGTGCTCTGGGAGGCGCCCCCGCAGCGCCACGAGGTGCTCTCGCGCGACGAGGCGTGGCTCATGGTCGACGTGATGAAGGACGTCGTGCGCCGGGGGAGCGCGGCCCGCATCTGGGCCTCGGGCTTCCACCTCCCCGCGGGCGGGAAGACGGGCACCACCAACGACGGCACCGACGTCTGGTTCATCGGCTACACCCCGGACCTCGTGGCCGGCGTGTGGATGGGATTCGACCGTCCCAAGAAGATCCAGTCGAACGCGCAGGGGGGACGCCTCGCCGCGCCCGCGTGGCTGGGCTTCATGAACGAGGTCTACGCGCGCCGTCCCGATCCGCCCGACTGGCCGCGCCCCGAGGACATCCTCGTGCGCGAGGTGGACGACAGCGACGGGATGCTCCGCAACCCGTTCTGCCCGGACAGCGTGGTGGTGACGGAGTACTACATCCCCGGGACGGAGCCGATTCGCGAGTGCGACCTGCACTCGCCCTTCACCGTGGGGATGCCCGATGCCGCGCACCCGGGCGGAAACTCGTTCCCGCCTCCCGCCGGACCGGCGCGCCCCGTGCCGGGCGGCGCCGCCGCCGCCGGGCAGCCTGGTGCCAGGCCGGGTGTCAGGCCGCGCCGCGACACCACGCGCCGGCCGATCCCCGATCCGTTCCACATCCCGCCCCGGTGACCCGGCGCCGCCCGAGCGCCGCGCTCCGGCCGGCATGACGGCGCCCGCGGCGCCAACGCCCCCCGCGCCCCCCGCGCCGTCCCGGAGGGCCACCCGCTATCACGCCCGCTGGGTGGTGCCGGTGAGCGCGCCCCCCGTCCGCGACGGCACGGTGGTCGTGGCGGACGGGCGCATCGCGTACGTCGGCCCGCGCGCCGGCGCGCCGGCTGGGGCGCTCGCCGGCGACGACCACGATCTCGGCGACGCGGTCCTCCTCCCCGGGCTGGTGAACGCGCACACGCACCTCGAGCTCACCGCCTTCCGCGGGCTCCTCGACGGGCTCCCGTTCCGCGAGTGGATCGTGCGGCTCCAGGGAGCGAAGACGGCCGTCATGACGCGGGAGCGCTACCTCGAGTCGGCGCGTCTCGGCGTCGCCGAAGGGGTGCGCGCGGGGATCACCACCTTCGCCGACACTTGCGACTCCGGCGTGGCGCTCGAGGCGATGCGCGACGCCGGCGTGCGCGGGATCATGTATCAGGAGGTGTTCTCCCCCTCCGCGGACCCGGCGCGCGTCGCCGAGGCGGCGGCGGGGCTGCGCGCCAAGCTCGATGCGCTCGATCCGCTCGCCGACGAGCTGCGCCAGCTCGGGATCTCGCCGCACGCCCCGTACACGGTGTCCGACCCGCTCTTCGCGCTCGTCGCGCGCTCGGGCCGGCCACTGGCCGTGCACGTCGCGGAGAGCGAGGCGGAGATGCTCATCGTGCGCGATGCCGCCGGCCCGTTCGCCGATGGCCTGCGCGCGCGCGGCATCGACGTCGCGCCCCGCGCGCGCACTCCCGTGGAGCTGCTCGAGCGGCTCGGCGTGCTCGGCGCGCGAGCGCTGCTCATCCACTGCGTGCGCGTGGACGATGCCGACCGCCGCGCCATCGCCGGCGCCGGCGCGGGCGTCGCCCACTGCCCGATCTCCAACGGGCGCCTGGGGCACGGCGTCGCCCCCGTGCTGGAGATGCTCGACGCCGGCATCGCCGTGGGGCTCGGCTCCGACTCCATGGCGAGCAACGACCGCATGCACCTGCTCGAGGAGATGCGCGCCGCCGTGATCGGCCAGCGGGTGCGCGCGCTCCACCACGACGCGCTCTCCCCCCGCCGCGCGCTCGAGTTGGCCACGCTCGGCGGCGCCCGCGCCCTCGGGCTGGACGCGCGCATCGGATCGCTCGAGCCGGGGAAAGACGCCGATCTGGCCGCGTTCGCGCTCCCGCCGGGGACGTCCGCGGATGCCGATCCGGTCGCCGCGCTGGTGTTCGCCCTCGGCGGCGCGGCGGCCACCATGGTGACCGTCGCCGGCACCCCCCTCGTGTGGGAGGGGCGCCCACTGCGCGACGACCCCGGCCTCCCCGCGCGCGTCGCGGAGACGGCCACGCGGCTGGCGAGACATCTGGGGGGGCAGGCGACGGGGCGCGGCTGAAGACCGGGCTGGATGTGGGCTCTCGGCTCTCGGCCCTCGGCTCTCGGCTACGGCCCAGCGTAGAGAGCCCTCGGCGTGTGCCACGAGCCGATGGCCGAGAGCCGATGGCCGACAGCCGCGTCCTCCCGACCGCCGCCGTTCCGCCCCCCGCCCGTGCTGGCGCGCCGCCTGGCGTGGGCATTATCATCAGACGTACCCACACCGAGGTAGGAATGACCGAGCGGAGCTCCGGGCGCACCACGAGAATCTGGCGCGACGGCCAGCTCGTGCCCTGGGAAGAGGCGACGATCCACGTGATGAGTCACGTCGTCCACTACGGGTCGAGCGTGTTCGAGGGGATCCGCTGCTACGAGACGCCGGCGGGACCCGCCGTCTTCAGGCTCGCGGACCACATCCGGCGGCTCCACGACTCGTGCCGCATCTACCGGATCCCGATGCGCCACTCGGCCGAGACGCTGGCGCAGGCGTGCGTGGACACGGTGAGCGCGAACGAGGTGCGCCACTGCTATCTGCGCCCCGTGGTCGTTCGGACGGGCGAGCAGATGGGCGTGTACCCGGCGGACGTGCCGGTGGAGACGTTCATCATCGCCTGGCGGTGGGGGCGCTACCTGGGCGACGAGGCCCTGCGGCTGGGCGTGGACGTGTGCGTGTCGAGCTGGCGTCGCTCGGCGCCCGACACGCTGCCGGCGCTGGCCAAGGCGGGAGGGAACTACCTGGGCTCGCAGCTGTCCAAGATGGAGGCGCGCGCCGACCGGTACGCCGAGGGGATCATGCTCGACAACACCGGGCACGTGGCGGAGGGGAGTGGGGAGAACCTGTTTCTCGTGCGCGACGGCGTGCTGTTCACCGCGCCGTTGGGCGCGGGGATCCTGCAGGGGATCACGCGCGACTCCGTGATGCGCATCGCCAAGGACCTCGGGATCGAGGTGCGAGAGCAGTCCATTCCGCGCGAGATGCTGTACATCGCCGACGAGCTCTTCTTCTCGGGGACGGCGGCGGAGCTCACTCCGATCCGGTCGGTGGACCGGATCCAGGTGGGAGATGGGAAGCCCGGTCCGATCACGATGGCGATCCAGGAGCAATACATGGGGATCGCCACCGGCACGCTGGCGGACCGCCACGGCTGGCTCACACTGGTGCCGGACGCCGTTCCGGCCGAGAGGTGACGGTCGTGTGAACATTCGTGCTCCCGCTCTGACGACCGAAGCGGGAGTTTCTGTTCGCGGCACATGGAGGGCCACGTGGTCGTCGGATGCTTGGCGTTGAACGCGTCGTTCGAGCCGCTCACCATGGTACCCATGCGGCGGGCGTTGCGGCTCGTGCTCGACGGCAAGGCGGAGATCGTGGAGGCGGACGCCGAGCGGGTGGTCCGCTCCGAGCGGCTCACGCTCCCGCGGCCGGCCGTGATCCGGCTCGTCAAGTTCGTTCACGTGCCGCGCCGCTTCCGCCGTCAGGTGACCAACACGTTCCTGTTCGCCCGCGACAGCTACCGCTGCCAGTACTGCGGTCGTGCGGCGGGGGAGCTCAAGCCGCGCGAGTCGCTCACGCGCGATCACCTGATCCCGCTCTCGCGCGGGGGCACGAACGAGTGGACGAACGTGGTCACCGCGTGCTCGCCCTGCAACACCCGCAAGGGCAACCGCATGCCCGAGGAGATCGGGATGCACCCGCTCGCCCAGCCGGTGGAGCCGCACTTCGTGCACCTCTCCTGGGCGGTGCGCCGCCTGACGCCGATCCAGTCGAAGTACATCAAGATGTTCTACGGCGCCGAGACGCTCCACCAGCTCGAACGCAAGACGAACGTCATGGTCTGAGCGCGGTCACGGGGTTCGGAACACTCGTGACCGCGCTTCGTAATGGCGCTCCTCCCCGCCGAGGAGCCGGGTGACGAGCGTCTTCGCGCCGCGTCCGAGCGCCGTGCCGGGATTCCGCTCGCCGCGCACCGCCGGGCGCAGCTCTCCCTTGAGCCACCGCTCCACCTCGTCCAGGTCGTTCACCGAGAGCATCTCCACGTCGAGCGCCGCCACGTAGTAGAAGCGGTCGTGACGCGTGGGCGGCCGGATGGCCGGCTCGAAGGGACGCCCCACCGCCGCCTCCACATCGGGCAGCTTCGCGTACGAGCCGAGCGACACGGCGTGGTCGCCCTCGATGCGCGTGGCCGTGTACCGGCGCTGCAGCGGGTCGTAGCGCACGATGACATCCCAGTCCACGCGCCGCCGCAGGTCGTCGAACAGTCCACCGGCCGACCACAGCTCGAGGCGGAAGTGGAGCCGGGCCGGGAAGCCGCTGTGGAGCAGGTCGCGAAGGCTCCGGTCATCGATCACGTTGGCCGTCGTGATCGCCGGCGCCTCCGTGCCGCGGTCCGCGGGCGCGGGGAGCGTGATGGCGAGACGCGCGTCACGCTGCGCCGCGAGCGGCGGCGTGGCGATGAGGAGAAGCACGAGTAGCGCGAGAGCGCGCAGCGCGGTCCGCACGGGCTAGAAGCGGTGCCGCAGCCGGATGAAGAAGTTCACGCCGTTCGAGTCGTCGGTGAGCGACTTGGCGATGAACAATCCGAGCACGTCCGCGTCCAGCCCCACGCCCACGTCGCTCCGGAACGTGTGCAGCGGCGGGATCGCCGGTGCGTCCTGGATGCGGCCGTCGGCGGTGCGCTCGCGGGTGAGCCAGCCGCGCCCGGCGTCGGTGAACAGCACCCACTGCAGCGGGTGGTGGAAGCTGAAGTCCCCGGTCTGCTCGAGCAGGCGAAGGCGAATGTCCCCCCGGTACTCGGCCTGCACCAGCGCCACCCGCTCGCACTGCGCGGGGATCCCGGCGATGACCGTCCCGTTGCTGCACGTGAGCACATCGGGGCCGTGCGAGAACTGCCGGAAGTCGTACCCGGGGAGCGTGGCCGCGCCGCCGAGGGAGAGGCGCCGCTCGAGCGGGAGCGGGTCGCCGCCCAGCCAGCCGCCGAGCACGAGCCGCAGGTTGAGCTGCCCCTGCGGGGAGACGCGGTTGTAGCGTCGCGCGTCGAGAAAGCCCGTGGTGTAGCTCACCCGCACCGGCCCCGGCGCCGCCGGCCGCGCCACCTCGTCCGCGGGACCCTGCACCACCCGCGGGCTCCACCCGTGCTCCACCTGCACGGCGACCAGCCACCCCGTCCACGGGTTGGCCGGGTCGTTGCGCGAATCGTAGCCGACCTCCGCGCCGAGCAGGTGGAAGCGCCCCTCGTCGAGCAGCGGGTTGGGCCGCCACGGCGCGGAGTTGCGGAAGAGGGTGAACGGGTCTCGCGCGGCGCGCGCCTGCCACCGCTCCATGCCGTAGGAGAGCGTGAGCGCGAGCTGCCGGCCATCGCGCAGCGACACGTAGCCGCGCGCCCCGTGCCGGTTGTAGTAGTCACGGTAGTCGCGGTGCAGGAAGAAGGAGGCGAGTCCGATCTCGCTGTCCTTGAGCTGCCAGCTCTCGACCGGCTGCACGACGTCGAACGCCTCGCCCCCGATCGCGACGCCGCGACGGAAGCCGAACTGCATCTCCCCCAGCACGTCGTACCCCAGGTTCTCCCCCTTCCAGTGAAAGTTGTCGGCCGAGCGCCAGATGCCGAGCGCCTCCAGCCGAAGGGGGCCGATCGGGGTGTTGTGGCGGAAGCTCGGCCCGACGAGGACCGGCAGCCCTTCCACCCGGTTGTACGTCCCCCCCTTGAGGACGAGGCGCGTCTGGCTGCGCTGATGGCGTCGCTTCCAGCGGCGGAACCAGTTCGCCACGCTCCTGCTCTCGTCCCTCTCCGCCACCACCAGCTCCCCCTCGGTGTGATAGAGCAGCGTCGGCCGCCAGGCGCGGATGCGGCCGCCCACGGTGATGCTGTCCGCGCCGGTGACACGCCCACCCGTGACGAGCAGATCGCCGTCGATGCGGGCGCCGGGACGGATGGTCACGTCGCCGTTGATCACCACCACGCGACCGGTGACGCGCCCCTCGACGGTGAGCGGCGACTCGAGTACGGCGACGTTGCCGTCCACCGTGTCCTTGGCCGGGACGACCAGCGGGTGCGTGGCGCGCAGCGCCGCCGGCTGATCGTACAGGAACGCCACCTCGGCGGCGTCGTCGTACGAGAGCGAGTCGATGCGCTGCGTGGTATCGGCGTTCTGGGCGAGCGCGCCCCGGGCCAGCGCGACGATGGAACAGGCGACGAGCAGCGAGCGCATGAGGGTTCCGGAACGGGCGGGGGCGGGAAGGGGCTGGCGCGGGTGAGGGCGCCGGCGGGTGACCGGGGTGTCGTACACCGTCCGCGCGGCGATGGATCGGGGGGACGGGCGCGGATGGGCGGCCTGGCGCACGCGTCAGGCGCTCCCCCCGCTCCCCCCGCTCCCCCCCCACTCCACGCCGAGACGACGCATCCGGCGGTAGAGGTTCGGGCGGTCCGTCTGCAGGCGGCGCGCCGCTTCGGCGACGTTCCCCGCGGCCATCGACAGCGCGCGGGTGATGAGCAGCCGCTCGTAGTCGTCCAGCGCATCGCTGAGCGGGCGGTCGAGCGTGCTCGGCTCCGGCGGCAGGGTGGGGGAGGAGGGCGCATCGCGATCCACGCGCAGCACCGCGCTCACGTCCTCCGGGAGCACCTCGGCGCCCGGGTGGAGGATCGCCAGGCGCTCCACGATGTTCGCCAGCTCGCGCACGTTCCCCGGCCACCGGTAGCGGTGCAGGAGCTGCAGCGCGCCCTCGCTCCAGCGCGGGGCGGGGCGTCCACTCCGCGCACGGTAGAGCGCCGAGAAGTGCAGCACGAGCGGGGTGATGTCGCCGGGACGCTCGCGCAGCGGCGGGAGGGAGAGCGGGATCACGTTGAGCCGGAAGAAGAGATCCTCGCGGAACTTCCCGTCGGCGACGGCACGCTCCAGGTCCATGTTGGTGGCCGAGATGATGCGCACGTCGACGGCGATCGGCTTGCCGCCCCCCACGCGCTCGATCTCGCGCGCCTCGATCGCGCGCAGGAGCTTGGCCTGCGCATCGGCGCCGAGGTCGCCCACCTCGTCGAGAAAGAGCGTCCCCGTGTCGGCCAGCTCGAAGCGGCCGATGCGCCGCTCGGTGGCGCCGGTGAACGCCCCCTTCTCGTGGCCGAACATCTCGCTCTCCACCAGGTCGCGGGGGATCGCGGCGCAGTTCACGCGCACGAACGGCCGCTCGCGCCTGGCGCTCCCGCGGTGGATCGCCGCCGCGACCAGCTCCTTCCCCGTGCCCGACTCCCCCATGATGAGCACGCGCGCGTCCGCCGGCGCCACGCGCTCGATCAGCGCCCGCACGCGCTGCATCGCCGGGCTCGACCCCACCATTTCCCCCGAGAGCCCCAGGTCCTCGCGCAGCGTGCGCGCCTCGCGCCGCGCCTGCCGGAGCTCCAGCGCCGAGCGCAGGGTGAGCAGCACGCTCTCCGGCGTGAGCGGCTTCTCCAGGAAGTGGAAGGCGCCGAGCTTCGTGGCCTTCACCGCATCGGCGAGCCCGGCCCGCCCGCTCATCATGACCACGGGCACATCGGGGAGGGCGCCGCGCAGCCGCTCCAGCGCCGCCATCCCATCCAGCTCACCCGGCATCATGAGGTCGAGCAGGATCGCGTCAGGCTCCCGCTCGAGCGCGGCCGCCACGCCGCGCGCGCCGTCGGGGGCCTCGCGCGCGGTGAACCCCTCCGCGTTCAGGAGCGCCCCCACCATCCGCCGGATGTTCGGCTCGTCGTCGATGATCAGGATGTCGGCCATGCGTCACCGCGAGGCGCCGGAGACGTCCGGCCGGAGCCGCACCATCACGAGCGCGATCCCGCGGGCGCGGCCGGCGCGCGCTCGGCGAGGAGCCTGGTGGTGAAGCGCTGTCCCTCGGAGATGCGCTCCACCTCCACCGACATGGCATCGATGGCGTGCTCCATGCGCTCCAGGCGCCCGGCGAGCGCGGCGAGATCGTCCGTGGCCGTGCCGCTCGCGCGGCCGGCCGCGCCCGGGCGGCCGCGCCCCCAGATGCGATTGGTCGCCTTGATGGCGACGTACGAGCCGATCAGGATCACGGCGACGCCGCCCAGGCCGACGAGAAAAGCGAGAACGTCTTCCATGGAGATGCTCCGGTGGGGTGAACGCCTCAGTGCTCCCGGGCCGATGTCTGCGGGACGGCGGACGGCGTGCCCGCCGCTCCCTCCGCGGCGCCCGCCCCCCGCTCGGCGAGAAGCTTGGTCGTGAACCGCTGTCCTTCGGTGATGCGCTCCACCTCGATCGCCATGGCGTCGATCGCCTGCTCGATGCGCTCGAGTCGCGACGCCACCAGGGCGAGCTCCTTCGGCTGGACGACGTTGCGGCGCTCGATCGCCTTGACGATGATCCGGCCGATCACGCCGACGGTGAACGCGGCGAAGCCGATGCCGGCGAGCGAGACGATGGCGATGCCTTCCGGTGGCATGCGAGTACTCCGGGTCGTGGTGAACGAGGCCGCCTCACGAGGCGGCGTCGCGGGTGCGCTCCGACAGGAGCTTGGTCGTGAACCGCTGTCCTTCCGAGATGCGCTCCACCTCCACGGCGATCGAGTCCACCGCGTGCTCGATGCGCTCGAGCCGCTGTGACACGTCGCTCGGCGGGAGCGCCTGCCGGTCCATCCGCCGGGCGAAGGCGCGCGCGATCGGCGTCCCGATGGCGATCGCGGCCACCATGACGAAGAAGGCGACGGGGACGATGACGTCGGGCACGTTGGTCTCCTGTTCTCGGTCAGTTGCGCGTGCCGGCGGGCGCCGCCAGCGCTGGCGCGCCGTCCACCGGCAGACTGAATCGGATCTCCGTCCCCTCGCCCGGACGGCTCGTCGCGCCCACCACCCCGCCGTGCGCCTGCACGGTCTGGCGGACGATCGCCAGGCCGAGCCCCGTCCCGCCGGGCTTGTGCGTGACGTACGGCTCCCAGATCGTCGCCAGATGCTCGGGCGGCATGCCGCACCCCGTGTCGCGCACCCGCACCTCCACCATCTCCCGCCCGTCCTCGGCGGTCCGGCTCTCCACGCGCACCGTCACCCGGCCGCCCTCGCGGCACGCCTCGGCCGCGTTGATCAGCACGTTGGAGAGCGCGCGGGCGAGGGCATCGAAGTGCCCGTGCACGAGGGGGACCCCCTCGGCCACCTCGACGTCCAACGGCACGTGCTCGGGGATCGTGGAGCGCGAGGTGTAGCGCGCCAGCTCCCCCAGGTCGATCTCCGCGCGCGGCCCCTCCGGCAGCCGGCCGAACTGGGCGAAGCTGCGGGCCATCTCCTCGAGCCGGCGCGATTCCGTCTCCAGCACCTCCACGACGTCGGCCAGGCGCGGATCCGCCTCGCGTCTGAGGCGCGCGACCGCGAGGCCGATCGGGGTGAGTGGGTTCTTCAGCTCGTGCGCCACGCGGCGCGCGGTCTCCCGGAACGCCGCCAGGCGACCCGCCTCCAGCTCGCGCGAGCGCGCGGCGGCGAGCTCGCGGGCCATCTTGCGCATCCGCCGGCGCAGCACCTCGAACTCCGGCGCGCCACGCCGCGGCGGCCCCTCCGGGAGGTCCCGCCCGCGGGCGATCAGCTCCGCCCAGTCCACCACCTCGTTCAGCGGTCGGCTCAACTGCCGGCTCAGATGCCCCGCCACCCGCGAGGCGAGGAGGGCGAGGAGGAGGGAGCCCGCGAGCGCGAGCCCCACCACCACCACCACGGCGCGCGAGGTGAGATACTCGTAGCGCCGCGCCTGGACGAGCGACGCCGTCAGCTCCCGCTCGTGCGCATCCACCGCCTCGCGCTGCGCCCGGGTGAGCGGCGCCTTCCGCGCGGCGGCGATCGCCGCGCGCCCCGTCGCGGCCACCTGCTCCCAGGCCTGCCCCCCGCTCAGCACGGGGAGCGTGCTGCTCACGAGCACCGCCCCGCCGAGCATGAGCACGGTGGACGGAACCACGGCGAAGAGCACCAGGTAGAGCAGGACGCGCGTGCGAAAGCTGAGGCGCTTCACACTGGCTCCATACGGAGGGAGGGAGCGGCGAAGTTTCGAATTGCGACATCGGAATTCTACCCCGGGCGTCGCCCCCGGTGAAGCCGCGCGTCCGGCGGCCGCCGGACGCGCGCCCCCATCCACCTCACCCGTCCCATGAAGACCCACACCACCTATCTCACCTTCGACACCGCCAAGCGCCAGGAGATCATCGACATCACCGACGAGGTGGAGGCCTGCCGCGCCGCGGCGGGGATCCAGGAGGGGATGGTCCTCGTCTCGGCGATGCACATCTCGGCGTCGGTGTTCGTGAACGACCACGAGCCCGGCCTCTGGCAGGACATCCTGGACTGGCTCGAGCACACCATCGCGCCGTGGGAGGCGGACCGCTATCGTCACAACCGGGGCACCGGCGAGGACAACGCCGCCGCCCATCTCCGCTCGCTCACCGTGGGGCACGAGGTCATCGTCCCGGTGACGCGGGGGAAGCTCGACTTCGGCCCCTGGCAGCGCGTGTTCTACGGCGAGTGGGATGGGCGCCGGCCGAAGCGAGTGATCATCAAGGCTCTCGGCGAGTGAGCCTGGGGAGTGAGCCTGGGGAGTGAGCCTGGGGAGTGAGCCTGGGGAGTGAGCCTGGGGAGTGAGCCGCACGCCTTTACGCAAGTCGTTCGGAGCGTGTACATTACACGGATTGTGAATCATCCCGTGATCGGAGTCTGATGTCGAACTCGTGGACCCTGGCCCGTACCTTCGCGGCGCGCGCGCGGGAGCACCCGGACCGCACGATGCTCGTCGCCGGAGGGCGGTCGCTCACGTACGGCCAGGTGGATGCACGGTCGTCCGCGCTCGCCGCGGCGCTCACCGAATTGGGGATCGAGGCGGACGACCGTGTCGCCGTCGTCATGCCCAACTGGCCGGAGTGGGTCATCACCCTCATCGCCGCGGCGAAGCTGGGCGTGACGGTGGTACCGCTGAACTCGCGACTGAGCTACCACGAGCTGAAGTATCAGCTCCGACACGCGGAGGTCTCGGCGGTGTTCTCCGCCGAGAAGCACGGCGGCATCGACTACCTCCAGACGTTCGAGGACATCATCGCCGAGCTGCCGGACCTGCTGTACCTCGTCACCGTGGGGGACGAGGAGCTGTGGTACGACGACAGGATCTTCCAATTCGAGGATCTCCTGTCGAGCGGGGAGGGGCGCGAGCATCCGGCGTCGGATGGGCTCGACGAGGGAACGGACCTCGCGATGCTCTACACGTCGGGGACGATGGGGAAGCCGAAAGGCGTCCGGCTGTCGCACCGTACGATCGTCGAGACGGCGACGCGCACGGCGGAGGCGCTGGAGATGGACCCATCGGATCGCGTCCTCGTCTCGGTCCCGCTGTTCACCATCTTCGGGTTCAGCCTCGTCGTCGGGACGATCGCGACCGGAGCCACGCTGATCCTGCAGGAGACGTTCGACCCCGATCGCGCCATCGAGCTGCTGCGCGAGGAGGAGGTCACGGTCTTCCTCGGGGTCCCCACGATGTTCCACCTGATCATGCGGGCGCCGGCGTTCGATCCAGCCGGGTTCCCGCACCTGCGTACCGGCGTCGTCGCCGGCGGTCCGGTGTCCGAGGACCTCGTCCGGCGCATCCGTCGCTGGTGCGACGTGCAGGTCGCGTACGGCCTCACCGAGACGGGGCCGACGGTGACGATCACCCGCTTCAGCGACCCGGAGGAGAAGCGCCTCACCACGGTGGGGCGGCCGATCCCGGGCGTCGAGATCAAGGCGGTGGATTTCGTCACCGGCGCGCTGCACGGGCCCGAGGCGGTCGGCGAGATCGCCGTCCGCGGGCCGAACGTCATGCTGGGGTACGCCCGCATGCCGGCGGAGACCGCCCGGTCGTTCTCCCCGGAAGGCTTCTTCCTCACCGGTGATCTCGGGATCATCGATGAGGAGGGCTACTTGCGGATCGTCGGGCGCACCAAGGAGACGATCCTGCGCGGCGGGTATCAGATCTATCCGCGCGAGGTCGAGGATCTGCTCCGTGCGCATCCCGCGGTGGATGACGTCTGCGTGATCGGTGTCCCCCATGACATCATGGGAGAGCTGGTCTGCGCGTGCGTCGTCCCCGTCGAAGGCGCGGTCATCACGGGGGGCGAGCTGAAGGAGTTTGCCCGCGACACGATGGCCGACTACAAACTCCCCGATCTCGTCCGCTTCTTCGATGCCTTCCCGATGACCGGGAGCGGGAAGGTGAAGCGGCGAGAGCTCGAGCGCATGGTGTCGCTCGAATACACCGCAACGATAGGAAGTTCATGAGCTCACGCAACATCAAGCCGGCTGTCTCCCGCACGCCGGTCGCTCCGCTGCACCGCGGCCCGCAGGCCATGTCCGCCACGGCGCCGCAGTACGGCGGCCACTCGTTCGTCCACGCGCCCAACGCCGCGCTCCTCATCGACTTCGACAACGTCACGATGGGGATCCGCTCGGACCTGGGGAACGAGCTGCGCAACCTGCTCTCGTCCGACATCATCAAGGGGAAGGTCGCCGTCCAGCGCGCGTACGCCGACTGGCGCCGCTACCCGCAGTACATCGTGCCGCTCACCGAGGCGTCGATCGACCTGATCTTCGCTCCCGCGTACGGCTCGTCGAAGAAGAACGCCACCGACATCCGCCTCGCGGTGGACGCGATCGAGCTGGTGTTCAGCCGGCCGGAGATCGGCACGTTCATCCTCCTCTCCGGCGACTCCGACTTCTCGAGCCTCGTGGTGAAGCTCAAGGAGTACGGGAAGTACGTGATCGGCGTGGGGATCCGCGAGTCGTCGAGCGACCTGCTCGTCATGAACTGCGACGAGTACTACAGCTACAACGCGCTCGCCGGGCTGGTGAAGGCCGGCGAGGACGAGAAGGTGGCGCGCGATCCGTGGGAGCTGGTGGTGGAGGCCGTGTCGCGGATGAAGCGCAACGGCGACGTGATGCGCTCCGATCGCCTGAAGCAGGTGATGCAGGAGATCGACGACACGTTCGACGAGAAGAACCTCGGGATGGCGAAGTTCTCGCGGTTCGTGCAGGAGGCCTCGCAGCGCGGTCTGCTCAAGATCACTCGGCTGGACAACGGCCAGATGGAAGTGGACGTGGCCGAGTCCGCCGCGGGGGCGAGGCCGGCCGAGCCGCGCGAGCGCGTCGCGCCGGTCCCGACGGAGCGCGAGGGCGCCCCGGAGGAGGCCGGCGGTCGCCGCGGGCGTCGCGGCCGCGGTCGCGGCCGGGACCGCGGTCCGCGCCCCGAGCCCACCGAGCCGGTGGGCGAGCACTTCGCGCCGCCGATCGCCGAGCCGGTGGCCGCCGCGCCGGCGCAGCGCGAGACGGAGATGACCGGCGAGCGGCTCACGCGCGACGAGGCGCTCGATCTCGTGCGGCGCGCGGTGCTCGCGCTCACGCAGAGCCCGGACGTGGCCGTGCCGGCGCGCGACGTGCGCCGCAAGGCGCGCGAGCTCCTGGGGCGCGACAGCGAGAGCCTCAACGAGCGCTTCTTCCACCGCATCCTGCGCGACGCGCACGATGCGGACCTGGTGGACCTGCGCAAGCACGGCGATGACTACGAGGTCGCGCCGGCGGCGCCCGCCGCGCCGATCGCCGAGCAGCTCGCCGCCGCGGCGCCCGCGCCGGCGCCCGGCGAGAGCAGTCAGGCGGCGCGCAGCGCGGCCAACGCGGCGGCGCTGCGCCGCGGCATCCGCCCGCGCGGGCGCCGCGGCGGCGAGCTCCCGCCGGAGCTCCTCGCCATCGGCGTCGTCGAGTCCCCGCCGATCGTCGACCTGCGGAACCCCTCCACCGAGCCGGTGTCGGGCGCGCCCGAGCCGGCGACGGCGGCGGAGCCCGCGGCCGGGCCGGTGGCCGACACGGCCGCCGCGGAGAACCCCAGGGCCGAGCGCGCGCCGCGCCGCGGGCGCGGCGGGAAGACGGCCAAGACGGCCACGCGCGGCCGCGGGCGGAAGACGGCGGCGAAGAACGGCGCCGCGGCGGCTCCCGCCGCGCCGCCGGAGGCCAAGCCCGAGGAAGCGGCGCCGCCGAAGCCGCGGCGCTCGCGGGCCAGGAAGAAGACGGCGGCCAGCGCCGGAGGGGAAGGGTGAGCACGAACGCCGCGCGTCACGCGCGGCGTTCGCGTCTCGGCGCGCCGCTCCCCCGCGCGTTCTACGATCGCGAGACGGAGCTCGTCTCGCGCGACCTCCTCGGCGCCGTCCTCCGCTGCGAGACGCCCGAGGGGGTGGCCAGCGGACGCATCGTCGAGACGGAGGCGTACCTCGGAGAGCACGACGCCGCCTGTCACGCCGCCGCCGGCGAGACGGAGCGCACGCGCTGGCTCTACGGGCCCCCGGGCGTGGCGTACGTGTACTTCATCTACGGCGTGCACTGGTGCATGAACGCCGTCACGCGCGCCGAGGGACTCCCCAGCGCGGTGCTCGTCCGCGCGCTCGAGCCGCTCGAGGGGCTCGACCTCATGCGCGAGCGCCGCCGCCACCCCCGGTCCGACCGGGACCTGACCAACGGGCCGGGGAAGCTGTGCGCGGCGCTCGGCATCACCGGCGCCATGAACGGCTGGCGCCTCGACGATTCCGGTCTCACCATCCACCGCGGCACGCCGGTGCCTGACGACGAGGTGGTCGTGACGCCGCGCATCGGGATCACCCGAGCCGCCGACTGGCCGCTCCGCTGGTACGTCGCCGACAGCCCGTACGTGTCCAGGACCCCACGGCACTTCCCGCGTCACCGCCACGCCCCGTGAGCGCCCCGGTGCTGGACGGCGTCTCCGACCGCGCCCTGCGCCTCTGGCGCGAGGCGGTCGTGATCGACATGCACGACGACATGCCGAGCCGCGTGCTCGACGAGGGGTACGATCCCGACGTGCGGCACGAGAGCACCGAGGGGCACACGGACCTGCCACGCCTCGTCGAGTCGGGCGTCACCGCCGAGTTCCTGGCGGCGTGGGTGGATGCGTCGTACGCCCGACGGCGCCCCGACGCCTCGTACGCGCGCGCGCTGCTGCAGATCGACACCATCCGCGCGTTCGTGGGCCGCCACCCCGGCACGCTCCTCCTCGCCACCAGCGGCGCCGACGTACGGCGCGCGAAGCGGGAGGGGAAGGTCGCCATCGGCATCGGCGTCGAGGGCGGGCACGCGATCGAGGCGTCGCTGGACAAGCTGCGCGACCTGCACGCGCGCGGCGCGCGCTACCTCACGCTCACCTGGAACAACGGGAACCAGTGGGCCGGCTCGTCGATCGGGACGAACGGCACCAGCACCGGCGGGCTCACCCCGTTCGGCCGCGACGTCATCCGCGAGATGAACCGGCTGCGCATGCTCGTGGACGTCTCGCACGTCTCCGACCGCACCTTCGACGACGTGCTCGCCACCTCGAGCGCGCCGGTCATCGCATCGCACTCGAGCGCGCGCGCGCTCGCCGACCACCCGCGGAACCTCACCGACGATCAGCTCCGCGCCATCGCCCGCGCGGGCGGCGTGACGAACGTGAACTTCTACTCGCGCTTCATCGATGCGCGATTCCGCTCGGCGATGGATGCGGTGGAGGCGCGCGTGCGCGCCACGCCGGAGCACGAGCTGCGCGCGCGCGGGGGCGCGGTGGAGGCGGGGCGGCGCGCGCTGGAGCGCGAGCTCATCGCCGCCATCCCGCCCACGCCCCTCTCCGTGCTCGTGGACCACATCGAACACATCGCGCGCGTCGCCGGCGTGGAGCACGTGGGACTGGGCAGCGACTTCGACGGCATCGCCGCCACGCCCGAGGGGATGCGCGACGTCACCCACCTCCCGCGCCTCGCCCAGGCGCTGCTCGATCGCGGCTGGACGGAGGAGGATGTCGCGAAGATCGTGGGGGGCAACATGCTGCGGGTGCTCGACGACGTACTGGGCTGACCGCGGGGGGCGGGGGGCGGGACCATGGAATGCGACGCGGGGACCGGCATCTGCCGGTCCCCGCGTCGCTCATTCCTCCCCTGGCCTCTGGGCCCCGGCCCCCGGCCCCCGGCCCCCGGCTCTCACTCGACCTTCTCGATCGACGTCCCGAAGTTGAACCGCATCCCCCCCTCGAGCAGGTACGTGCTCCGGCCGTTGAGGAGGAAGTTCTCCTTCGCGGGCATCAGCGTCACCTGGCCGAAGAGCGAGACGCGCCGGTACTGCGCCTGCAGGCCGGCCATCGTGATGAACGACACGCGGTCCATCTGGTCGTTGATGCGCGCGTTCACCACCTCCTGCTGCGCGGGGTCGGCCACCGAGTCCATGAGGGCGGCGTGCTGGATCATGTTCAGCGAGAAGCCCACCCCGGCGTACGGGCGAAAGCCGCCCCACGCCACGGGGAAGGCGAGCGCCGCCGCGGTGAAGCGCCGCATGTCCTTGATCGCCACCCGGTAGGCCGACGTCGTGTACCCGTTGTCCTGGACGGCCGACGTGCCGGTGAAGAACGCCTGCTCGCCCCCCACGTAGAGTGCCCCGCGCGAGCGCGTGATGAGCCACTCCGCGCCGACCGCCGCGGCGGTGCTGTTCTTCTCGGCGGCGGTCGAATAGGACATGATCCCGAACTTGGCGCCCCAGAACCACGAGTCCTTGAAGAGACGGGACGACTGGGCCGCGCCGACCGCGGGCATCAGGGCCACGAGGGCGAGCCCGGACGTCATCCACCGGACCGTGCGCATGGTGACACTCCTCATCATGAAGAACGGAGAGAACGAGCGGCGCGCGAGCGCGCCGCCGCTGGTGAGCGAGAGGCCAGATGGACGCCGCGCGTGGAGCGCGGCGGAGTCGCGCACCCTCGGTCTCGCGGGCGCGGCGGCTCAAGTCAGAGACGATGAGCACGCTCGACGGGTCACGGCGCGGACGCGCCGGGCACGGGGCTCCGCGCGGAGCTCCGGCCGGAATCGGCCGCTCGCGCTTGACCCGGGACACCACCGGCGCCAGCTTGGCGAAGGCGCCGTCGCGCCGGCGTGATGCGCGCCACCGGCGCCAAGCGCGCGCGACCCTGCGCCGGCGGATGCGTCGGATGCTCGCTCCGTCACGCGCCACTCTCCGCGCGAGGAGGCAGGTCATGAGGCACGTCGCTCCCCCGCATGCCGATGAGTTCCGCAGCGCCGTGTACGGCACCGTGTTCGGGCAGCGCATGGATGTCGTTCACCGTCTCCGCGCGGGGGATCGGCTCATTCTCGTCCCCGATCCCCCCGGCACCGACAACCCCGCCGTCTGGGTGCACGCGAGCGGCGGCGACGTGATCGGCCACCTTCCGTTCGCGGTGTCGCGCCGGCTCGTCACGTGGATGCTCGAGGGCGGGCGCTGCCGCGCGTCCGTCGAGAAGGTGGGCACCGACGACGTCGCCAGCTGGCGCCGACTCATCATCCGTGTCCGCTGCGTCGACGAGTCGCGGGCGGCGCCGCACGCATGATGCGCCCCGCATGATGCGCCCCGCGCGATGCGCCGAGGGGGGAGCGGCCGGCCGCTCCCCCCTCGCGCGTGACTCGCGTGCCGCGGGCGCGGTCAGCGCAGCAGGCCGACCGCGCGCCCGACCTTGGTGAACACCCGCACCGCGTGGTCGAGGTCGTCGCGCGAGTGCGACGCCGAGAGCTGGCAGCGGATGCGCGCGTGCCCCTGCGGCACCACCGGGTAGCCGAACCCGGTGACGAACACCCCCTCGTCGAGCATCATCTCGCTCATCTTGATCGCCAGCGCCGTCTCGCCCACGATGATGGGCACGATCGGCGTGTCGCCGGCGAGCGGTGAGAAGCCGGCCTCGGTGATCGCGGCGCGGAAATAGCGCGCGTTGTCGTGCAGCTTGGCGACGCGCTCCGGGTGGGCCTCGATGTATCGCACCGCGGCGAGGGCGCTCCCCGCCACGGTCGGCGGAAGGGCGTTGGAGAAGAGCTGCGGGCGCGAGCGCTGCGTGAGATAGTCGGCGAGCGACGCGGGGCCGGCGGTGAACCCGCCGGCCGCGCCGCCGAGCGCCTTGCCCAGCGTGGACGTGATCACATCCACGTCACCGAGCACGCCGTAGTGCTCGGCCGTTCCGCGCCCGGTGGCGCCGAGCACGCCGGTGGCGTGCGAATCGTCCACGGCCACGATCGCGTCGTGCTCACGCGCGAGCTGCAGGATCTCCGGGAGCTTCGCGATGTCCCCCTCCATGGAGAACACCCCGTCGGTCCAGATGATGCGCCGGCGCGCGCCCTTGGCGCTCGCCAGCTTGGCCCGCAGGTCATCCATGTCGGAGTGGCGGTACACCGCGGTGGTGCACTTCGTGATCGTCTTGGCGAGGCGGATCGAGTCGATGATCGACGCGTGATTGAGCGCGTCCGACACGACGAAATCGCCCTCCTCGACGACCGTGGCGGTGAAGCCCTCGTTGGCGTTCCACGCCGACACGTAGCTCAGCGACGCCTCGGCTCCGACGAACCGCGCGAGCGCCGCCTCGAGCTCACGGTGCACGGTGAACGTGCCGCAGATGAAGCGCACGCTCCCGGTGCCCGCGCCGTACTTGTCGAGCGCGTCCTTCCCCGCCCGGATCACGCTCGGCTCGTCGCAGAGCCCCAGGTAATTGTTCGACGACAGGATGAGCACGTCGCCGCGTCCCTCCATCTTCACGTGCGCGGACTGCGGGGAGTCGAGATGGTTGAGCCGCTTGTAGACGCCCTCGCGCTTGAACTGCTCGAGCGCGGAGGACAGGTCGCGAGAGAATGTCCGATTCATGGCGAAGGGGCTGGTTGGTGAACTGGGGTTCTTCACGGGCGCGAGTGGGAGCGACGGGCGGTGAGGCGCGAGTCGGAGCGAGGAGGACCCGGAGCGAAGGACATGGGGGGTGAGGCGCGAGTGGGAGCGAGGACCAGCCGGCGCGAAGGACGCCGGGGGTGCGGTGCCCGTCCGACTCGCCTCGCTCCGGGCGGTCGTCGCTCCGTCTCGCGCATCTCCCCCGACTCGCTTCGCTCCGGCCGGTCTTCGCTCCGACGCGCGCCTCACCGCCCGTCGCTCCCACTCGCGCCTTCTACGCGATCTCGAAGATGACCTTGCCCGCCTCCCCGGACTTGATCGCCTGGATCGCCTCGTCCGCGCACTCCAGCGGGAAGCGGTGGGTGATCACCGGCGTCGGGTCGAACTCGCCGGAGCGCAGGAACCGGCTCATCTGGATCCACGTGTCGTACATGCGCCGTCCGGTCACGCCGTACACCGTGACCCCCTTGAACACCAGCTCGGTCGCGAAGTCGAATTCCATGGGGCGCGCGGGGACGCCGAGCATCTGCACGCGCCCCGCCGGCCGCACGAGCGCGAACGCCTGGTGGATCGCCGACGGCACGCCGGACATCTCGAGGACCACGTCCACGCCGAGCCCGTCCGTCGCGCGCCGGACCGTCTCGGCCAGCTCCTTCGGGTGCACCGCGTCGTGCGCGCCCATCCGCGTGGCGAGCGCGAGCCGCGTGTCGTTCACATCCGAGGCGATCACGTGCGAGGCGCCGGCCGCGCGGCAGATCCCCACGGCGAAGATGCCGATCGGGCCGCACCCGGTGACGAGCACCGTGGCGCCCGGGATGTCCGCCGTGAGCGCCGTGTGGAACGCGTTCCCCATCGGGTCGTGGATCCCCCCGATGTCGTAGGAGATGTCGTCGTCGAGATGCCACACGTTGGTCGCCGGCATCGAGATGTACTCGGCGAAGCACCCGTCCCGGTCCACGCCGATCACCTTGGTGTGCGGGCAGGCGTGCGAGTTCCCCGTTCGGCAGAGCAGGCAGCGGCCGTCGACGATGTGCCCCTCGGCCGTCACGCGGTCGCCCTCGCGGACGTCCGTCACCAGCGAGCCCACGCGCACCACGTCGCCGGCGAACTCGTGACCCACCACGAACGGAGGGCGGCAGCGCCCCCGTGCCCAGTCGTCCCACTCGTAGATGTGCACGTCGGTGCCACACACGCCGGCCCGGCGGACCTTGATCAATACCTCGTCATCGCGGATCGTCGGCTCGGGCACCTCCGTGAGGCGGAATCCCGGGGCCGCGGTCTCTTTCACCAGCGCTCTCACGCGGTCGTCACTCCCTTGGGTGTTGGATGGCGCGCACGACGTCGTGCCCGCCGCATCGTGCCCGCCGCGTCGCGCACGGAACGATGCGCGGCATGGCGCACACGGCGGCGCCCCCGAAGCCCGCCTGAGGGCCCGGGGGCGCGCCACGAAAGCTCGCACGGCGGGAAGCCGATTGCCAGCCCGCGCTAGGGCCGCGCCTCAGAACACGGTCGCGCTCTGTCCACCGTCGATCGGGATCGCCGCGCCGGTGAGAAAGCTCGCGCGCTCCGAGGCGAGAAAGGCCACCACGGCGGCAAGCTCGGCGGGGTCGCCCGCGCGTCCGATCGGGATGCGGGAGTGCTGCTCGGCCAGGAGCTCCGCGACCGGCCGCCCCTCCCGCGCCGCGCGCGCCTCGGCGAGCGCGGTCGTGCGCGCGGTCTCGAAGTGCCCGGTGAGGATCGTGTTCACGAGGACGCCGTCGCGCGCGCACTCCGTGGCCACCGTCTTCGCGAAGCCGGCCAGCCCCGCGCGCGCCGTGTTCGAGAGCAGGAGCCCGGGGATCGGCTGCTTGGCGGCGGTCGAGGTGAGATAGATCACCCGCCCCCACCGCCGCGCGCGCATTCCGGGGACGCAGAGCCGGGTCAGCCTGATCATCGAGAGCAGGTTGAGCTCGAGCGCGGCGCGGTACTGCTCCTCGGTGGTGTCGGCGAACGTCGTGGGCGGCGGGCCGCCGCCGTTGGCCACGAGAATGTCGATCGGCCCGAGCGTCTCCTCCACCTCGCGCACCGCCGCCGTCACCGCGCCGGCATCGGTCACGTCGGCCACCACGGGGAGCACGCGCCGGCGCGACTCGGCGGCGAGCGCCGCCGCCGCGCGCTTCAACTCCGCGCGGCGGCGCGCCGCGATCGCCACCGCCGCCCCCTCCAGCGCCAGCGCCCGTGCGCTGGCCAGCCCCAACCCCGATGACGCGCCGGTCACGAGCGCGACGCGTCCCTCGACCCCGAGATCCACTCAGTCGTCTCCGGCGATGAGCTCCCGGCGCGACGCCTTGCGCCGATGCTCCTCCACCGGCGCGCGGCGAACCGCCTCGATGCGTACGGCGCACACCTTGAACTCCGGGATCCCGGCGTACGGATCGAGCGAGGGATTGGTGAGCAGGTTTGCCGCCGCCTCGCGGTAGTGCATCGGGATGAACACCTGCCGATGCGCGACGCGCGGCGACACGCGCGCGGCGATCTCGATCGAGTTCCGCCGCGACGTGATCCGCACCGGATCGCCATCGGCGATCCCCAGCTCGCGGGCGTCATCGGGGGAGATCTCCACCGTGGGCGTGGGCTCGCGCGAGTCGAGCCCCGTGGAGCGGCGGGTCATCGTCCCCGTGTGCCAGTGATAGAGCTGCCGTCCGGTGTTCATGAAGAACGGGAACTCGTCGTCCGGCAGCTCCGCGGGCGGGAGGAACTCCACCGGCGTCAACGTGGCCCGGCCATCGGCGGTGGGGAACCCATCGGCGAAGAGGAAGTCGGTCCCGCCGTGGGCGGCATCCGGCACCGGGTACTGCAGCCCCGCGCCCGCCAGGCGCTCGTACGACACGCCGCTCCACGACGGCGTCACGCGCGCGATCTCGTCCATCACGTCGCTCGCGTCCCGGTACGGGGAGGGGAGGCCGATCCGGTTGGAGAGCTCGATGAGGATGTCGAGGTCCGCCCGCGCCTCGCCCGGCGACTCGATCGCCGAGTTGGCGATCTGGATGCGACGCTCCGTGTTCACGAACGTCCCCGTCTTCTCGGCGAACGATGCGCCGGGGAGCACCACGTCGGCGTAGCGCGCCGTCTCGGTGAGGAAGAGGTCCTGCACGGCGAGGAACTCGAGCCCGTGGAACCACGCCTCCGCGTGCGCCACATCGGGGTCGGAGATGATCGGGTTCTCCCCCATGATGAACATCCCCGCCACCGGGCTTCCTTCCTTCACGATCTCCGTGACCTTGAGACCGGGCACGAGGGAGAGCCGCTCGTCCGGCACGCCCCACGCTTCCGCGTACACGTGGCGCACGGCCGCATCGTCCACCGGGCGATAGTCCGTGTACGACATGGGGATCGCGCCGACGTCGCTCGCGCCCTGGACGTTGTTCTGCCCGCGAATGGGCATCATCGGCGCGCCCCACCGCCCGATCATCCCGCACGCGAGCAGCAGGTTGAGGAGCGAGGTGACGATGTCGGTCCCCGTGTGGTGCTGTGTCAGCCCCATCGCCCAGAGCGTGGCCGAGCGGGGGCCGCGGGCGTACGTCTCGGCGGCCGCGCGGATGAGGGAGGCGGGCACGCCCGTGATCGTCTCCGCGCGCTCGGGGGTGTAGGGGCGCACCGCGTCGCGCACCGCGTCGAAGCCGTGGGTGCGCGTCCGGATGAACTCGCGGTCCTCGAGCCCCATCTCCAGCACGTGGTGCAGCATGGCGTTGAGCAGCGCGACGTCGGTGCCGGGGAGCATCTGGAGATGGATGTCGGCGCGAGCGGCCAGCTCGATGCGGCGCGGGTCGGCCACGATGAGCGTGGCGCCACGATTCTGCGCGCGCTTGATCGCCGCGCCGAACACCGGGTGCGACTCGGTGGTGTTGGCCCCGAGGATGAAGATCACGTCGCTCTCGTGCTCCACCTCGCGCATCGATCCGGAGGCGGCGCTCGTGTTCATCGCGCGCTGCATCGCGCTCACCGACGACGAGTGACAGAGCCGGGTGCAGTGGTCGATGTTGTTCGTCCCCATCCCCGCGCGCACCAGGCGCTGCAGCAGGTAGTTCTCCTCGTTGCTGCACTTGGCCGAGGAGAAGGCGGCGAAGCTCTCCGGGCCGCGCTCGTCGCGGAGGCGCATCAGCTCGGAGGCCGTGAGGTCGAGCGCCTCCTCCCACGTGGCCTCGCGGAACGGCTCGTACCACTCGTGCGGGGTCGCCACGCGATCGCGCGGATCGGCGAGCGGCCCCTCGGCGAGCTCGCCATCGGCCAGGGGGAGCGTGCGCAGCGGGTTGAACCGCGGCCGCCGCTTCTTCGTCTTCCCCTCCTGCTCGATCACGCGCCACGGGCCCCCGCGGCGTCCCCAGCGCTCGAGCTGCTCGGCGTCCGGCTCCCACCGCCACCGGCCGTCGCGCTTCACCCACCCCTTGCGGATGAGCGGCGTCCGCAGCCGGTCGCGGTGCATGGCGAAGTCGAAGCCGAAGCGCCCCTTCACGCAGGTCGAGCCGATGTTCGGCGTGTCCTCCTCGATCCACGGGCTCCGCACGCGCTGGATGTCGTTCCCGCGCACCTCGAGGTCGATCTGGCATCCGACGCCGCAGTACGGGCACACGCTCCGGACCAGGCGCTCGGGCTCGCGCAGCGACTCCGCCTTGATCTTGGCGAGCGGGATGATGTCGTGGATCGCCCCCGTCGGGCAGACGCGCACGCACTCGCCGCACCACGTGCACCCGGCGTGCTCCGGGTTGCCGTCGGCGCCGACGATGATCTCGGCGTGCTCGCCGCGCTCGGCCACGTCGAGCACGCCGACCACCTGGATGTCCGCGCACGCGCGCACGCAGCGCGTGCACAGGATGCAGGTGGACATGTCGTGCTGGATGAGGGGGTCGCCTTCGCGCTCGTCGCCGCGGCGCGGCTCGAGGGAGGATCGCTTGGTGGTGGGAACGTCGTAGCGGTGGACCAGTGCCTCGAACTCGTTGCGGGCGCCGTCGGGCGGGATGTCGTTCACCGGGTATCGCTCGAGGAGCATCCCGAGCACCCCGCGGCGATTCTCCACGGCGGCGGCCGACTCGGTGGTCACCACCTGTCCGTCGGCGGCGGGGGTGGCGCACGCGGGGATGAGCTTGGCGGTCCCCTCGACGGAGACGAGGCAGATGCGACAGTTCCCGACGATCGGGAGCTTGGGGTACCAGCACAGGGTGGGGACATCGATCCCGAGCGATCGGGCGGCATCGAGAATCGTCGCACCCTCTGGAACGGTCACCGGGCGTCCATTGATGGTCAGCGTCGGCATGGCGGCTCGCTTCCCGGAGTTTGGGGGCTCGTGCACTCTCTAAATAAGAAATAGCGCGTGGCGCCGGCGAAAAGCCAGGGACCGGGGCCGGGGGGGGCGGGGAGGGGGTCAGCGCGGCTCCAGCGCGGCCGCGACCCGCTCCCCCGCCGCGCTCCCGCTGGCGACGGCACCCTCGATCAACGGGGCGGCGAGGTAGTCGCCGGCGAGCGCGAGATCGCGAGGCAGCGCATCGGCGAGGGCGCGCGCCCTCGCCCGATCGGCGCCGAAGCCGGCGTGCGCCACCGGCGTACCCTCCGCGAATCGATACACCCGTCCGCGCGTGACGTGCCCGCGCGCGCCGGGCACCAGCGCCTCGATCTCGGGGAGCATCGCGCCCGCGATGCGCTCGGCGCTCGCGCCGCCGAGCCGTTGGACGGCATCCGGCGTCGGCCAGGCGAGCACGACATCCCGCTCGGCGGGGAAGTCGGGTCGCGTCGCGCCGGCGACGGCGCACGCGCTCACCAGGCGCGCGTCGCGCGCATCGTGGAACGCGCCGAACGTGTCGCGCGGCGGGGCGGCATCGAGCGCGAGCGCGAGCGTCCACGTGGGGCGCATGGGCACGGCGTCGAGCCACCGGAGCAGCTCGTGGTGCGCCGGGGCGAGGGGCGCGAGGAGCGATCGCGCCGTGCGCGGTCCGGTGGCGATCACCGCCGCGCTCGCGCGCCACGCGCGCCCATCCTGCGCGTGCGCCACCACGTCCGCGCCATCGCGCTCGAGCGCGCGCACGGCGACGCCGGGCTCGTGCCGCGCGCCGCGCAGCGCGCCCATCAGCGCGTGCGACCACCCCGACACCGGTGCCAGGACATCGCCCTCGCTGCCGTACCGACCGAGCATGAGGAAGAAGGCGAGCGATGCCTCGTCGCCGCGCGTGGCGTAGAACCCGTTCAGCGGCGGCTCCACGAGCAGCGCCGTGGCGTCGGGACCGACGCGCGCGTGCATCCACCCGCGCGCGGTGTCGGCATCGAGCGAGGGGGGGACGCGCGTCGCGGCGGCATCGAGGGCGGCGCGATGCGCGGCGATCGCCGGCAGGAGATGGCGCGCGAGGCGAAGCTTGTCGCGCGCCCCGAGTCCGGCGAAGCCGAGCAGGCTCCGGATCGAGCCGAACTGGATGGGGAGCCGCTCGGCGCCGCGCACGAAGACGTCGCGCCCCGGCACGCGGTGCAGCGTGTCGCCCCCTCGCGCGCGCGCGTCGTCCCGCGCCGGCGCGGCGGCGTCGTCGGCGCGGAGCAGGGCGAGCGTGCGCGTGAACGTCGTGGCGATGAGCTGCGCGCCGGTGTCGACGAGGAGTCCATCCAGGACGTCGCTGCGCGCGCGGCCGCCGAGCGCGGCGTGGTCGTCGAGCACCACCACGTCCACGCCGCGATGGCGGAGCGACGCGGCGGCGGCGACGCCCGCGAAGCCGCCGCCGATGACGACGACGCGCGTGTTCACGGACATCGCGACCACCAACGGATGCGCATCGCCGTGCGAGATGCGTGTCGCGCACTATTGCGTGTGTTTTTCGTCATTCCTATATTCGCGCGAGATCAATAATCAGTGCAATCTGGAATCTGGCGAACATCGATCGAGGTTCGTGAGTGGCCGAGACCCGACGCGAATTTCCGAAGACCACCTCAGCCGCGGCCGCGGCGCACGTGCACGCGGCGAGCGGCGCGTCCTCTCGCCCCTCCACGCCACCTCCGGCGCCCGCTTCGACCACCGACATCGGCGATGCATTCCGCAACCCGCTCGCCACACGCGCGCGGCGGCCCGCCGCGCGCCACGATGTGCCGTCGACCCCTTCAGCCTGAGCGACGCTGAGCGATGACCGATCGGAGACGATTCCTTCAGCGGAGCGCCGGGGTCGCGGCGGCGCTCGCCGCGGCGGCGGTGCTCGAGCGCACCGGTGGCGCGACCCTCGCGAGCGCGGCCACGCTCGCCGATGCTCCGGTCGCCGGCGACCCGTCCATCCGGGAGCTGCTCATGGCCGCGCTGAACGCGGCGAAGATGTCCGGCGCGCACTATGCCGACGTCCGCATCGGCCGCCAGCGGCAGAACTTCGTGTTCACGCGCGAGCAGCAGATCCAGAACGTCGTCGACACCGACTCGATCGGGTGTGGCGTGCGCGCGCTGGTGGATGGGACGTGGGGATTCGCCGCCACCCGGTCGCTGACGCCGGACGGCGTCGCCGGCGCCGCGCGCGAGGCCGTGGCCATCGCCAAGGCCAACCGCATCGCCCGCGACCGCGCCGTGGTGCTCACCCCCGCTCCGGTCGTGTCCGACGCCACGTGGAAGAGCGACTTCACCATTGACCCGTGGTCCATCACGGTGGAGGAGAAGGCCGACCTGCTCCTCCGGGCCAACGCCGAGGCCATGAAGGTGGCCGGGGTGAAGTACGTGTTCAGCGGCCTGTTCTTCGTGAAGGAGGAGCGCAACTTCGCCTCGAGCGAGGGCTCCGTGATCTCACAGACCGCCGTGCGCAGCTGGCCCCTCATGCAGATCACGGCGGTGGCGCCGGACTTCACCGACTTCCAGAACCGCGGCAACGTGGTGGCCCCGATGGGACGCGGCTGGGAGTACGTGGTCGCGCAGGATCTCGTCGGCCATGCGCGGCGGTGGGGGGAGGAGGCGGCGGCGAAGCTCAAGGCCAAGCCCGTCGAGGTGGGGAAGTACGATCTCGTGCTGCACCCGTCGCACCTCTGGCTCACCATCCACGAGTCGATCGGCCACCCCACGGAGCTCGACCGCGCCCTCGGCTACGAGGCCAACTATGCGGGCACCAGCTTCGTGTCACCGCCGGAGAAAGTGCTCGGCACGCTGCGCTACGGCCCCGAGTTCATGAACATCCAGGGCGACCGCTCGCAGCCGGGCGGGCTCTCGACCATGGGCTACGACGACGAGGGCGTGAAGCCCGACGACTTCCTGCTCATCAAGAACGGGGTGGTGAACGACTACCAGACCACGCGCGAGCAGGCCGCGTGGCTCGCCTGGTGGTACGAGAAGCAGGGGCGCGAGACCCGCTCGCACGGCTGCTCGTACGCGCAGGGGTGGGACAACGTCCAGTTCCAGCGCATGCCGAACGTCTCCCTCCTCCCGGGCGCGGAGGAGCGGTCGTTCGAGGACCTCATCGCCGCCACCGACCGGGGGATCGCCATCATCGGCGACGGCTCGTTCTCGATCGACCAGCAGCGCTACAACGCGCAGTTCGGCGGGCAGGTGTTCCACGAGATCCGCGGCGGGAAGATCGTCGGCATGCTGAAGGACGTCGCCTACCAGATGCGGACGCCGGACTTCTGGAACAGCATGGACATGATCGGCGGGAAGGCGAGCTACGAGCTCGGTGGGAGCTTCTTCGACGGGAAGGGACAGCCCGGCCAGATCAACGCCGTGAGCCACGGGGCCGTCCCGGCGCGCTTCCACCAGGTCAACGTCATCAACACCGGGAGAAAAGCGTGAGCGCCCCCAAACGCCTCCTGCCGCCGGACGCGCCCCTGCTCTCGCGGGAGGACGCGCAGGCCATCATCGAGCGCGTCATCAAGATGTCGAAGGCGGACGTGATCGAGGTGCAGGTGGGGAGCACGCACACCGGCAACACGCGCTTCGCGGCCAACCAGATGTCCACCTCGGGGATCGTGAGCGATGTCCAGATCGCGATCCAGAGCTCCTTCGGCCCGAAGCATGCGGTCGTCGTTACGAATGACGTGTCCGACGAATCGCTCGCGCGCGCCGTGGCGCAGTCCGAGGCGCTGGCCAAGCTGGCGCCTGACGATCCCGAGGCGATGCCCCCCTTGGGGCCGCAGACGTATCGCCCGGTGAACGCCTACTTCGAGTCCACCGCCCGGCTCACGCCCGGCGACCGGGCGGGCGCCGCCCTCGCCGCGCTGGCGCCGGCGCGCACCGCGCGCGACCTGCAGGCGGCCGGATTCATCATCACCGGCGAGAGCGCCACCGCCCTGGGCAACAGCACGGGGCTGTTCGCCTACCACCGCACCACGTCGGCGAACTACCAGCTCACCGTACGCACCGCCGACGGCACCGGCTCCGGCTGGGCCGCCGCCGATCATCCGGACTGGTCCGAGATCGACGTCCAGGCGGTGAGCGCCCGCGCGATCGAGAAGGCGAAGGCGTCGCGCGACCCCGTGGCCATCGAGCCCGGACGCTACACGGTCATCCTCGAGCCGCAGGCCGTGGGCGATCTCGTGCAGCTCGTCTCCAACTACGCCGACGCGCGCAGCGCCGACGAGGGGCGCAGCCCGTTCGTGAAGCAGGGCGGCGGTAACAAGATCGGGGAGAAGATCGTCGATGATCGAGTCACGATCCTGTCCGATCCCGCCGATCCGCAGCTGCTCTCGCAGCCGTTCGACGGCGATGGCCTCCCGCTCGGCCGGCAGGTGTGGATCGAGAAGGGCGTGCTCAAGCAGCTCTACTACTCGCGCTTCTGGGCGAAGAAGCAGGGAAAGCAGGCGACGGGCGCGCCGCAGTCCATCAAGATGGAAGGCGGCACCGCGGCGATCGAGGACATGATCCGGTCCACCGATCGCGGCGTGCTCGTCACACGACTCTGGTATCTGCGGGAAGTCGATCCGCGCACCATCCTCTACACGGGACTCACGCGCGACGGTACTTTCCTCATCGAGAATGGAAAGATCAGCAAGGCGGTTCGCAACTTCCGCTTCAACGAATCGCCCCTCTTCATGCTCAACAACCTCGACATGCTCGGCCGCGCCGAGCGCATCGCCGGCACCGAGCAGGGCGGAAACGTCGTGATGCCCGCCATCAAGGTGCGCGACTTCACCTTCACGAGCCTCTCCGAGGCCGTATAGATGTGCGGCGGGACCCATGGGGCCCGCCCACTCCGCCGCCGATCCACCGGGGGATCGGTCGGCAGCCAAACTCCAGTTCTGGAGAAGACACCATGGCGACCAAGAAGAAGACCGCGAAGAAGGCTGCGAAGAAGTCCTCCGCCCGCAAGACCGCTCGCAAGAGCGCCGGGGCGAAGAAGAAGACGACGGCTCGCAAGACGGCCAAGAAGCGGAAGTAAGGCCGCTCCGTCGTTCGAGTAGCAAGAAGGCCGGCGCTAACCCGCCGGCCTTTTGTTCTCCCCCGATCCCCGACGCGCGCCGCTCGCGAGCGGCGCTACCGCGCGTATCGCGCGAGCGCCAGCTCCACGATCCGCGACACGAGCGCCTCGTACGGCAGCCCGTCCCGCGCCGCGGCCCGCGCGAATTCCCCCTCGCGCTCCAGGTAGCAGTTCGGGTTCACCTCGATCACGTAGATCTCGCCGCGATCGGTCACCCGCAGGTCGATCCGCGCGTAGTCGCGGAGCCGCAGCGCCCGGAACGACTCCACCGCCACCTCGCGCATCCGCGCGTCGAGCGCCGCGTCCAACCCCTCCGGGAAGATCGAGCGCGTGCCGGCGTACTCGGCGCCCGCCCCCGAGCCATCCGTCCCCCACTTCGCCTCCCAGCTCGCGATCCGCGGCCGGTCGGCGGGAAAGCCGGTGAAGTCGAGCTCCATCACCGGGAGCGCGCGTGGATCCTGGTTCCCGAGCACTCCCACGTAGAACTCGCGCCCCTCGATGTACTGCTCCACCAGCGCCGGCTGCCGGAATTCGCCCTCGACCTCGCCGATGCGCTCGAGCAGCTCCTTCACGTCGTGCACCACCGAGCCGGCCGTCACGCCGAGCGAGGCGTCCTCCTGCGGCGGCTTCACGATCAGTGGGAAGCCGATGTCATCGGCCCAGTCCACGCTTCCGCGGAACACCGTCGCGAACTGCGGGGTGGCGATCCCGTGGAAGGTGAGCACCTTCTTCGCCAGCGCCTTGTCACCCGCCAGCAGCAGCCCCGCCGGGCTCGACCCCGTGTAGCGCAGATCGAGCAGGTTGAGCAGCGCCGCCACGTTCGACTCGAGCGCGCTCTTCCCGCCGAACGACTCCGCCAGATTGAACACCAGGTCGCTCTCCGCCTCCCTGAGCGCCCCGACCACCGGCTCCACGCGCTCGTCCACCGTGACCGGGAGCACGAGGTGCCCCGCGGCGGCCAGCGCGTCCGACAGCTCGCCGAGCACCGGATCGGCGGGAGGGCCGCACGCCTCGCGCGTGTGCAGCAGCACCACCTTCACGGCTCGGCGGCGCGCGCGGTGAGCGCGTGCGTGTAGCGGTAGTTGGTGATCACGGCGGTCCCGAACGCGGTGAGCTCGATGAGCGTCGACGCCTCGAGTCCACGGACCACGAGCGCCAGCGCGTCCGCCCGGGACGCGAGCAGGTCGATGAACGCGCGAACGGTGCTCCCGCTCTCCCCCGTCCAGTACGCGATGCGCCGCACGAGCTCACGGCGGTGGCGCCGCAGGAAGTCGCCCGCCGGCTCCCCCGCCGGCACCTCCCCGACGGTGCCGAAGATCGTGCGCAGATCGCCGTCGAAGTGCCGCTCGTCGGCGATGGGCAGCGGCTCCTCCACCTCGCGGTAGTGCTCGGCGAGCGTGTAATCCATCGCCTCCACCGGGAGATCCTCCGGTGTCGGCGCGCGCACCTCTGGCGCGGCGCGCGCGACCTCCCGCATCACACGATCCACGTACTCCAGCTTGCGCAGCGCGGGCCACCCCGCGTACTGCGCGCGCCAGTCGACCCCCGGCGTGAGCCACACCGCGAACGTCTCGGCGAAGTCCTCGTCGGGGTGCTTCTGCGCGTACCACCCGAGCACGTGACGCACGTACTCGCGCGAGAGCGGATCCACGGCGTACCGGTCGCGGTAGGGACGCGAGTACGGGCCGAAGATGCGCCGCCACTGCGCGTCGTCGTAGAGCCGGTACGCGTAGTTGAACGCGTGCCCCGCCTCGTGGCGCAGGTAGCGCATGATGTCTCCCTCCTGCTCCACGTCGACCACGAACTCCTCCTCCAGTCGCAGCAGCCGCGGGTCGGCGAGGTAGAAGGGGATGCCGATGAGCGGCGTCCCCTCCGGGCACCCCCACTGGTCGCTCAGGTACACGGGGGGACGGAAGACGAGTCCCTTCGCCTCGAGCTCGCCGTACAGCTCGCGCACGAGCTGCTCCACGAGGGTCCCGCGAATGGACAGCCCCAGCTCCGAGATGCGCCTGCCGAGCAGGGCATCGCGCTCTCCGCTCCACGACTCGAACGACTCGGGCACGGCGGCCACGAGGGCAAGAGTGGGACCGCCGGATGCGCGAAGCGCCGGCGCGTGGGACCGCGCCGGCGCTTCGCCGAAGCAGGAAGCCGGGCCGCGATCAGGCGGCCTTGGGCTCCGTGGAAGGGGCGTCGCTCAGCTCGGGGGCGGGGCCCCACACGTATGCCCAGAACGCGGGCGCGGGCTCGTCACGCTTGCCACGCGAGATGACGATGCCCACCGGCTCCGCACTCATTTTATCCTGCTGTCCGGATACGGCCATGAACCACCTCGGGAAAGGAAAAGGCCCCCGGAACGGTCGAGGGCCGGGCACCCCCAAAGCACCCCGCATGCCACATGAGATTGCAGTTGCAACTCGCGTAATGACAACGTGTTACAAAAAAAGACCGGCCGAGCGTTGGCCGGTCTGACGCAGATTGACACGAGCGAAAACGCGTGTGTCGTGTCGATTCGCTACGAGCGCGTTCCCGTCAAGCGACGCACTTCACGCGACGCTCTTCAAGCGACGCTCTTCGTGGCGAGGAAGGTCTCGCTCGCGTGAGCGCCCCGTTCCACCGAGATCTGCCACCCCTCGTACCGCAGCCTGAGCTCCTCGAGCGTCACGAGCTGCACCCCCTCGGCGGTCATCTCGAGCACGTGCATCCCGCCGGCGGTCGTCGCGTTCTGGAGGATCGTGATCGCCCGGGCGCGCTCGATCGGCGAGAGCCCGTTGAACGCCGCGGCGGCGCACACCACCGCGTTGAGGGGGAGGTCGGGGCGCCAGCTCGCGATGTCCGTGACGAGCCCCCGAACCCGGCCGGTGAGTCCGACCTCCGCGGCCGCGTCCATCACGCGCTCGAGCACGTCCTCGGTGGTGTCCACGGCGGTGACGGCGCACCCGTTGGCCGCGAGATAGATCGCCGGCCCCTCCTCGCTCGCGCCGGCGACGAGCACGTGCCCCTCGGCCGCCGCGCGCGGGGTGCGCGCGATCGCGCTGTCGGGACGCAGTCCCCATCGCTCGGGGCGGCTGAACTCCCGCAGCGCCTTGAGGCGTCGGCGGCGCCAGGTGGCGAACGATGGGATGCGGAGTCGTGCCCGGATGATCCGGTCCACCTCGGCGCACAACAGGATCTCGGTCAGCGCGAGCTGCTGTTGTGACGACAGGGAGTTCACGGCCTCTTCCCCGATGCCAAGGATCACGCTTCGGGGAATGGACTCCTTGTAGTTCTCGATTTCCCGGTCGACGTACAGCTCGTACTCGTGCTTGAGGGAGCGTGGACGGGTGGCCATTCGCGGGAAACTGGAATGAGTAGTAGTTAAGCTAGGTCTTTCCGCGAACGGCGCAAGAGCGTCACGCGGGCTCCACGTGGACCGTCACCTCGGACGCGCCGAACGCCTCGGCGATGCGATCCTCCACCGCGTCCGCGATCCGGTGCGCCTCGTCCACCGAGGTGCCGCCGTCCACGCCGATCGTGACCTCCGCAAACAGCACGCCCGAGGCGCTCGCCCGCGAGCGAATGGTGCCCACCTCGCGAATGCGCGGAATCGCCGCGAGCAGCCGGCGGATCTCGTCGGCGTCCACCGCGCGCTGGTCCACCAGGACGGGGACGGTGCCGCGCACGATCTCGTATCCGTTCCAAGCGATCACGAGCGCCACCGCGACCGCGAGCACCGCGTCCACCACACCGAGCCCGATGCGGGCGAGCACGAGCGAGCCGAGCGCCGCCGTCGTGACGTAGATGTCGCTGCGCGTGTGCGCGGCGTCGGCGAGCAGGAAGGCGCTCTTGAGCTGGCGTCCCCGCCGGCGCTCGTACGAGACCACGAACAGGTTGATCGCCATGGTGCCGATGACGAGCAGCAGCTCGGCGATCGACGGGACGCGCGGCGCCCGCCCGCCGATCGCGTATCGCACGCCCTCGCGGAGGAGCTCGAAGCAGGAGATGGAGAGAAAGCCGACGATGGCGAGGGCGCCGAGCGTCTCGAACTTCTCGTGCCCGTAGGGGTGCTCCTCGTCGGGGCCGCGTGCCGCGACCCGCACGAGCACCATCCCGACCACGTTGTTCAGGAGGTCGAGCCCCGACTCGAGCGCGGCGCCGAGCACGGAGAGCGCGCCCGTGCGCAGTCCCACCGCGAGCTTCACTCCCACCACGATGGCGTTCAGCACGAGGATGACGAGCAGTGTGTTGCGGACGGCGGGGGCACGCGCGGCGCGTACTCCCGGCGACGTATCCGTCGCTCGCGCTGGAGTGGGCACGTCGGAAGTGTAATCGCGCGGGAGGCGAGTGCCAGGGGGCGGGCGGCACGGCACGGCGGCGCCGACGATCTCTTCCTCGCGCCGTGGTGTGGGGTGCATCTTCCCCGTGGCCATCATCGCGTCACCCTTCTTCACGACGGTCACCCTCGTGCCGGAGCTTCCCGAAGTCGAACGCGCCGCGCGGACGCTCGACGCCGCGGCGCGCGGCAGGCGCATCGTGCGGGCCCGCGTGCTGCACCCCGCGCTCGCTCGCCGCCTCCCGGACGCGCGGCTCCGCGCGCTCGTGGGGCGGCGAATCGAGCGCGTCGAGCGCCGCGGCAAGCACCAGGTGGTGGTGCTCGATGACGACACCGCGCTCGTCGTGCACTTTCGCATGAGCGGCGACTGGGCCATCGATCGCGGCGGCGCGGAGCTGCCGCGCTTCACGCGCGCCGTGCTCGACCTCGACGACGGAACGCGCGTCGCGCTGGTGGACTCCCGCGCGCTCGCCACGCTGGAGCTTCGTGCCCGCGCCGATGCGCTCCCTCGGCTCGGACCCGAGCCGCTCGACGACGCGTTCTCCGGCTCCGTGCTCCGGGCCGCGCTCGCCGGGCGTCGCGTGGGGATCAAGCCCGCGTTGCTCGACCAGCGCGTGGTGGCCGGGCTCGGGAACATCTACGCCGCCGAGGCGCTCTGGCTGGCGGGCGTGAGCCCGCGCGCGATCTCGGGGGCGCTGTCCACCGCGCGGGCCGAGCGGTTGGTGAGCGCCATTCGGGAGGTGCTCAGTCGGGCGCCCTCGGCGCGGTACGGCGACGACTCGCGCGACGCGCGCTGGCGCGTGTACGGGCGGGAAGGGGAGCCGTGCGCGCGCTGCGGCGCCCGCATCCGCCGCATCGTCCAGGCCGGCCGCTCCACGTACTACTGCCCGCGCTGCCAGAGGCGGTAGCGGCGTGGGCGGGCGTCGTCAGTCCATCGCCTCCACGAGCGCGCCCTTGATGTAGCCGCTCTCCGGAATCGTGAGCACCTCCGGGTGGTCGAGCGGCTGGCCGCGGATCTCGCGGAGCGCGATGCGGCGGCCGCTGTCGGCCGCGGCAGACTCGATCATCTCCAGGAAGCGCGGCTTCGTGAGGTGGAAGCTGCAGCTCGCCGTGAAGAGGAGGCCGCCGGGGGCGAGCAGGCGCATGGCGCGCAGGTTGATCTCCTTGTAGCCACGGACCGCGCCGGCGAGCGCGGCACGCGACTTGGCGAATGCCGGCGGGTCGAGGACTATCGTGTCGTAGCGCTCGCCGGCGCGCTCTTCGGCGCGGAGAAAGTCGAAGGCGTCCGTCTCCACGAAGCGGATGTTGGCGAGGGCGTTGCGCGCGGCGTTGTCTCGGGCGCGCTCGAGGGCGGCGGCCGAGGAGTCGAGCGCGACCACCTGCTCGGCGCGGCGGGCGAGGTGGAGCGCGAACGAGCCGTGATAGCTGAAGCAGTCGAGCGCGCGCCCGCGCGCCACCGAGCCGACCAGCACCCGGTTCTCGCGCTGGTCGAGGAAGGCCCCCGTCTTCTGCCCCGTCCACGGAGCGGCGAGATAGCGGACGCCGTGCTCCCGAGCCTCGATTTCGCGGGGCACGTCGCCGTACAGCAGCTCGGTCTCGCGGGGTAGCCCTTCGCGCGAGCGCACGGGCACGTCGTTGCGCGCGAGGATCCCGTCGGGCTGGGCGAGCTCGCGCAACGCGGCGACGATCGGCTCGCGAAACGCCTCGAGGCCGGCGCTCAGCAGCTGCACGACGAGCCAGCGATCGTAGCGATCGCACACGAGCGACGGAGCGCCGTCGGCCTCGCCGTGCACGAGGCGATAGGCGTTGGTCTCCCCGACGAGCGAGCTACGGCGAGCGATGGCGCGCTCGAGGCGGCCCCGCCACCAAGCGGCGTCGATGATGGCGTCGGGGTCGGCATCGAGGAGGCGCAGCGAGATCTCGGAGCGCGGGCTCCAGAGGGCGATGCCGAGCGGGCGCCGCGCGGCGTCGAGCACGCGCACGGCGCCCGCGGGAAGCTCGGGGCGCTCGAGCACGTCGCTGCGATAGATCCATGGATGCCCCTGCGCCCAGCGGCGGGCACCTTTCGGGGAGACGACGGCGTGTTCTCGCATGGGCGAAACGTACACGGGCGAGGCGCATCGCGCGCATGCGGGGGCGCATGCGCGTGGCACGTGCACGTCGCACGCGCTCGCGCGGTTCGTGCGCACTCGCACGCTCGCACTCGCGTGGCGGATTTCGGCGCGCGGGGTTGCCGCCCGCGCACGACCCGTTTATCCTTCGCGTCCCTTCGGCGCCCGAGCGTGTGGCGAGCAGTGCCGCTTGACTCGAGGCCGCCTACGGGTTACGATTCAAAGCTATCCCGCTCGCGCTTCGGCGCCGTAGAAAGATGGACATGAGCGGGCGCTGTTTGAAAAGCGAAGTGAATGAGTAGATCGTGGGATGTGAATTCTCATCGAGTCCGAGGCACCGGCCCGTGCAAGACGAGCGGGTTCGGCGTTTCGAGTCTCGAATGATTGCACATTCAAGCGCGTGCTCTGCTTGCTACGTGAACAACATGTAGTCAAGCGAGCGAAGGCATGTGGGGAATGCCTGGGCACACGGAGGCGAGGAAGGCCGTGGTAAGCTGCGATAAGCTCGGGGGAGCGGCACACACGCATTGAGCCCGAGATGGCCGAATGGGGCAACCCGGCCTGGCA
>DASUXC010000098.1:0-40326 GCA_036378095.1 Gemmatimonadaceae bacterium | reverse complement strand
CAGCCCCCAGCCACTCCCCCCACCGCCCGAACAAATCCCGACGCATTATATTCCCTCTCATGTCTTCACCCATCTTCGATCTCCGCGCCCCCTTCCAGCCGGCTGGAGACCAGCCGCGGGCGATCGCCGAGCTGGCCGCCGGGCTCGAGCGCGGCGACCGCTTCCAGACGCTCCTCGGCGTCACCGGATCGGGGAAGACCATGACGATCGCCAACGTCATCCGGGCGCACGGCAAGCCGACACTCGTGCTCTCCCACAACAAGACGCTGGCCGCGCAGCTCTACGGGGAGCTCAAGGGATTCTTCCCCAACAACGCCGTCGAGTACTTCATCTCGTACTACGACTACTATCAGCCCGAGGCGTACGTCCCCTCCACCGACACGTACATCGAGAAGGACGCGTCGATCAACGAGGACATCGACCGCCTGCGGCTCAGGGCGACGTCGAGCCTCATGGAGCGCGAGGACGTGATCATCGTCGCCACCGTGTCGGCGATCTACGGCCTCGGCGACCCGGTCGAGTATCGCGAGCGGATGGTGAACATCCGCACGGGCGAGGTGCGCGGACGGGACGACATCCTGCGCGCGCTCGTGGGGATCCAGTACTCGCGCAACGACGTCTCCTTCGAGCGCGGCACGTTCCGCGTCCGCGGAGACACGGTGGAGATCTTCCCCGCCTACGAGGAGCAGGGCGTGCGCGTGGAGATGTGGGGGGACGAGGTCGAGCGCATCTCCAAGATCGATCCCGTGTCCGGCGAGACGATCGCCCAGCTCGACCGCGCGGCGATCTATCCGGCCAAGCACTTCGTCACCTCGCGACCCACGCTCGAGCGGGCGGTCGGGCTCATTCGCGCCGAGCTGGTGGAGCGCCTCCAGGAGCTGCGCGCGCAGAACAAGCTGCTCGAGGCGCAGCGGCTCGAGTCGCGCACGAACTTCGACATCGAGATGATGCTCGAGGTGGGCACGTGCGCCGGGATCGAGAACTACTCGCGCCCGCTCTCCGGCCGGCGCGCCGGCGAGCGGCCGGCCTGTCTCTTCGACTACTTCCCCGAGGACTTCCTCGTGGTCGTGGACGAGTCGCACGTCACCCTCCCGCAGATCGGCGGGATGTTCAACGGCGACCGCGCGCGCAAGCTCACGCTCGTGGACTACGGCTTCCGGCTCCCGAGCGCGCTGGACAACCGGCCGCTCATGTTCGACGAGTTTCTCCAGCTCACGCCGCGCGCGATCTTCGTCTCCGCCACGCCGGGCGATCTCGAGCTCCAGCTCTCCGAGGGCGTGGTCGTGGAGCAGATCATCCGGCCCACCGGGCTGCTCGATCCGGAGATCGAGGTGCGGCCGGTGCGCGGGCAGGTGGACGACCTGCTGCACGAGATCCGGCAGCGCGAGCGGCGGGGGGAGCGCGTGCTCGTCACCACGCTCACCAAGCGGATGGCGGAGGACCTCACGGACTACCTGCAGCAGGTCGGGGTGCGCGTGCGCTACATGCACTCCGACATCGATGCGATCGAGCGGATGGAGATCGTGCGCGGGCTCCGGCTCGGCGACTTCGACGTGCTCGTCGGCATCAACCTCCTGCGGGAGGGGCTCGACCTCCCCGAGGTGTCGCTCGTCGCCATCCTCGACGCCGACCAGGAGGGATTCCTCCGGAGCGACCGCTCGCTCATCCAGACGGTGGGGCGCGCGGCGCGAAACGTCGAGGGGCGCGCCATCTTCTACGCCGACCGGATCACGGGCTCCATGCAGCGGTGCATCGACGAGACGGGCCGGCGCCGCGAGCTGCAGCGCGCGTACAACGAGGCGCACGGCATCACGCCGAAGACGGTGGTGAAGAGCACCGAGCAGGTGCGCTTCATCACCCGCGTCGCCGACGCGCGCGCGGACCGCGAGGGGGCGGCCGCGGACAAGAAGGGCGTGGAGCGCGCGACGACGCTGGCGGGGGAGATGGATGCCGCCGCGATGCTGGAGATGCTGGAGCAGCAGATGAAGGAGGCGGCCGCGGGGCTCGACTTCGAGGCGGCCGCCGCGCTGCGCGACCAGATCTTCGAGCTCCGCGCGCGGCTCGGCGATGGCGCCGCGGGCGCGCGCGGCGCGGGCGGGCGGCGCGCCGGCGGGTTGGACCGCATCCGGGCGAGCCGGTGATGCCGGAACCGCATCACCACCACGTCGTGCCGCCGCTCGCCGCGCGCGGACGGCTCGCGCTCGGGCGCGAGGAGCTCGTCGCGTGGGGGGAGCACTTCGGCGCGGCGGCGCGCGTGCCCCTCGTGGTCGCCATCTCGGGGGAGCTCGGGGCGGGGAAGACGACGCTGGTGCAGGCGATCTGCCGGGGCGCGGGCGTCACCGAGCCGGTGACCAGCCCCACCTTCTCGCTGGTGCACCGCTACGCCGGCGCGCGCTGGCCGGTGTTTCATCTCGACCTCTATCGCCTCGAGCGACCCGAGGAGCTGACGAACATCGGCTGGGACGACATCATCGGCGCGCACGCGCTGGTGCTCATCGAGTGGCCCGAGCGCGCCGGCGGGCGCATCCCCGCCGACGTCGTCCCGGTGGAGCTGGAGCACGATCCGGCGGATCCGGACCGCCGCATCCTCCTCGCCGGGTGAGCGCCCCGGTGCTGGCGATCGACGCGGCGACCTACGCGGGATCGGTCGCCGTCGTCGCGGGCGAGCGGGTGCTCGCCGAACGGAACGTGGCGATGCGGGGGGAGCGGGAGGAGCGGCTCATGCCGGCGGTGGCCGAGGCGCTGGCCGAGGCGGAGGTGATGGTGCGCGATCTCGAGGGGATCGTCTGCGGGAGCGGGCCGGGCAGCTTCACGAGTCTCCGCATCGCCGGAGCCATCGCGAAGGGGCTGGCCACGGCCAGCGGCGCGCCCGTGCGCGCGGTGTCATCGCTCGCGCTCCTGATCGCCGGCGCGTCGTGCGCCCCCGGACGCTACCTCGCGGTGTTGGACGCGATGCGCGGGGACGTCTACGTGCAGCCGGCGGAGGTGCGCCCGGACGGCCGGGTCGCGTCCATCGGCGCGCCGTCGCTCGTCGCTCGCTCCGCGCTCGCCGTGCTCGCCGCCGAGGCGGGCGCGACGCCCGTCGGGCCGGCGGAACCCCTCGCCGCGTCGCCCAGGGCGGCCGGCATCGTGCGGCTCGTCCCCGCCGTGGCCGAGATCGAGCCCGTGGACATCGCGTCGTGGGAGCCGGAGTACGGTCGCCTGGCCGAGGCCCAGGTGCGGTGGGAGCGCGCGCACGGGATGCCGCTCCCCGGCGGGTGAGCTCTGGATGGCCCGGCGCGAGCTGGACGCGGAGGGGATCCGCGCGGAGCCGCCGCCCCCGGTCATCCGGGAGGCGACGCCGGCCGACATGGACCGCGTGCGCGCCATCGAGGTGGCGTCCTTCACCGATCCGTGGTCCCGCAGCGCGTTCGAGCGGCTGCTCGGCGACTACCGCGTTCACTTCATGGTGGCGTGCGACGCGGAACGCGTGGTGATGGGCTACGTGGTGGCGTGGTTCGTGGTGGACGAGGGAGAGATCGCCAACCTCGCGGTGGCGCCCGAGGCGCGCGGCCGGCACGTCGGCGCGGCGCTCCTCGACCACACCGTGCGTCGCGCGCGAGCGCGCGGCGTCGGCGCGCTCTACCTGGAGGTCCGCGACTCGAACGCGCCGGCGCGCGCGCTGTACGCGTCGCGCGGCTTCGTGGAAGTGGGGCGGCGGCGTCGCTATTACCGCCGCCCGGTGGAGGACGCCCTCGTGCTGCGCCTCGTGCTGCCGCAGCCGTGATGCATTCGAAGTACCGTGGTTGCACCGGTTTGCTGGCGTGTCCGTAGGGACCGCTCTATACTGTCGTCGGCGAGCACAGTCGCCATCTGCCAGGAGGCATCGTGAGTCGGAGCTTGAACAAGGTGATGTTGATCGGGAACCTCGGGGCCGACCCCGAGGTGCGGTCCACGTCTGGGGGGAATCGGGTGGCCACGTTCTCCCTCGCGACCAGCCGGTCGTGGAACGGCCCCACGGGCGAGAAGCAGGAGAAAACCGAGTGGCATCGCTGCGTCGTGTGGAACACCAAGACGTCGCAGCTCGCGGACATCGTGGAGCGGTACCTCAAGAAGGGTGACAAGGTGTACGTGGAGGGGCGGGTGGAGTACCGGCAGTGGCAGGACAAGGAGAACCAGACCCGCTACAGCACGGAGATCAACGTCCGCGAGATGATCATGCTGAGCGGTCGCCCGAGCGGCGGGGAAGGGTACGACAGCGATGGCGGCTCGCGCACGCGTGCCGCATCCGCCGAGCGTCCGCGCGGTGGCGCCGCTCCCTCCGGCTCCGGCGACTTCGAGGATTTCCGCGGCTCGCTCGAGGAAGAGGACGACGACCTGCCGTTCTAGCGTTCGCGGGGCGCGAACGGCGCGGTGTGCGGGGCGCGGGATGCGGGGTGCGTGAGTGTTGAATGCGCCTCGGGACCGGCCTCCGCCGGTCCCGAGGCGCTCAGTCCCTAGTCCAGCGCGTCCCGCGTCCCGCGTCCCGCGTCCCGCGCCGTGACCGTTCCCCCCCCTCCTCGTCTCACTACGGAGGAGCCGGGCGGGCGCGGAGCGCTCGCCCGGCGACATACTCCTCCCTTCGACACTCGATCGCATGGTGAGGCGCATGATGCGTCCGTTCAGGCAGCACGCAGGTGATGTCATCCGGGCCGCGCTCTCCGTCCGCGCCGGCACGGTCGCGGTGCTCGCGGCGTTGGTCGCCGCGGCGCCGCTCGGCGCCCAGGACACCACGTCCGCCGCGCCGGCGAGCGGTGCGGCGGCTCCCGCCGGCGCCGCCGGCGCCGCTGGCGCCGCTGGCGCCGCTGGCGTGGCGACCCCGCCGGACAGCGCTCCCGCGCCCGCGTCGCCGGACAGCGCCACGACCACGGGGCAGACCCACACCGTCAAGAAGGGCGACACGCTGTGGGACCTCGCGCACGCCTACCTCGGCGACGCCTTTCTCTGGCCCGACATCTACCGGCTGAACACCGAGATCGTCGAGGATCCGCACTGGATCTATCCCGGCGAGGTGCTGCGCATCCCTGGCGGCGCGCAGATGGTCGCCGAGAATCGCGTCGAGCAGCGCGAGCCGGAGCTCCCGGTGCCGGCGAGTCCCGGGGCGCCCACCGTGTTCGCCAGCGGTCCCGCGGGAAGCCGGATCGTGACCTCGCGCTTCGGCGGATCCGCCAACCAGTACCCGCACACCGCCGTCCGCGCCGGCGAGTTCTACGCCGCGCCATGGGTCGATCGCGAGGGGGGCCCGCGCTCCGAGGGGCGCCTCATCGCCACCGTCGACATTCCGGGGATCGGCGGCAGCTCGAGCAAGGTTCGGCTCGGCCCGCAGGAGCGCGCGTACATCACGCTGCCCAAGGGGATCGTCGCCGCGCGCGGCGATCGATTCCTCGTGTTCGCCGAAGGGGCACGCGTGGAGGGGGGCGCGCAGGTGATGCTCCCCACCGGCGTGGTCGAGGTGGAGCGCGCCGACAACGGCGGCGCGGCGACCACCGTGCGGCTCGTGCAGCAGTTCGGCGAGGTGAAGGTGGGACAGGGCGTGATGCCGCTCGATCCCTTCACGCTCGCCGCCGATGCGCGCCCCGCGCCGCTCATGCTCGGCACGGAGAGCAGGGTCATCTACGTCCCGGCGAACGATGTGCTCCCGACCGTTCAGGACTACGTGATCCTCGACGCGACGATGCGCGACGGCGTGAAGGTGGGAGACCAGTTCACGCTGCTGGTGCCGCGCCGGCAGATGGATGCCGGGGATGCGGGACGCGTCACGCTTCCCGAGGAGGAGATCGCGCTCGCGCAGGTCGTGAAGGTCACCGAGCGCGGCGCGACGGCGCTCATCGTCGACCAGCGGCAGCCGGACATCCGGGAGGGGACGCGCGCCAGGCTCACGGCGCGCATGCCCTGACACGGGCATGCCCTGACACGGGCATGCCCTGAACCGGGCGCGCCCTGACCCGGATCGCGCGGGTCGCGCGGGTGGTGTCGTGCATCGCTGACGCGTACGCACGCCCCCCGAGCGATCCCGCGCTTTTCCCCGGGCGCGGCTGACTTTCGGCGCGCGGGGTGTAGATTTGTGGCGAAGGATGATCGCGATCGCTCATTTCCTCGCCATCACGTGCTATCTCGCCGCCGCCGGTCTCGCGGCGGTGCCGTTCGCGCGTCCCATCCGGGCGCCGGTTCGCGGCGTCGTGCTGCTGCTGGCGGCCGGCGTGTGCGCGCACCTCGTGGCGCTCGGCGCGTTCGCGCGCGTGCACGGGCAGCCCCCGCTCACCGGGCTCGGACCCGCGCTCTCCTTCGCCGCGCTCCTCCTCGCCCTCACGCTCACCATCGTCGAGGTGCTGGCGCGCGAGGTGAGCCTCACGCTGTTCGCCGCGCCGCTGGCGGCGGTCGTGACCGTGTTCGCCAACGTCGCCGGCATGGTGCCCGGACACGAGCCGGAGGGCGTGCGCGGCGTATGGCTGACGTCGCACATCGCGCTCAGCTTCCTCGGCATCGCGAGCTTCGCCACCGCCGCCGCCGCGGGGATGATGTACCTGCTGGAGCGGCGCGAGCTCAAGTCGCGGCGCTTCGGCGCGATCTTCCGCTTCTTCCCTCCGCTCGAGACGCTGGACCGCGTCAATCACGTGGCCGCCGTCTCCGGTTGGCTGGCGCTCACGGTGGGAACGGGGCTTGCCACGACCTACTCGGTGGTCTACCACGCCGGCGACGCGTACAAGGTGATCTGGGGGCTCGCCGCGTGGCTGGCGGTGACGGCGCTGACCGCCGGGCGGACGGTGGCGGGGTGGCGGGCGCGGCGGGCGGCGGTCATGACGAACGTGCTCTTCACCGGCGTCGTGGTCCTGTACCTGGCGTTCCGCGTGTTCGGCACGCGCTCGGGCCAGTTCCTGTGAGCGGATATCCGGTGCTGCTCGAAGGCTCGGCGGTCGAGGCCCTGATCGTGGGCGGCGGCGGTGTGGCGGCGCGCAAGGCGGACGCGCTCCTCCACGCCGGCGCGCGCGTGCGCATCGTGGCCGTGGAGTCGTGCGCGGCCGTTCGCGCGCTCGCCGCGGCGCACCCGCGCTGCCGGCTGCACGAGCGCGCGTACGAGCCGGGGGACATCGGCGCCGCGTCGCTCGTCTTCGCCGCCACCGATCGCGCCGACGTGAACGCGCGCGTGGCCGCCGATGCCGCTCGCGCGCACCGGCTCGTGAACGTGGCCGGCGACCCGGACGCCGGGTCCTTCGTCACCGTCGCCGCGCACCACGCCGGCGGGCTGACGGTGGGGGTGAGCGCGGGGGGGGTGCCCGGCGCCGCCGCGCGCATCCGGGACAGCCTCGCCGCGCGCCTCGACGCTCGGTACGCGGCGGCGCTCGATGCGCTCGCCGACCTGCGCCGGCGCCTGCTCGGCGCCGGCGATCGCGACGGGTGGCGACGCGCCGCCGACGCGCTCATCGACGATCGCTTCTGCGCGCGGGTGGAGGCGGGGGGCTACGCCGAGGAGGTGGCCGCGTGGCGGTGATCGTGGTGGGCGTGAGCCACCGCACCGCGCCGATCGAGGCGCGCGAGCGGATCGCGGTGCCCCCGCACGACGTCCGCGACGCGGCGCTCGCGCTGCGCGAGGGGAGCGGCGCGCGCGAGGTGGTGCTCCTCTCCACCTGCAACCGCACCGAAGTCTACGCGGTGGAGGGGGATCGCGAGGCGGTGCCGGCGATCTGGGCGACGCTCTCGGCGCGCCTCGGCGCGGACGCCACGGGACTGGGGTACGTGCGCCGCGACCGCGAGGCGGTGGCCCACCTGTACCGCGTCGCCTCGGGGATGGACTCCATGATCCTCGGCGAGGCGCAGATCCACGGCCAGGTGCGCGACGCGTGGGAGCTGAGCCGCGGCGCGTCGCGCGCCGTCCTCAATCGTCTCTTTCAGAGCGCGCTCCTCGTCGCCTCCCGCGTGCGCAACGAGACGGCGATCGCGCGCGGCGCGGCCTCCGTGTCGTCGGCCGCGGTGCAGCTGGCGAAGAAGATCTTCGGCTCGCTGCAGGGGCGTCGCGCGATGGTGCTCGGCGCGGGGGAGATGGCCGATCTCGCGCTCGAGTGCCTCGTGAGCGAGGGGGTGCGCGCGGCGATCGTCGCCAACCGCACGTTCGAGCGCGCCCGCGAGCTCGCCGACCGGCACGGCGCCGTCGCGCTCCACTACGACGAGTGCTGGGAGCGACTGCACGAGGTGGACGTGCTCCTCTGTTCGACCGCCGCGCCGCACGCCGTGGTCGAGCGCGCGCACGTCGAGCGCTCGCACCGGCTGCGCGGAGACCGTCCCCTGTGCATCTTGGACATCGCCCTGCCGCGCGACGTGGAGCCGGCGGTGGGCGCGCTCGACAACGTCTACCTGTACGACCTGGACGACCTGCAGGCGGTGGTCGCGACGAACCTCGAGCGCCGGCGCGAGGAGCTGCCGAGCGCCGAGGCGGTGATCGAGGCCGAGGTCGAGGTGTACTGGAACTGGCTCGCGGGGCTCGCCGCCGTTCCCGTGCTCCGGACGTTTCGCTCGCAGATGGACCGCGTGCGCGAGGACGAGTTGAGTCGCGCCCTGCGACGCCTCGGCCATCTCTCACCGGACGACCGGCAGGCCGTCGAACACTTTTCCCGAGCCCTGATGAACAAGTTTCTCCACGAACCCAGCGTGCGGCTCCGCGCCGCGTCCGCGAACGGTCACGGTCTCGCGATCGTCGACGCGCTTCGCTACCTGTTCGCGCTCGAGCCGGAAGGAGCGCACGACGATGCCGCCGACGCGGCGTCCAACTCCGAGGAGCGCTGAGCATGGGGCGACGCGTACTCGTCACGGGGGGCGCGGGGTTCATCGGCTCGCACGTCGCCGATGCCTTCCTCGCCGAGGGCTGGGAGGTGTCGGTGCTGGACGACCTCTCCACCGGCAAGCGTGAGCAGGTGAGCGCCGGCGCCACGTTCCACCACCTGTCGATCGGCGACCCCGAGGCCGCGCGCGTGGTGCGCGAGGGGCGGTTCGACGCGATCTGCCATCTCGCCGCGCAGATCGACGTGCGCAAGAGCGTCGCCGATCCGGCGCGCGATGCGATGCTCAACGTGGTGGGCTCGCTCAACCTGCTCGAGGCGGTGCGCGCCTCGGGCGCGCCCACGCGGTTCATCTTCTCGTCCACCGGCGGCGCCGTGTACGGCGACCTCGTGGAGCCGCCGACGGCGGAGACGGCGGCCAAGGACCCGCAGTCCCCGTACGGCACGGCGAAGCTGAGCGTCGAGTACTACATGGGGTACTACGGCCGCGTGCACGGGATGGACACGGTGGCGCTCCGCTACGCCAACGTCTACGGTCCGCGCCAGGACCCGCACGGCGAGGCGGGGGTGGTCGCCATCTTCTGCGACCGGCTCATCGATGGCGCGCCGGTCACCATCTTCGGCGATGGCGAGCAGACGCGCGACTACGTGTACGTGGGCGACGTCGCGCGGGCGAACGTGCTCGCGGCGACGGCGGCGCTCCCGGCGCGCGAGGGGGTGGACAGCCGCGCGTTCAACATCGGCACGTCGGTCGAGACGGACGTGGTGGAGCTGGCCCGCCTGCTCAAGGAGATCGCCGGCTCGCGCTCCGAGGTGGTGCACGCGCCCGCGCGCGCGGGCGAGCAGCGGCGCTCCGCCGTGGCGGTGGGGCGGGCGAAGGCGGTGCTCGGCTGGACGCCGCAGGTGCCGCTCGCGCGCGGGCTCGCCGCCACGTACCGGTGGTTCGTCGACAGGCGGTCGGGGGTGCGCGCGTGATCGTGCTCGCCCTCCTGCAGATCGGCGGGGCCGTTCCCACGGCGCCCGTCGACATGATCCGCCAGGCTTCCCTCGTCACCAAGATCGTCCTCATCGTGCTCGGCGTGCTCTCGCTCGTGAGCTGGGCGATCATGCTGGCCAAGTGGCGCGAGTTCGCGAAGGTGGAGCGCGCGGGGCGCGGCTTCGTGCGCGAGTTCGAGCGCTCGCACGCGCTCGAGGCGGCCGCCGCCCTCGTGCGGCACAACAAGCCGAGCCCGTTCACGCGCGTGTTCTCCCGCGCCGTGAACTTCTTCGCCGAGATGAAGCCGGGCGCGCTGCGCGACCACACGGGCGCCTCGCCGCTCAGCGGCTCGCAGGTGGAGGCGCTCCGCCTGGTGCTCGACGCGGAGACGTCGGAGGAGCGCGACCGCCTCGCGCAGTTCATCCCCTGGCTGGCGACGATCGGATCGGTGAGCCCGCTCATCGGCCTGTTCGGCACCGTGCTCGGCGTCATCGACGCGTTCATGGGGATCGCCACCAAGGGGTCGGGGAACCTCGGCGCGGTCGCGCCCGGGGTGGCCGAGGCGCTCACCGCGACCGCGGCGGCGCTCGCGGTGGCCATTCCCGCGGTGTTCGGGTACAACATCTTCGCGAGCCGGCTGAACCGGCTCGAGGGGCAGCTCGAGGGATTCGGCACGGAGATCATCGCGATGATGGTTCGCGAGGGGCGGATCTGAGATGGCGCGGCGCCACCGGGCGGGCGGGCTCCCGCTGAACGCCGACATCAACGTCGTGAGTCTGATCGACGTGATGATGCTGCTCATGGTGATCTTCATGATCACCGCGCCGATGATGCAGGGCGGGGTGGACATCGCGCTCCCGCGCGCCGAGGCACGCCCGCTGGAGGCGAAGAGCGGGCTGGTGGTCACGATCGATCGGAGCGGCCAGATCTCCATCGACGAGAACAAGTTCTCGTACGCCGAGTTCCGGGCGAGCTTCAAGGCGCTCGCCTCGCGGCAGGGGCAGCGCGGGATCTACCTGCGCGCGGATCGTGGGGTGCCCTACGGCACCGTGGTGCGCGTGCTCGCGGTGATGCGGGGCGCGGGGGTGGGTGACGTGGGGCTGGTGGCGGAGCCGGAGGACATCACCCGGTGAGGGCGTCGCGTGGGGGCGGCGCGCGGCTGCGCGGGCCATTGGGAATCTCCCTCCTGCTCCATGCCGCGCTCGTGGCCGCGCTGGTGCTCCTGCGCCCGCCGGCGCCTCCGGCGCGTCCGCCGATGTACCGGGTGAACATCGTGGCGGCGCCCCCCGGTCCGCGCGCGGCGGGGGTGGTGACCCCCCCCGAGTCGAGGCCCGCGCCGGAGCCGGAGCAGCCCGCGCCGCCTCCAACGCGCGCCGCCACGCGCCCGCGTGACATGCCCATGCCAACCAGGACGCCGCCCAGGCGGCGCGCGACCGCGGCCACGCCGGTGCCCCCCAAAGAGACGCCGGCACCGAGATCCAAGGAGCCCCCGCCGCGGGCGGGGGGCGGCCCGACCGGCGATCGCGGCACCGACGTGGCCACCGTGCGGACGGAGGGGGTGGAGTTCCCCTACCAGGGGTACCTCGAGAACATCGTCCGCCAGATCGCGCTCCGCTTTCACCCCTCGGGGAACACCGCGGCGCGCGCCGAAGTAATGTTCCTCATCCGCCGTGATGGCTCCATCACCGGCATTCGATTCCTCACCCGCTCCGGCGACTACGCGTTCGATCTCGAGGCGCAGGGTGCCGTGGAGCAGGCGGGTGATGTGAAGGCGTTCGGTCCGCTCCCCAGCGGATTCTCCGACGACGTCCTCCCGGTCATCTTCAGCTTCGATCCCAGAGTTCTCCGATAGCATGCAGCGAACGACCATCCTCGCCGCCGCGGCGGCATTGCTCGCGCTCGCGGTGGCGCCGCTTCGCGCCCAGCAGGACACCACGCGCGGTGTCCGCATTGGCCTCACCTACCAGCCCGGCACCAAGCCGGGGGTGGTGGTGCTCCCGATCGAGGGCCCGTGGGGCGACAGCGTGCAGACCATCCTGCAGCGCGACTTCGACTTCGGCGACCGGATCGAGGTGCTGGGGCAGACGAACGCCACGGCGCTGGCCTCGCGGGGGTCGATCAACTACGGTGTGTGGAAGACGATGGGCGCGGCGGCGCTGGTGCAGGTCACGCTCGCGAACGGGACGGCGCGCGTGTCGGTGCACGACGTGGCGGCGCGGAGGGTGGCGGAGGCGCGCGACTTTCCCCTGAGCGCGACCCCCGGGAGCGAGGACTGGCGCATGGCCGTCCACGGGATCGCCGACGAGGTGGAGCGCTGGATCACCGGCGTGCGCGGGATCGCGGAGACCCGCGTCCTGTACGTGCGCGGCGGACGCGTGTACGTTATAGACAGTGATGGATACGGGGAGCGCGCATTGAGCCAGGGCGGCACGGCGCTCTCACCCACGTGGGACCCGAGCGGGCGGTACGTGGCGTACAGCCAGTTCGGGAGCCGGGGCACCTCGATCGTGGTGCGGGACCTCGCCTCCGCGTCGACGCGGACGCTCACGACGACGCCCGGCGGCTTGAACATCACGCCGGCGTTCACGCCCGATGGCAAGTCGATCGTCTACGCGCACGGAGAGGAGGATGGTACCGACCTCTACCTGGCGCCCGCCTTCGGCGGCGGTCCGGCCCGGCGCATCACCGTGGGGCGCGGGACCGACAACGTGTCACCCAGCTTCGCCCCGGACGGAAGCCGGCTCGCCTTCACGTCGGGGCGGGCTGGACACCCGGAGGTGTACACCGCGGACGTGGATGGCTCCAACGTGGAGCTGCTCACGCCGTTCAACTTCGGCGACCAGAACTATCGCTCGAATCCTGATTGGTCCCCCGATGGCCGGCTCATCGCGTTTCAGTCGCGGATCGACGGCAACTTCCAGATCATGACGATCACGCTGCGCGACCGGACCGTGAAGCAGTTGACGAGCGAGGGGGTCAATGAGGATCCATCGTGGGCACCGGATGGTCGCCATCTGGTGTTCACGTCGTCGCGCACGGGGGTGAAGGAGCTCTTCGTGCTCGACGCGGAGTCGGGGCGCGCGCGCCAGCTCACGCATGGCGCCGGCGCCCGACTCGCCGCGTGGTCGCGGGTGTTGGGCCACGCGTTTTGACCGTGTGATCGTCCACCGTATCGGACCTCACCATTCACTCGGAGACAGACATGACTGGCAAGACCCGCCTCGTTCCAGCCGTGCTGATCGGCATCGTCGCGCTCGCCGCGTGCGGTAAGAAGCAGGCTCCTGCGCCCGCCCCGGCGCCCGCCCCCGAGAACGCCGACAGCTTGGCCCGTGAGCAGGCGCGCCGCGACTCGATCGCTCGCGCCGAGCAGGCGCGGCAGGACTCGATCGCGCGCGCGCAGGCCGAGGCGGACCGGCAGCGCGCGGCCCGGGAAGCGGCGATGAAGGCGCTCACCCAGGTGATCTACTTCGACTTCGACAGCGACGTGCTGAGCGACGAGGCGAAGAGCGCGCTCGACGCGAAGATCCCGGTGCTCAACGCGAACACCGCCGTCAAGATCCGCATCGCCGGCAACACGGACGAGCGCGGCTCCGACGAGTACAACCTCGCGCTCGGGCAGCGTCGCGCGGCGTCGGCCAAGCGGTACCTCAGCCAGCACGGCATCGCCGAGGATCGGATCGATGTGATCAGCTTCGGTGAGGAGCGCCCGGCGGCCCAGGGACACGACGAGTCGGCGTGGTCGCAGAACCGCCGCGACGAGTTCGAGGTCACGGCGGGCGGCGACAACATCCAGGCGCCGCAGCAATGAGAACCGCGCTTCGGCGCCTCGCTCCGGTCGCCTTGCTGGCGACCGGGGCGTGCTTCGCCACTCGGGAGGACGTCCGCGTCCTGCAGACCCAGATGGACGCGATGCGCGCCGATGCGGCGCGCGCGGATTCGGCGCGCCGCGCGCAGCTCGACCAGGTGATCGCGTCGCTGCGCATCGTCAACGACTCGCTGGCGCTCGTGAGCGGCCGCGTGGTGAAGATGCAGGGGGACGTGCGCGGCGACCTGTACGAGATGGGACAGCAGCTCATCCAGATCCAGCAGCTCACCGGGCAGAGCCAGAACCGCCTCCAGGAGCTCCGGGCGTCGCTCGAGCAGCGCAATCCGGAGCTCTCGCAGGGCGCGGGCGCGGCGGGCGCGGCGGGCGGCGCTGGCGGTGCGGCGGGAGCGGCGCAGCCGGGCACCCCGGGGCCGAACCAGCTCTTCCAGCTCTCCCTGGAGCAGCTCCGTCGCGGCAGCGCCGGCACGGCGCGCACGGGCTTCGAGACGCTGCTGCAGCAGTACCCCAACGCGGACATCGCGCCCGACGCCCAGTTCTACCTGGGCGAGGCGTACAAGGCCGAGGGGAACGCGGCGGCGGCGGACTCCGTGTACGGCGTGGTGCTCCAGAAGTATCCTCAGTCGCCGCGCGCGCCCATGGCACTGTACAAGCACGCGCTGTATCTGGAGGAGCAGGGGAACGCCACGGGGGCGCGGGCCGCGCTCAACCAGCTGATCCAGAAGTACCCGCGGTCCGACGAGGCCGCGCTCGCGCGCGAGCATCTGCGCACCATGAAGTAGGCAGCCGGGACGCGGTCGGCAGGAGCGGATGATGGCGACGGACGACTCGACGGAGATGCCCTTCCTCGACCACCTCGAGGAGCTGCGCTGGCGCATCATCTGGTCGCTGCTCGCGCTCGTGGTGGCCGTGGGCGTGGCGTTCGCGCTGATGATGAAGATCGATGTGATCGGCATCGTCGAGCGGCCGATCGCGCCCTACCTGCACGGCCGCAAGCTCGTCTACACGCACCCGGGCGACCCCTTCTCGATCGTCCTCAACGCGTCGATCGTGCTCGGGGTGGTGCTCGCGCTCCCCGTGATCCTGTACCAGCTCTGGGCGTTCGTCTCCCCGGCGCTGTACAAGCACGAGAAGCGGGTGGTGGTGCCGCTCTTCCTCTTCGCCACGTTTCTCTTCCTCTCCGGCGTCAGTCTGGCCTACTTCGTCGTGCTCCCCCTCGCCGTCGAGTGGCTGATGGGGTTCCAGACGCAGGCGTTGGAGCCGATGATCACCGCCTCGGAGTACTTCAACTTCGCCACGAGCATGGCGCTCGCGTTCGGGCTCTGCTTCGAGCTCCCGATCGTGATCCTCGCCCTCGCCGCGCTCGGGATCGTGACGCCGCAGTTCCTGAATCGCTACCGGCGGCACGCGATCGTGGTGTGCGTGATCATCGGGGCGTTTCTCACGCCGGGCGACCTGATCTGGACGACGGTGGCGATGGCGGTGCCGCTGTACTTCCTCTTCGAGATGAGCGTCGCGCTCACCTGGGTGGTGTACCGTCGCCGGCAGCGGCGGCAGGCACGGCTCGAGGCGGAAGCGGCGGCCGCCGCCGCCGCGGAGGCGGCGGAGGGCGCCCCCGGACGCGGGGTCACCGCGTGAGGCTCTCGCTCGCCGCGATCGCGGCGATGCTCCTGCCCGGCCTCGCGGCCGCGCAGGTGATTCCCGGCCAGCCGGCACGCCCCGACACCGGGCTGCGCGCGCCGTTCGATACCACCCGCCGCGACACCACGCGCGGCGGGGTCGCCCGGGGCGACACCACGCGGGGCGACAGCACCAAGGCGCCGCGCGTGCTCGTCGAGTGGGAGGAGCCCGATTCGGTGATGGCCGCGCTCCTCGCCCGCGCCGGCTACACCACCACGCGCTATCACGGCAAGCGCGCCGTCTTCGACGCGCGCAACCGGACGCTCACGCTGTCCGGGACGAGCGCCGTGCAGCGCGAGCAGACGATCCTCGTGGCGGACACGATCATCTACGACGACTCCACGCGGATCGTGCGCGCCATGTCGCCGCCGGGCGACACCATCGTGCTCCGCGATCCGTCGCAGGGGACCGGCGACCTGCTCGCCCTCGGGGGGCTCGAGTACGACATCCTGCACCACAAGGGGATCGGACGCGGGATCGCCACCTCGTCGCCGCAGGGGGGGCAGACGTGGTACGTGTACTCCGACGCCTCGGCGGTGCAGGGCGACACCACCGGGCGCGGGCGCAACACGTCGTACGCGGAAGAGGGGTCGGTGACGAGCTGCGACCTGCCGTACCCGCACTACCACTTCCAGGCCAAGGAGATCAAGATCATCTCCAAGCGCATCATGGTGGCGCGCCCGGCGGTGCTCTACATCGGCGACATCCCCGTGATGTGGCTGCCGTTCATCTTCCAGGACATGCGCGCGGGGCGCCGGAGCGGGATCATCCCGCCGCGGTTCGGGATCAGCGACATCGTGCGCACCTCCCCCTCCTACCGGCGCGAGATCGACAACCTGGGCTACTACTTCGCCATCAACGACTACCTCGACGCCACCGTCTCGCTCGACTGGCGGAGCGGCAACAGCGACCGCGTTGGCGACGTGGGGTGGACCCGCTGGAACGGCGAGTGGCGCTACCGGTGGATGGACCGCTTCCTGAGCGGAGGGATCCGCGCGTCCTACTCCACGTTCAGCAACGCCCAGAAGGCGTTCAACCTGAGCTGGTCGCACCAGCAGCAGTTCTCGCAGCGCAGCAGCCTGAACTCGAACATCAACTACTCGAGCAACACCACCGCGATCCAGCAGCAGGCGTACACCGTCGCGCAGACGTTCGCCGCGATCGCCTCGGCGCTCAACTTCCAGCAGGCGCTCGGGCCGACCAACGTCAGCATTGGCGGCACCCGCACGCAGTACAGCGGGCGCAAGGAGATCGACCAGAACTTCCCGAACTTCTCGGTCAGCACCAAGCCGGTGAACGTGACGTCGTGGCTGCTCTGGTCCCCGCAGCTCTCGGTCACCAACACGCAGATCCTCCACCGCGACGCGCCGCCGATCCCGGTGCTGTTCACCCCCGGCGCCAACGGACAGCTCGGCGTGGACACGGTGGACGCCAACGAGCGCACCACCAACGTGAGCTTCCAGACGCCGCTCCGCATCGGCGGCTTCACCTGGAACAACAGCTTCCAGCTCAACGACCACGAGGAGAACTTCCCCCGCTCGTTCGACATCTTCGACTTCGAGACCGGGGCGGTGATCGGGAAGCGCGTCTACAAGAGCAACTTCCAGACGAAGCTCGACTGGACCACGGGGATCACGCTTCCCGCGCTGCTCCAGGGGAAGTTGAACCTCTCCCCGTTCGTGTCGATCGTGAACGCCGACCCGAGCAGCCCCTTCTTCCTGCGCACGTGGCTCACCGGCGGCCAATGGGTGCACCAGAAGAAGACGCTCCAGTACGGCGTGTCCATGGCGCCCACGCTGTTCGGCTTCTTCCCCGGCTTCGGGCCGTTCGCGCGCATCCGGCATTCCATCCAGCCGCGCATCCAGTTCTCGTACGCGCCGGCCGCCGAGGTGAGCGACGAGTTCCTCAAGGCGCTCAACCGGTCGCGGGCCACCACGATCACCGGGCTCGCGCAGAAGTCGGTGACGCTGCAGCTCGACCAGGTGTTCGAGGCGAAGCTCAAGGCGACCTCGGACACCAACCCGGACGCGGGAGAGAAGATCAAGCTCCTCTCCATCAACCTCTCGCCGCTCACCTACGACTTCGAGCGCGCGGCGAAGACGCACCGCACCGGCCTCACGAGCACGACGTTCAACTACCGGCTCGCCTCCGACCTGCTCCCGGGCTTCGACCTGAGCGTCGGCTACTCGCTCTTCCAGGGCGACGTCATGAGCGATTCGGCGCGCTTCAAGCCGTTCCGCACGAACGTGAGCGCGTCGCTCACCATCGGGCGCAACAACAACCCGTTCGCGACGTTCCGACGGATCCTGAGCGGGAAGGGGGCCGCCACCGGTGCGCCCGACTCCACCAGCGGTCCGGGGGCGACGGCGGAGACGGGGCTGGACCAGCAGGCGAACATCGCCGGTCCCGGATACCGTGGCGCGCCGACGTCGATCAACACCGCCGCGGGGTGGACGGCGTCGCTCAGCTTCACCTCGACGCGCAGCCGCCCGATCCCGGGCGCCAAGACGTTCGACCCCACGTCGTTCTGCGCGCCGCTCATCAACGATCCGTTCCGGTACCAGCAGTGCCTCACCACGCAGCAGCCGCCGGACTCGCTCCAGACACCCGCGTCGGGTGGTGACATCATCCAGGCGCCCGCGCGGAGCACGTTGCGCTCGAGCATGTCGTTCAGTCTCACCCCCAAGTGGGCGATGCAATGGACGACCGCGTACGACTTCGAGCGGAGCGAGTTCTCCGACCAGAACGTGACGCTGCAGCGCGACATGCACGACTGGCGGGCGCTCCTCACCTTCGCCCGCGCACCCAACGGCAACTTCGCCTTCAGCTTCTTCATCTCGCTCAAGGCGGAGCCCGACCTCAAGTTCGACTACCACCGCTCCACCACGCGCCCGGTGCTCGGCCCCGAGTCCGAGACCACGCCCTGACTCGGGCGCTGTCGCCCGGGGAGCGCGCCCGGTTGTCCTCCGGAGAGGACGCCGGGGAGCACTCCCCGGCGGCCAAGTGATTTCCCCACAAGTGCTTGGCTAGCGAGCCCTACCGGGCGCGCCGCGTGCACTTCGCGACCCCGACCCTCACTGGAGCTCGTCATGCGACGCTTCGCCGCGTTCGCGGCCACGCTGGTCGCGCTGTCGGCGTGCAGCACCTCCGACACCACCGGCCCCGGCGGCCTCGTGCCGCCGTCGAACCTCACCTACCGGCTCATCCCGAGCGGCGATCCCGACGTGCCGCAGGGGATCCGCCTGACGTGGGACCCGTCCGACGACGGGCGCATCGCCAACTACGTGGTGTACTCGCGCGCGTCGTCGAGCGACACGTGGGGGCGGCGCGCCGAGACCACGTCGCCGTCCTTCGACGATCAGGGCGTGCCCGACGCCGAGTACTACGTGACCGCCGAAAGCGCCGACGGCGTGGAGAGCGACGGGACGAACGTGGTGGTCGTGGACGAGGGGAACCGCCTGCCGGCGCCATCGGGCCTCGCCTCGGTGTCGCTCGACCAGGCCATCCAGCTCTCGTGGTCGTCGGACGCGCGGACCGCGCGCCCCGAGCTGTTCGACTACTACCGCGTGTACTCCACGCCGTACGACCTCGATCGCGACGTGTGCGAGGACGGCTGGGTGCTCGAGGGGACCACCGTCTCGGAGGACTTCATCGCCAGCGGCCTCCCGAACGGCGCGCCGCGCTGCTTCGCGGTGAGCACGGTGAGTCGGGATGGGCACGAGAGCGACTGGACGACGCCGCGAGCCGACACGCCGCGCTACGATGCGCGCAACGTGCTCCTGTGGGACGCGCAGACGGATCTGACGGCGTCCGGCTTCGCCTTCGAGCTGCCGGCCACCGGCGAGCTGGGCGCCGTGGTGTCGGGGTCGCGCGGCGACATCGACTTCCGCGTGGACCGCGCGAGCGACGGCTCGCTCTGGATGACGCCCGTGCGTCCGGGAACGAGCGTGGCGCTCTACGGGTCGATCGCCGTGGAGGATCTCACCTCGATCGACTGGGCGCCGCTGAACGGCTACTCCACCGGGGCGATCGAGGCGGTGCCGGGATACGGCTACGTGTACGAGATGCAGCACACCGATGGCCTGCACTACGGCGCCGTGCGCGTCACGGCGGTGGGTGCGGACTACGTGATCCTCGACTGGGCGTACCAGACCGATCCGGGCAACCCGGAGCTGAGCGTGCGTCGCTGACGGCGCGCGCGGCGCGCGCGGCGCGTGGCCTGGCGCCTCGCCCGGATCGGGCGTCGCACCTCCCACGCCGTGCCCCGGCCGGGTAACTTCCCGGCATGACCGAACCGATCTTCATCGACGGCGCCTCGCTCACCGTGCACCAGGTTCATCGTGTGGCGGTGGACGGGGCGCGCGTCGCATTGGCGCCGGCGGCGCGGGAGCGGGTGGAGCGCGCGCGGCGCATCGTGCAGGACGTCGTGCGGCGGGGCGACGCGGTGTACGGCGTGAACACGGGATTCGGGAAGCTCTCCGAGATCGCCATCCCCGCCGAGCGCCTGGCCGAGCTGCAGGTGAACCTCGTGCGCAGCCACGCCGCCGGGGTGGGAGCGCTCCTCCCCACGCGCGAGGTGCGGGCGATGATGCTCCTTCGCGCGAACGTCATCGCCAAGGGCTACTCCGGCGCCCGCCCGGCGCTCGTCGATCTCCTCTGCGGGATGCTCGACGCCGGCCTGCACCCGCCGATCCCCGAGCAGGGGAGCGTCGGCGCGAGCGGCGACCTCGCCCCGCTGGCGCATCTCGCGCTGGCGCTCATCGGCGAGGGGGAGCTCACGCGGGGCGATGCGTCGGGTCCGGCCGCTCCGATGCTGCGCGCCGCCGGGCTCGAGCCGGTGACGCTCGAGCCGAAGGAGGGGATCACGCTGATCAACGGCACGCAGGCGCACACCGCCGTGGCCGCGCTCGCCCTCGGCGACGCGCTCCGCCTCTGGCGCGTGGCGCACCTCTCCGGCGCGATGTCGCTGGAGGGGCTCATGGGCACCCCCGTCGCGTTCGACGCGCGGATCCACGACGCGCGCGGGCAGCGCGGCCAGGCCGCGTCCGCGGCGCTCCTGCGCGCGATCCTCGCCGACAGCGAGATCCGCGAGTCGCATCGCCACGGCGATCCGCGCGTGCAGGACGCGTACGCCCTCCGCTGCATGCCGCAGGTACACGGCCCCGCGCTCGACGCGCTGCGCTTCGCGGAGTCGCTGATCGCCCGGGAGCTCAACGCCGCCACCGACAACCCGCTCGTGCTCGGACCCGAGGAGATCCTGAGCGGGGGGAACTTCCACGGCCAGGCGGTGGCGATGGCGCTCGACGTCATGGCGATCGCCCTCACCAACCTGGCGACCATCGCCGAGCGGCGGATCGACCGGCTCCTGCACCCCGACCTGAATCAGGGGCTCCCTCCCTTCCTCACCCGCGACGCGGGGGTGAGCTCGGGGTTCATGATGGCGCAGGTGACGGCCGCGTCGCTGGCCAGCGAGTGCAAGGTGCTGTCGCATCCGGCGAGCGTGGACACCATCCCCACCGACGGGAACAAGGAGGATGTCGTCCCGATGGCGATGGGGGCGGCGTGGAAGCTGCGTCGCGTCGTGGGCAACGTCCGCAACGTCCTGGCGATCGAGCTCATGTGTGCCGCCCAGGCAGTGGAGTGCCGCGCGCCGCTCGCCCCGGCGCGCGCGGTCGGCGATGCGCTGGCCGTGGTGCGGCGGCACGTGCCGCCGCTCGTGCAGGACCGCGTCCTGAGCGGCGACATCGCCGCGCTGGCCGGCGCCATCGCCGCCGGCGACTTCGAACCACTCGTCCCGGAGCTCACGGCATGAACCCTTCCGCCTCGAGCCAGACCGCGCCCGTGGGCGGCGCTCCGTCGCGCGCCATCCGCGCGCCCCGCGGGACGACGCTCTCGTGCAAGGGGTGGCAGCAGGAAGCCGCCCTCCGCATGCTGATGAACAACCTCGACCCCGACGTGGCCGAGCGGCCCCAGGACCTCGTCGTGTACGGCGGCACGGGGAAAGCCGCGCGCGACTGGCCGAGCTTCGAGGCGATCGTGCGCACGCTCCGCCGCCTCGAGCACGACGAGACGCTGCTCGTGCAGAGCGGGAAGCCGGTGGCGGTGTTCCGCACGCACGCGTCGGCGCCCCGGGTGCTGATCGCCAACTCCAATCTCGTGGGACGATGGGCCACGTGGGAGGTGTTCCGCGACCTCGAGCGCCGCGGCCTCACGATGTACGGGCAGATGACCGCCGGCTCGTGGATCTACATCGGCTCGCAGGGGATTCTGCAGGGCACCTACGAGACGTTCGGCGCGGTGGCGAGGGAGCACTTCGGGGGAACGCTCGCCGGGCGCTTCGTGCTCAGCGCCGGGCTCGGCGGGATGGGAGGCGCGCAGCCGCTGGCGGCGACGATGAACGAGGGGGTGTTCCTCGGGGTGGAGGTGGATCCCGCGCGCATCGAGAAGCGCGTCGCGACGGGGTACTGCGACCGCATGACCGCGGAGCTGGACGAGGCGCTCGGCTGGGTGCGCGAGGCGTGCGCGTCCCGGCGGCCGCTCTCGGTGGGGCTCGTGGGGAACGCGGCCGAGGTGCTGCCGGAGCTCGCGCGGCGCGGCGTCACGCCCGACGTGCTCACCGACCAGACCAGCGCGCACGACACGCTGAACGGCTACGTGCCCGCGGGGCTGTCGCTGGCCGAGGCCGCGGCGCTGCGCCGCGATGATCCCGCCGCGTACGTCGCGCGCGCCACGGCGTCCATCGTGGAGCACGTGCGCGCCATGCTCGTCATGCGCGAGCGCGGCGCGGTGACGTTCGACTACGGCAACAACATCCGCACCGTGGCGCACGACGCGGGGCTCGCCCGCGCGTTCGACTTTCCCGGCTTCGTGCCGGCCTACATCCGCCCGCTCTTCTGCCAGGGAAAGGGGCCGTTCCGCTGGGTGGCACTCTCCGGCGATCCGGCGGACCTGCATCGCACCGACGAGCTGGTGCTCGACCTCTTCCCGCACGACGAGCACCTGGCGCGGTGGATCCGTCTCGCGCGCGAGAAGGTGCAGTTCCAGGGACTCCCGGCGCGCATCTGCTGGCTGGGGCAGGGGGAGCGTGCCCGCTTCGGCGTGGCGCTCAACGATCTCGTGGCCTCGGGCGAGCTGTCGGCGCCGATCGTCATCGGGCGCGACCACCTCGACACGGGGAGCGTGGCCTCTCCCTTCCGGGAGACGGAAGCGATGCGCGACGGGAGCGACGCCATCGCCGACTGGGCGGTGCTGAACGCGATGGTGAACGTGGCGAGCGGCGCGTCGTGGGTGTCGTTCCACCATGGCGGCGGGGTGGGGATCGGCAACTCCCTCCATGCCGGTCAGGTGATCGTGGCCGACGGCACGAGCGAGATGCGAGTGCGACTGGAGCGGGTGCTCACGAACGATCCAGGAATCGGCGTCGCCCGGCACGCGGATGCGGGGTACGAGCTCGCCGAGCGGACGGCGGAAGAGCGGGGCATCGACATTCCGATGCGGCGGTGACGGGTCGCCCCCGCCGCCACGTGTGACCCCCTGAACCCGGACCTCCCATGCTCAGCTCCCGCTTCAAGTGGTGGCACGTCCCGCTCTTCGCGGCGAAGTACGCGCGGCTGCACCTGAAGCGCTTTCCGATCCTCGTGCACTTCGAGGTGACGATGCGGTGCAACGCGCACTGCAATTTCTGCGACTACTGGAAGACCGACGCGAGCGAGCGGGCGCGCGAGGTGAAGAGCTTCGCCGACGCCGCGCGCTTCTTCGACCCGCTCATGATCACCTTCACCGGTGGGGAGCCGCTGCTCCGCCGCGACCTCGAGGATCTGGTGGCGGGAGTCGCCGGCGCCGTGCGGCTCAAGTACATCACGGTGATCACGCACGGCGGCATGCTCACGCCCGAGCGGGCGAGGTCGTTGTGGGATGCGGGGATCAACCAGTTCAACATCTCGCTGGACTTCCTCGATGAGCGACACGACGCGGCGCGGGGGATCCCGGGACTGACGCGCAAGATCATGGACACCATCCCGCGCATGCAGGCGATGGGGATCGACGGCATCCGCTTCAACACGGTGATCAAGACGGAGAACCTGGACGAGCTGATGCCGATCGTCCGCCGTGCGCGCGAGCTGAACGTGGGGGTGTCGTTCAGCACGTACACGGACTTCAAGAACGGGAACACGGAGCATCGCATCCGCCCGGAGCAGCTCCGCCAGCTCGACGCGGTGATCGCCGAGCTGCTGGCGTACAAGCGGCGGCACCGCGGGGTGATCGTGAGCTCCGACCACTACCTGGCGCAGGTGCCGCGATGGGTGCGCGGGGAGCTGGCGACGGAGCCGTGCCGGTCGGGGGTGCGAACGATCCACGTGAATCCCTCGGGGCAGGTGCGCCGCTGCCCCGATTTCCCGAGCGACTTCCACTGGAGCGAGTTCCGGAAGTACGAGCCGATCGCGTGCGACGCGTGCTTCTACGCGTGCCGCGGGGAGGCGCAGGCGCCGCTCACGCTGTCGCGCGTCCGGGACGTGAGCGCATGACGACGCTGCTGTTCGTGAACGCGGCGCAGGTGGTGACCTGCGCGGGCGCGCCGCGGGCGCGGCGCGGCACGGAGATGCGGGACGCGGGGGTGCGCGCCGGGGTGGCGGTGGCGGTGGACGGCGAGCGGATCGCGGCGGTGGGCGCGCGGGACGCGCTCGAGGCGCGCTGGCCCGAGGCGGAGCGGATCGATTGCGGCGGGGGGGTGCTCACGCCGGGGCTGGTGGACTCGCACACGCACGCGGTCTTCGGGCGGGCGCGGGCGGACGAGCAGGAACTGCGCGCGGCCGGGGTCGGATACATGGAGATCGCGCAGCGGGGCGGGGGCATCCACGCCTCCGTGCGCGACGTGCGGGCGCGGAGCGAGGCGGAGCTGATGGCACTGGCGCGGGCGCGGCTCCGGCGGCTCGCGTCGTACGGCACGACGACGGTGGAGGTGAAGTCGGGGTACGGGTTGACGGTGGAGGACGAGCTGAAGCTGCTGCGGGTGATCGCGCGGCTGGCGGGGGAGCTTCCACTGCGGCTGGTGCCGACGTGGCTGGGGGCGCACGAGATTCCGCCGGAGCATCGGGCGACGCCGTCGGCGCGGGCCAGTTATGTCAACATGCTGATCCACGACATGCTCCCACGGGTCCTCGACCAGCAGCTCGCCCGATTCGCCGATGTCTTCTGCGAGCCCGGCGTCTTCACCGTCGATGAGAGCCGTCGAATCTTGGGCGCCGCTCGCGATGCCGGACTCGCACTCAAGCTCCACGCCGATGAGCTCGAGCCCTCGGGTGGCGCCGAGCTCGCGGCCGAGCTGGGCGCCACCTCCGCCGATCACCTCGCCGCCATCTCGCTCGCGGGTGTCGACGCCCTGGCGCGCGCCGGCACCGTCGCCACGCTCCTCCCGGGGACGATGCTCTTTCTCGGAAAGGGGAAGCAGGCACCGGCCCGCGCGCTCATCGACGGTGGGGCGGCCGTGGCGCTCGCGACCGACTTCAATCCCGGCACCTCGCCCACCGTCAACCTCCCGCTCATCCTCACGCTCGGCGTGAGCGAGCTCCGGATGAGCGCCGCGGAGGTGCTCGTCGCCGCGACGGTGAACGGCGCCGCGGCGCTCGGGCTCGCGACTCGGATCGGTCAGATCGCGCCCGGATTCTCCGCCGATCTCGCGCTGTTCGACATCGAGGACGCGCGCGAGTTGCCATATTGGTATGGCGACCGTCGTTGTAGAGGCACGTGGGTGCGAGGCAAACCTTGTCACCCGTGTGAGTTACCGGTATCTTAAGCACGCTTCGCCCCATGCGCGCGAAGTCTAGCCGTCCCGCCACGGAGCACGCCCCGCGCTGATGTCCAACGTCGCGAAGCTCAAGAAACGAGCGCTCGATTACGAACAGAAGAAGCAGTTCGATCGCGCGCTCGAGACGTATGTCCAGATCCTCGCGGAGCTGGACGACCACGTCGATGAGGCCGACGTCGCGCTCTACAACCGCGTGGGCGACCTGATGCTCCGCCAGGGGGACGTCGCCGCCGCCGTCGATCATTACGAGCGGGCCGTCGATCTCTACTCCGACGGCGGGTTCTTCAACAACGCGATCGCCCTCTGCAACAAGATCCTCCGCAACGCGCCGGGGCGGAACTCGATCTACTACAAGCTGGGGAAGATCAGCGCCAAGAAGGGCTTCATCAACGACGCCAAGCAGAACTTCCTCGAGTACGCCGACCGCATGCAGCGCCTCGGGGAGCTCGAGGAGGCGTTCCGGGCGCTCAAGGAATTCGCCGACCTCTGTCCGGATCAGGACGACATCCGGCTCATGCTCGCCGACCAACTGGTCCGGAAGGACCGCAAGGGGGAGGCGGTCGAGCAGCTGCAGCTCCTCTACGACAAGTTCCAGAGCGAGGGGCGCACCACGGAGGCGCGGGCGACGGTGGATCGCATGAAGGCGATCGATCCGGCGCTGGAGCCGAAGGCGGGCCAGATGCGCCCCACGCCGAAGGCGAACGACCTGATCTTCCTCGACGTCAACTACGACGAGCCGGTGGGCGGGGGCGCGAGCGGGGGACGCGGTCGCGGTGCGGCGGCGCAGGCGGCCCCGCGGCAACCCGCGCCCCCGCCGGAAAGGGCGGCGCCGGCCGCGCCAGCGGCGCCGGTGCCGGACGCGTGGCCTGACGAGATGACGTCGAACGTGGATCTGCCCCTCCTCGAAGTGGGGATGGACGGCGCAGATGCGACCGACTCGCTCTCCGGTCTCGCCGGCGAGGCACCCGCGGACCGCCCCCCGCCGGACGGGGGCGCCGGGCTCGCGAGCCACGCGGATCTCGGGCTGATCACCGGCTTCGAGCAGACCGCGTTCGGTTCGCTCGACTCCACGTCCGCCGCGGACATCGCCCCGCTGGCGGAGCTGGAGCACACGATTCCCGAGGACCTGGGGGCCTCCAGCCTCCTGGTCCCCGGATCCGATGCGCTCGACGGCGCCACGCCTTTCGGCGGCGGCCTGGACGCCGATGCACCCCTCGGCTCGGACCTTCCGCTGCTCGACGTGGACGCCGGGTCGACGGAGCCGCCGATCGGTGGGGAGCTCACGTTCCTCCTGCCTGACGACACCACGCCGGAGATGGGCGCGGTCGACGAGGCGCGCACCCAGCTTCCCGACCCCGGGTCGGCGGAGATGTCGAACCGGTCGCTCGGGCTTCCCGAGCTCGGAGAGAGCGCCGGACTGGTGCAGGAGCCGGCGGTCGCGCGCGGTCGGAGCGCACCGCCTCCGGCGCCCGCGGCGCCTGCGGCGGCCACGCGAGCCTCCGACCGGCACCGCCAGGCGCTCATCGCCTCCCCCGAGAACTGGGAGCTGCACCGGCGCCTTGGCGAGGCACTGCTCGAGGAGGGCGACCGCGCGGGGGGGATCGCGGCGCTGGAGGCGGCGATGCTCGGCTTCGAGCGCGCGGGCGATCTGCGTGGCGCGAGCGGCGTCGCCGAGGAGCTGATCCTGGTGGAGTCGGGAGAAGCGCGCTATCACCAGAAACGCGTCGAGTACGCCGTCCGCGCGGGGGACAAGACACGCCTGGTGGAGGCGTACCTGTCGCTCGCCGAGTCGCTCTTCAGCGCCGGACAGCTCGACAAGTCGCGCGCCGTGTACCAGCGCGTGCTGGAGCTGGCCCCCGACGACGTGCGGGCGCTCTCGGCGCTCCGCTCCGTCGGGCGCGGGGACACCGGCATGCCGACGCCGCCGGAGCCGGCGCCCGCCGCGCCACGCGCGCCGGAAGCGCGACCCGCACCGGCACCCGCACCGGCAGCCGCACCGGCGGCGGCCGCCAAACGACCCGCGCCCGAGCCGCGCCGCGCTCCGGTGCCGCGCCCCGCTCCCATTCCGACACCCGCGCCGGCTCCCGCCCCAGCCGCCCCCGCCCCCACCCCCACTCCCGCCCCCGCGGCGCGCTCCGACGATAGCTTCGTCAGCCTCTCCGACTGGCTCCGCGAGGACGAGACCACCAAGAACACGCGCATGGTCGTGGACGTGGCGGAGCCGGTGGACCAGGAGCAGGTCGATTTCGCGGAGATGCTGAACATGTTCAAGCAGGGCGTGGCGGCGAATCTGGACGAGACCGATCACGAGAGCCACTACGACCTGGGAGTCGCCTACAAGGAGATGGGGCTCCTCGACGAGGCGATCTCCGAGTTCCAGAAGGCGCTGCGCGGCACGGAGCAGCGCGTGCGCACGTACGAGGCGCTGGGACAGTGCTTCGTGGAAAAGCAGCAGCACCAGATCGCGCTGACCATCCTGTCGCGCGCGCTCAACGACAAGACCTACACGGACGACATGCTGGTGGGCGTGCTGTATCTCCTGGGGTACGCGTCCGAGGAGCTCGGACGGTGGCAGGACGCGCTGCGGTTCTACGAGCGCGTGTTCGCCGTGGACATTCAGTTCCGCGACATCGGGGACCGCCTCGCCGCCGTCGAGCGGCAGGCGCGATGAGCGCCGCCCTGGGGGCGCGGTCGCCGCTCACGCCCGCGCTGAGCGAGATCCAGGCGCCGGTGCGCGACCGGCTGGCGCGCGTGGTGGACGAGCTCGGGCGGATCGTCACCGCCAACCTGCCGCTCATCGACGAGGTGAACCGGCATCTCCTCCTCATGAAGGGGAAGATGTTCCGCCCCACGCTGGTGCTCCTCGCCAGCTCCGTGGACGGCCGCCCGGAGTCGCGGGCGACGACGCTCGCCGCGGTGGTGGAGCTCGTGCACCTGGCCACGCTGGTGCACGACGACTCGGTGGATCACTCCACCCTCCGGCGCGGGATGCCGACGGTCAACTCGCTCTTCACGCACCAGATCTCGGTGATCATGGGCGATTTCCTCTACTCGCGCGCCGTGGTGGAGCTGGTGCGGCTGGGGGATCTCGAGGTGCTGCGCGTGCTCGCCGACGCGACGAACGACATGACCGTGGGCGAGATGCGGCAGCTCACCGCGCTCGACGCCCTGCGCTTCTCGGAGGAGGACTACGAGGCGCTCATCCGCGCGAAGACGGCGTCGCTCCTCTCCGCCGCGTGCGAGATCGGCGCGCTCGCGGGGGGCGGGGCGTACCGGGAGCCCCTCGCGCGCTACGGCATGCAACTGGGAATGGCCTTCCAGGTGGCCGACGACCTGCTCGACTACACGTCGGATGCGGCGGCCACCGGAAAGCCGACCGGGCTGGACCTGCGGGAGCACAAGGTCACGCTCCCGCTCATCGCCGCGCTGCGGAGCATGCCGGCGGCATCGCGGCGGGTGGTGGAACGGCTGTTCGACACGCCGGAGCCCGACGACGGACTGATCGAGCGGGTCGTCCGGATCGTCGAGGAGAATGGCGGGCTGGAGTACGCCCGCAATCGAGGTGAGGAGTACGCGCGCGCCGCGGATGAGGCGCTCGGCGCACTCCCAGAGACACCGATATCAGGATGCCTTCGAGACGCGATCGCCTACGCTATGGATCGGAGCCAGTGATGGCGCGAGGATCTTCCAAGCATCGCCCGGGGTTTCACGCCCTGGTGCTGGCCATTGGCTTCATCGTGGGCGGCGTGTTCGCCCAGGTGAGCCGCAAGTTCCTTCCGGCCGGGGCCGTGAAGGAGTTCCTGACCTCGGGCGTGACTCCATCACTGGGGCCGCTGTCCATAGACCTGATCATCGTTAAATTTGCCATCGGGCCCGTCGCGCTTGACGTCTCGCTCCTGAGTCTGCTCGGCGTGCTCATAGCGTACCTGATCGCGCGGTCGCTCTTTTAAGACGCGGAGTCACACATGGGATTCGGTAACCTGGGTTTCGGCGAGATCCTGATCGTCCTCGTCATCGTGCTGCTGCTCTTCGGTGCCAAGCGCATCCCGGAGATTGCCGGCTCGATGGGGAAGGGGATCCGGGAGTTCAAGAAGAGCATCAACGAGGTACAGAGCTCGGTGGTGAGCGACATCCCACCGCGTGACGACCGTGAGCGGCTCCGCACGCCGGAGCCGGCGACCGATCGGAAGGAGGAGCAGCGTCCGGAGCCGAAGCGGCTCATGCAGTGACGGGCGCCGCGCGATGGGGTGCGTGAAACGGGGGGAGCGGCTCGAGCCGCTCCCCCCGTTTTCACGCACCTCGCTCTCGGCGTTCGGCTCTCGGCTACTGCCCCGCGTCGAGGGCTCTCGGCCTGTGCACGAGCCGATGGCCGAGAGCCGATGGCCGAGAGCCACGTGATGGGCGCGCCGCGCGCGCCCATCACGCTCACCCCGCCGCCTGACGATTGAGCTGCGTGATCTCCTTCCGGTTGTCCACGATCTTCGCGCTCTCCCGCAGGTTCCGCATGAAGTCCTGCACCCGCTGCTGGCGGAGCCGCTGCAGGTAGGCCTCGCGCTGTTCCTTCTTCTGCTTCTCCCAGGCGGCGCGGTCCGCGTTCACCCGCTTGTCCACACGGATCACGAACACGCCGGAGCGCGTCGAGACGGGCTGGCTCACGGCGCCCTCCGGGAGTCCGAAGGCGGCGCCGATCACCTCCGTGGCCTGCCCCAGCCCCGGCACGGCGGTGGTGCGCGCGAACAACGGGGTCTTCGCCACCGAGTCGCCCGCCGCCTTGGCGGCCTGCTCCAGCGTCGCCCCCGCCGCCACCGCGTCCGCGACCTTCTTCGCCTTGGGCATCAGCAGCGCCACCTTCTTCTCCTGCGCCAGCGTCTGCTCGATCTGGTCGTGCAGCGATGCCAGCGTGGGCTTGCCCCCGGGCGTCAGCGAGTCGAGGCGCGCCAGGTAGTACGCCTCGTCGGAGTCGATCAGGTCGCTCGTCTCCCCCGGCTTGGCGGTGAACGCCCACGCGCTCACGCTCGGCACGTAGCGACCGTCGATCGTGAGCGGCTCTCCCTCGATCGCCACGGCGTGCTTCACGGTGAGGCGGAGCTGCTTGGCGACGCTGTCGAACAGCGCCGGCTTGTCGGTGCTCGCCGCCTTGGCCAGCGAGTCGGCGCGCCGGTCGCTGATCGAGGCGGAGGAGTCGCTCTGCTGGATGCGCAGGAGGATGTGCCGCACCGCGATCGTGTCGCCCTTCCGCTCGTCCACCTTGATGAGGTGATACCCGAACGGCGTGAGGACGGGCTGGGAGATCTCCCCCGGGCGGAGCGAGAACGCGGCATCCTCGAACGGCTTCACGAACCGGCCGCGCGTGACGCGTCCGAGCGACCCGCCGTTGACGGCGGAGGCCGAGTCCGCGGACTCCCGCTTCGCGACATCCTCGAACTTGGCGCCGCCGAGGATCTCCTGGCGGAGCTGCTCGGCGTGCGCGCGCACCTTGGCGGAGTCGGATGCCGTGATCGTGCGCGGCACCATCGCCACGCTCACCACGGCGCGTCCGGGGCGGTTCCCGAAGTCCTTCTCGTGCTGGTGGAAGTACGCCTCGATCTCCTGCTCGCTCACGCGCACCGCCGAATCGGGCACCGACGCCGGGTCGAATCGCACGTACGAGACCTGCGCGGAGTCGTGCGTGTCCTGCCAGATCCGCCAGAGCTGCGCGTCGGTGACCCACACCGACATCGCCACCTGGGCGAACAGCTTCTGCTGCGGGAGCTGCGAGCGATAGTACTGCTCGAGCTGATAGCGCACGCCCGACTGCTTGGCGAGCGGGCTGGCGAGGAAGCGCTGGTACTTCTGGAAGTCGAACTGCCCCTCGGTCTGGAACTCGGGGTTCTGCAGGAACTCCGGCGGCGGCTGCTGGAGGGCGGCCTGCTGGATCTCCTGGTCGCTCACGGTGATCCCGCGCTTCTCGTACTCCTGGTCGAGCAGGATGCGGTTCACCAGCTCATCGAAGGTGGCGTCCTCGACGCGCTGCTCGTCGTCGAGCGTCAGCGGCGAAGGACTCTGCGCCTGCGCGTCCTTGATGCGGGCCTCGCGTGCACGAAGCCAGGTGTCGTACGTGATGTCGGTGCCGTTCACGCTTCCCACGGTGCTGCCGCGAGTGAGCGACTGCCGCCCCGTGAGACCGGAGGTCTCGGCGAAGACGAACACGACGACGAAGGTGAGAACGACGAACCACCAAATGTACTTGGCGGCGCTGCGCATGCTTTGCAGCACGAGGCCTTACTCCTGACTGTCGGATGTTTGCGGATGCGGCGGGAGTGCCCAGCCGCGAAATGTAGAGCCCCCCGTCACGTAAAAGCAAGGCAGAATGTCACTTCCGATTGACTTGAATCGTCCGACGTATGTATGTTGAGCACTCTTCTGCCGCCTGCTCCGGGTGGCCTTCCCGAGGGCACTGAATGGCCAACTCCGCCCTGATCGCAGATCTCCTCAAGCAGTTCGCCGACAATCCGCGCCGAGTGTTCGCGCGGCTCGCCAACGAGTACCGCAAGATCGGGGAGCTCGACACGGCGATCGAGATCTGTCGCGAGCACGTGCCTCATCAGCCGACGTACATCAGCGGCTACATCGTGCTCGGGCAGGCGCTCTTCGAGAGCGGCCGATTGGACGAGTCGCGCTCGACGTTCGAGACGGCGCTCGGGCTCGATCCGGAGAACCTCATCGCCCTTCGCCAGCTCGGCGACATCGCGCGAGCCAACGGCGACATCGAGGGGGCCCGTACGTGGTACCACCGGCTCCTCGAAGTCGATCCACAGAACGACGAGATCGCCGAGCAGTTGCGGGCGATGGAGCCGGCCGCCCCGGCTCCCGCGAGCGACCCCGTGAGCTGGAGCGACATCAACCCGGAGCTCGCTCCGCACGCGGCGGAGAGCGCGCCGGCCGAGACGCCCGCGCCACCGCTGGCGGGCTTCGAGCCGACGTCGTTCGGGTTCGCCGCCCCGGAGGTGCCGGCCCCCGCCGCCCCCGCCGCCCCCGAGCCGATCGACCTCGACCTCGGGGCGTTGGAGGTGCCGCCCGCGCCGCCCGCGCGCGCGGAGCCCGCGCCGACCGTGGAGCTGGCGTCGCTGGACGACCTGGAGTTTCCGAGCGCCGACGCGATCGAGGGGCGCGCGGCACCGGAGGAGGCGCCCGCCGTGCCGGCCGCGGAGCCGATCCCCGGACCGTTCGGCATCGAGCTCGACCTCCCCGCGAGCGGCGCCGCGCCAACCGCGGCGAGCGCGGCGAGCGCGGCGAGCGCCGAGCCGCCCCTGCTGGAGCTCGAGCCGGCGTTCCCCTCGTTCGATCGAGTCGCGACCGCCGATGCGTCGGTCCCCCCCGCGGTTCCCCCGCGCGACGACGCCGCGCCGGCGTTCGCCACCGAGACGCTGGCCGAGCTCTACCTGCGGCAGGGCTTCACCGACCGGGCGCTCGACATCTACCGGCGCCTCGCCACCGAGCGGCCCGACGACGCCGCGCTGCGCGAGCGGATCGCGCGGCTCGAGCGTGACGGCGTGCCCGTGGTGCGCGATGGCGCGCCCGCGCCGCGGACGATGCGTGCCTTCTTCGGCGCGTTCGCGTCGCGCCGCCCGCCCGCTCCCGCCGCCTACGACGCGACCGCCGCGGAGCGCGAGCAGGTGTCCTCCGCTCCGGCACCCGCGTCGGCTGCCGCCCCCCCGGATGTCGCGCCCGCGGTCGGCGCCCCGGAGCCCGCGCCGCGCCCCACCCCGCCGGAGCAGGGGGCGGTCGATGCGGCCGACGGATCGGGCCTCGCGGAGCTGTTCGGTGCGGTGCCGGTGGACGCGGCCGATGAGCGCGCCGCCACGGCGCTCTCCGCCGCCTTCGGCGACCAGCCGGCGCCGGGTGCGACGATCGGGGGGCAGCCCGCGCGCGCCGCGAGCGACCTCCTCTCCCTCGACGACGTGTTCCAGAATGGGCGGCAGCGGGGCGACCAGGGCGCCGCGCGTCCCGGCACGGATGTGACGTTCGACGAGTTCTTCTCGCGCGAGAATGGGGGCGCGTCCACCGAGGCGCAGCCCCCCGAGCCATCGCCGGGCGCCGCCGACGCCGACGGGGGAGAGAAGGACCTTGAGCTCTTCCACGCCTGGCTCGAGGGGCTGAAGAAGTAGTGCGGATCGCCGTCCTCAACGGCCCGAGCCTCAACCTTCTCGGCACGCGCGAGCCCGAGCTGTACGGCCGCGACACGCTCGCCGACGTCGAGCGTCGGTTGCGCGAGGTGGCGGGCGAGCTCGGCGTGGACATCGAGTTCGCCCAGCGCAACGGGGAGGGGGAGCTCGTGGACTGCATCCACGCGCTGCGCGGACACGCCGAGGGCGCGCTCATCAACGCCGGCGCGTACAGTCACACCAGCCTGGCGATCCGCGACGCGTTCGCGGCGGTGGCGATCCCGTTCGCCGAGGTCCACCTCACGAACATCTTCGCGCGCGAGCCGGAGCGGCGACACTCCACGCTCGCCGCGGGCGCCGTGGCGGTGCTGTGCGGCTTCGGCGCATTCGGCTACGAGCTCGCGCTGCGCGGGCTCGTGGCGAGACTCGCTCCCGTCCGTGGCTGACCGGCGCGCGGAGCGCCGTCAGGCGCTGCTCGACGCGTTGCGGCTCGCGCACCTCGACGGGCTGCTGCTCACCAGCCTTCCGAACATCCGCTACCTCACGGGCTTCTCGGGCTCGAGCGCGCTGGTGGTGGTGGCCGAGCGCGAGACGCTGCTCATCACCGACTTCCGCTACGCCACCCAGGTGCGCCACGAGGTGGGGGATGCGGCGCGGGTGTCGATCGAGGGGCAGAGCCTGTGGGCGGGATTGTGGCGCCTGCTCCCGGAGCTGCCGGGGCTCGAGATCATGGGATTCGAGTCGGGGCACCTGCTGTACCGCGACTTCGAGCGGCTCGTGGCCGCGGGCGCGCGGTGGCAGTGGCGCCCCACCCTCGACCTGGTGGAGCGGCTCCGCGAGCGCAAGGACGCGGACGAGGTGGAACGGATCGCGGCCGCGGCCGCCGTCGCGGAGCGGGCGCTCGCGCGGGCGGTGGAGCAGGTGCGCACGGGGATGACGGAGCTGGACATCGCCGGCGCGCTCGAGCGGGCGCTTCGCGAGGAGGGGAGCGTGGGGTTCCCCTTCGAGACCATCGTCGCCGCGGGGGAGCGGGCCGCGCTCCCGCACGCGCGGGCGAGCGCGCGCCCGGTGTCGCCGGGCGACTTCCTGCTCATCGATTTCGGTGCCATCGTTGACGGCTACTGCTCGGACGTCACGCGCACGTTCGTGGTCGGGCGCGCGACGGCGGAGCAGCGGGAGGCGCACGACGTGGTGCGCGCCGCCAACGAGCGCGCCGCCTCGCTCGTGCGTGCCGGGATGCGCGGCCGGGATGCCGACGCGCTCGCCCGGCGCTACATTGAGGAGCGCGGCTGGGGCGAGGCGTTCGGGCACAGCCTCGGCCACGGCATCGGCCTCGAGGTGCACGAGGCGCCGCGGCTCGCCACGACGGCCGAGGCGCAGCTTCCCGCCGACGCCGTGGTGACCATCGAACCCGGCGTGTACCGCGCGGGGTGGGGCGGGGTGCGGATCGAGGATGATGTCGTGCTCGCGCCGGAGGGCCCGCGCGTGCTCACGACGTTTCCGCGCGAGCTCCTGGAGATCGCCTGACCCCCCGAAGAGATCACTCGTACCCGACTATGATCGACTTACGCTACGTGAAGAAGCTGGTCGAGCTGCTCGATGGCTCCACCGTGGACTCCATCGAGATCTCGACCGACAAGGGGATGAAGATCCGGATCTCCAAGACGCCGCAGCAGCGCGGGGCGGTGCAGGTCGCGCCGCCCATGCCGATGCCGGCGATCCTCCCCGCGCCGGTGAGCGGCCCGCGCCTCACCCCGGCCGATGGCGTGGCGTCCGCGCCGGAGCCGGCGCCCGCCGCGGCCCCGGAGGCGCCCAAGCCGAAGCTGCTCGAGGTGAAGTCCCCCATGGTGGGCACCTTCTACCGCGCGCCGGAGCCCGGGGCGGCGCCGTACGTGACCGAGGGCTCCCGCATCGAGAAGGGGCAGATCCTCTGCATCATCGAGGCGATGAAGATCATGAACGAGATCGAGTCCGAGTACGCCGGTGTCGTTCGCGAGGTCCCCGTCAGCGACACGCATCCGGTGGAGTACGGACAGGTCCTCTTCCGGATCGACCCCAATGGCTAATCCGACCGCGGCCTCGTCGCCGGTCGATGCCTCCCACTCGCCTGGTCCCGCCACCTTCAACTTCAAGGCGGTGCTCCAGCGCATGATCCAGGTCAACGCCTCCGACCTGCACCTGAAGGTCGGGCGGCCGCCGGTGCTGCGCATTCACGGCGAGCTCTCCTCGGTGGATCTCCCCCCGCTGCGCCCGGAGGAGATGAAGACGCTCGCCGAGCAGATCATGACGCCGAAGCAGGTGAAGGAGTTCGCCGACAACAAGGAGGCGGACTTCGCCATCGGGGTGCCCGGGATCGGCCGCTTTCGCGTGAACGTCTACCAGCAGCGCGGGACGATCGCCTACGCGCTCCGCGCCGTGCCGTACCAGGTCAAGACCATCGCCGAGCTGAACCTCCCCGCCGTGGTCGAGGAGATCGCGATGCGGCCGCGCGGCCTCGTGCTCGTCACGGGGATCACCGGGTCGGGGAAGTCCACGGCGCTCGCGGCGATGATCCAGCACATCAACGAGAAGCGCAACGCCAACGTGATCACGGTGGAGGACCCGATCGAGTTCCTCCACCGCGACATCAACTCGAGCATCAACCAGCGCGAGGTCGGCGCCGACACGGGGAGCTTCGCCCAGGCGCTGCGGCGCGTCCTGCGCCAGGATCCCGACGTCATCCTCATCGGCGAGATCCGCGACCTGGAGACGCTGGAGGTGGCGCTCAAGGCCGCCGATACGGGGCACCTGGTGTTCTCCACGCTGCACACCACCGACGCGGCGCAGACGATCAACCGCGTGATCTCGTTCTACGCGCCGCACCAGCAGAACGAGGTGCGCTTCATGCTCGCCAGCGCCCTCTCGGCGGTGATCTCCCTCCGTCTCGTCCCCCGCTCGGACCACCCCGGCCGCGTCCCGGCGAGCGAGATCCTCATCAACACCGCCGCCGTGCGCGACCAGATCCGCGACATGAGCCGGTCGCTCAACATCCCCGACCTCATCAAGGAGGGCACGGTCCAGTACGGGATGCAGAGCTTCGATCAATCGCTGATGCACTGGTACTCGAAGCGCATGATCTCCTACGAGAGCGCCCTCTTCTACGCCAGCAACCCGAGCGAGTTCGCCCTGCGCGTGCAGGGGGTCGAGGGCTCCAGCGACACGAGTTGGGATGACTTCCAGCGTGACATCGGTGGCTGACGCCGTTCCGGCGGCCGCGCGCCGCACCGCCCGCTAATCACCCGCGCATGTTCAAGAAAGTACTCATAGCCAACCGTGGCGAGATCGCGCTGCGGGTCATCCGCGCGTGCCGCGAGCTGGGCATCCAGACGGTGGCCGTCTACTCCGAGGCCGATCGCGAGTCGCTGCACGTGCGGTTCGCCGACGACGACGTCTGCATCGGCCCTCCGCCCGCGCGCGACTCCTACCTCAAGATCCCGCGCCTCATCGCCGCCGCCGAGATCACCGGCGCCGACGCCATCCACCCCGGCTACGGCTTCCTCGCCGAGAACGCGGAGTTCGCCGAGACGTGCGCCGCGTCCAACATCGCGTTCATCGGGCCCACGGCGGAGCAGATCCGCGTCATGGGGGACAAGGCGGCCGCGCGCAAGGCGATGTCGGCGGTCGGCGTGCCGATCGTTCCCGGCACGCCCGGCCCCGTGGAGGATCCGGACGAGGCGCTCGCCTTCGCGCGGGAGATCGGCTTCCCGGTGATCATCAAGGCCGCGGCCGGCGGGGGCGGGAAGGGGATGCGCGTCGCCAACGATCCCGACGACTTCGCCCGCGCCTTCCAGCTGGCGCGCTCCGAGGCGCTCTCCGCCTTCGGGTCGGGGGACGTGTACGTCGAGAAGTACCTCGCGCGCCCGCGCCACGTCGAGTTCCAGATCCTCGGCGACACGCACGGCCACGTGATCCACCTCGGGGAGCGCGACTGCTCGGTGCAGCGCCGCCACCAGAAGCTCATCGAGGAGGCGCCGAGCCCCGCCGTCACGCCGGAGCTGCGCGAGCGGATGGGCGGCGACGCGGTGCGCGGCGCGAAGGCGATCGACTACGTCGGGGCGGGCACGATCGAGATGCTGCTCGACGCCGACGGGTCGTACTACTTCATGGAGATGAACACGCGCATCCAGGTGGAGCACCCGGTCACGGAGATGCTCACCGGGGTCGACCTCGTGAAGGAGCAGATCCGCGTGGCCGCCGGCGAGCCGCTGTCGATCTCCGCGCTCCCGCCGCTGCGCGGCCACGTCATCGAGGTGCGCGTGAACGCCGAGGATCCCTCGCGCAACTTCCAGCCGTCGCCGGGGCGCATCGACGTGTTCCACCCGCCCGGGGGACCGGGGGTGCGCATCGACTCGCACGTGTACGCCGGCTACACCGTGCCGCCGTTCTACGATTCCCTCCTGGCGAAGCTCATCTGCCAGGGGCGCACGCGCGAGGAGGCGATCCGGCGCATGCAGATCGCGCTCGAGAGCTTCGTCCTCGAGGGCGTCACCACCACCATCCCGTTCCTCGCGCGCGTCATGCAGAACGCGCACTTCAAGGCCGGACGCGTGGACACCAAGTTCCTCGAGCGCGAAACGGACCTGCTTCGGGAGCCGCAGTAGATGCGCATCGACGTGCTGTTCGGTCCGACGGCGATCACGCCGGCGGCGGTGGCGGGGCGGGTCGTCGCCGTGATCGACGTGCTCCGCGCGTCCACGACCATCGCCGCCGCGCTGGCCAACGGGGCCCGCAACGTGGTGCCGCTGGACAGCGCCGACGAGGTGATCACGCGCGCCAAGCAGTTCGTGCGCTCCGACGTGCGACTCGCCGGCGAGCGCAAGATGCTGCCGATCCCCGGCTTCGACCTGGGGAACTCGCCGCGCGAGTTCTCGCGCGAGGCGGTGGAAGGGAAGACGGTGCTGCTCACGACCACCAACGGCACGAGCGCGCTCGTCGCCATCCAGGGGGCCCGTGACGTCGTCGTCGCCTCGTACGTGAACTTCGAGGCGGTGTGCACGCTGCTCCGCACCGCGGCGCGCGGCGGCACCGACGTGAGCATCGTGTGCGCCGGCCGCGACCGCCAGTTCTCGCTCGAGGACGCCGCCTGCGCCGGACGCTACGTGCGCGCCCTGACCAAGCGCACCCCGCGCGCGGAGATGGGGGACGGCGCCTTCGCCTGCACCATCCTCGACCGGCGCTACGGCGACCGGCTCGACCAGCTGTTCGCCGACTCGGAGCACGGCCAGGCGCTGGCGGATACCGGGTTCGCGGAGGACCTCACGGTGTGCGCGGCGGTCGATTCGCATCCGGTGATCCCGATCTACCAGGATCGCCAGATCACCCTGCTCGGCCCCGACCGGGAGCGGTAGCTCGCGTGGGAAGCGCCCAGTTGAAGCGAGAGCTCGCCGGCGTCGCCCTCCTCCTCTTCGCCGTCTTTCTCGCCGGCTCCGTGGCGGCCGGGCTGGCGGGGACGCCGGGCGCGGGATCCTGCTGGCGCGCGCACAGCGCCCTCGGACCGGTGGGGGCGTGCCTTCGCGCCTCGCTCGTCGTCACCTTCGGGCTCCCGGCGACGGTGCTCGTCCCGCTCGTTCCCGCCGTCCACGCGCTCAGGTTGTTCGGGCGCATGCGGTCGGACACCGACCGCTCCTGGATGCTCTTCCTCGTCGGGGTCGTCCTGCTCCTGCCGGTGGCGCTCGGGCTCGCCCTGCACGTGGGGCGCGAGCGGAGCCTCGCGGCCGGCGTCTGGGGCGGCCTGCTGGCGTTCTACGCGCGCGAGGGCTTCGGCTCGGTCGGCGCGTGGATCGTGCTCGCCCTCGCGGCGAGCGCGCTCATGGTGGTGACGCTCGCCTGGAACCCGATCCGCGTGCTCATCGGCAGCCGTCCTCCCGCGGATGCGGGCGCGGCGGAGGGCGCCGATGCGGCGGCCAGCCTCGAGCGCCCGAAGCGCCGCCGCGGCAAGCGGGAGAGCGATGCGGAGCCCGCCACGCTCCTCGAGCCGCCGCCGGAGGAGATGCCGGCGATCGATCCCACCCTGATGGTGGAGGACGCCGGGGAGATCGCGCCTGACGAGATGCCGGCGCCGCGCGAGCGCCGCCGGAAGAAGTCCAGGTCCGACCTGGCCGCCGAGCACGATGAGAAGATCGCCGCCGCGATCGACGCCTCGGCAGCCCCCGACCCGGCCGACGAGGAGCTGCCGTCGAGCGAGCTGCTCACGCCTCCGCCGCCGCGCAACGTGGAGCTGGGGCGACGCGAGCTCGATGCCATGGGCGCCAAGCTCAAGGAGGCGCTCCGCACCTTCCGCGTGGAGGCGGAGATCGCCGGTCGCACCACCGGGCCCGTGGTCACCCAGTTCGAGGTGGAGCCCGCGCCGGGGGTGAAGGTCCGGCAGATCGCCAACCTCGCCAACGACCTCGCGCTCGCCATGCGCGCCGCGAGCATCCGCATCGTCGCGCCCATTCCGGGGCGCGGCGCGGTCGGCGTGGAGGTGCCCAACCCCACCTCGGAGATCGTCGCCTTCCGCGAGCTCATCGAGTCGCGCGAGTTCCTCCAGGCGCGCGCGGCGCTTCCGATCGCGCTCGGCAAGGACCTCGAGGGGAAGCCGGTGATCGCCGATCTGGCGAAGATGCCGCACCTGCTCATCGCCGGCGCCACCGGCTCCGGCAAGTCGGTGTGCGTGAACACCATCATCACGAGCCTCGTCTACCGGCACACGCCGCGCACGCTGCGCTTCCTGATGGTCGACCCGAAGATGGTGGAGCTGTCCGTGTACAACACGCTCCCCCACCTGCGACACAAAGTGATCACCGACAACCGCGACGCCGCGGCGGTGCTCAAGTGGGCGGTCATGGAAATGCAGGAGCGCTACGAGCTGCTCGCCGCCAACGGGTGCCGCAACGTCCAGGACTTCAACCGGCGCGTGCAAACGGGGGCGCCGCTCAAGCGGCCCAAGCGCGACGACGTGGCGTTCGAGGACCTCGCGTACACGGGCGGCGTGCTCCCGTACATCGTGGTGGTCATCGACGAGCTGGCCGACCTCATGATGACGGTGCAGGGGGAGGTGGAGACGCCGCTCGCCATGCTCGCGCAGAAGG
>DASUXC010000097.1:0-18429 GCA_036378095.1 Gemmatimonadaceae bacterium | reverse complement strand
CACCGCGCTCACCACCGCCAGCGCCGAGAAGGCCAGCGTCATCGCGTAGAAGACGCCGTTCGGTCCCAGGCCGAGCTGGATGCCGAGCACCCACGCCAGCGGGATCTCGAACGCCCAGAACACGAACAGGTTGATCCACGTCGGCGTCGTCGTGTCTCCCGCGCCGTTGAACGACTGCGTGAGCACCATCCCGTACGCGTAGAACAGGAAGCCGTACGCCACCGTGCGCAGCGCCGCGACGCCGTAGCGCATCACCTCCGGATCGGGGGTGAAGAAGCGCACGATCGGCCGCGCGAACAGCACGAACAGGAGACCCACGCCCCCGAGGAAGCACACGTTGTACAGCCCCGCCCTCCACACCGACGCCTCGGCGCGCTCCGGCTTCTTCGCGCCGAGCGCCTGTCCCACCATCGTCGCGGCGGCGTTGGCGAGGCCGAACGCCGGCAGGAGCGCGAACGCCACGAGCCGCATCCCGATCGTGTACCCGGCGATCGCGGCGCTGCCGAAGCTCGCCACGATGCGCGTGAGCCCGACCCAGCTCAACATCCCGACGAGCACCTGAAACGTCGCCGCCGAGGAGAGCCGCACCACGCGCGCGATCAGCTCCGGATCGAGCCGGAAGTGGCGCCGCGCGATCCGGATCCGCGAGCCATTGCGCAGGAGCCTGCTCATCGCGAACAGCGCCCCCGTGCTCCGCCCGATCGACGTGCCGATCGCCGCGCCGAGGATCCCCAGCTTCGGGAACGGTCCCCACCCGAACACGAGCGTGGGGCCGAGCGCGATGTTGATCGCGTTCGCCAGCCAGAGCGCGCGCATGGCGATCGCCGCGTCGCCCGCGCTCCGGAGCACCGCGTTCACGAGGTAGAGCATCACCACGCTGGCGTTGAAGCCGAGCATGACCCGCGTGAACGCCGCCTGCTCGATCACCCCGGACGTCGCGCCCATGAGCCGCAGCAGCCGCGGCGCGAACAGCGCGCCCACGACGCCAAGCGCCGCCGAGAGGACGAGCCCGAACAGCATCACCTGCGCGCCCGCGTGCGCGGCGCTCTCCGCGTCCTTCTCGCCGATGCGCCGCGCGACCATCGCCCCCGCGCCGATGCTCAGGCCGATGGCGAGGGCGTACAGGATCGTCATGAACGATTCCGTGAGCCCCACCGTGGCCACCGCGTCCGCGCCGAGGTGCGCGACGACGAACACGTCCACGACGACGAAGATGCTCTCCATCACCATCTCGAGGACCATCGGGATGGCGAGGATGAAGATCGCGCGGCCGATGGGCCCCTCGGTGAAGTCGCGCCCGTGCGCGCCGCGCAGCGCCTCGCCGACCGCCGCCCAGATCGTAGGAGGCGTCTCGCGCGATTCGGCGGACTGCTCGAGCGCCTCGCTGGTCGTACTCATGGTGTCGTGCCCCTCGTCTCGGATCTTCGGAGAACGCGGCCCTGCCCGCGGCCGCGATGGTCGGAAACGGAATCGCCCCGCCTGCGGGGCGGCGCAGGCGGGGCGAACGGTTCGCTCCGAGAATCGACGGCGAATGTTCCGCTACATCGATTCGCTCCCTGCGCGGTCGAAGTCGCCGGACGCGACGACGTCCTTCGCGACCGGGCGAACGCCGGTCGACGGGACGACGAAGGTGGCGGCTGGGACGGCGAGGGTCATCGAAGGGCTCCGGTTGGGGAGACGAAGGAGGGACAACCTAAAGCGGGGGACACCGAACCGTCAAGATGGGATGGTGTCGCGTCACGACCCTCGTGCGCCCGCGCGATCGCGCACGATCGCGTACGCTCCGTCACAGCGGAAGGCCCTTCCCTGTCTCATGGGAGCAGTCCCACCGAGCATACGGAGCCGTCAGATGGATAGCGCGCACGTGTCGAACATCGTCCTCTGGAGCGTTCAGGGCTTTCTCGCCCTCTTCTTTCTCGGGGCCGGGGCGCCCAAGCTCATCGGCCGCGGCCTCGAGCGCTGGACCGGGTTCTCCGATCTCTCCCGTCCACTCGTCATCGTCATCGGGCTCACCGAGTTCCTCGGCGCCGCCGGACTGGTGCTCCCCATGGCGACCGGCGTGCTGCCATGGCTCACGCCGCTCGCCGCGCTGGGCCTGGCCATCATCGTGCTCATGGCCTCCGGGTTCCACCTGCGGGCCGACGAGCGTCTCGAGGCGCTCGAGACGACACTCTGGGCCAGCATCGCCACCGGGATCGCGATCGGGCGCTGGCATCTCGTCGCCGCTCGCGTGGAGATCGCGCCGTGGATGCTCGTCGCGGCGCTCGCCGTGCTCCTCCCGGCGGCGGTGACGAACGTGATCGTTCTCGTCAGGCGCCCCGTGCGGGGCGGCGCGCCGCAGCCGGCACCCGGCGCCCTCCCAGCTCACGAGTCGCGCGGCCGGGCGCCGCGCGGTAGCTCCACGGTCACGTCCCCAGGAATTCCAGGAGGGCGGTCGTGAACGCGGCCGGATTCTCCTCCGCGATCCAGTGCCCGGTGTCGGGGATGCGCACGCCCGAGACGTTCTCGGCGACCTCCCGCATCATCTCGGCGACGAGCGGCCCCGACGTGCTCTTCATCCCCCACACGGCGAGCACCGGCATCGTGAGCTTGCCGTTCGCCGCGAGCGCATTCCGGTTGTCCGCCGCGTCCTGGTCGAACGCGCGGTACACCTCGAACCCCGCGCGCATCCCGCCCGGCGACGAATACGCCGACACGTAGACGTCGCGATCCGACGCGCTCACCGCCGACGGATCGAAGATGCGCACGTCGAAGAACGTCCGCAGGTACTCCCGCTCCCGTCCGGCGACCAGCATCTCCGCGACGTCGCGCGCGCCGTGGAACGCGAAGTGCCACACACGCGGATCGGCGCGGATCCGGTCGAACACCTCCGTGCCCGGAAGGGGCGCGTCCATCACCACCAGGTGCGACACCTCGTCGCGGTGCGCCTCGGCCCAGGCGTAGGCGACCATGAGCCCGATGTCGTGCCCCACGAGCGCGACCTGCCCCTCGATGGCGAGCTGCTCGCGCACGAGCCGGCGGACATCGTCCGCCATCGTGCGCTTGTCGTAGCCCGACGCGGGGCGCCACGAGCTGCCGGCGCCCCGGTAGTCGGGCGCCACCACGCGCCACCCCGCGCTCGCGAGCACCGGGATGACGTGCCGCCACTCCCACCACGTCTCCGGAAAGCCGTGCAGGAGCACCACGGTGCGCTCACCCGCCCCAGCCGTCACGTAGTGCAGGCGCAGCCCCGGCTCGATGTCGGCCATGCCGTGCGTCCAGCTCGCTTGCGTATCACGCTCCTGGGTCATGCGATCGATCTCCGGGTTCGTCCGTGAACGTCCGAGCGTCCGCGCGCGACGGCGCCGGGCGCGGAGCGTACGAGTGGCGGGCACCAATCACCGCCCCCGACGTTGACCATCCGGAGGGTATCCACGCCCGCGCTCATGCTCAAATGAGGGACCGTTCATGACCGAGCACCCCGCGCGCGCCGCCGCGGCGCGCATCACCGACGCGCAGCTGCGCGTGCTGGTGGCCGTGGCCGACACCGGCGGCTTCACCGAGGCCGCGCGCCGCCTCGGGCTCACGCAGTCCGCGGTCAGCCACGCCATCACGACGCTCGAGCGGCGCCTGGGCGTGACGCTCGTGGAACGCACCGCGCGGGACGTCCGCCTCACCGGCGCCGGCGCACGCGCGCTCGCGCACGCCCGCGAGCTCCTTCGGCTCGAGGAGGCGCTCGTGCGAGACGCCGAGGGGGCGAGGCGTCGGCACCGCGCGCGGCTCCGCATCGCGTCGTTCGGCCCGACCGCCTCGCGCCGGCTCCTCCCTCCCCTGCTCGACCGCTTCGCCGCGCGCGAAGGGCGCTTCGAGGACGAGGGGTGGCGCCTCCGCAAGGACGGTACACGCTTCTGGGCGAACGTGGTCATCACGGCGCTGCGCAACTCGGCTGGGGAGCTCGTCGGGTTCACCAAGGTCACGCGCGACCTCACGGAGCGGCGCGCGGCCGAGGAGCAGCGGGTGGCGGACGCGAAACGCGTGGCCGCGGCGGAAGCAGCCAACCGCGCCAAAGCCGAGTTTCTCGCCTCACTGTCGCACGAGTTGCGCACCCCATTGAACGCCATCGGCGGGTACGCCGAGCTGCTCGCCGAAGGGCTGTACGGCACGGTGTCCGAGGCACAGCGCGAAGTCTTGGAGCGCATCCGGCGGAGCCAGCAGCATCTGCTGTCGATCATCACGGACCTGCTGAATTACAGCCGGCTCGAGGCGGGGCGGATCACGTACGACATCGCGCCAGTGGCCGTGGCCGCGATGCTGGACACGGTGGGAGCGATGATCCAACCGCAAGCGCTTCGTAAGGCACTGACGTTCGAGCGGGGACCGTGCCCCTCGCAGGTCGTGGTGCGCACCGACCGGGCTCGGACGGAGCAGATCCTTCTCAATCTCCTGTCCGACGCGGTGAAGTTCACGCCCGCCGGCGGCCGCATCATCGTGTCATGCACATCGCTCGGCGAGCGGGTCGCCGTGCGGGTGCGCGACACGGGGCCGGGCATACCGCCGGACAAGCTGGAGGCGATCTTCGAGCCCTTCGTGCAGCTCGGGCGGACGCTGAACAGCGCGCACGAGGGCGCCGGCCTGGGCCTGGCGATCAGCCGCGATCTCGCCCGCGCCATGGGTGGCGACCTCACGGCGGCCAGCGCGCCAGGGTCGGGCGCGACGTTCACCCTCCTGCTGCCGGCGGCGTAGCGCGCCGATCGAGGCGGCCAGGGCGCCTGACTGGTCGGCGACGGACCTGTCCGCACCGCCTGAAATCAGGAGGAGCTGGTCCCGAAACCGGCCCCATCCCAGTATCATCTTCCAAGGCGAATTCGGCCGCGATCCGTGTTGTCGCGCCGCCAGGCCGGCGCGGCTGCTCTCCAGGTGAGGTGACGGATGAAACGACCCGCGCGCGCAGCGCACGACGAAGATGTGATTGGCGCACCGAGGCACGAGTGACGACTTCCCTCCTTCGCTCCACGAGACGCCGCACGGCTGCAGCCTGGGCTCTCCCCGCTCTCCTCCTCGCTCCACTCTCCTGCCGGTCGCTCCCCCCGCGCGGCGCGCCGCCGGTCCCCGTCCAGGGCACCTCGAGCTTCGTCCGCGTCAACCAGCTCGGCTACCGCCCGAACGGGCGAAAGGTGGCGGTCGTGTGCGCCCTCGCGCCGAGCCGCGTCGACGAGTTCGTCGTGGTCGACGGCGCGGGGCGCCGAGTGTTCGGGCCGCGGCGCGCCGAGCGGAGCGGCGCGTTCGGACCGTGCGTCGCCACGTACCGGCTCGACTTCTCCTCCCTGGCCCGGGAGGGGCTCTACCGCGTGGTCGCCGGCGCGGACTCGTCCCGCGCCTTCCGGATCGCGCGCGACGTGTACGCCGGCGCCGCCGATACGCTCCTCTACTACATGCGGGAGCAGCGCTCGGGCTTCAATCCGCTGTTCGGCGATTCCGTGCACACGCACGACGGGATCATCGTCGACGACTCGACGATGGCCGGACGGTTCATCCCCGTGAGCGGAGGGTGGGCCGACGCATCCGACTACCTGCAGTACGTCACCACCTCGGCCACGGCGACCTTCCAGCTCCTCCTGGCGTATCGCGACCACCCCGGCGCGTTCGCCGACCGCTTCGCCGCCGACGGCACGCCCGGCGCGAACGGGATTCCCGACGTGCTCGACGAGGCACGCCACGGCCTCGAGTGGCTCGCGCGCATGTATCCGGGGGACGGGCGGATGTACAACCAGATCGCCGACGACCGCGATCACAGCTTCTGGAAGCTCCCGACCACCGACACCGTGGACTACGGGTGGGGCAAGGGTGGACCGCGCCCCGTGTACCCGTGTACCGGGCGGCCACAGGGATTGTTCGAGGCCAGGAACCGCTCCACCGGCCTCGCCTCGACCGCCGGGAAGTTCGCGTCCGCGATGGCGCTCGGCGCCAGGCTCCTCCGCGATCGGGACTCCGCGTTCGCTCGCATGCTCGGCGAGCGGGCGCGCGCCGCGTACGCGCTCGGCGCGGCACACCCCGGCGTCTGCCAGACGGCGCCGGCGCGCGCTCCGTACTTCTACGAGGAGGAGAACTGGACCGACGACATGGAGCTCGCCGCCGCCGAGCTGCACGCGCTCACGGGCGAGGCGCGCTATCTGCGCGACGCCGAGCGCTACGCCGACCGTGAGCCCGTGACGCCGTGGATGGGAGCCGACACCGCGCGGCACTACCAGTGGTACCCGTTCTACGACGCCGGCCATTACGAGATCTGGCGCGCGGCCCCCCGGGCGGCGAAGCGGCAGATGGCCGCGTACTACCGGCGCGGGCTCGAGGCCGTCGCGCACCGCGCGGACAACGGCTTTCGCGTGGGGATTCCCTTCATTTGGTGCTCGAACGACCTGATGGTCTCCTTCGCCACGCAGGCCCACCTCTATCGCGTGATGACCGGGGACACGCGATTCGTCGAGTACGAGAGCGCGGCGCTCGACTGGCTGTTCGGTGTCAACCCGTGGGGCGTGTCGATGGTGATCGGGCTTCCACACGACGGCGTGTTCGCGCGCGATCCGCACTCCATCGTGGCCAACCAGCTCGGGGTGGAGCTCACCGGCGGGTTGGTGGACGGGCCCGTCTACCGCTCGATCTACCAGAACCTGAAAGGGATCCGCCTGCTTCACGAGGACGAGTACGCGCCGTTCAACACCGGTTTCATCGTGTACCACGACGACCTGGGCGATTACTCGACGAACGAGCCCATCATGGACGGTACCGCGAACCTCGCCTATCTGCTGGCGGCCATGGGGAGGTAGCGGCCCGCGCGCTCAGGCCTCACAGCCAGCGCGGTACCCGCGCCGTGTAGTCACGGTATTCCTTCCCGAATGTCGCCTCCAGATACCGCTCCTCGCGCCGCACCACGCCGCGCTGGACGACAAGGAGAACGAGCGGCATGAGGAAGATCGGCCACCAGCTGTTCGCCGCGACGGCGATCCCCGCGTACATGAGCATCTGGCCGATGTAGTCGGGATTGCGCGAGTAGCGATACGGCCCGGTCGAGACGAAGCGAGTCGTTTGCCGATAGGGTGACACCTGGGTTCCCGCCTTCCGGAACGCGAGCACGACGGCCGTGCTGAGGAGGAAGCCGAGCACGATCAGCGCGACGCCCGCGAGCCGCAGCATGCCGCTCGTGCGTGACGCGATGCGGATCGGATGGATGGCGGAGAGCCCGAGGGCGGCGATCAACGCCGCGCCGAAGATCAATGGCGGCGCGGCGATCACGCCGGCCGTATCATGACGGCGATCGTCCGGAAGGCGCTTCGTGACCTGTGTCGTCACCTCTTCTCCTCGACATGGTGATGGTGTCGAACCGATCAGGCTCGGCGATGACCCGAGCCACGTAGGCATCGACCTCCCCGCCTGCCCCGGGGCGCCTCCGCCGCCAGGACCGCGCGCAATGCAGCGCCGAGATCGCGACCCGTCGGCGCGCGCGCGGGATCGACGAGCCACTGCGCCATGAGACCGAAGATGAGTGCCTGGTGGTAGCCGATCGAGGCCAGGTTGATGTCCCATCATCGATGGCCGTCCCGGGGTGGTAGTCGTCCGTGGCGTGCGCGGTGCGCACGGGCGCGATTCAGACATACGTATGCATGAACCCGCCCGTGGAGCTCCGGCAGCGGAGGTCGCCCCTCGCGAGGACTTCGGCGGAGCACAATTCCGTCCAAGACGCGCCGGCCACCACACCACTACTGTCCCGGGCGACGATACGACGTCGGAATCAACGCACGAGACACACTCGCGAACCAGAGGAATCGCCTCACATGACCACACCCGTTCCCGCCGAGGGAACCAGCCTGGATTCGGACCTGGAGACATTTCGGGATGACCTCCGGAAGGCATCGGATCTCGTCGTCCAGTTGTATGCGGGGCTCGACCGGGCTCGAGTCACCCCCGCGAAGAGCCGGATGGAGATCGCCTCGCTGTTCGACGAGCCGCTCCCCGCGGAGCCCCAGCCGATCGATGCCATCCTGCGTCAGGTGGAGCACGACATCTTCGCGAACTCCACGTTGTATCTGACGCCCCGCTTCCTCGCGTACATCAACGCGAGCGGCAATCAGGCGTCGGTGCTCGCCGAGTTGCTGGCGTCCGCGGTGAACCAGATCTGTGCCATGTGGCACTTCTCTCCGGCGGCTTCCGAGGTCGAGCGGCGCGTGATCCAGTGGATCGGGCAGTTCATCGGGTACGCGCCCGGCGCCGGCGGGTGTCTCGTGAGCGGGGGATCGGCCGGGAACCTGGTGGGGCTGGCGGTGGCCCGCAGGAGAAAGGCGCCGTTCGATGCAGCCTCGCTGGGAATGCGAGGTGGGCCTCCCCTCACGGTCTACACGTCGCGGGAGGGACATGCGTCGATCGAGAAGGGGATGGTCCTGCTGGGAATGGGGCGCCATCAACTGCGCAGGATCCCGGTCGGGGACGATTTCACGATCGACATGGAGGCGCTGGAACAGCGGGTGACGGAGGACCGAAAGAATGGATTTCACCCCATCTGTGTGGTGGGCAACGCCGGCACGACCAACACCGGCGCCGTGGATCCGCTGGATGAGCTGGCGGAGTTCTGCCGGAAGCAGGACCTGTGGCTCCACGTGGACGCTGCCTACGGCGGACCCGCGGCGGCGACGGAAGCCGCCGGGAGATTCTTCCGTGGATTGGACCGCGCCGATTCGGTGGCCGTCAACCCGCACAAGTGGCTGTACGTGCCGGCGGAGGCCGGGTGCATTCTCGTCCGGGATCCCAGGGCGCTCCGCGACACCTTTCAGATCGTGGCGGACTACCTGCGGGAGGACGGCGACGCGGAGAAGGACGGACCGGTCGACTTCAAGGACTACAGCCCCCAGCTCCATCGGAATTTCCGGGCGCTGAAGGTGTGGATGACGTTCAAGGCGTACGGCACGAGGAAGCTGCGCGCGGCCATCGAGAGCAACATCGAGATCATGCGGTATCTGGCGGACCGGATCGACCAGTCGGAGGATTTCGTGAGACTCGCTCCCGTTCCGCTGTCGACCGTGTGCTTCCAGTATCGTACCTCCGACATCTCCGTGCATGAGGATCAGCAACGGCTGGACGCGTTGAACGAACGGCTGCCGGCGGCGCTGGAGCAGGACGGGCGGGTGTTCCTGTCGGGCACGACGATCCGTGGAAGGCGAGTGCTTCGTGCGTGCAGCGTGAACCACCGTCTGCGCCGGCAGGACGTGGACCTTCTGCTGGACGTGATCCGGGAGGTCGGCGATCGGCTGATCGGCGAGGCGTGATCGTCCTGGCGCCGTCAGCCTCCGTGAGCCAGCGAGCGTCAGTGGGTGCGCTCGCTGGCTCGCGCTTTCGGGGGGAACGCGGCGTATCGTCCCGGTGTGACGCCCAGCATCCGCTTGAAGCAGCGGTTCAGATGACTCTGGTCGCAGAACCCGGTGCGGAACGCGGCTTCGGAGATCGCCGCACCCGATGCCAGGAGCTTTCGCGCTCGATTGACGCGCACGACCATCTGATACTTGTGCGGCGGAATCCCCACCTTCCTGTGGAATGCTCGCACGAGATGGTACGGGCTCAGGCCGGCGAGACCGGCCAACGCGAGAATCGATACGTTCTGCTCGGAGTTGGCGTCGATCCAGTCTTTGACTCGCGCGACCGCCGCGTTCTCTCGCCCGACATCGGGAAGCGCGTGCCCGCGCACGAGGTGATCCGTGACCAACCGCGCGACTGCCGACAGGAGCAGCGACTCGTTCTCCAGCAACGAGCTCGGCTCCATGAGACTCGCGAAAACCCGAGCGAGCCGCGTCGCCAGGATCGTGTCCCGAACGAGCGGGTACTTGAACGCCACATCCGATGGCCGTCGCCAGTCCAAGCTCTGGAGCAGCGTGGCCATCAGAGGGGTTTCGATGTACAGGTTGCGATAGCTCCAGCCATCCTCGGACGTGGCACGCCCCGTGTGCAGCTCGCCGGGCGCGATCAGGTTGCACGTGCCCGGCGCCGCGTCGCGAGACTCGCCCCGACACGCGAATGCACCGCGCCCTCCGTAATTGAGGCTCACGGCGTAGAAGTCGTGCATGTGTGGGGCGAACGAATGCTCCACCCAGCGGGCGCTCATGATCTCGAGACCATCGACCCCGGCACACCGGGAGTATCGAGCGACGTCCCCTCTGTTCGTGTCTCGCGAGGAAGGCATTGGGTGGTCACCTCGGGGCGACGGCATGCTTCGACCGCGTCGAGCTATCGCCGCCGTTTCGGCGGCGGCGCGGACAGCCCCGCAATGAGCAGCTCGAGGCCGGCCTTGAACTCGCGCTCGGCGCTGCTCCGTGTGGCGGCGTTCGCGATCTCAATCAGGTGTGGAAAGCGATCGGCCGGGAGTGCCATGAAGCGCTCGATGACCTCGAGCGGTTGCTCGCCCGCTCCCACCGAAAGCGGGCCAGCCAATTCGGCCTGCGCCAGGCCGGCGAGGAATCCGGACACGGCGCGGAACGCGATCAGCAAATCGGCCTTGGAACGACCGCTGCGAGCGAGGCCGCGCAGCAGGGCCTCGCTCAATTCCGCCAATGCCGGCGACCGGCTTCGCCTCGTCAGGATGAGGGGAATCGCCCGCGGGTGCGAGCGGATCGCGCGCCAGATCGCGGTGGAGACCGCGCGCACCTCGTCTCGCCAGTCGTCGTAGCGCGCGCGTTTCCAGCGGGCCTCGGACATGACACCATCGACGACCAGCGCGTCGAGCTCCGCCCGGTCGGCCACGTGGTTGTACAGCGTCATCGCGCCGGTCCCCACCGCCGCCGCGAGCGATCGCATCGACAGCGCGGCCAGTCCGTGCTCATCGACGATGGCGAGCGCGGCCTGCTTCAACTGCTCCCTGGAAAACTTCGGCGGTCGTCCCATGCTGGCTTGACGAGGGTGAAGCACAGTATACAATACGTACATCGTACGTCAAACCAGTTACGCGGCTACCGCCGCCTTTTCGCGGCGACCCCGCTTGTTTCGCCGCGACCGCCGCCAGGCCTCGTGCCGGATGCGCCTTCCGGCCGTGGGCGGAGCACCGGAGAGCGAACGGGGGCGTTGCTTGTGGTCTAGATCAGAGCTCGAGAGCGCGCTTCGCGGGGCGGGGTTGGGAGAGTGGGCATCGCGGCTCGCGGAATCGGCGAGGCCCTGCGTCATCATGGTTCCGGGACCGCTCGAGGGAGGGGCCGATGCGCCATTGGGCGCGAGCCGGCTCGGCGGCAATCCCGATCTACCGCCGGATGTGGATTGGCCGTCGCGACCAGCATTCGAGCCGGCATGGGAAGGCCCGCTCACCGCTCCGATGCCCGGACGCATCATTCTCGGCCGCCGCCACTGGCTCCATCGGCTCCTGCGTACGCGGGAGTGGAAGGAAGCGTCGCGGCAGTGGGAGCGCTCCCGCCAGATCGAAAGGGACGTCCACAGTCGCGAGTGGCCGCTGAGCTTCGTCGCCCAGATCGATTTCAGCGAAGTGCATGCGGCCTGTCCATTGGATGGGTTTCCGGCGACGGGACGGCTCCTGTTCTTCTGCGATGCCCACGACTGGCCGTGGGGCGAGCGCGAGGACCAGGCGCGGGTGCGCGCGCTCTTCCTCGAGCGGCCGGCAGACGCCCTGGAGCGAAGACCTCCTCCACGAGAGCTCCAGGGGTCCGAGGCGGCGCAGTCGCGAGCCCGCGGCGTCTTCGGTGCGCGCATGCTGCGGCCGACCCCCTGGCTCCTGCCTCCTTCGCCGCCATCGCGCGAGATGCTTCGGCTGCGTGCCGAGGCCCCCGCTGCCTGGGCGCCGAGCAAGCCTGCATTCTCCGCGTATCAGCAGTTCTGGGCCAGCCTCTACGCCGAGCATCCGGACGTGTTCGGCGCACCGGGTGAGATGATTCACCAGGTCGGTGGCACTGCGTCGGCGATCGAGGAGCCGGTGGAGGCGGAGTGCGCGAGACTCGCCGGTGATCCTCCGGAGACGGCAGCGCAGTGGCAACTGATCCTGCAGATCGACAGCGACACCGAAGCGGGGATGGAGTGGGGAGACGCGGGACGGCTCTACGTCTGCGCACGCCGAGACGATCTCGTGGCTCGACGATTCGATCGGTGCTGGACCGTGATGCAGTGTCATTGACCAGGTCCGGTGCGGGAAACCCGTGCGCGCCTCCGGGCGCGATCACTCGCTCGAGGAAGGCGTGGCGGAGCATGAGGTACTTCGCCTCGGTGTTCGCCGCGGTCCACCGCCACAGCTCGGGCTCCCCCGCCACCTTCCAGAGCTCGTCCACGTGCTCGAGCTCGAGCGGCTCGAGCCGCACGTGATCCCCCACGAGCGTGCACGGTGCGACGAGCATCGGGGATGCCGCGGCGGCGGGCGTATGGCTCGGTCGATGAGTCATGGGCCGGCGTCTCGCATCGACCGTCAGCGCGCGCCGGCTCCGATCACGCGCTCCAGATCGACGACGGAGGGCGCATCGATGAACAGGTAGCTGCACGGCTGCGGGGCCGTCGCATGCGACGCGCCACTTCTCGCGCGCCCCCTCGCGTCAGCGCAGTCGCTCGGATAGGTCTCTGCACCGGCGGCAAACACCGGCGACCAGCGGGAGAGTCCGGCCGCAGCTCTCTTCAGCGCACGCAGTGGGTGGTGACTCATACGCATCCTGATCGACTCCAGAGTGTCGAGTGGCATTGGAGTGTTCGATGGTGAAGACGTGACCGCCCTCTGCCCTGTGACAGCCGTGTCGCGGTGCCGGTGGTGGCTCGTTCCCTCGCCCTCGGCCATCGCATCGCTCGCCGCGCCCGGCAGTCGCCCTTCGTTGGCGGCCCGATCGTTCTATCCATCATCGGGCGTATACGAAAGTAAATATTCACTCCCCAAACCGCAAGCATCGAGACTCGCCCCCTCCAGGACCTCATCCGCGCCGGCATGGAGCGCTTCGCTCCCACGCGACCCCGAGAGGCGCCGCACGCTTGACGAGCGACGGTGGTAAGCATACACTTACGGTAAGTGCTCACTTACCGCACTATCGACGAGGCCGGGCGAACCCCCATGCCCACCCTTGCCTTGCATGGCTCGTATCACGTCGGCCAGATGGCGTACAGTCGGAAGGGGCTCGGATATCCAGGCCTCGCGGGGTGATCGAGTCGCGCCGGAGCGCCTGGACGCCGGCGCCGGCGACCGGATCGCCCGACGAGACGCCAGGCACGGTTCGCGATCGAGGCACGCGGGAGAGTGGAGCGCACAATGTCCTACGCCGATCAGGTGCTCGACGCCCTCGGGGACCCGACACGCCGCACCATCCTGAAGCGGCTGCGCGGCCGCGCCCGCTCCGTCCGCGAGATCGCGGATGGGATGAGCGTGAGCCGGCCGGCGGTGTCGCAGCACCTCAAGGTGCTCAGGGCCGCGCGACTGGTGACGGACCGCGCCGAGGGGGCACGCCGCCTCTATACCCTCGACGCGCGGGGGATCGAGGCGCTGCGCGCATGGCTGGACGGATTCTGGGAGGAAGCGCTCGACGCCTTCAAGGACGCGGCCGAGCGCGAGACAACCACGAGGAGAACGCGATGACCGAGCAGACGCGGACCAGCAGCAGCGGCGATCCGAACAGCGTGCGCAAGGTGGTGAACGTCGAGGCGCCGCTCGCGGTGGCCTGGCGCGTGTTCACCGAGCGGATGGGGACGTGGTGGCCCCTGGCGCACTACAAGATCGGCGGGGCCAACGCGGTCGACGCGATCATCGAGCCGCGCGTGGGCGGCCGGTGGTACGAGCGCGGCGAGGACGGGAGCACCTGCGACTGGGGACGCGTCCTGGTGTGGGAGCCCCCGTCGCGGCTCATCCTCTCGTGGGACATCGACGCCAACTGGCAGTACGATCCGGAGTTGAAGACGGAGATCGAAGTGCGCTTCGTTCCCGACGGCGAGAGCGGCACGCGCGTCGAGCTGGAGCATCGGCGCCTCGATCGCTACGGCGCGCGCCGTGAAGAGATGCGCCGCATCTTCGACACGGAAGGCGACTGGGGTCGCCTGCTCGCGATGTTCGCGCATGCCGCCGCGGCGTGGCGCGCCGGGCAATCACCGATGACTACCTCGCCCCCGACGTGCCGGTCGACGACCGGGTGAAGTCGCGCCTCGGCGGGTGGCGGGTCTTCGCGACTCCGCGCTCGGTTCGATAGGCTGGCGGCCAGGGCGTGAGCGCCTGGGCTCACGGCAGGTGTGGATCGGAGAGGCGCTCCCCGACCCCGACACCATGCAGCGCATCGCGTCGGAGGTCGGGATCTCCGAATCCGCGTTCGTGGCGCCGGCCGCGGGCGCCAGGCGCACGGTGCGCTACTACAGCCCCGAGGCCGAGCTGTCGTTCTGCGGCCACGCGACCATCGCGACGGGCGTCGTGCTCGGCGAGACCGACGGCCACGGGAACAACCACCTCGCGACCGCGGTGGGCGACGTGCCCGTCGAGGTGCGCACGCGCGAGGGTCGGCGGGAGGCGTCGCTGACCTCCGTCGCGCCGCGGCACGAGCCCGCGCCCGATGCGCTGGTGCGCGAAGCGCTGGAAGCGCTCGGGTGGGACGCGGCGGATCTCGACCCGACGATCCCGCCGGCGCGCGCCTACGCCGGCGCGTGGCATCTCGTGCTCGTCACGCGGACCGCCGAACGGCTGCGCGACCTCCACTACGACTTCGCCGCGCTCAGAGCGCTCATGCCGCGCGACGGCTCGACGACGCTGCAACTGGTGTGGCGCGAGGGCGACCACGCGCTCGAGTCGCGCAATCCCTTCCCCGTCGAGAACGAAGCCACACCGACGGTATCGAATCTCCTCCTCGCCCACCAATGGCCCGCTACCTTTGTGTTTGGCAGTTGCCGGGCAGACGCGGTGAGGGATCGTTCCGCCCGACGGAACCCCCATTCTGACCGCAACGGCATCGCCAGCTCCGAGGCGAACGCTCACGTACGGTGCGTCGAGGCCGAGAGTATCGATTGCGGCCGACGGCAGCTATTTTCGCCGTCCACGCACAGCGGAGCGGCGCCGACCCGCAACCGGGCCCCACGCACCTCCGCACCAACGATCGAACTGACATGACCGGATCGCCCGCCGACTCGGCGCGACTCCTCCAAGCCCTCCGGTTCGCGGCGAGCAAACATCGCGACCAACGGAGGAAAGACCGCGAGGCGTCGCCGTACATCAATCATCTCATCGAAGTCGCGGCCATACTCGCGACCACCGGCGGCGTCACCGATGTGACGACGCTCATGGGTGCCGTTCTCCACGACACCATCGAGGATACCCAGACGACGCCCGAGGAGCTGGAAGCGGCGTTCGGTCCCGAGGTCCGGGCGCTCGTGGAGGAGGTGACGGACGACAAGCGCCTTCCCAAGGCAGTTCGCAAGGACCTGCAGGTCGAGCATGCGTCAGCTGGCTCACACCGCGCGAAGCTGATCAAGCTTGGCGACAAGATCGCCAACGTGCGCGATGTCACGGAGCACCCACCTGACGACTGGCCCCTGTCGCGCCGACGCGAGTATCTCGACTGGACGGAGAAGGTCGTCGCTGGGATCCGGGGGACGAATGCAGCGCTCGAGCAGCGGTACGACGAGGTGCTGAATGTCGGGCGCGCGGTGCTCACCGGCGAGTAGGGCGCGCGTGCACGTTCGGGGGTGCATCGATGCGCGCGGGCCGGTGGCGTCTCCGTATTGCCCACCCGATGTGTCAGCGGCAGTCGCTACCGCCCTGCGGCATCGAGCAGCTTCTTCGCGATCTCGCCGATCTCCTCGCCGAGCGCGATCCGCTCACGCCATCCGGCCGGTATCGCCCGCGCTCCGTAATACGCGCCCGCGATCTGCCCGTACACGGCCCCCGTGGTGTCGGCATCGCCGCCGAGGTTGACAGCGGCCAGGGCGCCGCTCTCGAAGTCCTCCGTCGTGGCGAACGCCCAGAGCGCGGCCTCCAGCGTGTCGATCACGTAGCCCTTCCCGCCCCGGATCTCCGGCGGCGCCTTGCGACGGAAGGAGCCCTCCGCCACCGCGGCGACGGCGGGGTGCAGCGGCTCCCGCGCCCAGAGCCCCGCCACGGGCGTGAAGCCGGAGGAGAGTAGCTCCCCCTTCGGCGTTCCCGCGAGGGCACCGAGCAGCAGACCCGCGAAGTACCGACAGGCGTCCACGGCGGCGGCGGTGCCGTGCGTGGTCCGTGAGCTGTCGGCCGCCATGCGGATGGCGAGCTCGGGATCGCGCGCGAAGAACAGCGCCACCGGGGCGAGCCGCATGAGCGAGCCGTTCCCGGCGGTGCTCTCGTCCACCGGGCCCGAGAAGCCGTTCCCCGTCCGGCGGAACGCCGACAGCGCGCGGCGGACGACGGTGCCGACGTCGAAGCACGTGCCGGTGCTCGACCAGTGCCCCTCGTCCACCCACCGGACGTAGCGGCGCATCTGGTCCGCCGCGTCGAAACCCGCGCACTCGATGAGGCTCTCCGCGAGGCAGAGCGCCATCGATGTGTCGTCCGTCCACTGCCCCGGCGCGAGAGCGAACGGCCCGCCACCCACCATGTCGGTGATGGGCTCGAAGGTGCCCGGTGAGCTGAACTCGAGAGTGGTTCCGAGCGCGTCGCCGACGGCGAGGCCGAGCATCGCGCCGAGGTAGCGGTGGAGCGGCGTCGGGAGTGCTCCGTTGCCCGAGCCTGCGGTTACCGCCGCGGCACTGCCGTGCGGCAAACCTTCCGACTCGCTGCCCCGATCGTGACTCGCCCAGGCGCGTACGAGCTCTCGCTGAGCGCTCGTCTGCGGCGAGCCCCACCCCCCGTGCTTCCGAACCGTCACGGGCGACATGCTGCGGAAGAGAGCTTCGACCTCGCGCAGCGCCTGGTCGCCCGTCCGCCCATGCCGGACCAACCAGCAGCCGACCACCATCCCGGTGCGCCCGATCCCGCCCCAGCAGTGCACGTAGACACGGTGCCCGGCGGCGAGGCGCTCGTCGATCGTGTCCAGAACCCGGCGCATGTGTGCCGCATCGCACACGTCCATGTCCCGGATCGTGAGCCGGTCGTGAACGATGTCGAGACCCCGCTCGGCCGCGAGCTCACGGAGCACAGGGACATACGCCGCGAGCCCATCGGCCGGGTCGGTCAGGTCGACGAAGGCCGTGATGCCCGCATCGAGAAAGGCGGCGAGCTTCTCCCTGGCCTCCGCCTCCGGGATGGTCGGTGGGCTGCCCGGGTACTTTCCGGCCGCGAGGAGAGATCCGGGGACGACGTACGAATCCTCGATGGGGCGCGATAGGGGCATGGCGGAGGTGGCCTTTCGAGTGTCCACGATCGGTCGCGTCTGGGTCAGACGGTCCACTGCCAGTCCAGCATCCGGGCTCGCAGATACTACCACCACCTACCGACGGCCACCAGCGACGCCCGGGTTTCGCCACCGTGCGCGGGATCCCCACTGGCGTCGTGCGCCGCACGAGTGTCAGTGGGGGCGAGAAAGCGGACCGCCTGGAGCTCGGCAGCTACATCCCGCCGGCGAAGCCCGCCGAGCCACAGGCGAACCCCGCGCCGCCTGCCATCGTCGTGACGGCCACGGACGTCGCGGGCAGGCTCCATCCGGAGCAGAGCTCCAAGTCCGTGCGGGACGCCGCGGAGATCACCGAGGACACGACCACGCCGCCGGATGCGGCGCGGCTCGCCGCGAAGCTGCACACGCGCGCGCTGCGGGAGCGGGGGGTGGGAGCCGCCGGGAGCGCCGACTCGAGCGCGAAGGAGGCGACTCGCGGAGGCCAGCATCCGAGCATCGGCGCGAAGCGGTGTCGACTCCACCTACAATGCGCTCGCCGGCTCGGTCATCGCCTGGTCGAGTCGGACGTGAGCCGGCCGCAGGGCTCGTGACGCAATCCCGAGCAGGTGTCCAACCGGGCCGCCCCGCCAATCGTGTAGACCGCCAACGGCAGCACAACGTAGTGGCAGTAACGCGCGCAGAGTAGCGCTCTCCATCGCCTGTGCGCCACAAAACAGGTCCACTGGTTTCCCGCTGGCCTACCGCAACGGCAACGCCCCGCCGATCGCTCGACGGGGCGTTCCATTATTTCCAATCCCTTCGAACACTTCCACCAATCGGGACGGCGGGATTTGAACCCGCGACCCCCTGAACCCCACTTCGCGTTCGCCGAACGTCGAAGCGCTTCTGCCGCAGTCTCAGGTCGTGGAAATGGACCGTCCCTCGCGCCACATCAGGTAGGTCGGAACGCCGAGAACCGACACCTCGTCAGTGACGTCGAACCCGAACCGCCGGTAGTCCGAATCCGCCGAGCATGGCGGGTATCGGCTGTAGCTTCTCGACCGCACCGAGCTGACACCGCCGAGACGGCACCCAGTGGATCACGCCGAGGATGCGCGACCCGTCGAGCGCCACCAGCTTCGGCCCCTTCATGACGGCGAGCCCTTCGCGAAAGAACGTCTCGTTCCTG
>DASUXC010000096.1:0-6333 GCA_036378095.1 Gemmatimonadaceae bacterium | reverse complement strand
TCTCCAGCGCCTCGTGCACGTCCGCCACCCGCAGCGATGTCGTGTCGGCGTACGAGTACGCCTTCACCGCCTTCACCATCTGCGCGATGCGCGCCGTGCTCCCCTCCACCTCGTCGAGCATCTGCCGGATCGCCATCATCCGCTCGGTCCACGCGAGCGCGTCCGCCACCGCCGCGGGATCGCACCCGCGCATCACGCCCTCGAGTGTCTCCGCGGTCACCCCCCGGTCCACGAGCACGGGCGCCAGCTCCCACGCGCGCGCGATGCCGCGCGCATCGAGCCAGCGCCCCACCTCGTCCTCCTGGTCGCTGCGCGCGAGCGCGTCGAGCTCCCGCGCCCTGTTACCCTGAGCGCCACTCGCGGCCTCGAGCTGCCGCAGCAGCTTCACCTCCTCCGGTGTCCACTGCCGCGATGCGAGTCGCTCGGCGAGCGGCTCCAGCTCCGCGAACTGCTCCTTGAGCAGCGCGGCCGAGCGCTTGGCCGCCGCCGCCGGGTTGTTCAGCTCGTGCGCCAGCCCGGCGGCGAGCGTTCCGAGCCCCGCCATCCGCTCGCGCTGCTGAAGCAGTTGCTCGATCCGCCGCACTCGCTCGGCCATGGTGCGCAGCACCGTCTCCGACACGGCGCGGCAGGAGCGCAGGAGGTCGAAGAACACGTCGCCCGGAATGCGAAGCAGCCTCACGGGCCCCTTTGCCCGCGCGCGGTGCTCGGCCGGCGAATGCGTGAGCAGCGAGATCTCCCCCAGAAACGCGCCGGGGGAGAGCTGATCGATGATCACCTCGTCCCCGTCGGCCATCCTGGTGATCGCGAGCTCGCCACTCGTCAGGATCCACACGGCGTCGGCGACGTCGGCATCCCCGAACAGCAGCTCGCCACTGCCTAACGCGACCTCCGACGACCGCGCGAGTACCTCCGTGAGGTCGTCATCCCCGCACCCGCGGAGCAGCTCGCTCCTGGCCAGCGCGTCCGCCCCGAGCGGCGCGAGGGGCGCGGTGTTGCCGTCGGTGGTGGCGCCATCGGCGGCGCCATCGATGTGCGGGAGATCCTCCCGCTTCGGTGCGCTCATCAGCTCTCCGCCAGGTATCTGTGCGTGAACTGCACGGCGATCGACCCCTCCCCCACCGCGCTCGCCACCCGCTTCACGGACTGATGCCGCACGTCTCCCGCGCAGAACACCCCCGGCACGTTGGTCTCGAGCAGGAACGGATCGCGCGCCAGCGGCCAGCCGGGGATCCGCCCGCCGTCGCGCGGCAGGTCTGGTCCCGTGTAGATGAACCCGAACTCGTCGCGCTTCACCTGCTCCCCCAGCCAATCGGTGCGCGGCACGGCGCCGATGAACACGAACATCGAGCTCGCCGGCACGGTCCGCTCGGAGCGCCCTCCGGCGCCCTCGCACACGATGGTGATCCGCTCGAGCCGGCCGTTCCCCTCCACGGCGGTCACGCGCGTCCCCGTCATCACGGTCACGTTGGGGATGGCCGCGATCTGGTCGATCAGGTACTGCGACATGCTCTCCTTCAACCCGCTGCCGCGCACGAGAATGGTGACGCTCCGCGCGTATTGCGCGAAGAACACCGCCGCCTGCCCCGCGGAGTTCCCCCCGCCCACGATGAACACGTCCTCCCCGCGGCAGGAGAGCGCCTCGCTGAGCGATGCGCCGTAGTACACGCCGCACCCGGCGAGCTTCTCGGCACCCGGCACGTCGAGCCTCCGGTACTGCACTCCCGACGCGACGAGCACCACGCGGCTCGAGATCTCGCTGCCGTCGCTCATCGTGAGCACGCGGTAGGCGTCGTTGGTTCGCATCGAGCGGCACTCGGCAGGCGTGAGGATCTCGGCGCCGAACTTCCGCGCCTGGGCCACCGCCCGCCGCGCAAGATCGGCTCCCGTGAGCCCGGCGGGAAAGCCGAGGTAGTTCTCGATGTTGGAGCTCGTCCCGGCCTGCCCGCCCGGCGCCTCGCGCTCCACGAGTAACGTCTTGAGCCCCTCGCTCGCGCCGTACACCGCCGCCGCGAGCCCCGCCGGCCCGGCGCCGACCACGACGAGATCGTAGAACGGCCGCTCGGCTCTCGTACGAAGCCCGATGCGCTCGGCCAGGGTGACGAGGTCGGGGTCGGGAAGCACGCGCCCATCGGGGAAGACGACCACCGGCGGCGTGAGCGTGGGCGCCGTCGTCTTCTCGCCGCCCGACCCCTCGAGTGTCGCGAGCAGATCGCGCGCCTCCGCCGACACGTCGAGATCGAGCCAGCGGTACGGGGTGAGGTTGCGGCCCAAGAAGTCGCGCACGGCGTGCGACTTCGGGCTCCACCGGTTCCCGATCACCCGGATCCCCTCGAACGGCGGGCGGTAGTTCGCCCGCCAGTCGTCGAGCAGGTCGCCGAGGTACGGGTAGAGATTCTGCTCCGGCGGATCCCACGGCTTCATGAGATAGTAGTGGATCCGCACCTTGTTGATCGCGCTGATCGCGGCGTCCGTGTCCGCGTACGCCGTGAGCAGCACGCGCTTGGCGCCGGGCGCGACGGCCATCGCCTGCTCCAGAAACTCCACGCCGGTCATCCCCGGCATGCGCTGGTCGGCGAGCAGGAGCGCCACCGGGTCGCCGCGCCGCTTGAGCTGCTCGAGCAGCGTCAGCGCCGTCGCGCCGGAGTCGGCGCGCAGCACGCGATAGTGCTCGCCGTACTCCCGCCGGAGGTCGCGCTCCACGGCGCGCAGCACCTCGGGATCGTCGTCGATGGTCAGGATCACCGGTCGGGCAGCCATCACGCCTCCATCACGAACATCACGAGCATCACGAGCCGAACGTCCCCACGGTGGTGAGCGGCAGGTGCACGGCGAAGCAGGTGTCGCCCGGAACGGAGGCGAGCGTGAGCTGGCCTCCGTGCAGGTCCACGACCACGCGGCGCGCGATGTCGAGGCCGAGCCCCGTGCCGGCGCCCACATCTTTGGTGGTGAAGAACGGCTCGAACACGCGCTCGTGCAGCGCCTCGGGGATGCCGGGCCCGTTGTCCCGGATCTCGGCGACCACGCCGCCGTCCGCGCCCCGCGTGCGCACCGTCACCTTCCCGCTCCTGGCCGGCGCCGCGTCGATCGCGTTGTCCAGCAGGCTCGCCCACACCTGGTTGAGGTCCCCCGGGTACGCGCGGATGCGCGGCACCGGATCGAGCGCGCGCTCGAGCGTCACCCCCTTGTCGCGCGCCCGCGCGCCGAACAGCGCGAGCGTGCTCTCGATCCCCTCGCGGACGTCCACGTCGACCATCTCGCGCATCCGGTCGCGGTTGGTGTACGCGCGCAGCGCGTCGAGGAGCTGCGCGATCCGGCGCGTCGCCGCCTCCGCCTCCGCGAACAGCGACTGGGCGGCCAGCCCGGTCTCCACCCAGCGCAGCGCGCTCGCTCGCGCCGGCTCCGGCACGTCCCGCAGCACGTCGCGCAGCATCTCCCGGTCGATCCCCGCGTCGGCGAAGATCGCGGCGCTCGGCCACGGGGCCGCCACTCCCACCCAGTCGCGCAGCCACGTGGCGAGCGCTTCCTCGCGGTCGCTGCGCTCGAGCGCGGCCGAGGCCGCGCGCTCCGCGCCGGCACCGTCGCCCGGCGGCGCGGCGGACGACGTCGCTAGCGCGGCCCGGCGCAACCCGTCGAGGCGGCGGATGCTCTCGGGGCTCACGCCCAACTCCACGAGCGCGGCGGTGAGCTCTCCCCGTTCGTCGAGCCGGGTGCGCCCATCGGCCACCGCGCGCAGCACCGCCGCCGCCGGATTGTTCAGCTCGTGCGCGAGCCCCGCGGAGAGCTTTCCGAGCGCGGTGAGCTTCTCGAACTGCGCATCGCGGCGGGTCGCATCGCGCACCCGGTCGGCGAGGTGGGCGACGAATCGCGGCTGGAGCGCGGGGATGCGCCGGAGCAGCTCGGGGAAGAGCGCCCGGGGAAAGCGCGCGACCACCGCGCGCGTGACCGCCCGCCCGGTGCCGGAGAACACGGCCATCCGCGAGAACGGGATCGTCCCCCCGATGTCGCCGGCGCGAAAGACGTAGGCCGGCGCGTTCGGGCCGAGCTGCTCGCGCCGCACCTGCACCGTCCCCTCGAGCCCGAGGAACATCCACTCCGCGGGATCGCCGGAGTTGATGAAGATCTCGCCGGGCTCGAGCACGAGGCGCTCGCTCCGCGCGGCGATCCACGCCAGCTCGGCGTCGCCGAGGTCGGCGAGCATCGGGACGATGCGCAGCGACGCGGCGTCCACGGCTCTCGCGCCGGCACCCCCCTGCGCGTCCGCGCCGGCGCCAGCCCGGGTCGCGCCGGCCTTCAACTCGGCTGTGTCGTGGCCAGGTCGAATCTCCACGTGGCCGCTCGCCTCTCGTGAACCGTGTGCTCGCCGGCGCGCCGCGCGATGCGCGCGACTTCCCCCGCGCTCCCCCGTCCCGGCGTGCCCCGGAGGTATTCAGACCAGCGCCGGTCTCGCCAAGATAGTTCCTGGACCGGCCCGCCGGCATCGGACGGTGGCCCGCCGAGCGCCCGTCCCGGCGACCTCCTGTGTGCCGAAGGTGAGCGCGACGACGCCGGGGACGACAGCGTCGCCATCGACGGTGTCACCGGGTTCACCGTCGCGGCGTGCGGCCGCCTTCCTCGAAGGTTACCGCCGCGCAGCGCCGTGAGTCAGGAGCATCGTCCAGGTCACTCGAAGCTGCACCCGCACTGCACGCCACACCCACTCATGACCCTCGAGCACGTTCGCCCACTGATCGTCCCCGCCAGTTACGCCACCGTCGGCGTCCCGGCGGCCATGGTCCCGCTCCGCGCCCCCGACCTCGCACTCACGTGGGTCGAGCTCGCGGAATCGGAGACGATGACGTACGTCACCCCGGCGCGGGCGGCGGAGTACGATCGCGTCCGCCCCGACTGGCGACGCGTGGCGCTCGACGAGATGCGGCGCGCCGATGATGGGCTGGTCTGGACTCACGAGAAGCGCGTTGCGGATGGCTCTCTCCTCTGGGTCGCGATGATGCACGACGATGGTCTGGGCTCGTCTCGCCTCCTGTTGGCGGAGGAGCTCCGCCTCGCGTTTCCGTCCGGTTACCTCGTCGCGATCCCCGACCGGAGCTGCGGGGTGGCCATTGCGCGCGACGCGCCGGAGATCGCGAGGCTGCGCGAGATGGTGGCCGACATGCACGCTGGCGCCACCACGCCCATGATCCCCGACCTGCGCGAACCGGCGGAGCTGCTGTCGCCTTCACTCTGACGACGCACCTGAATGCCGACCCTCGAGCGCGTCGCCGACCTTCGGCGCGTGAGGACACGAGACATCGCGAATGGCGAAGACTGATTGGTTCCGCCGCACCACCTGGACCCCGGATGACCGGGCCGACTTCGAGGCGCGCCTCGCCAAGAGCCGCACGCCGTTCCACAAGTCGCAGCGCCTCCGCATTCAGGCCTCGCACCTCCACGGCGTCGGCACGCGCGAGCTCACGGGGGCCGCACTCGGCCTGCTCGATCGCGTCGTCGCCGACTTCCCGGAGCCGACGCAGCTCGCCAACGCGCACCTGCAACGGGCGGAGTGTCTGATCGACCTCGGGCGTCCGGAGGAGGCGCTCGACGCCTACCGGCGCGCCCTCGACTCCCAGCGCCAGCTCCCGACGGTCCGGAACGACGCGTACCTGGGATTCGCCGAGCTGGTGCTCGCGCTCCGGCGCGACGCGCTGTACGACGAGGTGCTGGCGGTGCTCGACGAGTTCGACGCCGACCCGGTCTTTCCGGTCCAGCGCTATCGCATGGCCGCGAGCCGCTCGCGCCTCGCGGACGCGCGCGGCGACCGGCGTGCCGCCGGCGAGTGGGCGCGTCGCGCGCTCGCCGCCGTAGCGCGGAGCGAGTCGCCGTTCCGCCACCACGAGAAGCTCGGCCTGGTCGACACGGTCGAACCGGACGTGTTCGCGCGTCTCACGGAGCTTGCCGCCTCGACCAGCTCCGACGCATGATGGTGCGACCACCGGCCGCTCGAATTCGCGTCACGATCCCGTCGAAGGGATGGTTCCCGAGCCTGGTTTCGACCTCGAGCCGAAAGACATGAACCAGACATTGGCGATCGAGAAGGCGATCGTCGCCGGCGACGTCGACGCCGTCCGCGAGGCGTTCGGCAACCCGCCCGACTTCCCGAACGTGCGCGACGTGTGTGGGGACACCTGCCTCGATCTCGCGATCTACAACGGTCCCGTCTCGCTCGTGCGCGCGCTCCTCGAGCTCGGCGCCGATCCGAACTACCCGGGTGACGGCTTCCCCTCGCTCTTCGCGGCGATCGACCGCCCGGCGCCGGACCGGCACGAGGTGCTCGCGCTCCTCCTCGCCGCGGGCGCG
>DASUXC010000095.1:0-19114 GCA_036378095.1 Gemmatimonadaceae bacterium | reverse complement strand
CCCCTGGCCCCCGGCCCCCGGCCCCCGACCTCCAGGGTGGCCCCCACGCCGCGCTCCCTCACGCCTGTCTCCTCCCCCGCCTCCACCACCACCTCCCCGGCGCGCACGAGCGCCACGCGGAAGAGGATCTGGCCGGCGACGGTGTTGATCGCGATCACGCTCAGGATCAGCGTCTGCATCTCCGCGCCGCGCGTGGAATAGGCGGAGGCGAGGATCGCCGCCAAGCCGATGGCGACGCCGGACTGCGAGATCAGGCCGAGCCACGTGTCGCGCCGCACCACGTCGGGGGCGGTCGACCAGCGCGCGCCGAGGTTCGAGCCCACGAAGATCGCCGCCGCGCGCGCCCCCACGATGGCGATCGCGGGCAGCCAGAGCCGCGCGAGCTGGGGCAGGTCGATCGATGCGCCGGCGAGCGCGAAGAACACCACGAACACCGGCACCGCCGATCGCTCCATCGCGTGCAGCAGCTCGCGCCCCTGGTCGTGCGTGGCGTTCCCGGTGATGAACCCGGCCATCACGAGGGTGAGCAGCGTCTCCACGTGCGCGAGCCGCGCGATCTCCGCGCCGAAGAAGGCGATCACGATGGCGAACAGGAGCAGCTCGCGCTGCACGAAGCGCATGTACAGCGCCACGGCGAGCCCGAGCCCGCTCCCCACCACGAGCGCTCCCCCGATCTCCCAGGCGATCACCCCCGGCGACATCGCCGCCGCGACCCCGCCCGGTGCGGGGACCATCGCCCGCACGATGGCGAGCACGAGGCTGAACAGCAGCACCACGACCACGTCGGCCACGAGCACGATCCCGAGCGTCGTGCGCGCCACCGGGCCGCGCGCCCTGGTCTCGGTCAGCAGCGCCATCGTCACCGCCGGGGAGTGCACGATCGCGATCGCCGCGAACAGCGCGCACAGCGCGAGCACCTGCGGCGCGGTCGCGTCGTGCACGAACGGCAGGTAGCCCCGCATGAGCCAGAGCACCCCGACGATCGCGGCGAACTGCAGCACCAGCTCGGTGCTCATGATCGTGAGGATCGCTCGTCCGCGTTCCTTGAGCTCTCCCCACCTGAGCTCCAGCCCGGCGAGAAAGGCGATCAGCGCCACCGCCAGCCGGCTCACCGGCGCCAGCTCCGATACCGCCGATGCCGACACGATCCCGATCACGCCCGGCCCGAACAGCAGCCCCGCCACGAGATAGCCCGTGATCTTCGGCAGGTGCAGCTGCTCCGCCAGCTCCCCCGACGTGTACGCGCCGAGCACGAGAAACCCGAACGTGAGCAGCGTGACCGCCCCCGCGCCGTGACGCGTGTCGAGCGGGATGATCATCTGCATCCCCACGTACAGGAGGGCGAGCGTGATGATGCGACGCATTACTCGCCTCCCTCCGCATCGCGCGCCGGCCCCGCCTCCACTTCCGGCGACGGCGCCTCCTCCACGCGCCCGCCTCGACCGTCGACCGCCGTCTCGCGCCCCGCGTCCCGCGCTCCGCGCCCCGCGCCGTTCGCGTCCCGCGCCCCGCGCCGCTCGCGCCCCGCGCCCCGAATTCGCATGGCGCTCACCACCCCGTGGATCAGCCGCGCCGCCGTCACGTCGGTGAGCAGCACGCTCGCGATCGCCGCGCTGAACACGACGTTGGGGAGGAGCGTCCCCGCGAAGCGCGTGTAGTCGAGGGCGAGCGCCACGGCGAGCCCGCCCTGCCCGAGCAACGCGCGCCCCCAGTCGCGGCCGACGATGGGGAGCGCGTCGTTGATCCGCGCGCCGAGGCGCGCGCCGCCGATCTTCCCCACCACGCGGAGCACGAGAAAGAGGAGCACCGGCGCAGCCCACCACGTGAGCCCGCTCGGCCGCCACGACGCGCCGGCGAACACCAGCATCGCGAAGTAGAACGGACGCTCCGAGCTCGCCAGCGTGCGCGCGATCGCCTCGCGGCTCCGCGACGTGTTGATCAGCGTCGCGCCGACGATCGCCGACGTCAGCACCGGCGAGAGGTGCAGGTACGCCGCCGCGCCGCTCGCCAGGATGATCGCCCCGGCGAGCGAGATGAACAGCCGGTCCGTGTGCGTCTCCCCGCCCAGGAAGAGGTGGAAGAGCGCGCCCCCCACCACGCCGATCGCCACCGAGATCACCGCCCATTCCGTGGGCGTGACCGTCGCGCCCGCGCTGCTGTCCACCGGATGCCGCAGGCAGAAGAGAAGCCCCATCGCCACGATCCCCACGAGCGCGTCCACCGCCGTGGCCACCTGGAGCTGCCTCACGATCGGCTCGCGCTGCGCGCGCAGCCGCCGTGTCGCCACCTCGATCCCCGCCGGCGCCGACACCGCGGCGATCGCGCCGAGCGCCACCGCCGGCACCACCGCCTCGCGCAGCGCCGAGTCGGTGAGCCACGCGATCAGGTACGCCGATGCCCCGGCGACGATGAACGCCGTCGTCAGCGCCTCGATGAACGCGAGCCGGTACGTGAGCCCCGGGATGCGCACGAGCGTGGGGAGGGTGAACTGCGTGCCGACGATCGCCCCGATCCACCCCAGCGCGAGCGTGATGAGCGGACCGAAGCCGGACATCGTGTTCGCCGACAGCACGCCCGACACCTGCGGCCCGAGCAGGATGCCGAGCAGCAGGTACTCCGCCCCGCTCACGAGCAGGAAGCGCTTCGCGAGCCAGTCGAACGCCACGTGCGCGGCGAGGTACGCCAGCGCGACGGCGAGGACGAGGATGAGCGGAGCGGGGAGCATGCGGCGGTGGCGGTGGTCCGGTGCGAGCGGTGGGGAAGTGGGCGCGCGGATCGCGAGCCCCGGGGTGGGAAGTGCGGGTGGAGCGGCCGGCAGGTCCGTAGCCCGAGGGCTACGGTCGCGGGCACCCCGACCGGTCGAACGCGACGTTCACGCCTTCCATGCGCTGCACCAGCGACTGATACCGCGCGGCGCGCGCGTCGTCCAGCGCGTCGCGCACCTCCCGGTACGTGTTGGCGAGAGCGATGAAGGCATCATCGGTGGAGCGATAGCCGAAGGCGAGCCCGCGGCAGGTGAGGCGGTCGAGCGAGAAGTCCTGCGCGCGATCGCCGAAGTTGCGAATGGACCGGTCGAGCGAGTCGGCGAGGACGTCGAATCGCTGCACCCGCGGATTGTCGGATGGGGGGATCGGTCCCGCGTCCCCTGTCGTCCCGAGGTCCGGGCTCGCGGCCACGTCGCCGGGCGTCGAGGCGGTGCTGCTCTCCGGCAGCGTCATCGTTCCGCCGTGCCCGGAATCCCCGGCGCTCGCGGGCGGCGCCCCACGAGCGGGTCGAGCCGCGGTCGGCTGGCTGCCGGCGAGTGGCGCGCCCACGGGGCGGTCGGTCGGCCGGCCGGCGGCGGCCGGCGCGGCGGCCACTCCCCGCTCCCGGCTCGCGCTCCCCGCACCGAACCCCGGCAGCTCCGGGATCCCCCGCTGATTCCAGTAGTACACTCCACCCGCCGCGGCCAGGGCGCCGACGAGCACCCCGGCCGCCATGCCGAGGCGCATCCGACGCCTGAGCGGCGGCGGGTCCGTCGGTATCTGATCCCACGCCTGCGGCTCGGGGATGATCACGGGGAGCGCTTGCTGCTCGAACGGCGCGGCACCCGCCGCGTCGGGGTGCGCCGGGTCACCGCCCCCCCCGCTTCCGCCTCCCCAACCACCCGCGCCGCCGGTTCCGGGGGGCGCGCCCGCACCCCCCGCGGCGCCCGCACTCCCACCCGCGCTCCCGCCCCCGCCCCACGACACCGAAGGTGCCGCCGCGCGCGGTGGAGGGACGTTGGCGGGGCGCGCCGGGGGAACGTACGGCCGCCGCTCGCTCGTGTCCCGCTCGACGAGCGCGTCCGTCTCGTAGTTCGCCCAGTCGATGAGCGTGCGCTTCCGCCCGCCGTCGAGGAACGCGTCGTCGTCCAGCAGCTCGTGGAAGGGGATGAAGACGCCTCCCGCATCGGGGCCGTCGAGCAGCGGGCGGTAGAAGCCCCCGGCCGGCGCATCCCCCGACGTCGCGATCACCAGCCCCACCTGCCACGGCTCGGTGAAGCGCGCGCGGTGCGTCTCGACGTCGAGGCGCGCGGGGTGCGTCCCGACGAACGGCGCGCTGTGGTACCAGCCGGCGAGCAGTGCCCGCCGGCGGCGCACCTCGAGCTGCACCCCGAGCCACTCCTCCTCGGGGATCTGCACGGGCTCGGTCTCCGGGATGGCGTAGCCGGTGCGCAGCACCCCGTTCACGATCACGTACCGGCGCCCCGTCTCCGGACACTCGTAGAGCTCGCCGAGCAGGAAGCCGAGCAGCTCCTGCTCGGGGTCGGAGCGCAGATGGCGCATCACCTCGCGCAGCGCGCCCTGGCTGATGAACAGCGCCAGGTCCTCCACCGTCCCCGGGGGCGCGAACGAGCCGACCGGCGTGGTCCACCGGATGGCGCGCGCCGAAGGTATCGGTCGACGGAAGGGGAGCGCGGGGGAACGCATCTCGGCAAGATACCCTGTCACCCGGGGTGACGGTGAGGGGTCCGGGACGTCCGCGTGCGGTGCACTCGCGGGCCTCCTATTCAACCCCCGGTCCCGCGCGTCGATCCGCTGCTAGATTACGTCACCCCACGTCCGTTCCCACACCACCCGACCCCAGGCATGCGCCTCCTCCACGTCGTCGGTGCGCGACCGAACTTCCCCAAGCTGGCTCCGGTCCACCGCGCGGCGCGGGCGGCGGGTGTGGAACAGATCGTCGTGCACACCGGGCAGCACTACGACGACGCCATGTCCGGCGCCTTCTTTCGCGAGCTCGGGATCCCCAAGCCGGACGTGGACCTGGGGGTGGGCTCGGCATCGCACGCGGTGCAGACATCGCGTATCATGGAGCGGATCGAGCCGGTGCTCGAGCGCGTTCTCCCCGACTGGGTGGTCGTGTACGGCGACGTGAACTCCACCATGGCGGCGGCGATCGTGGCCTCCAAGCTCCTCCTCCGCGTCGCGCACGTGGAGGCGGGGCTGCGGTCCGGCGACCGCACGATGCCCGAGGAGATCAACCGGATCGTGACCGACCGGCTCGCCTCGCTCCTCCTCACGCCGTCGCGCGACGCCGATGCCACGCTGCGCGCCGAGGGGGAGCCGGAGCAGGAGATCGTCTTCGTGGGGAACGTGATGATCGACTCGCTCTTTCACGCGCTGGACCAGGCGAAGGCGAGCGGCTTCCGCGAGCGGCTGGGCGTGGACGGCGACGCGGTCATCGTGACGCTGCACCGCCCCTCGAACGTGGACGTCCCGGAGCGGCTCGCCGCGATCGCCGGGGCGCTGCGCGCGGTGGCGCGCGATCGCGCGGTCATCTTCCCCGCGCACCCGCGCACGAGGCAGCGCCTGGAGGAGAGCGGAATCGACCTCGGCGCCGTGCGGGTGCTCGAGCCGGTGGCGTACACCGAGATGCTCGACCTCGTGCGCGGCGCCGGCGTGGTGGTCACCGATTCCGGCGGGCTGCAGGAGGAGACCACGGCGCTCGGCGTCCCCTGTCTCACCGTGCGCGACAACACGGAGCGGCCGATCACGATCACCGAGGGGACGAACCGCTTGGTGCGCGATCCGCGCGAGCTGCCCGAGCTCGTGCGCCGCTCGCGGGGCCCCGCCGCGGGAGCCGTGCGGCGGCCGGAGGGGTGGGATGGACGGGCGGGGGAGCGAGTCGTCGCGGCGCTGATGGACCGAGCGAGGCCCGTGTGACCGCGGAGCGGGCGTCGGCGATCGGCCAGGCGTCCCGGCCGTACACTCCATCCACCGCTCCGTCATCGGAGCGCATCCCCGTGCTCGACGGCGTGCGGGGGCTCGCGATCCTGCTCGTGCTCGTGAACAACGCGTACCCCGAGGTGCCGGTCTCGCCGGGGCTCGACACGATCGCCCGCAACATCTCCGACTTCGGCTGGCCCGGCGTGGATCTCTTCTTCGTCCTCTCCGGGTTTCTCATCACGGGGATCCTCTGCGACACGAAGGGCGGGGAGGGATACTTCGGGCGCTTCTACGCGCGCCGGGTGGTCCGCATCTTTCCTCTATACTACGCGGCGCTCCTCATCTTCCTCGTCGTCCTGCCGGGGCTCGGCTTCGCCGACGCGTTCCAGCTTCACCAGCTCCGGCTGGAGCGGTGGTACTACTGGTCGTACCTCGCGAACGTCGGCCTCGCGCTGCACGGCAACACGCGCTTCGAGACGATGCAGTTCTGGTCGCTCGCCGTGGAGGAGCAGTTCTATCTCCTCTGGCCGCTCATCGTGCTCCTCTTCGAGCGCCGGCGGCTGATCGCGCTGTGCATCGTGGCCATGTGCGCGAGCCTCGCGCTGCGCTTCGCGTGGCGGTGGGCGGGGCTCAGCGACGAGTGGGTGTACCTCCTCCTCCCGTTCCGCATCGACTCGCTGGCCGTGGGCGCGATGATCGCGCTCGCGCTGCGCGGGCCGGGCGGTCTCGACCAGCTCGCGCGTGCCGCGAGGCCGGTGTGGCGGTGGATGGCGCCGGTGGGGTTCGGGCTCGTGGCGCTCTACGAGCTCACCCGCGACGATCGGGCGAGCATCGCGCTGCAGGTGGTGGGGTATCCGGCGATCGCGCTGGCGTTCGGCGCGCTCCTCGTGCGCACGCTCGCCGCGCCGAGCGACGCCCGGCTCGCGCGCTTCTTCGGGAGCGGCGCGATGCGCTTCTTCGGCCGGTACAGCTACGGCATGTACGTGCTCTACGGCGTGGTGCTCGTGCTGCTCCGCCACTGGGTGTGGTGGGTGCGCGAGGTGCCTCCCGTTCTCGGCTCCCGCATCCCCACGGGACTGGCCATCCTGTTTCTCACGACCGCGCTGACCATCCCCACCGCGCTCCTGAGCTGGCACCTGCTGGAGAAGCGCTTCCTCGCGTTGAAGCGTCTGTTCCCCTACGACCGGGCGCGGGAATCGGGAATCGGGAATCGGGAATCGATCGGGTAGGGCGTCGGAATCGAATGGCCGGGAGTGGGCGATCGCCCACTCTCCACTCGCGCCGTTTGTTCCCCGGCCCCCGGCCTCTGCCCCCGACCCCTGATTCGACGCCCCTAGCCGCTGGCTCATCCATTGCTGTAACGTGCGCGTCACCATTTCGGATCGGCGGACTCTGACGTCATCGACTCCCGCTGCTCCGCCGGATCGCTATTTCCGTACGGACCACCTGCGCGAAGGAGTGGCCCGCCGGACGATTCGCGGCGGAGCGGTCACGCTAGCGTCGCAGGCGGCGCAATTCGCGCTCACGATGGGCGCAACGGTCATCCTCGCCCGGCTCCTGACGCCCCGGGACTACGGGCTCATCGGCATGGTCACCGTGGTCACCGGGTTCCTCGCCATGTTCAAGGACATCGGCCTCTCCCAGGCGACCGTCCAGCGCGCCGAGCTCTCCCACGGGCAGACCTCCAACCTCTTCTGGATCAACGTCGTCGTGAGCGCGGCGATCATGCTCGTGACGATCGCCCTGGCGCCGGCCATCGCCCGCTTCTACGGCGAGCCGCGGCTCACGCTCATCACCATCGCCCTCTCCGGCGGCTTCCTGCTGGGCGGGCTCAACGTGCAGCACCAGGCGCTCCTCCGGCGGCAGATGCGCTTCGGCGCCCTCGCCGTGGCCGGCGTCCTGTCGATCGCTGCGGGGATCACCACGGCGATCATCCTCGCCTGGCGCGGCGCCTCGTACTGGGCGCTCGTGGGGCAGCAGCTCGCCGCGGCCGCCGCGAGCACGATCGCGGCCTGGGTGTTGTGTGGCTGGCGTCCATCACTTCCGTCGCGCCGCACGCACGTTCGCGACATGCTCGCCTTCGGCGGGAACGTCACCGGGTTCAACGTCGTCAACTACTTCGCCCGCAACGGCGACAACCTCCTGATCGGGCGCGTGTGGGGCGCGGGCGCGCTCGGCCTGTACGACAAGGCGTACCAGCTACTGCTGTTTCCGCTCTCGCAGATCAACTACCCGGTGGCCGCCGTGGCCGTGCCCGCGCTCTCGCGCCTCGCCGGCGAGCCGGATCGCTACCGCGCCGCGTTCCTGCGCACTCTCGAGAAGATCGTGATGCTCACCCTCCCCCTCGTCATGTACCTCTTCATGACGTCGGACTGGGTGGTGCTCGTGGTGCTCGGCCCCAAGTGGACGGAGGCGAGCCGGATCTTCATGTGGCTCGCGATCGCCGGCTTCACGCAGCCGGTGGGGAACACCACGGGGTGGCTGTTCATCAGCCAGGACCGCACGAGGGCGATGTTCCACTGGGGGCTCATCGGCTCGGGGACGGCGATCGCATCGATCGTCGTCGGCCTCCCGTGGGGCGCCGAGGGGGTGGCGATGGCGTACGCGCTCGTGGGCGTGCTCGTGCGCACTCCGCTCAACCTCTGGTTCGTGGGACGCGCCGGCCCGGTGCGCACGATGGACTTCTACCGCGCGATCGCTCCGTTCGCGCTCGCCGCGCTGTGCGAGGGCGCGGCCATCTTCGCCTATCGCCGGTGGGCGCCGCCGTCGAGCGCCCTCATCGGTCTCGTCGTGTCGTTCGGGATCGCCACCGTCGCCGCCATCGCGGGGATGTACGCCACCCGCGGTGGCCGCCAGGCGATCCGCGATGTGCTCCAGTCGCTCGCACACCTCAATCCAACCCGTGCGGTCGCACCATGACGACGATTCCACTGCCCGATGTGGGGCACACGCGCCCCGCGCCCCTCGGCCCGCGCCCCGCGACCGGCTACCGCCTGGGCCGTCTCCCGTTCACGCTCGCCGGCACCGGCGAGTGCGCCGACTACCTGCGCGGCGAGCTCGAGCCCGTGCTCGACGAGCGCGCCGCCGACGACCCGCGCGTGTCGTTCGACTTCGTCGAGACGCTCCCGCCGATGGCGTCGTCGTGGGTGCGCGCCGCGCCGCTGTTCGTGCGCGACGGCGGCTACCGCGTCCAGTACAACGGCCTCGCCTACGACGTGAGCGCCGATGCGCCGCGGCTCAGAGTGCAGGTGGGGCCGCCCATGCCGGGGTGGCGCCGGCGCATGGCCCCCGAGTGGCTCCTCCGCGCGTGCGACTGGAACTTCCTCTCCACCGGTGAGATCCACGCCAAGAACTTCATGTACGGCGTGTTCGACCACATCACGCAGGTCGCGCAGCTCCCCCTCGGGCAGTCGTACATCCACGCCAGCAGCTTCGAGAAGGAGGGGGAGGGGGTGGCGCTGCTCGCGTGGGGCGGGATCGGGAAGACGTCGGCCGCGCTCAAGCTCGTCACCGAGCACGGCTACCGCTTCCTGAGCGACGACCTCGGCCTCATCGACGAGGAGGGGATGCTGTGGCGGACCCCCAAGCGGCTGCAGGTGTACGCGTACAACCTGCTCGGACAGGACCGGCTGCGCGCGATGCTCATGCAGGGGCGCACCACCGTGGATCGCGCGTCGTGGGTCTGGTGGCTCAGGCGGCACGGCGCGAACGGCGTGCGGCGCCGGGTGAGCGCGGAGTCGCTGTTCGGTCCGGAGCGGGTGGCCATCGGCGCGCCGCTCACGCGGCTCATCTGCCTGGAGCGGGGGAACGCGAGCGCGTTCGAGGCGCGGCCGATCTCGGCGCGCGAGGCGAGCGACCGCGCCACGCCGGTGGTGATGCACGAGATCGAGCCGTTCTCCCTGTTCAGCCGAGCGATGCACGGCGGCGGGAACGGGACCGCGCTCCCCACGCCCGAGGAGGTGGCGCGCGGCACGCGCGAGGTGCTCGAGCGTGCGTTCGGCGGTGTCCCGGCGTGGGTGGTACGCATCCCGCAGGCGGCGTCCCCCGATGATCTCGCCTCGTTCCTGCTGTCGCTCCTCGACGGGCGGCGCCGTCCATCCACGTAGCACCGGAGCATCGACGTGCGCATCGCGATGATCGTGTCGGACTTCCCGGCACTCTCTGAAACCTTCATCCTCGGACAGATCACCGGCCTCCTCGACCGGGGGCACGACGTGGACATCTACGCGGAGCGGCGGGGGAACGTCACGACCGTTCACCCCGCGGTGCACCGCTACCGCCTGCTGCAGCGCACGCGGTGGGAGCCGGCGGTGCCGGACCACCTCGGCGTGCGCGCGCTGCGCGGCGCCCGGCTGTTCGCGCGCATGCTCGTGCGCGATCCCAGGCGCGCGCTCGCCGCGGTGAACGTGCGCCGGAACGGGCGCGCCGCCCGGAGCGGGCGGCTCATCTTCCTCGGCTCCCCGTTCACCGGACGCCCGGCGTACGATGCCGTGGTGTGCCACTTCGGCCCGTTCGGGAAGAAGGGGGTGGAGCTGCGCGATGCGGGGCTCGTGCGCGGGAAGGTGGTGACCATCTTCCACGGCTTCGACGTGAGCAAGCTGCTCGTGGAGGAGGGGAACGACGCGTACGCGACGCTGTTCGCGCGCGGCGATCTCTTTCTCCCGGTGAGCGAGTTCTGGCGCCGCCGGCTGATCGCGCTCGGCTGCCCGAGCGAGCGCACCCACGTGCTGCGCATGGGGATCGACGCCGCGCGCTTCGCGTACCGCGCGCGCAAGGTCGCTCCCGGCGACGACACGGTGCGCTGCGTGAGCGTGGCGCGGCTGGTGGAGAAGAAGGGGATCGAGTACGCCATCCGCGCGGTGGCGGCGGTGCGCGCGCAGGGCGTGAAGATGGAGTACCGGGTGATCGGCGACGGCCCGCTGCGCGCGGAGCTGGAGGGGCTCGTGGTGGAGCTCGGCGCGGGCGCGTACGTGCACCTCCTCGGGAGCCGCACGCAGGAGGCGGTGCGGCGCGAGCTGATGGAGGGGCACATCTTCCTCGCGCCGAGCGTCACGGCGGCGAACGGGGACATGGAGGGGATCCCGGTGTCGCTCATGGAGGCGATGGCGACGGGGATGCCGGTCGTGTCCACGCACCACTCGGGGATCCCGGAGCTGGTGCAGGACGGCGTGTCGGGCTTCCTCGTGCCCGAGCGCGACGTGGAGGCGCTGGCCGACGTGACGAGCTACCTCGCGAAGAACCGCGCGCGCTGGCGCGAGCTGGGCGAGCGCGCGCGCGACGCGGTGCTGCGCGAGTTCGACGCGACGCGGCTGGCGGAGCGGCTCGAGCGGCTGCTGGCGGGAGAGGAGCCGGGGCGCGGGGCGCCGGCGGCTCGGGAATCGGGAATCGGGAACCGGGAGTCGAGCGGCGCGGGCCCCGGACCGCGGGAAGCGGAGGCCGAGATTCCACGCGCGCGGGAGGAGGGGAGCGGTCGCGCGAGCGGGGAGTGGGGCGCGCTGCCGGGGGAGGGGGAGCACGTGGAGGTGAAGCACACGGGAGAGGGGTGAGGGGGGCGGTTCGGCGGGCGGGGGTGCCTGACGAGTCGGACGGGAGGGACGATGCGGATGGTCGAGCATCCGCCGGGCGTGACGTGCGAGGTGGTCGCGCTGCGGTTGGAGCGGTACGTCGTGCGGACGCTCCCGTGGGGGGAGGCGCTCGCCGTCGCCGAGCACGTCGAGGCGTGCGTGTCGTGCGCCGAGCTGCTGGTGCTCGTGCGCCTGTCGGCCGGCGTGCGCCCGGCGTCGTGAGCGAGTCGAGGACGGGCACCGCCGGCGGGAGCGACGTCCCGCTCAGGATCGTCGGGTTCGCCGGGAGCCTCCGGCGCGGATCCTACAATCGCGCGCTCCTCCGCGCCGCCGCGAGCCTCGCGCCGCGAGGGATGACGGTCGAGCCGATCGAGATCGGGGCGCTGCCGTTCTACGACGCCGACGTCGAGGCCGAGGGCGATCCGCCGAGCGTCGCCGACTTCAAGGCGTCGCTCCGCGCCGCCGATGGCGTGCTCATCGCCACGCCCGAGCACAACGACGGGATCCCCGGCGTGCTCGGGAACGCGATCGACTGGGGCTCGCGCCTCCCGGGCGTCGCCCCGCTCACGGGGAAGCCGGTGGCGATCGTGGGCGCCTCGCCGAGCCAGGTGGGGACGGCGCGGGCGCAGAGCCAGCTCCGGCAGATCCTCGGCCACGTGCAGGCGCGCCTGCTCCCGCCCCCCGAGCTGCTCGTGGCGCGGGCGCACGAGCGGTTCGACGCGGAGCTCCGCCTCACCGACGAGACCACGCGGCGGGTGCTCGCCTCGCTGCTCGAGCGGTTCGCGCGCTGGATCGCGCGGGAGCGGGCGGCCGCGGAAGCCGAGCGGGCGCTCGCCGCGCCCGCGCCGGCGGCTCGTCAGGCATAGACGCGCCGGCCGCGCTCGCCGGCGCGCGGCATCACGCGCCGGCCATCCGCCCGCCCCCGAAGCTCACCCCGCCGGCGCGGAACCAGGCGCGCAGCCGGAAGGCGAGGAGGATGAGCATGACGCCGTAGACGATCGCCCACGCGGCGATCGCCCACACGAGCCCGAGCAGCCCGGCTCCCGGCCGCGCGAGCAAGAACGCGCCGAGCAGCACCGACAGCACGCCGGAGAGGGCGAGCAGCCACTCGCCGGTGACCACCTTCCTGAGCGCGATCGCGATCCCGATCTCCGCGAGCCCCGTGAGCACCGCCCACACGGCGATCACCACGAGGAGCACCACGGCGGAGAACTGCGGGCGCAGGAACACCACGATCGCGGCGGCCACGCCGAGGAGCCCGCACAGCACGAGCATGGCGCGCGACCCGCTCGGGGGCGGGCGGAACGCCGCGACGAGCGCCGTGATGCCATCGAGGAGCGCGTAGGCGCCGAACAGGAGCACGAAGGCCGCGACCGTGACCGCGGGCCAGGCGAAGGCGATGATGCCGAACAGCACGGCGAGCGCGCCGCGCACGGCGAGGACCCACCAGTTCCGCGCGAGGACGAACATCGTGTGTACCCTCCGGGTTCGGGTCGCTCCGGACGCTCGGGATCCGCTCAGCCGCTCATCGTCTCGATCGTGAACCGGCCGAGGAAGTTGACGAACTCCGCGCCGTGCTCGCGCAGCACGCGCGCCGCGAGCTCCCGGCGCTCCTCGGTCGGCGCCAGCACCACCACGACGAACCGGCCGTCGCGGAGGGCGTCGGTGTAGCGGTCCTTCGCGGCCAGCTCGTCGTCAGGCATCCCGATGCGCCTGGCGAGCCGCAGCGCGAGTCCGGAGAGCCCCGTCCGTCCCGTGGACCCGGCGAGCTTGTCGGCGGCGCCCCGCCCGTACGCGACGTCGATCTCCGAGCGGAGGAAGCCCCCGCTGGTGAGCGCCGTGACGGCCGACCCGAGATCGTTCACGTCGCCGATGATGCCGACGACGGAGTTCTCCGGGTAGCGAACGGGCTCGTCCTCGATGCGCGAGCGCGGCGTTCCGTCCGGGTTCGTGCGAGCCTCGGCCATGGGGTGCTCCGGGTCGGGGGGAGCGGATCGACCGACGGCGGCTGCAACTTGCGGTCCCGGAGAGGGCGCGCGGAGCGGAGAGGGATGCGCCGTCCCGATGCGCGGCGGAACGGAGGGAGCGGCCCGATCGTTGCGCCGGAACTGGCCGGAAGCGGCGGGTCGAGACTCAGGGCGACGGACCATCCGTCGGCACAATCTCGGGAGAGCACCATGGAACACGGCAACCATGCGGCCGACCGAAACGAGGAGCTGCGGCGCGTGTCGGCCGAGGTCGCCGACCGCCTCGCCGCGCGCGGCGTTCCGCTGAGCGGGCGAGAGGGGCCGGAGGAGCTCGTGGAGCTGGAGGACGCGATCGAGGAGTTCGAGGCGGCGGTGGAGGACCGTGGCGGCGATCTCATGGTGGACGAGGCGCCGCGCGGGCGCACGCCGCAGCCGGACGATCCGCACTTCGCCCTCCCGCGCCGCGGCGAGCACGAGTCGGTGCGCGACTACCTCGCGCGCCTGGAGCGGGCGACGGATGCGGTGAGGCAACACCCGCGGCGCGCGTAGCGGCGCGGGGTGCGGGCTGCGGGGCGCGGGGCGCGTGAGAATGGAGACTGAGCGAGACGGGGCTGGCGAACGCCAGCCCCGTCTCGCATTCCTTGCTCGACGTTCCACTCCACTCCCTGGTCCCCGGCCCCCGACCGCCGGCGGACATCGGGCGCACGAAGGAGGTACGATGCCTGGCGACCTGCCCGCTCGGGCCAGCCTCGAGCACCTGACGCTGGAGGCGCTCGCCGCCGCCGTGCGGGGCGACGACCTGGCGCGGGCCGCCGAGCTGCTCGTCAGGCACCCCGCGCTGCGCGCGCGCCTCGACGAGCCCATCCCGGGCGATGCCTTCGGCACCCCCGCGATCGTCGCCCTCGCCCGGGCGGAGCGCGGGGAGATGATCGACCTCCTCCTCCGTCACGGCGCGAGCATCGACGCGAGGAGCCGGTGGTGGGCGGGGAGCTTCGGGGCGCTCGACCTGTGCCCACCGCGGTTCGCCCCCTTTCTCATCGAGCGCGGCGCCACGGTGACCGCGCACGCCGCCGCGCGGCTCGGGATGCTCGACCGGCTGGAGGCGCTGGTCGCCGCCGATCCCTCTCTCGTGCACGCGCGCGGGGGGGATGGGCAGATGCCCCTCCACTGTGCCGCCACCGTCGAGATCGCGCGCTGGCTGCTCGACCGCGGCGCCCACATCGACGCGCTCGACGTCGACCACGAGTCCACGCCCGCGCAGTACATGATGGGCGACCGGCGCGACGTCGCGCGCTTTCTCGTCGAGCGCGGGTGCCGCACCGACATCCTCATGGCCGCCGCGCTCGGCGACATCGACCGCGTGCGCGCGCACCTGGATGCCGATCCGTCCTCCGTGCGCACGCGCGTCTCGGCGCGCGACTTCCCCATGCGCGACCCGCGCGCCGGGGGGACGATCTACCAGTGGACGCTCGGCCGGCACAAGACCGCGCACGTCATCGCGCGCGACCTCGCGCGGGGGGACATCTACGACCTGCTCATGGAGCGGAGCCCCGACGAGCTCCGGCTCTCCGAGGCGTGCCGCGCGGGAGATGACGACACCGTGCGCGCGGTGCTCGATCGGAACCCCGCGCTCGCGGCGGCGCTCCCCGACGAGGCGAGCGCGGAGCTGGTGGCGGCGGCGGAGACGAACGACACCGCCGCCGCGCGCCGCCTGCTCGCCGCCGGCTGGCCGCCGGACGCGCGCGGCGAGCGGGGGGAGACGGCGCTGCATCACGCCGCGTGGTACGGCAACCTCGAGCTCGTGCGCGAGCTGCTGCGGCGCGGAGCGCCGGTGGACGCGGTGGAGAACCAGTACGGCGGGACGCCGCTCGACTGGGCGCGGCACGGGGAGACGCAGTGCTGGAGGAGAGAGGAGGGGGACTACGCGGGGGTGCTGAAGGCGCTGCGGGGAGAGGGGTGACCCCGGGGCGCCATCGACGGGCGCTCGGGCGACACGGCTCGAGAGGTTCGCCGCGAGTCGCCTGCCGTCTTGCGCCGCGGCCATTTGTTCTACAAAATGGCAACATGTCGACCCCCACCCTCGGCTCGCTCGAGCTCGCCGCGCTCCTCGCCGTCGCGCGCCTCGGAGAGGACGCGTACGGCCTCGCGATCCGTCGCGACCTGGCCGAGCGCACCGGGCGTGACTACTCGGTCGGCGCCGTGCACACGACGCTGCAGCGGCTCGAGGACAAAGGGCTCGTCGCCTCGCGGGCGAGTGCCCCCATTCCGGTGCGCGGCGGGCGCTCGCGACGCCAGTTCACGCTCACGCGCGCCGGGACACAGGCGCTGCGCGAGGCGCGGCGGCACGCCGCGGCGGTGTGGGCCGGGGTGCGCATCACCAACCCCGAGCCGGCGTGACGGCGAAGCGAGTCACCCCGCGCTCCGCGCCACGGGCGGCGGTGCCGGCGGCGGAGCGCCTGCTGCTGGCGCTCGGCGCCGATCCGGCGTTCAGCGAGGCGGTGCTCGGCGACCTCGCCGAGGAGTACGCGCGCCGGGTGTCGCTGGAGGGAGTGGCCGCGGCGCGCTGGTGGTACGCCCGCGAGGCGCTGCGCACGGCGCCGCACCTGGCGAGGAGCGCCCTCCGGCGGGCGCGCCGCCACCGGCCCGCGCTCCTGGCGGCGTGGATCGCGGGGGGCGCGCTCGTCGCGACGGGCGCGCTGATCGCGCTGTTCGCCGGCAACGGCCCGCCCGCCCGCCTCGTCGTCGGCGCCGGCTATCCCGCGGGTGGGGTCGTCCTCAACAACGTGCGCCCCGTGCGGCTCCCGATACAGGTGCTCGATGCGAGGGGACACCTGCTGGATGCGACCGGCGTGCGCTACCAGTGGATGTCCGGCGCGCCGATGTCGGTCTCGGCGAGCGGCGTCGTCACGTGCACGCGGCGCGGCGACGCGACGGTGCGTGCCTCGCTCGGCCCGCTCGCCACGGATGTCCTCGTGCGCTGCCGGCCGGTGCGCGGCATCCGCGCCACCGGCTTCAACGACTTCGTGCTCGGTGAGCCGCCTCGGGAGCTGCCAGTGGAGTTCATCGGAGTGGACGGCCAGCCCGTGATGCTGCTCAGCGGCCGGGCGAGCATCGGCGACAGCGCGGTGGCCACGCTCGACGGCCTGCTCATCCGCCCGCGCGGGCCGGGGCGGACATGGCTCAGCTTGAAGGTGGGAGACCGCTGGACGGGCGCGTCGATCCGCGTCTTCAGACCCGTGCGCACGCTCGAGGGGCTGCGCCCGGAGCAGCGCCCCGACCAACGGTTCGTCGCCGCGCCCGTGCGCCTCGCGCGCGGCGAGTCGGTGCGCTGGCCGCTCCCGGTCGGGCTGTTCTCCCTCGTGTTCCTCCCCGACCGGACCGCGGAGCGAGGGGCCAGTCAGGCGGCGCCGGCGCTCAGCGTCGACGGCCCCATCATGTGCATGCCCGCGCCCGGGCCGCGCGTCTACAACTCCCACTGCCTCGCGCGCGGGCCCGGCGCGACGGTCACCGCCGCCCACCCGGGAGCGGGGGCGGCGACCATCGCCGGCGCCCTCGCGATCGCGTGGGAACGCCCGCGCTGAGCGCGGCCCGATCGCCTCGCGCGTTCGCCGTCGGACATGCATCGCCACGCGCCCCGAGACGCACGCGCTCCACTTCTCGCGGGGACGAGACGCCGAACGCTCAGGCGGTGACGCCTCCATCCACCGCCAACACCTGCCCGGTGATGTAATCCGAGTCCTTGCAAGCGAAGAAGACGAATGCCGGAGCGACGATTTCGGGCTCGGCGAGGCGGGCCTGACCGCCGCTCGCGGCCGGCTCGCTCGACTGCTCGCGGCGAAAGGCGAACAGTGCCTCGGTCATGCGCGTCTCGGCCACTGGCGAGATGCAGTTGACCTGGATGTTGTGCGGCTTGAGCTCTCTGGCGGCGTTGCGGGTGAAAGCGATGACCCCGCCCTTCGCCGCGGCGTAGTCGGCGACTCCGAACGAGCCCCGGAGCGCCGACGGCGCGGTGATGTTGATGATCTTGCCCCCACCCTGCGCTTTCATCGCCGGTATGACCGCCTGCGTGCAATGGAAGGTGCCGGTGAGGTGCACGGCCAGCGTCGTCCGCCACTGATCCTCGCTGATCTCCTCCAACCGGCTGGGGCGGACGATCCCGGCGTTGTTCACCAGGATGTCGACCCTCCCCCAGTGCTTCACGATCTCCTCGACCACATGGGCGACCGAGGCTCCCTGCGCCACGTCGGCCGTGAAGGTGAGCGCCGCTCCGCCCAGCTCCGTGATCTCGTCGGCGACGCGAGTCAGAGCCTCCCGATCACTGACTCCGACGATCGCCACCCGCGCCCCTTCCCGGGCGAAGGCCAGCGCGACGGCCCGGCCGATCCCACGGCTGCCGCCGGTGACGAGCGCGACTCTGTCCGTTAACCGCATGGGGAACAGCGACCTTCTCCTGTGAAGGGTGACGGGAGCCTCGCTCCGCCAACGGGACTCCGTGACGCCACGGAGATCGATGGTCATCGATCGTCCAACACGACCGGAGGCGAGCCGGTTCCATCGCGACCGGGTGCCCGGGCTCGCCGATGCGCCGCGGAGTGGCCGGCCCCGCGGTAGCGGGACGGAACGTCACCCCCGAGCCGCTCGCCCGGGCCAGGGCGCCGTGACGGTGAATCCTCGCAGCCGTCGCCTGATGCGCGCGAAGTCGGCATGGCTCTCGGTGACGAGAGTGACGCCCGCCTCGCGACACGAGGCGGCGATCACCACATCGTTCACGAAAGATGGGCGCGCCGCGGCGGCGTCGAACCGCTCCCTCACCGCGAGATCGGCGAGGACGCGGCCGGCCTGCATCCAGGCGTCGAACGAGGGGACGATCAGGCGGTCGCGCGCGGCGTAGGCGTCGACGAGGTCGGCGAGCGCCGCCGCCCGCGGCGGCGTGCGCGCGCCGGCGCGCAGCTCCATCGCGACCACCGCGTGGAGCCGCGCGCGCGGGCCCACGCGCAGCAGGAACCGCTCGAGCTCGAGCAGCGCCCGGCCGTCGCGGAGCGCGCGGATGTAGACGTTCGTGTCCAGCGCGTAGAGCGGCGCCATGCCCGCCCGGCGCTACGGCTCCGGGACGCGACGTGCCGCCGATGCGCCCGGCCGCCCGCGCTCGAGCGCGCTCTCGATCCCCCCGGCCGCGGCCAGACGGTCGAGCGCGTCGAACACCTCGCCGTGGAACGCCACGAGGTCGAGCGCCTGGTCGACCGTCTCGGTGTCCGTGCTCGTTCCGAGCACGCGGCGCGCGGCCTCGAGCTTGGCCACATCCATGTCCATGTTCTTTCGCGCGCGCACCGGCGGCTCTCGTGGTGCCGTCACGAAGCCGACCGGGCCGACGCGTCCGCGCTTGCGCGTCACGTGCGACTCTCCGGAGAGGTGATCTGTACTACTGAAAGATATGTTCTGTACCGGGACCCACAAGGGCGGCGTGCGTTCGTCGGCGATCGACGCCAGCCGCGGCGGGCCGGTACCCCGCTTGTCCCCCCGCCGCGCTCCGCATAGCGTTCGTGTAACACGGACAACACAGCCGAGCGCCCGGGCAGGCTGCCCGGGCGGCGGGGGACCCAACAAGGGCGCATGCGCCCCGGGGTGAATCCGGCGTCCGGCCGGACGAGGACTTCCGACCTCGAACCCGTCAGCTAACCCCGCAGGCTCTTGGAAGGCTGGCACGACGTTGAATCCCATCATCCGGTTGAAGCGGCTCCTCGTCGGGCGCCCGCTCCCCTCCGACCGGCTCGAGCACGAGCGGCTGAGCAAGCGCACCGCGCTCGCCGTCCTCTCCTCCGACGCGATCTCCTCGGTCGCGTACGCCACCGAGCAGATCCTGATCGTCCTCGCCGTGCTCGGCACCGCCGCGCTC
>DASUXC010000094.1:0-18203 GCA_036378095.1 Gemmatimonadaceae bacterium | reverse complement strand
CCACACGGTGCGTCCGCATGCGCGGCTCGCTCGATCGCATGTGGCTCGCGATCGCTTGGGCATCGCTGCTCGCTATCCCAGTGCCGGGGCGTGCCCAGCGCGCGGCCGAACGGCGGTCTCGCTGGCGGGCTCCGCTCGGCGCCGGTGCGACGTTCGGCCTGGCGGCGCTCACCGAGCTTGGTCGGGCGAACGGGCGCGATGGGACCACGGCGGGGTGGCGGAGCACGCGTCCCTTCTACAAAACCTACGCGCACGGCGTCGCCGCCTTCGCGCTCGCGGATGTGGGAGTGGACATGGGGCTCGCGCCGTGGCGGAGCGCCTCGGTGGTGTGTGGCGCCGGCGCGGTGTACGAGCTGGTCCAGGGCTACGTCTCGCGCTGGGACATCGCGGCCGACTGCGTGGGAGGCGCGCTCGACGCGCTGTTGCGCTCGGCGGTCCATGCTCCGCGGGGACCGCCGCACCCCGTGCTCTTCGTTTCGGGAGTCGCCGCCGGGCTCGCGATCGTGAAGCTCGGCGGGATCGATCGCGATCCCGGCGGCTACCACGACCGCTTCGCGAGCGTGGCGCGGTTCAACCTCGTGGCGATGCGCGCCACATCGGCCTTCGCCGTGACGCGCGTGGGTACCAATCTCGGTCTGTCGCCGTGGACCGCTGCGGCGACCGCCTGCGCGGCCGGGATGCTGCTCGCCCCCCGCGGACCCACGCGCGCGATAGCCCTCGAGGGCACCTGCCTCGGCGCCGGCGCGAGCGCGCTGTGGAGCGTGCTGCGACACCCCCGCTGACCCGCGGAGGCGCTACGCGATCGCGCCTACGCGATCGCGCCTACGCGATCGCGCCTACGCGACCGCGCGCGTGAGACTCGCGATCGCCAGCCGCAGCGTGGCGGCGAGCATCGGGTCCTCGAGGATCGCCGCGTCGCCGCGCTGGCTCGGCCCCAGCGGGAGCGTGACCGACGCATCGGGCACCACCACCGTGGACATGGTGCGCAGCGTCTCGGTGAGCGAGGCGTACGCGTGCGCCGCGCGCGACGACGCGTTGATCAGCGCCACGGGCTTGTGCACGATCTCGACGCCGCTCACCAGCCAGTCGAGCGCGTTCTTGAGCGACCCCGGCACGCCGTGCGCGTACTCCGGGCTCGAGATGAGCAGCGCGTCGGCGCGAGCGACCGCCTCGCGTAGCTCCGCCACCTCGGATGGCAGCGGCTCCACATCGAGATCCGGATTGAAGTGCGGGAGCGCGCCGAGCCCATCGTAGATCTCGACGTCCACTCCCGCGGGCGCCAGCGCCGCGGCGGCCCGCACCACGGCGGTGTTGGATGAGGCCGCGCGAAGGCTGCCGGAGATGGCGAGGATGCGCATGGTGAGCTGGTGGGGGTGGGGAATGGCGGGCATCGGCGCACCGAGTGATGCTCGGTGCCGTCCCGGCCGCATCCCGCGAGAAACGCCAGCGCCTCCGCCGTGGTTCCTCCCCCCTCCGTCCCCCTGCGCGTCTCCGGGTGGCCCACCGATGACTTCGCCAGCGAGTCTCGCCAGTGGCGCGGGATGTGCCGCACCTTCATTGATTGGTGGTGCGCTCGGCCGCTGGCACGCTGGGCACGCGGCGCGCGGGCGGATCGAGGCGAGGGTCGGGGCATTGCCATCCGAGATCCCGAGCACGAGGAGGATGCATGACGAGCTTGGAACGCGATCCGTCAGCCGGGCCCACCCCCCAGCCGGGGCGCTCCGATCCCGGACGCGCCGAGCGCTGGGAAGCGTGGGTGACCCAGTGCTGGCCGGCGGTGCGGATCGCGCACGTGGACGTCCGCACCGCGAGCGCCGGCGCGCACGATGCGCCGCGCGTGCGCGCCACCGTCCACCTCGGACCGCTCCTCCCCGCCGACGTCCGCGTCGAGGCGGTGATCGGAGGCGAGATCGCCGCCGCCGGGCCCGAGGAGCGCGAGCGCCAGGTCATCCGGCTGTGGAGCGCCCACTCGTACGGGAACGACGCGTACCTGTTCGAGTCGCCCACCCCCCCGGATTGGCGCGAGGGCGCCGACGCGGTCACGATCCGCGTCTGCCCGCGCACCCGGTTCGCTCGCGCGCCCCAGCTCGAGCTCACGAAGCGGCTCACGCCTGACGACCTCGCCGGGGGCACCCCCGCCACCGATCCACGCCGCGCGGGCGCGGGGCGAGGCGGCGACCCGCCCCACGATTCCGCTCGACGCGGCACGTGGTGAGGCCGGTGCCGCGCTTCGCGTTCGGCCGTGACGAGTAGAGCGCGCGCCGGCGTCGCCGCGGCGGCGGCCACGGTCGTCACCCTGGTGCTCGTCTACGTCGGCTCGCGCGGGCTCCGCGACTTCGACGCGGCGCTCGTGGGCTACGCCGTGGCCACGGTGTTCGCCATCGCCGCCCTCACCTACCGCTACACGCTCTGGCTGGGGCGTCCACCCACCGGGCACTACTTCCGCGCCGGGTGGAGCGCGTTCCTGTCCTGGCGCAACTTCCGGCGGTACACCTTCCTCGTGCCGAAGGCGCTCTGGACGGATCTGATCGGCCAGACGTTCATCCGGAAGCGCGGCACCGCGCGGTGGCTCACGCACCAGGCGATCTTCTGGGGGGTGGTGCTCTCGGTGCTCGTCACCGTGCCGCTCACCTTCGGCTGGGTGCGATTCACCCTCGTCCCGCCCAGCGGATACCGCGCCTGGTTCTTCGGCTTTCCGGTCATGACCTTCCCGGTCGGCGCCGGCTTCGGCTTCGCGATCTTTCACGTGCTCGACTTCACCGCCGTGCTGCTCATCGCCGGCGTGGTCGCCGCCACGTGGCGCCGCATCCACGATACGGGGCTCCTCACCACCCAGCGCTTCGGCTTCGATCTCGTCCCGCTCATTCTCCTGCTCGCGATCGCCGTGACGGGGCTCGCGCTCACCGCCTCGTCGGCGTGGTGGGGGGGCGCGTTCTACTGGTTCATCGCCCTCGTCCACCAGGTGGTGGTGGTCCTCTGGCTCCTCTCGCTCCCGTTCGGGAAGTTCTTTCACATCGTCGAGCGGCCGGCGAGCGTCGGCGTCACGCTCTACCAGCAGGTGGCGCAGGATGTCGAGCACTACGGACCGGGCCCGCAACACGCGCCGGCGCGCGCTCCCGCGTGCCGCCGGTGCGGCGCCGTCGTCCCGTCCGCGCGCTTCGTGCAAGACCTCGAGGGCGTGCTGGCCGAGCTCGGGCAGCGGTACGACCTGGGACCCGATCGCGGCCTCCTCCAGGACTACTGCCCCACGTGCAAGCGGGTGCTGCGCGCGGATGCCTACTACGCGCTGATGCGGCGCCGCTTCCTGTGAGATGATCGCATGACGATCAACAAGGACTTCTTCGATCCGTCGCGCGCCTTCAACTACGACTTCCAGTCCGCCGGCCCGACGCCGGTGGAGTGGACCGACGCGACGCACCAGCCGGAGCGGCTCGTCCCCACGCACTGCGCCTTCTGCGGCGTGCAGTGCGGGATGTATCTCCGCGTGCGCGACGGGCGCGTGACGGGCGTGGAGCCGCGCGACTACCCGCACAACCGCGGCGCCCTCTGTCCCAAGGGGGTGGTGGCGTACCAGCAGTCCAACCACCCCGACCGCCTGCTGTACCCGATGATCCGCCGCAATGGCGCGCTGGCGCGCGCGAGCTGGGACGAGGCGCTCGACTACGTGGCGCGCCGGTGGCGCGAGATCCAGCGCGAGCACGGCCCGGACGCGGTGGCGATCTACAGCGGATCGTCGATGTCCAACGAGCGGTGCTACCTCATGGGGAAGTTCGCCCGCGTGGCGGTGGGGACGCGCCACGTCGACTACAACGGCCGCCTCTGCATGTCCTCCGCCGCCGGCGCGTACGAGCGGGCGTTCGGCCTCGACCGCTCGCCGATCCCGATGACGGACGTGCCGCTGGCGGACGCGATCCTCGTGGTGGGTAGCAACGTGGCCAAGTGCTTCCCGGTCATGATGCAGTGGATCTGGCGGGCGCGCGATCGCGGCGCGCGGCTCGTGGTGATCGATCCCCGGGAGACGCCGGCCGCGCGCACCGCCGACGTGTGGCTCCCGCTCCGCCCCGGGACCGACATCGCGCTCCTCAACGCGATGCTCCGCGTCGTGATCCACGAGGGGCTGGTCGATGAGGCGTACCTGCGCGCGCGCGCGAACGGATGGGAGGCGGTGCGCGACGCCGTGGAGCCGTACACGCCGGATGTGGCCGAGCGGATCTGCGGCGTCCCCGCGGCGCGCATCGTCGCCGCGGCGGAGCTGTACGGGCGCGCCCCCACCTCGCTGATCATGCACGCGCGCGGCATCGAGCACTCCACGCACGGGGTGGACAACTGTCTCGCGTGCATCAACCTCGCGCTCGCGCGCGGACAGGTGGGGAAGCCGGGCGGGGGCACGATGATGCTGACGGGGCAGGGGAACGGGCAGGGGGGGCGCGAGATGGGACAGAAGGCGGCGCAGCTCCCGGGGTACCGGCACATCGACGACACCGAGGCGCGGCGCTACATCGCGGGCGTGTGGGGAATCCCGGAGTCGGAGCTCCCCGACGCGGGCGCCGCGGCGACCGAGATGGTGCATCTCATGGCGGAGGGGGAGATCCGGAGCTGCATGGTGATGTGCTCCAACCTCATGGTCTCCCTCCCCGAGAACGCCGTCGTGCGCCGAGCGCTCGAGCGGCTCGATCCGCTGGTCGTCGTGGACTTCTTCATGTCCGAGACCGCGGAGCTGGCCGACGTGGTCCTCCCGTGCGCCGTCTGGTGCGAGGACGAGGGGACGACGACGAACCTCGAGGGGCGGGTCATCAAGCTGAATCAGGCGGTCGACCCGCCCGGCGAGGCGCGGCGCGACTGGGAGATCGCGTGCGACCTCGCGCGGCGCCTCGGGCGCGGCGACCTCTTCCCGTACCGCTCGGCGCGCGACATCTGGGAGGAGCTTCGCGTGGCGACGAAGGGAGGGGTGGCGGACTACTCCGGCATCACGTACGAGAAGATCGATGAGCAGCAGGGGGTGTTCTGGCCGTGCCCGAGCGAGGAGAGCGCGGGATCGCCGCGCCTCTTCACCGAGCGCTTCCACCACCCCGATGGACGCGCGCGCATGTTCCCCGTCGTGCACCAGCCGCCGGCCGAGGAGCCCGGTGGGGACTTCCCCTTCCGCCTCACGTCGGGGCGGGTCGTGTACCACTATCTGAGCGGCACCCAGACGCGAGGCCTGGGGTTCCTCAATTCGCAGGCGCCGGAGCCGTGGGTGGAGGTCCACCCCACCGCGGCGGCTCGACTCGGAATCGCGAACGACGAGATCGTGCGCGTGCGCACGCCGCGCGGCGCCATGGAGCTGCGCGCGCTCGTGACGCCCACGATCCGCCCCGATACGCTGTTCATCCCGTTCCACTACGGCCATCGTCAGGCGGTGAACCAGCTCACGAACCCGGCGGTGGAGCCCAGCGTGAAGATCCCCGAGTTCAAGTGCTGCGCCGCGACGATCGAGAAGCGCACGGCGCCGGTGCCCGCCGAGCCCGCGGGCGCCACGGAGAACCGCACGGCGGAATCGGATCCGGGGATGTTTCCGTACCAGGTGGGCGAGACGCCGGGGCACGCCGCCACGCTGCCGCGCGGTGATGCGGCGGAGCGGTGACGCATGGAGGTGAAGACGCTGTTCGTCGATCCCTCGCGCTGCATCGGATGCCGCGCCTGCGAGGCCGCCTGCCGGGAGTGCGACTCGCACAAGGGGGAGAGCATGATCATGGTGGACTTCCTGGACCGCGGCTGGAGCGTGGCCACGCAGCCCACCGTGTGCATGCACTGTCAGGACCCGGTCGCGCCGTGCGCGCAGGTGTGCCCGGCGCTGGCCATTCTCATCACCCCGGACGGCGTGGTGCAGCAGGCCGATCCGTCGCGCTGCATCGGGTGCCGCAACTGCGTGTACGCGTGCCCGTTCGGCGTGCCGAAGTTCGACGTCGAGGCGCGCCTCATGAAGAAGTGCAACCTGTGCTACGATCGTACGAGCCAGGGACTCAAGCCATGGTGCGCCCAGGCGTGTCCCACGCAGGCGATCTGGTACGGGACCCACGAGGAGTTCGTGCACGAGCGGCGGGGGACGGCGGTGAACACCACCTCCTTCGGCTCGCAGACGGTGCGCACGAAGGTGTACCACGTGCTCCCCGATGGCACGGCGCGGCTGGACGTCGGCGCGCTGCTGGCCGAGTCGGAGGGGGTCGGCGCGGGGACGACCGCCGCGACGGAGGAGGCATGGATCGTCTGAGTCCGAGCGACCGCGAGGCGCCGCTCAGCAACCGCACGCGCGAGACGCGGTGGCGGGCGGAGTTTCCCTTCGGGTGGGATGCCGACGAGCTGGTGTCGCGCCGCCAGCTCCTGCGCTGGTCGGTGTGGGCGTCGGGCGCGCTGTTCGCCAGCACGGGGCTCCTCGCCGTTCTCGGCTACACGCGGGAGCGGCGCCGCGGCACGGCGCGGGCGATCGTGAAGGCGTCCGACGTCCCGGTGGGCGGCGTGCACTACTTCGGCTACCCGAACCCGGACGAGCACGCGATCCTGCTCCACCCGAGCGAGGGGCGGTTCGTGGCGTACAGCGGGAAGTGCACGCACCTCTCGTGCGCGGTGTACTGGCACCCCGACTCGCGGAAGCTCGTGTGCCCGTGCCACGACGGGGTGTTCGATCCCGACACGGGGGAGGTGCTCGCCGGTCCGCCTCCGCGCCCCCTCCCCCGCATCAGGGTGCGCGAGGAGGGCGGTATGCTGTACGCGCTGGAGGAGGTGCCGCGGTGAACGGGCGCGCACCGGGGGAGGAAGGGGTGGTGTCGCTCGGGCTCGGGATCGGCATCCTGCTCATGAGCGTGCAGCTCTGGCTCCTCACGCTCGCGCTCAACCTGTATCTCCTCGGCGATCGGCGCGGGACGGTGATCGCGGCGATCGTGTCGGGCCTGATCTTCCTCGGCGGGTTGCTCATGCTCCGCGTGCTCAAGCGCGCGGAGCGCCGTGAGTGAGGCGCGCCGTGCCACCCCGCCGCGACGCGCCGCCGGCGCCGCCGGCGCCGCCGACCGGTCCGATCGGGGGGCAGCTCGCGCTCGTCCTGCGCGGCATCCTCGTCCGGCTCCGCCTCACCGCGCTCGTGGAGCGCTACGACTCCACGATCGTGATGGCGCTGTTCAGCACGATCAACGGGGTGATCTCGATCGCGCTCATGGCCGTGGTGGCGCTGGTGACGCGCGAGCCGTTCGTCTTTCCCTCGCTCGGCCCGACGGCGTTCCTGTTCTTCTACACGCCGCTGGCGCCCGCCGCGAGCCCGCGCAACGCGATGCTCGGCCATCTGGTGGGCGCGCTCTCGGGGTGGGTGAGCCTGGCGGCGTTCGGTCTTCTCCACGCCGGCCCGGCCACGGCGACCGGGGTCGACGCCGCCCGCGTGGGAGCGGCCGCGCTCTCACTCGGCCTGACGAGCGGGCTCATGGTGCTGCTCCGCGCGCCGCACCCGCCCGCCGGCGCCACCACGCTGATCATCTCGCTCGGCATCCTGCACACGCCCAAGCACCTCGTCGTGCTGCTCGCGGCGGTGGGGCTCCTGTGCGTGCAGGCGATCGTGATCAATCGGCTGGCGGGGCTCCCGTACCCCGTCTGGAGGGCGGGGCGACGGTCGTGAGGCGCGGAAGGGTAGCGTGAGGGAGTAGATGGGTAGGGGGTGGAACACCCAAAAACGTGTGTGGCGTGAGGAAGGCGTAGGCGGTAGCGCGAGCGTGTGGTCGACCACGCTCCACGCTCCATGCCCCACGCCTCCTTCACGCCACACACGCCTCTGGTGGTCCACGCCCTAGCCATCTACTCGCTCGGACCACCCTCCACCACCTACGGATCGAGCTCCGCTTCGCCGAACGAAGTACCTTCATCGCCATCCCCGCTCACCCGCTCCACGCGCAGCACCTGCTTCTGCGTGACGCCGTTCACGGTGAGGGTGACGAGGTAATCGCCCGTGTCCACGATGGGCGTCGCGTCGCGGCGGCCGCCGAACCCCTCGATCGCGCCGGAGGAGCGCAAGCGGCTGAAGATGGTGCCGAGCAGCTCCCGGTCGACCGGCGCCTCCGCGCCCGCTTCGGCGCCCGCTTCGGCACCCGCTCGGGCGCCGGCCTGCGCGCCGGCGGCCGCGCTGTCCGGACGGCCGCGAGCGGCGCCGGAGCCGGCGTTCTGCACGTCGCTCTCACCGGGGCGCTCGACGAAGCGGCCGCCTTCCCGCCCGCCGCCGCGCCGGAAGAGCTCACGCAGGTCGGTGCCGCTCGAGAGCTGCGCGTGGATCCGGTCGAGGATGGCGCGCGGCGCAACGCCTTCGGTGGCGAGCGAGTCGAACACCGCGGCGATCTTCCGCTGGGTGAGCACGCTGTCGCGGCGCTCGGCGGGGCTCAGCGCCTTCGGCTTCGGCGCCTTGCCGCGGAAGTTCCACGTCACGTGGTGCACCCCGGCGGTGGCCGGACCCTGGAGCGTGCGCACTGTGTCACCGCGCACGTCGGTGATCACGATGCTGGCGCGCGCGCGGGGCGCGCGGCGGCCACTCCGGGCCGTGTCGCCGCCCCCGTTCGCGTTCCCGTTCCCGGAGCCCTCGGCGCTCGCCGTCACCCCCGCCGTCGTGGCGATGCGATAGGCGATGTCCGCGCCGTACGCCGGACTCGGCGTGGCGAACAGCTTGTGCCCCGGCGAGCCGGAGGCGCCCTGCGCCTCCCCGTACTCGTACGCCGTCTTCGGCTCGAACAGCGCCACCTGCATCGCGCGCACGCTGTCCGTGAGCTGCTCGAGCGGCGCGACGTCCACGATCCAGATCCCGCGCCCGTGCGTCGCGGCGATCAGCTCGTGCGCCCGCGGGTGGATCTTCAGGTCGTGCACCGGCACGGTGGGAAGCGCGGTCATGAACCGCTGCCAGTGCGCGCCGCGATCGAGCGACACGAACGCGCCCACGTCCGTCCCCACGTACAGCAGGTCCGGGTTCACCGGATCCTCGCGGATCACGTGCAGGAAGTCGGGGCCCCCGGTGGGGAGGTCGCTCACGATCGACTTGAACGTCCTGCCGTAGTCGTGGGTCACGTACAGGTACGGCGTGAAGTCGTTCGTGCGATGTCCATCGAACGCCACGTAGAACGTGGCCGTGTCCGAGTGCGAGGGCTCGATGCGCACCACGTAGGTGCGCGCGGGGACGCCCGGGAAGCGGCCGGTCAGGTTCTCCCAGTCGGCGCCATCGTTGCGCGAGAGCCAGACGTTGCCATCATCCGTGCCGGCGTAGAGCAGGCCGGGGCGGACGTACGACTCGGCGAGGGTGGTGATCGTGCCGTACGTCTCCGCGCCGGTCGCGTCGTTCGTGATCCCGCCCGTCGAGTCCATGGAGAAGCGGACCTTCGCCATGTCGCGCGTGCTCAGGTCGGGGGAGATCGGGTACAGGTCGTCGCCGCGCGCGGTGGACTTGAGCACGCGGTTGCCCCCCACGTACAGCGTGGCGGGGGAGTGCGGGGAGATGAAGTACGGCGTGTTCCAGTTGAAGCGCAGGTCGAGCTGCGTGGAGTCCTTGCGCTGCGCCTCGCGGAACGCCGCCACCCGCTCGCGCTCCGTCTTGCTCTCCGGCTTCGTCGTGTCGGGGCGCACGGTGAGGATCGAGTCCTCCCACTGCGTGTAGCGCGGCCGCCAGCTCGGCTTCACGAGCGGCGTGCGCTCGCCGGTCGCGATGTTCAGCCGGGCGATGTTCCCGCCCTGCGACTCGGCGTACACGATGTTCGGGTCCGTCGGGTCCTGCGCCGTGTAGAAGCCGTCGCCCCCGCCCACGGTGATCCAGTCGGCGTTGGTGATCGGCCCGCTCTTCTTGCGCGAGGGACCGCACCACGAGCCGTTGTCCTGCAGTCCGGCGCAGACGTGGTACGGGATGGCCATGTCGTAGCTCACCTCGTACGGCTGCGCGATCGTGATCACGTCGAGGAAGTCGTAGTTCCCCCCCCGATCCCACGTCTCTGAGACGCCGCCGTCATCGCCCACGATGAAGTGCTCGGGATCGGTCGGGTCGATCCACATGGCGTGATGGTCGACGTGGATCCCGACGGTCGCGTTGCGGATCGTCCGCCCCCCGTCCTCCGAGAAGTTGACCGGAGTGGAGGACCAGTACACGCGGTCCGGATTCTCGGGGTCCACGCGCACCTGCGAGTAGTAGAACGGGCGCACGTCGCGGTCGTTCATCCAGCGCCACGTCCTCCCGCCATCGCTCGAGCGATACAGGCCGCTGAGCAGGCGCTGCGCCTTGGCCGGCACTGGCTTCGCGCCGACCGAATCGCTCGCCGGCGCGAGCACGGGGTGGCTCTTCCCGCGCATCGAGTCCGCCTCGACGAGCGCGTACACCACGCTCGGGTTCGACCGCGAGATGGCGATCCCGATGCGCCCCTTCGTGGTGGAGGGGAAGCCGCCCCCCTCGATCTCCTTCCACGTCTCGCCCCCGTCGGTGCTCTTCCACAGGCCGGAGCCGGGACCGCCGGAGCGCAGGAAGTACGGCCCGCGCACGCGCTGGTAGGACGAGGCGTACAGCACGTCGGGGTTCGACGGGTCCATGGCGATGTCGACGAATCCGGTGCGGTCGTCGATGAACTTCACGAGGCGCCACGTCGTGCCACCGTCGGTGGTCTTGTAGACGCCGCGCTCCTTGTTCGCCCCCCAGGCGTGGCCGAGCGCGGCCACGTACACGATGTTCGGGTTCGTGGGGTGCACGACGATGCGCCCGATCTGCTGCGTTCCCTCGAGCCCCATGAGCTTCCAGCTCTTCCCGCCGTCGGTGGACTTGTAGATGCCGCCCCCCGGGGAGATCGAGTTGCGCGTGTTCTGCTCACCCGTGCCGGCCCACACCTGGTTGGTGTCCGACGGGGCGATCGCGAGCGCGCCCATGGCCACCACGCGCTCGTGGTCGAAGACGGGGCGGAAGGTGGTGCCGGCGTTCGTGGTCTTCCAGATCCCACCCCCGGCCGCCGCCACGTAGAACGTCTTGGACGGGCTCGGGATGCCGGCGATGTCGGCCACGCGGCCGCCCATGTTCGCCGGACCGATGTTCCGCCAGCGGAAGCCGGCGAGCGTGACCGAGTCGAGGTGCGAGGCTGGAGGGGTGCCCGTGCCCTGGGCGAGCAGGGCGGGCGCCGCGAGGCACGCGACGCCCGCCAGGGTGGAGAGAGAGCGTGTGAGACGCAGACGCATGGGAGTGGAGGGGTGGAGTGGACCCGCGTGCCTGCCCGATGGCCGCGGCGGGGCGTGGGATGACGACGAACTCGCCGCCCCACCGCCGCTGGACAGTCTACGCCTCCCTGTCTCCCAGCGTTGAGGTTCCCCGACCCCTAACGCCGAGGTCCCCCGACCCCTAACGCCGAGGTCCCCCGTTCCCCCGCGGCCCCCGCCCCCCGGCCCCCGTCGCCCCGGTCGCCCCCGCGTCCCGGACGCGCACGTAGAAGTTCTCATCCACCCGGAGCTCGGAGGCGCTCGCCAGGTGCGCCGGCGTGGTCTGCCACGCCTCCGTGGGGTGGAGGGTCTGGAAGCGCCCGGGGGCGAGGGCCACGCGCACTGGCATGTCGAACCCCGGCACGACGTCCGCCCAACGGTACGACAGGGTGGAGCCGTCGAGCTTGTACTCGAGCACGGGGATGCGCGTGGTCGTCAGGTACTGCTCGAACACCTTGCTCAGATCGATCCCCGCCTGCCGGCTGATGTACTCCTCCACCTGCTCCCCGGTCACCGTCTGGTGACGGAAGGTGGCGTTGAGTCCGCGGAGGATGCCGCGCCACTTCTCATCGTCGCCGATGATCTGGCGGATGGTGTGCAGCATGTTCCCGCCCTTGGGGTACATGTCGCCCGAGCCTTCCTCGTTCACGCCGAAGTGCGCCTGGATCGGGCGGTCGTTCTGGATCCCCGCGCGCGACCCGATCACGTACGCCGAGCCGGCATCCTTCCCGAACAGGCACTCGGTGTAGAGGTTCTCCGCGTAGTTCGCGAAGCTCTCGTGCACCCACATGTCGGCGAGGTCCACGGACGTGATGTTGTTGCCGAACCACTCGTGCGCGCTCTCGTGGACGATGATGAAGTCCCAGCGCGCGCCCCACCCCGTGTGGGAGAGGTCGCGCCCCAGGTACCCGTTGCGGTAGCGGTTCCCGTACGCCACCGCGCTCTGGTGCTCCATCCCGAGGTGCGGCGTCTCCACCAGCTTGTAGCCGTCGCGGTACCATGGGTACGGGCCGAACCAGTGCTCGAAGCACCGCATCATCGTCTTCGCCTGCTGGAACTGATGCTTCGCCGTGTCGACGTGATAGGCGAGCGGCCAGAAGTCCATCGTGAGCCGTCCCCCCTCGCCGTCGTACGTTTCGGTGAAGTGCGCGTACGTCCCGGCATTCACGGCGACGTCGTAGTTGTTGATCGGGTTGGCCACGAACCACTCGTAGGTGGTCGTCCCATCGCCGTTCCGGGTCGTGCTCCTGAGCCGACCGTTGGAGACGTCCATCATGGAGTCGGGGACGGTGATCGCCACGCGCTGGCTGTCCGGCTCGTCTCCCTGGTAGTCCTTGTTGGGCCACCAGATGCTCGCCCCGATCCCCTGGCAGGTCGTGGCGATCCAGGCGTGTCCGAGGCTGTCGCGAGCCCACGTGAAGCCGCCGTCCCAGGGCGGGCGCTTGGCCACGCGCGGGCGGCCATGGTAGTAGACGGTGAGCGTCCGGAGGTCGCCCGCGTGCTGCGGCGCCACGAGCGTCACGAAGAAGGCGTTCCCGTCGCGTCGGTACTCGAGCGAGCGCCCGTCCTGCACCATGCTGTCCACCTCGAGCGGCGTCATGAGGTCGATCTGCATCTCGCGCGCGGGGCGCACCACGCGATACGTGATCCCGTTCCACCCGCGGATGGTGCTGTCGGCCGGGTCGATCCGGACGTGCAGGTCGTAGAAGGCGACGTCCCACCACGACCGCCCGGCGCCGTTCTGCCCGCGCAGGGAGTCGGCGTGCGTGAACGTCGGGGTGATCTGCGCCGCGGCCGCGGCGAATGGGAGTGCGAGGAGGAGGGGGACGGTCCGGAAGAGCGTTCGCATGTCGGCGTCGGGTTGGGGAGGAGCGCTGGCGGCGCTGGGGGTGGAAGTTACCTGGCGACGCGGCGGTCGGCCATCGGGACGACGCGGGTGTCGGGACGCGGCTTCCAGCCGCGTCTCCCACCCTTGTCACACTCCCCGCCGCGTCCATTATGTTGCGACGTGCTTCCTGTCGATGTCGAACCCCCCGCCGTTGGGTGGCCGAGCATGCGGGTCTCGTGAGCCCCGACACCGTACCGTTGCCGCGCGTGCGCGGCCTGTCGCTCGAGCGCACGCTGCCGCTCCTCATGGCCGCGCTGCTCCTGCTCGTCGTGGGCGTCGGCTTCGTCGCGACGCGCCGCGAGGTGCTGCGCTCCGCCCGATTCGCCGCCGCCGAACGGCTCAAGAACGTCGTGCGCGAGCTCGCCGCATCGGCCGAGATGTCGGTGGACAATCACGCGGCGAAGGTGCGCGCGGGCGGAGGCGAGCCCGCGATCCGTCTGGCGCTCACGGGCGGCTCGGTCTCCGACTCTCTGCTGGCCGAGGCCATCGAGCGCGTGGTCCCCACCGCGGACAGCGCTCGCGAGATCGAGCTGCTCGGGCGCGACGGCGCCACGGTGTGGCGGCGCGGCGATCCCATGGCGCGCGCGATCGCCGAGCGCGCCGGAGCGATCCCGCCGCGCGGCGACTCCGCCCGGTTCGGACCCTTCCAGGCGAGCGCCGGGCAGGTGCTCTACTGGATCGTGTCACCCGTGGCGCGCGGCACGCGACGGATCGGCTGGATCGCGGAGCAGCGCGTGCTCGCCACGTCTCCACGAATCCGCCGGCAGTTCGAGGTGCTCATCGGGCCCGGCGCGGCGGTGTACCTGCGCAACGACACCGGCTCGTTCTGGACCACGCTCGGCGGATCGGTGGCCGTGCCCCCCACCGATTCCCGGAACGCCGGCGGCGTGATCACCCGCCGGCGCCCCGAGCGCGGCGGCGCGGGACGGCTGCTCACCGCCGAAGCCCCGGTGCGCGGCACGGCGTGGACGCTGAACATCGAGCTCCCCGTGCGGACGGCGACGGCGGTGGCGCGCGCTTCGCTCTGGCGGCTCGCGCTCCTCAATCTCGTGCTGCTCGTCCTGGCCGGCGGCGCGGCGTGGGCGCTCGGCCGCTGGCTCACGCGGCCGCTGGTCGAGCTGACCGAGGCGACGGCGGCCGTCGCGAGGGGCGACCACGCGCGCGTGGAGTACGAGGGGTGGCGGATGCACGGCGGCGAGGTGGGACGCCTCGCGGCGAGCTTCAACCGCATGGCGGCGGAGGTGTCGGCCTCGCGCGCGGAGCTGGAGCAGCAGGTGGCGGAGGCGCACGCGCTCGGCGAGGAGCTGGAGCGCGCCAACGCGGAGCTGCACGAGAGCACGCTCGCGGCGGAGAACGCGCGCGCGGCGGCCGAGGGCGCGAACCGCGCGAAGAGCGAGTTCCTCGCCATGATGAGTCACGAGCTGCGCACGCCGCTCAACGCCATCGCGGGTTACACGGAGCTCCTCGAGCTCGAGATTCACGGGCCGGTGACGCCGGCGCAGCGCGAGGACCTGGAGCGCATCCGGCGCAGTCAGCGCACGCTGCTCTCGCTCATCGACGATGTGCTGAGCTACGCGCGCATCGAGGCGGGACGCGTCGACTATCATTTCTCGGACGAGCGGATCGACGACATCATGGCCGGCGCCGAGACGCTCGTCGCGCCGCAGATGAGCGCCAAGGGGATCGCCTACGAGTATCGCCCGGCCGGCCCCGGCGTGCGCGTGTGGACCGACCGGCGGAAGCTCGGGCAGATCGTGCTCAACCTGCTCTCGAACGCGGTCAAGTTCACCGACCGCGGCGGGCGGATCGCGGCGACGGTGGCGCTCGAGGGGGACGACGTGCTGATCCGGGTGACCGACACGGGGTGCGGGATCGCGCCGGAGAAGCACGCGAGCATCTTCGAGCCGTTCACCCAGGCGGAATCGGGACTCACGCGCCTCACGGGCGGGACGGGACTCGGTCTCGCGATCAGCCGCGAGTTCGCGCGGGCGATGGGCGGCGATGTGCTGGTCGAGCGGAGCCTGGAGGGAAGCGGGTCGACGTTCGTCATCCGCCTGCCGGTGCGGCACGCTCCGACGTCGGCGTCCGGCACCGCCCCGGCGAGGGAGGACGCCGCGGCGGCGCCGGTGCGCACGGCAGAGGGTTAGGCCGCGGAGCGAACGTTCCGGCCCGCTCCGCGGCCCAGGACGAGTGGGCGCGAGGCACCCGCTCGCATCACACCCAGGGCGCCACCATCGGTGCCGCCCGCACGACCCGCGTCTCCGCGTCGATGACCAGCCTCAGGTCGCCGTTCGAGCGGACGAGCACGTTCATCAGGTCGTACATCCCCGACTCCGGCACGTCCAGATTTTCCACCACGACGTTCGTCGGCATGGGCTCGTCATCGCCTTCCACGAGCACCTCACGCACGTGCAGGCGGCCGATGTTGCAGAAGAAGACCTCGGCGCGGTCTCCCGCGTTCGCGCTCCGGCGCGCGAACCAGCCGACCGGAGCTGCCGTCGTGCGTACGCGCACGTACGGTACATCGGCGCGTACTTCCTGCCCGTGCTTGAGGTCCGCCTCCTTCGCGCGCTCCTGGAGCCGGTACGTCTGCGATTGGGCCGTGACGTGAGCTTCCATACTCCACCTCCTGCTGGGGTGCGAACACGGCGAGCTCCGCCGGGCGAGGGCCCGCCAACGACAAATGCCGAGCGCGCGCTCGGCGGCTCGGCGGTAGTGCACACCCGGTCACGGTTCGTTCCGCTGTGGAACAGCGCCTCGGCACGCCGAGGGGCCGGCGGTGCCTTGCCGGCGCTGGTGGGAAGGCGTTCCCACTGCGTCCACCGTAGGGGTGTGCACCGTTTCCGTCAAGAGCGGCGAAGGGCATTCCCCGCGGCCGGCGCGGTGATTCCCTGACTGCCCGGGCGATCCGGGCGCACGATACTTACGGATGACGCCGCCAGACGACATCACTCGTCCGGCGGTGTCGGTCTCGTGAGGGTCGTGCCCTCGCGGGGCGGCGCACGTCCCTCCGAAATCCTCCAGGATCGCTCTCCGTGCTGGTCCCGAAACTCGTCACCACCCTGCGCACGTACGACCGGCATCAGCTGGCGGACGATCTCGTCGCGGGTGTCATCGTCGGCATCGTCGCCATCCCGCTCGCCATCGCCTTCGCCATCGCGAGCGGCGTCACACCGGGCCGCGGTCTCTGGACCGCCATCGTCGCCGGCTTTCTCATCAGCGCGCTCGGCGGCTCGCGCGTGCAGATCGGCGGCCCCACGGGGGCGTTCGTCGTCATCGTGTACGGCATCGTGCAGAAGTACGGCGTGGACGGGCTCATGGTGGCCACGCTCATGGCCGGCGTGCTGCTCGTCATCATGGGCGTGGCGAAGCTCGGAAGCGTGATCAAGTTCATCCCGCACCCGGTGATCACCGGGTTCACGAGCGGGATCGCGGTGATCATCTTCTCGAGCCAGGTGAAGGATTTCCTCGGGCTGCGCATGGGCGCCGTCCCCGCGCCCTTCCTCGAGAAGTGGGGCGCCTTTCTCGCGCACACCGCGTCGTTCACGCCGGCCGCCGTGGGCGTGGCCGCGGCCACGCTGGCGATCATCGTCCTCTGGCCGCGCGTGAACCGGCGGATTCCGGGTCCGTTCGTCGCGCTCCTCGTCACCACGGCGGCGGCGACGGTGCTGCACCTCCCGGTGGAGACGATCGGCTCGCGGTTCGGCGGGTTGAGCGCGTCGGTCCCGCACCCGGTGGTGCCGCACCTCACGCTCGCCCAGGTGCAGGGGCTCGTGGCGCCGGCGTTCACGATCGCGATGCTCGCGGCGATCGAGTCGCTTCTCTCGGCGGTGGTCTCCGACGGGATGATCGGGGGACGGCACCGGTCGAACATGGAGCTCGTGGCGCAGGGCGTGGCGAACATCGCGTCGCCGCTGTTCGGCGGGATCCCCGCCACGGGGGCGATCGCGCGCACGGCGACGAACGTCAAGAACGGCGGCCGGACCCCGATCGCGGGGATGACGCACGCGCTCACGCTTCTCGCGGTGACGCTGTTCGTCGGCCAGTGGGCCGCGCTCATCCCCATGGCCACGCTGGCCGCGATCCTCGTGGTCGTGGCCTACCACATGAGCGAGTGGCGCGTATTCGTGGCCGAGTTCCGCGCGCCCAAGAGTGACATCGCGGTGCTCCTCGCGACGTTCGTGCTCACGGTAGTCGTCGACCTGACCGTGGCGATCGGAGTCGGTATGGTGCTCGCCTCGTTCCTCTTCATGCGTCGCATGGCGGAGGTTACCAACGTGACCGCCTTCACTCGCGAGATCCACGACGCCAGCGACACGTACGACTCCGACCCGGCTGCCGCGATCCGCCGTACTCTCCCGTCTGGCGTACAGGTCTACGACATCAACGGCCCCTTCTTCTTCGGCGCCGCCGAGCGATTCCGTGAGGCCGTCGGCCGCGTGGCCGCCCGTCCACAGGTACTCATTATCCGCCTTAAGAATGTCTCGGCGATCGACTCATCGGGTCTGCGCGCTCTTACGGAGATCGTGCACCGGAGCCGCAAGGACAACGTGCGCGTCCTTCTCGCCGACCTGCATGCTCAACCCATGGTGGTCCTCACCAACTCCGGTCTCCTCGCCGAGATCGGTGAAGAGGACGCCGCCCGCACTCTCGACGAAGCTATCGAGGAGGCGAGGGAGCACCTGGGAATCGGAGAGAAGAGAGAGAGCAGAAAGCAGACAGCAGAAAGCAGTGAGAACCTCCAGGGGTGAGTTCTCCCCCCCGCGGGTTTTCACTGCTTTCTGCTGTCTGCTTTCTGCTGTCCTTCCTCTCACCTCCTCCCCAGCAACTCCTGCCACCAGTTCATCGCGCGCGCCCACTGGGGGAGGTCTTCGTCGTCGCGCTCGCGCATCGCTTCCTCCACTGCGCCGAGCCATGCCGTACGCATCTCGGCCGCGTCCCACCAGCGGTCCTTTGGGTCGGCGGCGAGGCCACGGCGCGCCCACTCGGCAATCGAGGCGGGGATGCCTTCCAGGTCCGGAGTGCCGGCGATCTGTCGGGCAAGGATCTCGCGCGGCTCGCCTTCACCGAAAGGTGGCCGGCCCGTGAGTGCAAAGAC
>DASUXC010000093.1:0-22048 GCA_036378095.1 Gemmatimonadaceae bacterium | reverse complement strand
TTCCGCTCGATCAGCCGGTACGCCAGCATTGACCCGTCTGTGGGGTGATCCTACCTTGGTCGGCGTTGGAAGCCCGCCGTCCGACGGAGGCGACATCGCTGCGCCTTCTCTCGAACCCAACCAGAATGTCGGAGATTCCATGAACGCGCGCTACCTCGTTTTGGGGGCCGCTCTCCTCTTCGGCGCGCGAGCTGCCACCGCGCAATCCCCCGCCGACCACGTCGCCGCTGGCGACGAGGCCCACCGGCAGATGAAGCCCGTCGAAGCGCTCGTGCATTACCAGGAAGCGATCGCCGCGGACTCGAACGACTACGCCGCGCTCTGGCGCGCCGCACGCGAATCGGTGGACCTCGGGGAGTTCGAGCGGGACGAGGCGAAGCAGAAGACATACTACGCCGATGGCGAGCGGTACGCCAAGCGCGCGGTGGCCGTGAACCCGAACGACGCCGAGGGACACTTCAGCCTCGCGCGCGCGCTCGGGCGCGTGGCGCTGTCGCTCGGCAAGAAGGGGCGGGTGCGCTACGCGAAGCAGGTGCGCGCGGAGGCGCTCGAGGCGCTGAAGTACGACTCGCTGCACCCGGGCGCGCTCCACGTACTGGGGCGGTGGAACGCGGAGATCATGCGCCTGAGTGGTTTCTCACGATTCATGGCCAAGAACTTTCTCGGCGGCGATGTGTTCGGGGAGGCGAGCTGGAACAAGGCGGTGTCGTACATGGAGCGCTCGGTGGCGCAGGATCCCGGCCGTCTCGTGCACCACCTCGACCTGGCCGAGATCTACCGGGACCGCGACCACGACGGCGACCGCGAGCGGGCGCGCGCCGAGTTCGAGACCGTGATCAACGGCCACGCGACGGAGTACAACGACCGCTTCTACAAGCAGGAGGCGGAGCGGGAGCTGGCGAAGCTGGGGCCGCGATAGGGGCCGGGGGCCGGGCGCCGGGGGCGGGGGGGTCTGGGGTGGACCGCGGGGGGAGCGCCCATGGGCACTCCCCCCGCACCATTGTGCGACAGGGCAGCGCAACGCGCTGCCTGTCGCAGTCCTTCCCTGGCCCTCAACCCCTGGCCCCTCGCCCCCGGCCCCCTAGCGCACCTCCAGCCGCCGTCGCACCCGGCGTCCCCCCCGTCGGGCGGCCAGACGGAGCTCGTCGCGGAGGTCGTCCCACCGGTCGGCGGCGCGATGGCTCATTCGCCGGGCGCGCCGGCCGAGCAGCTCGCGCGTGTCCTCGCCGCTCTGCGGAGCGAGCAGGAGGGCGACGCCGGCACCGAAGAGAATGCCAATTGCGAGACCGGCCCCGAATGAGCCAATTTTGGCCCAGTCCGGCGCCTCGTCATAGCTCTGGCCGTGCGTGTCTTCTGGCTCCGCCAGGTCGGCGCCATCCTCCTCGTCGTGGGGATGCGAGCCGAAGGTGCGCTGCTGCGTGCCGAATGCGCGAGCGCGGGTGTAATCCGTCGGTTGGGGCATGATTCATCGCTCCTCTTGCGGGTGATTCCACGGCGCCGGTCTCTGGTAAGAAACTTGCTGCTCCTGCCTCCGCCAACCCCTCCGGGCCGATGACCGGTTTGGGCGCAGTGCGTGCCAGTTGGTCTCGCGCTGAGTCACGACGCATCGCACACGGCGGTCGGCGAGCCGCCATCGCGTCGTACTCGCTCTCCCTTTCGTGGCGGATGGCCTCCGGGAGGGTGAGTCCCACCATCGTGAGGACATGCATGAGCACCATGGGTAAGACCGTACTGCTCGTCGAGGACAACGAGGACAACCGCATCGTTTATTCCACCATCCTCCAGCACTTCGGCTACCGGGTGATGGAGGCGCTGAACGGTGAGGAAGGGATCGCCAAGGCACGTGCCGAGAAGCCCGACTTGATCCTCATGGACATCTCGATCCCGGTCATCGACGGCTGGGAGGCGACCCAGGTGCTGAAGCGGGACCCGGACACGCGCCGGATCCCCATCATCGCCCTCACCGCGCATGCGCTGGCCTCCGATCGCGAGAAGGCCATGGAAGTCGGTTGCGACAGTTACCTCGCCAAGCCCTGCGAGCCGAAGGCGGTGGTGAGCGAAGTGGAGAAGTTCATCGGACGGGGAGATGGCCGGTGAGGTAGCACTGCCCCCACGGGTGCTCATCGTCGACGATCATTTCGACAACGTCGAGGTGATCCGCGCCCGCCTGGAGGCGATCGGATACCGCACGGAGTGCGCCCTGGATGGCGAGGAAGCGCTGGAGCGCGTGTCGCAGTCGCCGCCCGATCTCATCCTGCTCGACGTCATGATGCCGCGGCTGGATGGGAACGAGGTCGCGCGCCGCATCAAGGCCGACAAGAACCTCCCGTTCATCCCCATCATCATGCAGACCGCCCTCGACTCGGTGGAGCAGAAGGTCGAGGGGCTCGGCGCCGGGGCGGACGACTACATCACGAAGCCGATCAACTTCGCCGAGCTCGAGGCCCGTGTGCGCTCGATGCTCCGGATCAAGGCGCTCCAGGACGAGGTGCAGAAGCGGGAGCGCGACCTGGCATCGGCCAACGCCGAGCTGCGCCGGATGGCCGTCACCGACGTCCTCACCGGCCTGTTCAATCGCCGGCACCTGGAGGAGCGGCTGCGGGAGATGTTCGACCACTCGCAGCGCCTGCACGAGCCGCTGGCGGTGGTGATGTTCGACCTCGACCACTTCAAGAGTGTGAACGACACCCACGGCCACCAGGCGGGGGACGAGGTGCTGCGGCAGCTCGCCGGCCTGCTGCGGGAGTCGGTGCGCGAGATCGACCGGATCGGCCGATACGGCGGCGAGGAGTTCATGGCCATTCTCCCCGGCACCGTGCTCGATGCCGCGGTGACCTTCGCCGAGCGGGCGCGTCAGGAAGTAGAGGCGCACGAGTTCACCTTCGATGGGGGCTCGTTGCGCCGGACCCTGAGCTGCGGAGTGGCCGCGTGGCCACATCCGCGCATCCGCCATCGGGACGAGCTGGTGAAGGCGGCGGATGACGCGCTGTACGTGGCGAAGGCGCTCGGTCGGAACCGGGTCGTTCGCTTCGACAGCGCGGAATTCAACGCGCACCCCAAGGACCTGGATGACGAGCACGGAACTGGAGCGGCCAGCGACCCCGGAGTCGCCCGACCCGGGTGACGAGAGCGCGCGACTCCGCGCGCGCGTCGCGGAGCTCGAGCGGGAGCGCGACCACCTCGTGGCGGTGGTCGACATCCTGACCGCGATCTCGGCGTCGCTGAACTTCGTCGACATTCTCCAGACGATCGCCCGCAAGCTGGGTGAGACGTTCGGGCTCGACCGCTGCTCCATCTACCTCCTCGGCAACCAGCGCGACGTGCGCCTCATCGCCTCGTACGAGGACCCGGCGATCAGCAACCTGGTCGTGGACCTCGACCGCTACCCGGAGCTCCAGCGCGCCTTCCGGAGCGGCGAGACGGTGTTCATCCCCGACGCCAGCGCCGACCCGATGTTCCAGAACGTCGAGCTGCTGCGCGCCCTCGAGAACGTGCGGTCGATCGTCGTGGTGCCGATTCGGTGGCGCGGCACCGTGATCGGCGCGATCTTCCTGCGCACCGAGCGCGAGGGCGCGCCCTTCTCCGATCGGGACGTCCGGTTCTGCCAGGTGATCGCCTCGCTCACGGCGAACGCGCTGCGCAACGCGCACCGCTTCGAGGCGCTGCTCAAGGGACAGAAGGAGGCGCAGGTGGCGCAGCGGCGGAGCGAGATGCAGCGGATCGCCCTGATCGCCTTCGTCCGCCGCCTGCTGGACCGCTACACGAACGCCGAGGACCACATGTGGGCGGAGACGCTCCTCCCGCCCCCGGCCGACGAGGAGCTGGAGCGGCTGGTGTCGGTGGCGCTGGAGGTGCTGAACGAGGAGGCGCGGGGGTAGCGCGGGGCGCGGGGTGCGGGGCGCGGGGCGCGTGAGTATGGAATGCGACGAGGGGCCGGCCGCTGCCGGCCCCTCGTCGCTCAGTCTCTACTCCTACGCGCCCCGCGCCCCGTACATCGCGAGCCGCGGCTTTGCTCACCCCCTTCCCCGCGGTAGTTTCTCCCCATGCCAGACTCCCACTCCGAACTCGCGGCCAGGGCCGGGGCGCTGCGCGAGGAGCTCGAGCGCGCGATCTACCAGTACTACGTCCTCGACCGACCGGAGATCTCCGACCTCGAGTACGACCGCAAGTTCCGCGAGCTCCAGGAGCTGGAGCGCGCCCACCCCGAGCTGCGCACCCACGACTCCCCGACGCAGCGCGTCGGCGCGCCGCCGCAGACGCAGTTCGAGAAGCACCGGCACCTGGTGCGGATGCTCTCCCTCGCCAACGCCTTCGACGACGACGAGCTGCGGGAGTGGGAGGGGCGCATCGACCGGATCGTGGGACCGGACCCGGGGCGCGAGTACACGACGGAGCTCAAGATCGACGGGGCCGCCGTGAGCCTCACCTACCAGAACGGGGTGCTCGTCGCCGGCGTCACGCGCGGGAACGGGGAGATCGGAGAGGTCGTCACACCGAACCTCCGCACGGTGCGCGACATCCCGCTCCGGCTCGACGATCCCCACCCTCCCCGCCTGATCGAGATCCGCGGCGAGTGCTACCTCCCGTTCGACCGCTTCGAGCGGCTGAACGAGCAGCAGATCGCGGCGGGAGAGAAGGTGTTCGCCAACCCGCGGAACGCCGCCGCCGGCTCGCTGCGCCAGCTCGATCCCTCTATCACCGCCAAGCGCCCCCTCCGCTTCTTCGGCTTCGCCGTGGCGGCTCCCCCGGACGTGGAGCTCCCCTTCCGCACGCAGTGGGAGCTGCTCGAGACGCTGCAGCGCTGGGGGATCCCGATCGAGCCGCACCGGCAGCGCTGCCGCTCGCTCGAGCACGTGACCGAGTTCGTGCGCGAGGTGGAGCAGCGGCTCAGGGCCGATCTGAACTTCGGGATCGATGGCGTGGTGGTGAAGGTGAACTCGCTCCGCCTCCAGGATGAGCTGGGAGTGATCGGCGACCGCGAGCCGCGGTGGGCGATCGCCCGCAAGTTCGCCCCGGACATCGCCACCACCCGGCTCAAGGCGATCGAGGTCAACGTCGGACGCACCGGCGCGCTCAATCCCTTCGCCGTGCTGGAGCCGGTGGAGATCGGCGGCACGATCGTGAAGCTCGCCACCCTGCACAACTTCGACCTCATCCGGCAGAAGGACCTGCGGGTGGGGGACTTCGTGCAGGTGAAGCGCGCCGGGGAGGTGATCCCCCAGGTGATCGGCCCCGAGCCCGACCAGCGCCCCGTGCCGCCCCCCCCGGAGACGCCGATCCCGGAACGATGCCCGGTGTGCGGAACCCCGGTGGAGCGCGACGAGGGGGAGGTGGCCATCTACTGCCCGAACGTCGCCTGCCCCGGGCGGCAGCTCGAGGGGCTCGTGCACTTCGCGTCGCGCGGGGCGCTCGACATCCGCGGTCTCTCGTACGCCCGCATCCAGCAGCTCCTCGACGCCGGATTGATCCGGGACGTGGCGGACATCTTCTCCCTCCGGGTGGAACAGCTCGTGCCGCTCGACCGGTTCGCCGAGAAGAGCGCGGAGAACCTGGTGAAGGCGATCGAGGCGGCGAAGACGCAGCCGCTCTCACGGCTCCTGAACGGCCTCGGCATCCGGCACGTGGGCGAGGGGGCGGCGCAGCTCCTCGCGCGCCACTTCGGCACGCTCGACGCGCTCGCCGCGGCCACGGAGGAGGAGATCCTCGCCGTGCGCGGGATCGGCGAGATCATCGCGCGCAGCGTCGTGAGCTATTTCGCGAACGCCACCACGAAGCGGCTGGTGGAGAAGCTGCGGAAGGCGGGGGTCAACTTCACGGAGCCCCGGGCGCGCTCGGCGGGGAGTGGCCTGGCGGGGAAGACGGTCGTCATCACAGGGACGCTCCCGCGCCTCTCCCGCAAGGAGGCGACGGAGCTGATCGAGGCCCACGGCGGCCACGTGACGAGCTCGGTGTCCAAGTCCACCAGCTTCGTGCTGGTGGGGGAGGACGCCGGGAGCAAGCTGGAGAAGGCGCGCGCGCTCGGCATCGAGACGATCGATGAGGGCGAGCTCTTGCGCCTGGTCGGACGCGAACCCTAGATACCGCTCATGGCACCTTCCATCGACCTCGCCGAACACGACATGCTCGCCCTCGGCCGCGCCGCGCTGGCCACGCTCAGGGCGGCGCTCCTGCGCGACACCGGGCCGGCGGCCGCCTCGTACCTGCAGGAGGCGGGGTACGCTGGAGGGAGCGCCGTGTTCGAGGGCTTCCGCGACTGGCTGCGCGAGCGCGGGAGCGGGGAGCCGGAGGATCTGGAGGTGACGACCTTCCAGCACCTCGCCTCCGAGTACTTCCGCGACGCCGGCTGGGGAACGATCCGCGTGGGCGACCTGCACGACGCGGTGGCGACGGTGGACACGGAGGACTGGGGGGAGGCGGACCCCGCGGAGCAGCTCGACCACCCCGCCTGCCACTTCACGACCGGGATGTTCGCCGACTTCTTCGGCCGCATGTCGGACGTGCCCCTCGCCGTGCTCGAGGTGGAGTGCCGCTCCAGCGGCTCCTCGCGCTGCCGCTTTCTGCTCGGCAACGGCGAGGTCATGCGGTACGTCTACGAGCGCATGGAGCGGGGGGAGGGGTACGAGGAGGCGGTGCGGGGGGTCGTTTAGGGGCTGGGGGTCGGGGGCTGGGGGCCAGGGGTGGACCGCGGGGCGTGCGCCCATGGACGCACGCCCCGCACCATTGTGCGAGGGGGGCGGCGCGACTGCGCAGCCCCCCTCGCGGTCACCTCCTACCCCCTGGCCCCTAACCCCTGGCGCGTGGCCCCTCCTCGCCCGCCCCCAGCAGCTCCTCGTCCCACGGGAGGACGATCGTGCTCTCCGTGTCGAGGGCGGAGAAGTCCGGCTCGTACGGGCCGGTGCGGAAGCCGACCGCGGTGCGCACGTCCGCGGCTCCGGCGTTCACGATCGCGGCGACGGCCAGACGCATCGTCTCGCCCGTGTCGCACGTCTCGTCCACGAGCAGCACGCGGCGGCCGCGCACTTCGGTGGGAGCGGCGCCCAGGATCGCCGGCGTCTCGCGCACATGGTCGGCGCGGTAGCGGCGGCTCACCACGATGGAGTGAAACTCGCGGCCGAGGATGGCGGCGACCACCGCGCCGGGGATGACGCCGGCGGTGGCGATCCCCACGACCACCTCGGGATCGTAGGACCGCGCCACCTTGAGCGCGAGCGCCCGCGAGAGCTCGCCGAAGAGCGGCCAGTCCACCACGAACACCCCTCGCGTTCGATCGATCGGCTTACGGCGTGGTACCACGCGTCCCCCCTTCACCCTGAGTGCGCACCCTCGACCGGCGTAAGGTATCCCGCGGTCCGATCGCGCGACAGCGCGGTTGCCGCGCCAGAGTGCGGACGGTAACTTTGCCCGGTGGCGGCCCCGGCGCGCATCGTGCAAGCGCGGCCGGTGCCGTCATCCCCCTGAGTCAACGACCCGAGCCGCTATCGCATGTCCTGGTGGAGCCGCCTGACGGGTGGCAAGTCAGCGAACCCGCCCAAGCCGCAGCGACTGGACTATCTGAGCGAGGCGCTGGCGCTCGAGCGTCAGGGTGACTTCGATGCCGCGCTCACGTCCTACCGACTCGCGCTACGCGATCAACCGAACGATCAGCGCATCCTGCAGAACATGGCGATCGCGTACTCCAAGACCGGGCGCATGGACGATGCCGTCCGCTGCTACCGCCGAGCGCTCGAGATCGACCCGCAGCTCTCCGGCGCCCACTACGGGCTCGCCTTCCTGCTGCTCAAGCGTGGCGACGCCGAGGGCGCCGTCCGGCACCTCGACGCGTTCCTCGCCAATCCGCCGCGCAGCGTGGAGGCGGAGCGCTGGGTGCGACACGCGCGGCAGACGTTGGACCAGCTCCAGGATGGCAACGGGGTCGACACCGTCCCCGAGCCGGAGTGACGGGTGGGCAACGTTCTCGCCGTCGTCAGCCAGAAGGGTGGAGTCGGGAAGACCACGACCGCGGTCAATCTGGCCGCCGCGTTCGCCCGCCGCGGGCTCAAGACGCTGCTCGTGGATGTCGACCCGCAGGGTGCCGTACGGTACGGCGTGGGGCTGCGCCGCGGGCACTCGCCGTACGGCATCTCCGACTTCCTCACCGGAGAGAAGGGGCTCCGCGAGGTCATTCTCCCGACGGCGCTCCCCTGGCTCAGGGTGGTGCTCGCCGGCACGGTGAGCACCCTCACGAGCCACGCGGGGTATCAGCACGCCATCGAGGAGAGCGACCTGCTCAAGGAGATGCTGATGCTCGCGCGCGAGCGCACCCACGTGACGATCGTCGACACGCCCCCGGGGCTCGGCCCCGTGGTGCAGCGCGTGCTCGAGGCGAGCCAGCACGTGATCGTGCCGATGCAGTGCGAGCCGCTCGCGCTGCAGACCACGCCGCAGATCCTGCGCGGCATCCAGGACGTGGTGGCGGTGAACGAGGAGCTCACGCTCGACGGCCTGGTGCTCACGATGTTCGACCCGGCGAGCGAGGCGTGCTGCCGCGTGTCGGACTACGTGCGGCAGCACCTCCCCCGGAACATGGTGTTCGACATCGTCGTCCCCCGCTCGGGCGCGGCCTCCGAGGCGTTCGCCGCCGGACAGCCGGTGGTGCTGCGCACGCCGGCGGATCCCGCGGCGCAGGCGTACATCAACCTCGCCACCGTGCTCACGCAGCGGTTCGAGTGATGCGTCCGGAACGTCGCCTCCTCGCGCTCGCCTCCGCGTTCGCGGCCCTGCTCGCCTGCACCAAGGTGAGCACGGACGCGAGCGCGCCCGTGGCGATCGAGCTTCGCCCCCCCGCCATGCCGTCGGTGCTCCGCGGCGACGTGATGCGAAACGAGGCCGGGGACACGGCGCGCCTCCAGGCGGTCGTGTTCAACGCGCACAACGACACGATTCCCGATGCGCCGGTGCAGTTCCTCGTGCTCGATACCACGGGAACGATCGCCGTGGACCAGGCCACCGGCATCGTCACCGGGCGCGACACGGGAAGCGCGATGGTCATCGCGGTGATCACCGGGCTCCAGTCCATCCCCGACACGATCGCCGTCGTCGACACCCCGACGACCCTCCTCCAGCTCGACACGCTCCCCGATTCGCTCCGGTTCACGTTCACCGGACGGGACACGGTGCGCACGATGCGGGTCCGGCTCCTGCACGTCTCCGGGACCGACACGGTGCCGGTGCCGCACTTCGCGGTGCGCTACGCGTTCGCCTGGCCGGCGGGGCTGGACAACACCGATTCGCTCGCCGTGCAGATCGTGGACGACGCGCGCCGCCCGTCGCTGGTGGACACCACCGACGGCACCGGCACCGCCTCGCGATCGCTCCGCATCGCCGCCACGGCGCGGGCGTTCAGCGACAGCGTGATCGTGGTGGTGACGCCGGCGGGTCCGCCCGGGACGCCGGTCTCCGGGCAGAATCTCCGACTCGTCACGCACCTCACCATCCAGTAATTTAGGGGCGCAAGCTTTCACGCCGGAGGAGCCGATGGCCGCCACAGCCGTTTCGCAGCACCTCGCGGGTGAGCGAGCGCGCATCCGGCCCGAGACACTCACGCAGCTCTTCTTCGAGGCGGCCGAGCAGCACGACCGCCCCGACGCCCTGCTCGTGAAGTCGGGGGGCGCGTACCAGCCGATCTCGCACCGCACCCTGCTCCAGCGCGTGCGGCGCACGGGGCTCGGGCTCCGCGCGCTCGGCCTCCCCCCGGGCGCGCGGGTGAGCATTCTCTCCGAGAATCGCCCGGAGTGGGCGATCGCCGACTACGCCTGCCTCACGGCGGGTTACATCGACGTCCCCCTCTACCCCACCCTCCCCGCCGAGCAGATGGCGTACATCCTGCGCGACGCGGGAGTCGTCGCGGTGTTCGTGTCCACCGTCCAGCACGCACGCACCATCGCGTCGATCCGCCGCGGGCTGGAGCAGATCCAGTGGGTGATCGGCCTCGATCCGGACACCGCGGAGCACGTGGACCTCACCCTCGCCGCGCTCGAGGCGAAGGGCGCGGCCACCGAGACGCCGGAGGTCGCCGCGCGCTACCGCGAGGACGCGCTGCGCGTGCGCCCCGACGACCTGGCGACGATCATCTACACGTCGGGCACCACGGGGGAGCCCAAGGGGGCGATGCTCACGCACGGGAACATCGCGTCCAACGTGGCCGCGGTCACCAACGCCATCCCCTTCGAGCCCACCGACACCTCGCTCAGCTTCCTCCCGCTGTCGCACATCCTGGAGCGGATGTTCGATTTCCTGATGTTCGCGGTGGGCGTGTCGATCGCCTACGTGGAGTCGATGGACACGATTCTCGCCAACTTCGCCGAGGTGCGCCCCACGATCGTCGTGTCGGTGCCGCGCATCTACGAGAAGATCTACGCGCGCGTGCTGGAGAACGCGCTCGCCGGCGGCGCGGTGCGGAAGCGCATCTTCTTCTGGGCGCGCGCGGTGGGGGAGCGGTGGGCCGAGGCGCGGCTCGCCGGGCGCACGCCGGGCGCGCTGCTCGACGTGCAGTACGCGATCGCCCGGCGGCTCGTCTTCGAGAAGCTGCGCGAGCGCGTCGGGGGGCGCCTGCGCTACTTCGTGTCCGGCGGCGCGCCGCTCGCCCCGGAGATCAACAAGTTCTTCTACTCCGCCGGGCTCGTGATCCTCGAGGGGTACGGCCTCACCGAGACCTCCCCCGTGATCGCGGTGAACACGCCGGAGCACTTCCGCATCGGCACCGTCGGCCGCCCGATCCCCGGGATCGAGGTGCAGATCGCCCAGGATGGCGAGATCCTCACCCGCGGCCCGCACGTGATGAAGGGCTACTACAACAAGCCCGAGGCCACGCGCGAGGCGATCGACGCCGACGGGTGGATGCACACCGGCGACATCGGGGAGCTCGACGGCGGGTACCTGCGCATCACCGACCGCAAGAAGGACATCATCGTCACCGCCGGCGGCAAGAACATCGCGCCGCAGCCGATCGAGAACCAGATCAAGACGAACAAGTACGTGAGCCAGGCGGTGATGATCGGCGACAAGCGGCGCTTCCCGGTGGTTCTCGTGGTGCCGAACTTCGAACAGCTCGAGAAGTGGGCGAAGCTCAAGAACCTCCTGTACACCGACCGCCGGCAGCTCCTCGCCCAGCCGATGGTGCAGGCGAAGATGAACAAGGAGGTCCTCCAGAAGCTCCACGGCCTGGCCTCGTTCGAGACGCCGAAGAAGGTGGGGCTGCTGGAGAACGACTTCACGATCGAGAGCGGCGAGCTGACGCCCACGCTCAAGGTCCGGCGGCGGATCGTCGACCGGAAGTACGCGGCGCTGATCGACGGTCTCTACAGCGAGTAGATGGGTGGGGCGTGGAGCACCGACGGCGGGTGTGGCGCGAGGAGGCATGGGCGGTAGCGCACGGAGTGTGGGAGTCCACACTCCGTGCCCCACTCCCCACGCCTTCTTCTCGCCACGCCCGCCGTCCGCCGTGCCACGACTCCCTACGCCCTACCCCCTCGCACGACGGAGAGTCGCACCACCTCCCCGCTCCCCGCGACCCGCTTCGCCACCCAGATCGACTCGTCCCGCGCCAGCTCCTCCATCCCGTCCGGAAGCGGCACGGTCGCCGGGGCGATGAGGCGGCCGCCGGGACGGAGCGCGGCCGCGGCGGAGGCGAGTCCACGCTCGTCGGCGTGCGCGGCGTCGAGGGCGATGCCGCGCGCCGCCATCGCCCGAACCGGGATCTCCCCCGCGGAGCGGGCGAGGGAGACGCCCCCGCCGCTCTCCAGGGCGGCGGGGCCGTCGAGCACGAGCACGTGCATGCGCTCCACCAGGCCGCCCAGCGCGGGCGCGGCGCCCCCCCACGTGCCGCAGAGCACCACGAAGCCGCCGGGCTGATCCAGGCCGAGCAGCGCGGCGGTGCGCACCGCGAGCTCGGGATCGTCGCCGGCCGATGTGGGAACGCCGGGACCGGCGTGGCCGTCGCGAAAGTCGGCGATGCCGCGCTCGATCGGGTAGCGCGTCCCGCACGTCGGGCAGCCGAGCGTCCCGGTCACGATGTCGCGCGCCTCCATGACGTCGGCGGCGGCCACGAGCCATTCCGGGGGGTGGGCCCGCACGCAGCGGAGCGAGCCGACGAGCTCGATGAACATGCGATCGGGCGCGGTCAGGCGGGTGACAGGCGCAGCTCGTCCACGTTCGCTCTCCCGGGACGGGTGACCGCGAAGAGCACCGCGTCGGCCACGTCCTCGGGGCGGAGCATCGCCTCGCGCGGTGGGAACCGTCCTTCCCCCGCGCGGTGGATGGGATCCCAGATGGACGTGTCGGTGGGCCCCGGCGAGACGAGGGTGGCGTGCACGCCGGTTCCCTTCAGCTCCGCGCGCATCACCTCGTGCAGCGCGCGGAGCCCGAACTTGCTCGCCGAGTAGGCGCCGTTTTCCGGGAACGCGACGCGGTCGGCGACGGAGCCGATGGTCACGATGTGGCCGCGTCCGCGCGCGCGCATGGCGGGGAGCACGGCGTGGACGAGGGCGAAGGGGGAGGCGAGGTTCACGCGCAGCGTCTCGGCGAACGCCGCCGGCGTGACGCGCTCGAGCGGCTCGGGCACGAAGATGCCGGCGTTGTTCACGAGGATGTCGACGTCCCCCAAGCGCTCGGCCACCGCGCGCATGGCGCGCTGCACGCCGGCGGGATCCGCGAGATCCTCCGCGACCGCCACCGCCCCGCCGCCGATCTCCCCCGCCGCGCGCTCGAGCGCGTCGGCACTCCGCGCGAGCAGCGCCACGCGTGCCCCGGCGCCGGCGAGCGCGCGGGCGGTGGCGAGGCCGATGCCGCGCGACGCGCCGGTGACCACCGCGGCGCAGCCCGCGAGCGGCGCCGTCACCGGCGCCGTCACCGGATCGGCGAGGCGTGACCGTGCGCGAGGTACAGGAACTCCTCGCGCGTGCGGGCATCGTTGCGGAAGATCCCGCGCACGGCCGACGTGACCGTCTGCGAGTTCTGCTTCTGCACGCCCCGCATCATCATGCACAGGTGGTACGCCTCGATCACCACGCCGACGCCCTTCGGGTTCAGCACGTCCTGGATCGCCTGGGCGATCTCCTCGGTGAGCCGCTCCTGCACCTGCAGCCGCCGGGCGAACACCTCGACGATGCGGGGGAGCTTGGACAGCCCGACGATCTTGCCATCGGGGATGTACGCGATGTGCGCCTTGCCGAAGAAGGGGAGCATGTGATGCTCGCACAGCGAGTACAGCTCGATGTCGCGCACCATGACCATGCTCTGGTGCGCCTCCTCGAACACCGCGTCGCCGACCACGTCGGCCACGTCCATGTCGTAGCCGCGGGTGAGCCAGGTGAGCGAGTTGGCGACGCGCTGGGGCGTCTTGAGGAGCCCCTCGCGGTCGGGGTCCTCGCCGATCAGCTCGAGCTCGCGGCGGACCAGCCGCTCGAACTCCGGGTCGGTGGCCGGCGCGGCGTCGAGGTCGAGCCCCCAGTCGGCGCGCGGGGTCGGCACCGCCTCGGGGCGCACCCGTCCGCGCTCGCGGCGCGGCTCGGCGGCGGGCTCCGCGCGGTCCGTCACCGGCGCCGACGGTCGGCGCACGCCATCACCGTCCTTCGTATTCGACATAGTTGTTGTCCGTTTCCCAGAGCCTGAGGCGCGCCAGCCGGCCCGGCTTCACCACGGGCTCCAGCACACGCCAGCACGCCACCACGATGTTCTCCGCCGTCGGGTTGATCCCCCGCATGAACGCGACGTCCACGTTCAGGTTGCGGTGATCCATGTGCTCGAGCAGATACGCCTCGACGATGTCCCGCAGGCACTTGAGGTCGATCACGTATCCCGAGCGCTCATCCACCTCGCCATCCACCGAGACGTCCAGGCGGTAGTTGTGGCCATGCCAGTTGGGGTTGTTGCAGAGCCCGAACAGCGCCTGGTTCTCCTCCTCCGACAGTGCGGGATTGTGCAGGCGATGGGCCGCGTTGAAGTGCAGGCGTCGAGTGACGGTGACCCGTGGCATGGGAGCTCGGAAAATGACCACGAAACGAACGCGGCGCGCCGACGGTCGGTTCCGGGCCTCCGCCTTGAGTCGACCGCGCCGCGCCTCTAACTTGCGTTCACTGCCCCGGGAGATGGGGCATTTCTCTTAAATGGGGTCGGCCCGCATTGAATGTCAAGCTCCTGACCGCGGCCGTGAGCAGCATGGTGTCGACCGCGTGGTCGGCGCTCTGGACGTTCCCCAGCATGCTCCTCAGCGCCTTCCTCGTGGCGTGGGGCGCCGAGGCCGCGCAGTTCCTCATCTCGCAGGGGCTCGCCCTCGCCATCCTCGCGTGGGTGCAGACCCTGCCCGAGTTCGCGGTGGAGGCGGTGATCGCGTGGGAGGCGGGGCACGACGCGGCGAGCTGCTTCGTGGCGGTGCCGCCCCCCGGCTGCCACTCCCATCTGGCGATCGCCAACTTCACCGGCGCCGTGCGGCTGCTCGTGGGGCTCGGCTGGCCCATGATCTACTTCGTGGCGGCCTTCTTCCGGCGGCGCGAGGGGAAGGCGCTCGAGCCCATCCGGCTGGAGAACGAGCACGCGGTGGAGGTGCTCGCCACCATCCCGCCGCTGCTGTACTTCGTCTGGATCTGGTACAAGGCGTCCATCGGGCTCATCGACGCCGTGGTGCTCGTGGCGATGTACGTGGGCTATCTCGCCATCCTCTGGCGCTTCCCCCCTCAGAGCGCGGAGTCGCTGGAGGATGCGCCGGCCGTGACGCGCTGGGCGTACACGCGCCCCGGACGGCTGCGCGTCCTCGCCACGGCGGGGCTGTTCCTCGGCGGCGGTGTGCTCATCTACATCACGGCGCACCCCTTCCTCAATTCGATGCTCGCGGTGGCGACCGCGCTCGGGGTGAGCCAGTTCGTGTTCGTGCAGTGGGTGGCGCCCTTCCTCAGCGAGTTCCCGGAGAAGGTGTCCGCGTTCCACTGGGCGAGCCGGGTGCGCACCGCGCCGATGGCGCTCATGAACATGCTGTCGAGCAACGTCAACCAGTGGACCGTGCTCGCGGCGATGATCCCGCTGGTGTTCTCGCTGTCGCGCGGCACGCCGTCGTCGCTGCCGTTCGATGGCGCGCAGCGCGAGGAGATCCTGCTCACGGTGATGCAGAGCGTGGTCGCGGTGCTGCTGCTCGCCCGCATGCGGTTCGACTGGTGGAACGCGCTCCTGCTGTTCCTGCTCTGGCTCGCGCAGTTCCTGGTCGCCGACTGGCGCGGGGAGATCACGACGCTCTACGGCATCTGGTCGGCGCTGCTCGTGGCGTCGTGGCTCTGGCGCCGCCCCACCGCGCCGCGGATCTTCTGGGCGCTGGTGCGCGGGCGACAGCCCGTGGAGGTGGCGGGGTGATGCGACACGAGCCCCGCCGGTGGGCGGGGCTCGTGATGTGGGAACGAAGAGGATTTTTGAAGCCCCGTCGAATGTATGAGGTTCTCACCAAGCCTACCGCCTTCCCCGCACTGGGGCATGACGTCAGCAGTAGATTATCGAACCCACTCGAGAGACTTGTTGGCTCAAAAATTAGAGCTCTCCGTCCCAAGCTGGAAGTCAATCTAGCGCTCGCGCGCGAGCGAGTCAATCAATGAAAAACACCTCTCCCCATCGCTGGTTCTTCGTGCTGGCCTATCCCCTTGCAATCACCATGCTCGTCTTCTGGGCGGTGATGACCTTCGCCTACTCGGGGCCGGGATGGGTCCACCTCTTTCTCACGCTCGGCGTGTTCCTCCTCATCTGGCGCATCACCGCGGGGGGAACCGAGGAGAGCTGGCGCCGCTACCTGCAGCGGCGCCGCTGAGCGCGCGCGCGGCACCCTGGCCCGCCGCTCGGCGAAGGTCCCGGCGAGCGGGTCCATCGCGCTCGCGCGTGCGCACGCCTGCGCACGCGTGCGCGCGCGTGCGTCATCACGCGCTACGCGGCGTCCACGTGGCTGGACTTCCTGAGCAGGATCGGCAGACGCGTCCCGCGCAGGAGCGCGTCCGCCATGCCGCCGATGATCATCCGCGAGAACGGACGCGCGCGCGTGGTCATGGCGATGAGATCGTGACTCGAGCCGCGCAGGTGCTCGAGCACGCCCTCGGCGGGGTCCTCGTGCACGACCACCACCGATCGCGCCCGCACGGAGCCATCGCGCGGCAGGAGACGCGTGACCGCATCGTCGAGGTACCGCCGCGCGGCTTCGCTCTCGTGCCGCGCGGGATCGAGATCCATCGCCTGCGCGGGTGACGGTCCCCCGTCGGCGAGGAGCATGCTCGACGCGCCCGCCGGCACCATCGCCGGCTCGACGACGCGCAGCAGCGTGATGCACGCGTCGGCGAGCGCGCCCAGCGCGAGCGCGGCCGGCACGATCGACTCCGGAGCGGCGGTGCCATCGAGCGGGACGAGGATGTCGCGGAAGAGCTGCTCCGCCGGCTCGCTCGCGCCCTCCTCCGGCGACACGCGCGAGAGCAGCACCGGCACGGCGGCGTGGCGCACGACGTCGTCCGCGACGCTCCCGATCCACGCGCGCCGGAACCCGGTGCGCCCGTGCGTGGTCATCACGATGAGATCCGCGCCGACGGCCGTCGCGCGCGCCGCGATCGCCGGCGCCACCGGCTCGTCCTCCACGGCGACGGACACGGAGATCCCCCAGCGCGACTCGAGGCGCGCCGCCACGCCGCGCAGATAGTTCACCTCGTCGGCGAACAGCCGGTCGCTGTAGAGGGCGAGCTCCGTGATCTCCGCGCGGCGCACGGGACGGTGCACGCGGACGAGATGCAGCGTGGCGCGCGAGCGACGAGCGATCTCCGCCGCGCCGTGGAGCGCCGCCTCGGCGGCGGACGAGCCATCGAGCGGGACGAGCAGCGAGCGAAACATCGGATGCCTCCAGGGACCGCGCCACCACCGTGCCGTGCGTGCGCCGACGGTCCGGTCCGCAGAATGCCGCCGGGCGCGGGTACCGTCAGTCGGCGCGGTCACCATCCCCCGTCGGGGATCGGACGACGGGGACGTCCGATCTCCGGGGCGGCGGACGGGCGCGCCCGCCGCGCTCACCCGCGCACGAGCACGAGCGAGGCGATCCCCCACGCCAGCGTGAGCAACGTCACCGGCACCCCCACGCGCAGCACCTCGCGGAAGCCGATGCGGACCCCGCGCGCCGCCGCGCGCTCGGCCACGATGAGATTGGCCATCGAGCCGAGCACCGTGAGGTTGCCGGCGAACGTGGAGCTCATCGCCATCGCCAGCCACGCCAGCTCCGCGTTCGGCACCGTCGGCACCACCGGGCGCCAGAGCATCACCGCGGGCACGTTCGACACCAGGTTGGAGAGCGCGGTCATCGCCGCGGCGATGACCGTCGCATCGTGCCACGGCGCGCCGACGAGCGCGCCGGAGGCACGCGTGGTGAGGTCGACGAAGAGCGGCAGGTCGCGCACCCCGCGCACGACGATGAAGAGCGCGGCGAAGAAGAGGAGGAGCGACCACTCCACGCGCGCGAACGCCTGGTCGGGGTCGCGCCCGGCGATGGCGACCATGACGGCGCCGGCGGCGATGGCGACCAGCGGCAGCGAGAGCCCGGCGAGCCACCCCGCGAGCGCCGCGCCGAACAGCGCGAGCGCCTTGAGCACGAGCGGCCGGTCGAGCGGCGCCTCGGCGAGCGGCGCGGCCACGAGCGCGACCGCGAGATCGCGCCGGAAGGCGACCCTGATCACCCCGTACACGATCGCCAGACCGCCGACCGTCGGGAGCGCGAGCGCGGCGGCGAAGGCCCCGTAGTGGATCCCGCTCGACACGCCGATCAACATGTTCTGCGGGTTCCCGGTGATCGTGAGCGCGCTCCCCACGTTCGCCGCGAACGCGAGGGCGAGCAGGAAGGGGAGCGGGCGCAGCCCGAGCGCGCGCAGCGCGGGGACGAGCAGCGGCGTGAAGACCAGGCAGATCGTGTCGTTGATGAAGAGCGCGGAGAGCAGCCCGCTCGACGCGACGATGGCGGCGAGGAGGGCGCGCGGCGATCGCACGCGCGCCACGATCCACGTCGCCGCCCACTCGAAGAACCCGCCCAGCTCCAGGTACGCCGTGAGGAGGAGCACCCCGAGCAGGAAGACTATCACGTTCAGGTCGATCGCGGCGTACGCCTCCCCCAGCGGGAGCCCCCCGACGGTGACCATGGCGACGGCGCCCAGCAGCGAGGCGGCTGGACGATTGAGGCGCAACCCCGGAAATTGCTGGACGGCGATGAGAGCGTAGGTGAGGAGAAAGACGACCAGGCGTACCGTGGTCACGAGGAGGGGGAGCAATGGATGCGGAGCACCCGGTGAATGGCGGCGCGGAGATCCCCGCTGAGGCGCCCGCGGAGACCCCGGCGGAGACACCCGCCGTGGCGGTCGCCGAGGAACCGATGCCGGCGGGGGAGACGACCGCGCGCACGGTGGTGGTGACGGGAGCCTCCGGCCTGGTGGGCCGGCACACGTGCCGCGAGCTGGCTCGCCGGGGATGGACGGTCCGCGCCGTCGCGCGCAACCCGGACCGGGCGGCGCGCCGCCTGACGGGGATCCCGGTGCGCATCACGGCGGCGGACATCCGCGATCCGGACGCGCTGCATGCGGCGATGCGGGGCGCGTCCGCGGTCGTCCACCTCGCCGCGATCGCCATCGAGCGCGCCGGGGAGCACTACGAGGACGTGAACGCCGAGGGGACGGCGGCGGTGGTGGAGGCGGCGCGGGATGCCGGCGCCACCCGGTTCATCCACATGTCGCAGAACGGCGCGTCGGGCGAGTCGCCGTACCGGTTCCTGCGCAGCAAGGGGGTGGCGGAGGAGCTGGTACGGGAGAGCGGGCTCCGGTGGACGGTGTTCCGTCCGTCGGTGATCTTCGGCCCCGAGGACGAGTTCGTGAACGTGCTCGCCCGCCTCGTGCGCCTCTCCCCGCTCGTCTATCCGCTCCCCGGGGGGGGACGGGCGCGCTTTCAGCCCGTGGCCGTGGCGGACGTGGCGCGGGCCGTGGGCGTGTCGCTCGACACGCCGGAGACGACGGGGCACGTCTACGCGCTCGGCGGCCCGGCGGCGCTCACGCTCCGCCAGATGGTCGAGCGCGTGCTGCTGGCCATGCACGCCCGCCGGTGGCTCGTGGGCGTCCCGGTGTGGCTCCTCCGCCCGGTGATCGCGCTCCTGCAGCGCGTCCTCCCGAATCCCCCCGTCACCACGTCGCTGCTCGACCTCCTCGAGGTGGACAACACGGTGGGCGACTCCGCGCTCTGGACCGAGCTGGGGATCACCCCCATCCCCTTCGCCCCCGAGGAGCTGCGCTACCTCGAGGGGATCACGTTCCGCGACGCGATCGAGTCGCTGTTCCGCGGAGCGCGATGAGCGCGCCACGAACCGGCGCTGGCCGTCCGTGCGTGCGGAAGGATGGCGGCGCCGGTCGTGGGACGCCAGCGGCTAGAGCCGCAGCAGGTAGCTCGCCTTGACGAAGAAGGTCTCCGACTGCCGGTACCGCCGGTCGAAGAACGTGCGCCAGGATGCACCCTCGTCCGGCTCGGCGCTCGCGCCGTAGCCGGCGAAGAAGACCGTGCCCGGGCCGGGCTGCCAGGCCAGCAGCACGTCGGTCCGGAAGTTCCGCTGCACGGTGCGCGCGCTGCGGGTGAACGTGCCGTCCGGCGCGCGGAAGAGGAGCGGCCCGTTCGTGCGCGAGTCGTCGCGCAAGGGGAGCCGATCGAGCCCGTCGAACTCTCCCACCACCCGCACGAACAAGGGCTGGGTGATCTGGTACTCCGCCTTCACGCGATAGACCCGCTGCTTCTTCACGACCTCCCCGGTGGTCTGGCGCGCGACCCGGGCGTACGTGCCGCTCGGCGCGATCCGCAGCCGCTCGGTCGGGTGAATCAGCAGATCGAAGGTCGCGTAGCGGACGTCGGCCGAGGCCCACTCGTCGAAGTTGTCGTCCTGCCCCCACAGGTAGAGCGCGCTCGCGGTGAACCACTTCCACTGCGGCGTGCCGAGCGAGACCACGTAGTCCCGGTTCGGGAGCCGCGGCCGCCCGCGGAAGGGAACCGTGTCGACGCGCGCGCCATCGGTCACCTCGACGAAGGTGGATCGATAGGGGTCCGGATCGTAGCCGAAGGTCTCGAGCAGGAGCGCGAGCGAGCCGGTCCACCCGCCGCGAAGCTGGTAGCGCCCGACGAGGTGCAGCTTCTTCTCGAGGGCGTCGCGCCCGCGGACGAACAGGTCGTACTTCCAGTTCGCGAGCACGGATGGCTCGAAGGACGCCGACTCGAGGAAGGCGCCGGGCGCGCCGAACCAGGTGAAGCGGTGGTCGAGCCGGCCGGTGGCGAGACCGGGGCGGGCGATGAAGCCGGTCGCCGTCTGGAAGTCCGGGTCCATCGCCCGCAGCTCGTAGTGCATCCCGAATCGCGCCCCGTTGCGGTCGAGCCCCGCCGACCAGAGCGGCGCCGTCACCGCCCCGGCGGTGTCGACCGTGCGGCTCCCGGCGAGCTGCAGTCTCGCGGCGTACACCTGCCCGAAGGCGAAGACGCCGTCCACGTCCGCGACCCGGTTGGACGACCGGCCATCGACACGGTCCGTGTACGTGACGCCGACGCGCGAGAGCGCGCCGATGTCGCGCTGCACGCGGAGGAGGTTCACCACCGGCGCGGCGGCCGGACGGCCGAGCGCCGGTTCGGCCGACACATCGCGGTCGTCCACCGCCGAGAGCAGCGCGACGCTCAGGCGTCGGAAGCGTCCCGTCACCTTCACCGCGGCCACCGGCTCCTGGATCGTCCGCGTGTACACGAGGTCGTTGGGCGTCGCGAACGCGTCGAGGTTGTCGAGGAAGAACGGGCGCTTCTCCGGGAAGAAGAGCCGCGCGCGCGGGTCGGTCGGTACCTGCCCGGCGTCCGACTCCACCTGCGAGAAGTCCGGATTCACCGTCGCGTCGATGGTGGCGTTGTTCGTCATCCGCCACCGCACGTTCGCGCCCACCTCCGGGCGCTCCGCCGTGTACCGCCACCCCGCGCTCGGGTCGCCGTCGCGCGCCGGAGCGCCGAGCGTCCGCTGCGTGACGACCGGGTTGGCATCGAGCACGAGCCCGCGGTGCACATCGCGGATCCCGTCGAGCGTCCCCGACTGCGCGAGGAACGATGCGCTTCCGCGTCGCGCCGGCGTCCACGAGTCCTCGAAGCCCGAGTGCTGCACCTGGCGGACGACGTCGAACGACCAGCGCTGCGGGCTTCGCATCTGGAAGGCGAGCGACCGGAAGGGGATGCGAAGCTCGACCTCGTACCCCCACTCCGTCAGCCGTCCCCTGGAGTCGAAGACGAAGTCCTCGCTCAGGTCGGGTGCCTGCCGCGCCGTCGCCTGCCCCGACCATCCGGCGTTTCCCGCGTCGTACGTCTCGCGGAGCGTGCCGTCCACCTGGACGCCGAGCGGGTTGACCGCCAGGAACACCGCCTCGCGCGCATCGTCGAAGGTGCCGAGGTAGAGCTGCACGTTGTCATCGACGTCGAGCACGTGGTCGCGCTGGGCGAGCGTGGCGTGCGGCGTGCCGTGGCGCTCGAAGGCGCGGATGCCGACGTACATCGCCGTGGACGAGTACCAGACCAGCACCTCGGTGGAGTCGTCGGCCGGGATGCCGTCCTGCGGCGAGAACTGGGAGAACCCGGTGAGGAGGGCCGCCTCGCGCCATTCGGGCTCGTCGAGGCGGCCATCGACCTTCACCGCCCCGTCGAGCCGCGGCAGCTCCACGTGCAGCTCGTGCTCGCGTCCGTTGTACACCGGTCGGGGCGTCTGCCGCCCTGGCGCCCCGCCGAGCAGCGCGGCGAAAAGGCCGATGATCGGACCGATCATCGTGCCATCAGGCCCCGGGGCGTGCCGACCGCCCGGGGCGGAACCGTCGTGTCCATGAGTCCTCGTGAAGAATGCGGGAAAACTGCGAGGCAGCTGGCCCGATCACCAGTACCATTTCGCGCACGCATGAGAAGACCACTCGCGGCGTGGGCGGAGGGGACGTGGGGCGAGTGGCAGCTTACGAGTGGTGATCGACGGTTCGCTTCCCGC